>NZ_CP151843.1:0-748039 GCF_038452265.1 Vibrio diazotrophicus
GGAATATTTACCCCGTTGCTGGGCATTATGGCTGCGTCAGGTATCCTCAAAGGGGGATTAGCTTTGGCGATTGCGGCGGGCTGGACGACAACAGACAGCGGCATTTATCAGCTTTTGTTTGCTGGCAGTGATGCTTTGTTTTTCTTTTTCCCTGTCGTGCTGGGTTATACCGCTGGTGCAAAATTTGGCGGCAGTCCTTTTGTCACTATGGCGATTGGGGGTGCTCTAGTACACCCAAGTATGATCGCAGCGTTTAATGCATCCCAGTCTCCTGGCTATGAAGCATTGACGTTTTTAGGTATGCCGATCACCTTTATGAACTATGCCTCTTCGGTTATGCCTATCATTTTTGCCGCTTGGGTATCGTGCAAGTTAGAAACGGTTTTCAATAAATTGCTGCCGGGTGCAATAAAGAACTTCTTCACGCCTCTTTTATGTATTGTCGTTACCGTTCCTCTGACTTTCCTAGTAATTGGACCTGCGGCAACACATGCGAGTCAACTTTTAGCTCATGGTTATGAGCTTGTCTACGCTGCAAGTCCAGTTGTTGCGGGCTTAGTAATGGGCGCGTTCTGGCAGGTTTTCGTTATCTTCGGTCTTCATTGGGGCTTTGTTCCTGTTCTGCTTAACAACCTTGCTGTTTTGGGTTCTGACAGTATGATGCCATTGCTAGTTCCTGCTGTACTTGCACAAGCTGGTGCTGCATTTGGTGTTTTCTTGATGACTAAAGATGTGAAGCTGAAAGCCATTGCGGGTTCTGCAACCACTGCTGGCCTGTTCGGTATCACTGAACCTGCTATCTATGGCGTTAACCTGCCGAAAAAGCGCCCGTTTGTTATTGGTTGTATTTCGGGAGCCATCGGTGCTGCAATCATCGCCTACTTCAGTGTGCGCATCTATTCATTCGCGCTACCAAGTATCTTAGTTTTCCCACAAATCATTCCGCCAACTGGTGTCGATTTGACGCTTTGGGTAACGGTATTCGCTTCCATGCTCTCAATTGTTCTAGCCACTGTTTTGACTGTCCTGTTTGGCAAAGTCAACGATGCCAATAAAGAGATCGCACAAGCGGTTGTTGCGACCAGAGCGTAATTACAACCCAAGCCAAATTTTAAAGGAGATATATTCATGAGTTTTAGTTTCCCAGAATCATTCCTATGGGGTGGTGCAACTGCTGCAAACCAAATTGAAGGTTCACATAAGAAAGATGGCAAAGGTCTGTCAACATCAGATGTTCAGCCATTCGGTGCCTTTGGTGAGCTCGTATACCGCGAAGAAGGCGATTTTAATATCAAGGATGTAGCGATCGATTTCTATAATCGTTACGAAGAAGACATCGCTTTGTTTGCTGAAATGGGTTTTACCTGTTTGCGCGTGTCGATTGCTTGGAGCCGAATCTTCCCGAATGGTAACGATTCTGAGCCAAATGAAATGGGCTTGGCTTACTATGATCGCGTATTCGACGAGATGGCTAAGCACAACATTACTCCGGTGGTCACCATTTCTCATTACGAAATGCCACTGAACCTAGCGGATAAATATCAAGGCTGGACTAGTCGAGAAGTGATTGGTTTCTTTGAAAACTACGCCAAGGTGTTGTTCAAACGCTACAAAGATAAAGTCAAACTGTGGCTAACCTTTAATGAAATCAACGTTACGCTGCATGAACCGTTTACGGGTTCTGGTCTTCCTCGTGATTGTAGTGAGCAGACACGATTCCAAGCGATTCATCACCAGTTGGTGGGTAGTGCAAAAGCGGTGAAAGCATGTCACGACATTATCCCAGATGCCAAGATCGGTAACATGATTTTGGGCGCGATTCAGTATCCGCTGACCTGTAAGCCTGAAGATGTGATGCATACGCTGACTCAAAACCGTGAATGGCTGATGTTTGGTGACATTCAGGCGCGCGGTTACTACCCAAGCTACATGACACGTAAATTTAAAGAGTTAGGTGTCGAACTTAACATCACTGAAGACGACACTGAATCTCTGAAAGAAACCATCGATTTTATCTCTTTCAGTTACTACATGTCTGGATGTGCGAGTACCGATCCAGGTGAAGCCGAGAAAGCAAGTGGCAACATGCTGAATATTATTGCTAACCCGTACCTAGAGGCTTCGGAGTGGGGCTGGCAGATCGACCCAGTAGGTCTGCGTTACTTACTCAACTTCCTCTATGACCGTTACCAACTACCTCTGTTCATCGTGGAGAACGGCTTAGGTGCCAAAGATCAGTTGGATGAGAACGGTGAAGTGATCGATGACTACCGTATTCAGTATTTGAATGATCATCTTTATCAAGTTGGTGAAGCGATTCAGGATGGTGTTCCTGTCATGGGTTACACCTCATGGGGACCGATTGATCTTGTTAGTGCTTCAACAGCACAAATGTCCAAACGTTACGGCTTTATCTATGTAGATCGAGACGACAAAGGCAATGGTTCACTAGAACGTAAACGCAAGAAAAGTTTCCACTGGTACAAGTCGGTGATTTCCTCTCGAGGACAAGCTCTGCAAGGTCCAAAACAATAACAAATATAGTCATTCCCTCCATTGGCTCACCAAAAGCTCCTGCTCTGGTGAGCCTCATCTAGCAGATTTAATGTGCAAAAATCCCAATGAAAAACCACCTTTTGGTAAGGTGGTTTTTTTACAAAAATCTGAGAAGGTGGCTATTCATTTAAGAGTTTGATTGATTAGGAAGAGACAAATCAAACCTGTTTTTATTTGTGATTTTTAACCATCCATTTATACACGTCAGAGTTGCTATACGCAGTCTGCCACGATGAATCATGACCACCGTTTTCAATCTCTGTATAACGAATTGTGGCGGTCGAACCGCCTGCTCTGATGATGGCATCAACCATTTCTCGTGAGTATTCAACACTGGTCACTTCGTCATTACTGCCGTGGAATACCCATGTTGGTATATGTTTGATTTTTTCAGCTTGTTTTGGATCTGCGCTCCCTGCGATAGGTAGAGCTGCCGCAAACAGCTCCGGTCTTTGAATCATTGCATTCCATACACCTTGCCCGCCGCGAGATAACCCTGTCATATAAATTCGGTTTGCATCAATATCCGGATTGTTCTTTATCATCTCATCAATAAGATGCAGTAGCGCTGTCATAGATGGAGTCGATGGCGTCTGCGTATAGTCATAATGATCTAACGTTGTGCTAGCCCAGCGCATAGGTTTCGGTGTCTGTGGAGCAAGAACGAAAGCGGCTTGAATTGCCTGATTGGTCTCGCTCGCGAAATATTGAGGGCCAAAGTTTGTGCCCTTATACATCTGTGCTTGGTTATCTGTTCCAGCTTCCCCACTACCGTGTAAGTGAATGATTAACGGTAACTTTGTTCCTGTTTGTTTCGGAGAATAAATTTGGTACGGAAGGTCAAAAGCTCCATCGTTATAGACAGCCGAATTCCAGTCAGCCAATGCCGGAGTGGCTGCTAGGAAGGAAATGGTTAGAGTGAGTATAGGCTTTAGCATGATATATCCATTTTAGTTGATGAATGTAACCGGTATCATAGCAATCGGTTTGGCATGATTGTGTGATCTTACAGTCAACTCAAGCTGATACTATTTCACTGATGCAATAGACATTTTTCGAGATTCGTCCCCTCTGGATAGAAACTGATATACCTATTTGGTTAAAATCTGAGCGGCTATTGAGTTTTTTATACATAATTTAGACTGATGATTCAAATATGAGACATTACTTCCATTGATATGCTGGCATAATGCGCGCTTTGACTATTTAAGTGTGACGGAAGTAACTTGGACATCTATGACGACCTAGAGCGTTTTAAGCAACAAATTCAGCAAAATACCCATTTTCAGCAGTTTGAATCGTCTCGTGGTCACGAGATGACTAAGGCTCATTACGCTATTTTTAATCAGTTAGACGAGCACTATTTTGCTCAAGCACAGGATTGTGCGCATCTGAATCATTTGAACGGTAATAATGCAGAATACTCAACTTCGTTTGATGCAAATCTCATTACCAATCGAGTGACTGAGAAAACCTCAGAAGCTTCGATTTTCGATTCAGTATCAAAAATATCTTCTAAGCAGTCATTAGAACGTCTGTTGCATTCCGCGGGACTGTCTCAAGAGCGTGAAAGTACACTGGTCATGGCGGGGAACGAGTAATGCCTTTAATTGCTGTTTATTCTCCAAAAGGTGGCACAGGAAAAACAACACTGGCGGCAAACCTTTGTCATTCTTTTTCAACTATGGGTCTTAAAACTGTGGCAGTGGATTTTGATCCACAAAATGCTTTGCGCTTGCAGTTTGGTATTCCTCTTGCGGATACGTCCGGTTATGTTGCTTCCGCCAGTGAGTCTGCAATGTGGAGTAAGCATTCGCTTTCCACTCCGCATCATGTCTTTGTGCTGCCGTATGGCAAGACGACGATTCAACAACGTTCTGCGTTTGAGATGAGCTTAATTAGAGAGCCTTCTTTTGTTGCTCGTGGTTTGCAAGAGTTACTGGCTCAACCTGATCTTATTGTTGTCGCGGATTTACCTACGGCAAATATCTACGCTTTACAGTCATTGCTTCCAAAAGCGGATGTGGTTGTTACTCCACTTCTGGCGGATACCGCTTCTTTATCGTTGTTACCAGAAGTTGAAAATCTCTTTGCCGACATTGCAATGCAAGAAAATGCACCCGATACCTTTGTGGTTATCAATCAAGCCGATTATCGCCGTAAAGTCAGCAAAGACGTTGAAGGTTATATGGTTCAGAGACTAACCGACACGGTTATCGGTATTGTTCATCGCGATGAAAGTGTGGTTGAAGCAAATGCTGCTCAACAATCGATTTCGTCAGTTAACCATGCTTCTGTAGCGGCTTTTGATATTGAAGTCATCAGTAAAAAACTGGCTGAAAAACTGGGATTGGTAACCAACGATGGTTCAATGTTCTCCGCTCCAGCCCCACATCACATTTAATTCTCGATCGGTAAACATTAAGAATGAATAAGCTAGCTTTATATTTGCTGATCATTGTCATGTCTCCATTGGCAGCAATGGTTGTTGTCACGCCAATGGATAGTGACAAGCAATTCGTGTTTGCGATTGTCAGCCTTGTAATACTGTATTTGCTCAATTTCAGTAAACGTCGTGATGTATCTGTGGTGATGGTGTTGTTTTCCATCTTAACCTCGACTCGCTACCTATATTTCCGCGCGGATCAGACGTTACATTTCAATTCGATGATTGAAGCGATTCTAGGAACTGGGCTGTTTATCGCTGAACTTTATTCTTGGGTAATGTTGCTGCTCGGCTACTTACAAACGACGTTCCCTTTGAATCGTCAGATTGTTCCATTGCCAAAAGACAGCAGCAAATGGCCGACGGTGGACGTTTATATTCCTACTTATAACGAATCACTGGATGTTGTTCGCGATACGGTCTTGGCAGCGCAATGTCTTGAATACCCTAAAGATAAAATCAAGGTTTACATCCTTGATGACGGTAAGCGCAAAGAATTTGCAAGGTTTGCTCAGCAGGCAGGTGTTGGGTATATCACTCGCTCCGACAACTCGCACGCAAAGGCAGGTAACTTAAACAACGCATTGAAGCAAACTAACGGTGAGCTGATTTGTATTTTTGACTGTGACCACGTCGCTGTTCGGGTATTCTTGCAGGCAACGGTGGGTGCTTTCCTGAAAGATCCAAACTTAGCGTTAATGCAGACTCCGCACCACTTTTATTCTCCTGACCCTTTTGAGCGCAATCTGTACGGTAAACATGATATTCCTAACGAGGGCGAGCTTTTCTACGGTCCGATTCAGCAAGGAAATGACATGTGGAATGCAACTTTCTTCTGCGGTTCATGTGCTGTTTTACGCCGTACCGCATTAGAACAGATTGGTGGTGTTGCTGTTGAAACAGTAACGGAAGATGCACATACCGCACTTAAAATGCAGCGCTTAGGTTGGAATACCGCTTATCTGCCAATTCCGATGGCTGGTGGTTTAGCGACTGAGCGTCTTGGCTTGCATGTTATTCAGCGTAACCGTTGGGCGCGCGGTATGGTACAGATCTTCCGTGTTGACAACCCATTGTTAGGTCGTGGTCTCAAGCTGCAACAGCGTCTCTGCTATTTGAGTGCAATGTTGTACTTCTTATTCCCGCTGCCAAGAATTGTATTCTTGACGGCGCCGCTCGCGTTTTTGTTGTTCAACCTGAACATCATTCACTCGTCAGCAAGCCTGATTTTTTCTTACGCATTGCCGCATTTTATAATGTCGATGTTCGTCTCTTCCCGTTTGAATGGGCGTTCACGATACAGTTTCTGGGGTGATATTTACGATATGGCGTTGGCGTTCCATTTAGCGCTTCCAACGATTGTGACTATGATTTTCCCGAAGCGTGGCAAATTCAACGTAACCGACAAAGGCGCTTTGCTCGACAAGACCTATTTTGATGCTCACATTGTTAAGCCGCATATGATTACCGCCGCGATACTGGTTATAGGTATTGGTTGGGGCATCTATCGGGCTTTGGGGTATTCATTCTTTGTGGCTGATCCTATGGTTGTAGCACTCAATGTGGGATGGTCGGTTTATGGACTATTCTTCTTGCTCGCAGCCATTGCCGCAGGTCGTGAAACGAAACAGATTCGTGAAACAATCCGCTTGGATGCGAAAATTCCTGCTGTAATTCATTATGTTAGCGGTGTGCTCTCTCGCTCGCATACAGTGGACCTCTCTATGGGTGGCTGTCTGGTTGCATTACCTGCAGATCAACGAGGTGAAACAGTTGAAGCGATTGAACTACAGCTTCGCTCAGGCAGTATCGCCATTCCTGTTGAGCAGATCGGTGTTAATGAAAAAGGCTATCGCTTGAAGTTCAGTGACGTTTCTTTAAATCATCGTCGTGAACTCGTTCGAATTGTATTAGCTCGTTCTGATGCTTGGGTTCGTCCACCACGTAAACAAGATAGACCGTTGCGCTCTCTAGTGACGATTGCTTCGTGTATTTGGGATGTAGCGTGCAATGCGCTTAAATCTTACCGAATGTCTCGAAAAAGAAATGCAGTCCAATCTAAACGCCTCAGTGGAGAGCAAGCGTAATGAGAAATATGTTGCTAACAATACTGGTGGCTTGGTTGTCTGTACTGCTGCCTGTGAAAGCGTGGGCATCGGTAGAAGAAGATAGCAGCGTTCAACAGTATCAAAACAAAATGACGTTAGCTGATATGGGCTACGTTAAGGGTATTGTGTTTCGTGGCGGTCAAAAAGACGCTGGTGTCATGTTCAGTTTGCCAATTGACCAACTGGTTAATCAGGCTCAAATGACATTAGACCTACGCTCGTCCACTTCATTGATGGATAGCGATGTCACCTTGCAGGTTCGTGTTAACGGCGAACCAGTTGGATCAATTCCACTCTCTTCAGTACAGCAGACGGCAAACAGTTATCAGTTAAATGTACCAGCACTGCTAGTCAGCTCTCGCAACACATTGAGCTTCAGTCTTATCAGTGAGCAGGACAACTTATGTGTTCAGAATGAGGATAATCGTGCCGAGCAGATTGAAATCCTACCGAGTTCAAAACTTGAGCTGAGTGCGCAGCAGCTAGGTATTGCTGCTGATTTAAACTTCTTCCCAAACCCGTTTTGGGATGCTCAGGATATGTTGGATAGTCCAATTCAGTTTGTCTTTCCTCAGTCATTGACCGCTGAACAAGTGAGCGCGGCAGCAGCTCTGTCATCATGGTTTGGCGTACAAGCCACTTACCGTGGTGTCTCATTTGAGGTTACAAAAGGTCAATTACCTCTGAGTAATGCAATTGTATTTGGTGCGCCGGGTGACAAAATCGGTGATCTTACGTTGCCGAATGCAGAGCAACCTTTGTTGCAAGTTGTGGCAAACCCACGTAATTCGCTTTATAAGTTGCTGTTGGTTGTGGCGAAAGATCAGCATGGATTACGATCAGCAGTACATCGTTTAGCTCGCCTAGATTTTGAAAAACAAACCTCGCGATACGTGGTGGAATCTGAGGCGATTGCCAAAAGCAAACCTTACGATGCGCCGCGTTGGATTTCGACATCAGAACCTGTGCTACTGAGTGAGCTGAGTGCTCAAGGGCAAAACATGGTGGCGAAAGGTATCTGGCATAACTCGCTGGATTATTCATTCCGTGCAGCGCCCGATTTGTTCTTGTGGGACGGGGAAACCATTCCTCTGAACATTGATTACAGCTTCCCTCCCGACGCTTTGATTGATACTGAACACTCGTTTTTGAACGTGGTTTTCAACGGTAAGTTTTTAAATGATTTGCCAGTAAACCAACGCGGCATACTTGAGCAACTATGGCGTCGTTTGGGTGGTGATACTCGTCAGGAAACCGCGCTGTTACCGATTCAGCCATACATGATTTATGGCGATAACCAGTTATCGCTCTATTTTGATGTCAAACCACAAGCTGATTTACCTTGTGGTGCATCGATGGACAGCAATATTCAAAGCCGAATCAAAAACTCGTCGAGTATTGATTTGAGCCATACCCAGCATTTTTCGCTGTTACCTAACCTGTCATTTTTTGTTGGCGCGTCATTCCCGTTTTCACGCTTAGCGGATTATTCAGGAACCGTACTTTGGTTACCCGCCAATCCAAGCAACGAGCAATTAAAAACACTCTTTAGTTTGACGGCACGATCAGGTGCAGCAACAGGTACCGTGATTTTCCAAAACCACGTCATTCTTGGCTCACCTTCAAGCAGTTTGGAACTTGAGCACAAAGATATTCTGGCGGTGAGTTCGATGAAAGAAGCGCGCTTTAACCGAATGTTGTTAACCAACTCGCCTTTTGAAGAGCAGGACCACATGTTGCGTGTTAAGCCTCAATCGATGGGCGATAAGGTGATCAGTTGGTTACAAGGGAACTGGAATCTCACTGAGCAAGAAGCTGAAAGATACTTCTCGTCTAACGAATCATGGCGTGGCTTCATTAGTTTTGAGTCTCCTTGGAGCGAAAACTACACAGTAGTTGTTGCCACCGCTTCATCAGATCAGCAACTGGTTAAGTTGGATAAAGACCTGAAGATCGCATCCATCAACGCGGCTATTCGCGGTGATGCCACAGTCATTACCGATGACAACGGAGCAACCAGTTTTCAGGTTGCACCTCAGTTTCCTTCTGGTCAGCTACCTTGGTACAAAATGGCTATCTGGTATGCCAACCAGCACAGCGCCATTTTCGCTTTGCTGACTCTGATTGTTTCGTCGATTTTGGGATTTGCTATTTATAGCCGCCTACAGCGCAAAGCCGAACTGCGCTTGAATGAAGAGTAGGGGCTCTGGATTCATCATTATGAAAAAGAATACGTTAAAACTTTTCTCCACATTATTTTTGGTTGAAGCGCTGCAAGTTGCGATGGTTACGCCTGCTTGGGCTAATGATCCAGCGCTAGCTTCCCTGCTTGAACAGGCTAAGTATTGGCACGAAAAATCCAATCCGACACTGGCACAAGAGTCGATACAGAAAGTTCTGATGGTTGACCCAAATCAGCCAGATGCTCTGTATCTGATGTCGCTTTGGGCGCAAGAGCGTGGTGATATTACTGAGAGTGCTCAGTGGAAAAGCCGACTAGAAAAAGCGCACCCAAATGCACCACAGCTTCAGCAGTTAACGCGTTCGCAAGCTCTAGGGCAATTACCACAAAGTGGAATTGAACAAGCGCGTCGTCAGGCTCAGTCTGGTGATATCAAAGGTTCGATTGCGACTTGGGATGAACTGTTTAAAGGCAGCGAGCCACCGATTGAACTGGCACCTGAATATTATCTGACCATGTCTGGCGATAAAGACCTGTACAACAAAGCGGTGTCTGAGCTGGGCAAACTCGCTAAGCAGAACCCGAACAACAGTGCAGTGGGTATTGCTTATGGTCAGGTGTTAACTTATCGCAAACCAACTCGCCGTCAGGGACTTAAGCAGCTGGAGCCTTATGCGCAGCAGAGTAAAACGGCGTCTGACTCTTTACGTCAGGCACTATTGTGGTTAGAACCAAAAGAATCTGATGAGCGTTATTACCAACGTTGGGCGTTAGCACATCCACAGGATAAAGCGGTTTTAGATCATTACAAAGCAGCCGTCGGTGGAGACATCAAACGCAGTGGTTACAACGAGCTGAATCAAGGCAATCTGGAGCAAGCGGAAGTTGAATTTCAACGTGTGTTGGCAAAATCGCCGAACGATGCAGACGCTTTGGCCGGTATCGGCTATGTGGCACTGAACAAAGGTGAGTACTCAAAAGCCGCAGATTACCTTAAACGTTCAGCCGCTCAGGGTGGGAATCAAGCCAACAAGAGACGTGAACAAGCCGACGAAGCACAGTTTCTTGCTCAGTTAGAACAGGCAAAATCTGCCTATCAAGCTGGCAACATTGCACAAGCGTTAGAATTAAGCGCACCGTTGGCCAAGCGCAAAGGTGAAGCAGGACGCGGAGCAAAACTGTTCCGAGCGGATGTGTTACGTCATAACGGCGACTACGCGCAAGCTGAAGCACTGCTGCTTAAGGTTTTGGATGAAGAACCGAACAATCAGGCTGCTAAAGAAGCTCTGTACTATGTTTATGCTGAGCAGAACCAGACAGATAAAGCGAAGAACTTGCTGAGTTCTCTGCCGCAGCAAGTCCAGAGCCGCATCCGCAAAGCAGACAGTTATAGCAATATTCGTGATCTGGCCAAAATGGCGGTGGATGCGGGCAACATCGAAACCGCAATTGTGATTTTGGATAACGGCCTTCAGCGTTTACCGAACAACCCTTGGCTTCGATTGGAGTTGGCTCGTCTTTACCTGCAACAAGGCGATGCCGTTGCCGCTCAAGGGGTTATTGCCTCGTTAGAAAGTGAGCAAGCGAGTGGCGAAGATTTGTATGTGGCTGGGCTTTTTTACTCAGGTCAGGAAAAGTGGAAGCAAACCAATCTGTTGCTATCTCGTATTCCTGAATCCGAGCGTAACGCTCAAGCTAACGCTTTGTATAAAGAGTCAAAGTTCTATCTCGATTTGGAGTTGGCGAGCTCTCATATTGCCCACGGGCAAATTGCTCAAGCTCGACAATCGTTAAAAGCGATGCAGCCGCAAGCCATCGAAAAGCCTATTTGGGCTGGTAAACTTGCTCAACTACTGATGAAAACAAGAGATGTTGATCTTGCCATTGATGTGGTTGATGCGAGTCAAGCGCGAGGTATTGAAGGTAACGCGGGCGACTATGCTGACCAAGTGTCTGTGCTATATCAAGCGGGGCTGAAACAGCAAGCACAAGATCTGCTGAATCATCCACAAATTATTGCCAACAGTACGCCGTTGCAACTTGCACGGGCACGAAACGTGTATGTGATTAACCAAGCGGACACATTACGTGAGCAAGGCCAATACGCACCAGCTTATGACATGCTGACTGCCGCTCTGCAAATCGACCCAACAAGCAAAGATCTGATGTTAGCCATGGGACGTTTGTATCAAAGCGGTAAGCTGAATGATCAAGCAGAAGTGGTCTATCAATATTTGTTGGACAATCAGCAAGACACACCGGAGCAAGATGCACTGGTTGGCGCAATTAATATCGCTTTGGTAAAAGGTGAAGCGAGCAAAGCGCGTGAATTATCAGAACAGTTGCAGCAGGTGAAATCTCCATCGCGTCTGCTGCTAATTGCTCGTATTGATGAAGCGCAAGGCAAGCACGCTCAGGCAATGGCTAATTTGCGTCAAGCTCGTGCACAGTTACTGGGTTTGCAGTCTACTCATGCGAGCACTTCGCCTATGGTTGGCGGGTTGGTGATGGCAGATAATCCATTTGCTACTTCACAAAGTGCTGCAAATTCTAATGTCGCTCCATCTGTATATGGTACGACTATGCCTTGGCAGGTGAGCGCGCAAACATCGGCTAACGGGGCGTATATTAATCAACGTGCGGATCTCCCTCAGCCAACCGCAGAGCAGCAGACTCTAGCGGATGTGAACCGTTTAATGATGCAAATATCTGATCGCACATCAAGCTGGGTTCAAGGTGGCATTGAAATTCGCGGACGTGACGGAGAAAACGGTCTGAGTCGACTGACTGAAGCTCGCGCTCCTATGGAATGGTCGACAGTACCGTTTGGTGATGCTCGATTTGCGATAAACGTTGCACCGGTAACTCTGGATGCAGGTACCTCTTCTGGTGATGCAAACCGTCGCTTTGGTACAGGGGCATTAATTCAGGGGCAGGTAGCTCAAACAGAGGGTGTTTCTTCGTTAAATGGCGACACATTGCCTGATGTTGATTCTCAAGGTGGACAACGTCAAAGCGGCGTTGAACTGGCAATGTCATTGCGAGATCAGTATTACCAGTTAGATATCGGCACCACACCGCTTGGTACAGAGTTGAGCACGTTAGTCGGCGGTGCAAAAGCGATTGCCCCGTTAGGTGATTACACTAAACTGACCTTCTCTCTAGAACGCAGAGCAGTAAAAGACAGCATGCTTTCGTATGTCGGCATGAAAGACAGCTTCTCAGGTCAATACTGGGGACAAGTGACGCAAAACGGCATCAACATTCAACTGAATTACGATGATGGTGATGTAGGTTACTATGCTGGCGGTGGCATGTGGCGCTATGCTGGTCGCAATGTCGAAGATAATGATGCAGTAAAAGTAGAAGCAGGCATGTACTTGCGTCCTCTTAAAGCGGATGACAGAGAGCTGCAGATCGGCTCACACATCAGTTATCAGAATTTCGAAGAAAACCTCAGCTACTACAGTTTTGGGCATGGTGGTTACTTTAGCCCGCAGAACTATGTCAGCGTCTCTTTCCCTGTGGAATATACGCAGGAGTTTTCGAAGGTGAGTTTGGGTATTGGCGGCGCATTGGGTTACCAGTCTTATAGTCAGGATGAAGCCAACTACTTCCCCGGACAATCCGCGATGCAATCAACCTTGGAGTCCTACGTTCGTTCAGGTTGGGCAAAAGAGGCGCGATACAGCGGAGAGAGTACTGACGGTATTGGGTACAGTTTCCAAGCGAGACTGGGCTACAAAATTAAGCGTGATTTAACGCTAGAAGCTAAAGTCGCTTATGACACATTCGGTGATTACAACGAGTCAAAAGCGCAGCTCTCATTACGTCAGTCTTTCCAAGACTATTAATCTAGCATGATGATAAGCAGAGTATCTTCCACAGTGCTCTGCTTATTTTGTATCAAAGGGATGAATGAATTGATGTTCAAGCTCTACAAACAGATGCTCAAAGTTTGGCTGTTGATACTTTGTGGTATTAGCTCTGTCAGTGCATCTTCACTTGACTGGACCACGTTTAAACAACGCTTTATGGCGCCTGATGGCCGAATTTTGGACAGTGGTAATCGCAATATCAGTCATACCGAAGGTCAGGGCTTTTCTATGTTGTTTGCTGTTGGGGCGAATGACAAAACATCGTTTGACAAGATCTGGGGATGGACTCATTCCCATCTTAAAGATCAAAAATCCGGCCTGTTTTACTGGCGTTATAACCCAGTGATTGCTGACCCTATCGAAGATAAAAACAACGCCTCTGATGGCGATGTGTTGATCGCATGGGCGCTACTAAAGGCTGGACAACGCTGGAACCATAAACCTTATTTAACTGAGTCGGATCGCATTGTTCGCGCGGTGCTCAACCATACAGTTATAGACTTTGCAGGTCGTAAAGTGATGCTTCCTGGGCGCAACGGTTTTACCGCGCAAGACTCGATAACCTTAAACCCTTCCTATTTCATCTTCCCTGCTTGGCGCGACTTCGCTGAACGTAGTTACCTAGCTAACTTGTGGACCTTGATTGAAGATTCTCAGCAGTTGATGACCGACATTGATTGGGGACAACACCGCATACCGACAGACTGGATAACGCTTTATGCGGACGGAAAGACAGCACCAGCAACAAAATGGCCAGCGCGAGTGAGTTATGATGCGATTCGCGTTCCTCTTTATATGAAGTGGGATCGTACGGATAACCCACTGTTAGGCCGTTGGCAATCATGGTTTTCTGGTTACTCACGTTTGAAAACGCCAGCATGGGAAAATATGGCCAACCATGAAATAGCTAATTATCCAATGCGAGGCGGACTGTTGGCGGTGCGAGATTATACTATGAATCAACTCAGCAGCGACGCAACAAAGGTACGAGCGAGTGATGACTACTATTCAGCGAGCTTGAAATTGCTGGCGGCACTAGCCAACGACGGTTTTTGAGTTTGGATTAATGTCTCTACACCCAAAACAGGTTTTCTGGTTACATAAACGGTCATATAATCTTCGGTTTGAAATAAGCCCCCTGAGTAGTCAGGGGCTTATATAAGAACATCAACGCTAAGCCAAATAGAATACTGAGCTGAGCGATATTGATTGAGGTGAGTTATCTGGGTTGGTCGCCATGATGTCTTGCATATAAGACCACCATTTTTTGCAAATTGCTGTATTAGCAACTTGCTGCCAACGCTCCTCGCTCTCAATTTCGACATACCCAAACAACTGATTGGTATCCTCATGGAGAAAAATCGAATAGTTGTGACCACCGTGACTTTTCAGTACATCGACCAGTTCTGGCCATATCTCGTCATGTCGTTTTTTGTATTCTGCTTTACAGTTTTCATTTAGCTGCATGACAAAGCCTTTGCGAATTAGATCATTCACGAGTTTACTCTCCTATGCTCTATCACCGAGTGTGTTGTGCTTTCCTGCTGAACATCAGTCCTTTTTCGCTACCATATTGATTAGGTAGAAGCTCAATAGGTGCAGTAACAGCTCCTTTATAGGAGCTGTTGTTTTGGATGAAACAAACTTAAATATTTCGATATTTCAGGGTTATAAGTTAAATACGCGTTTCAGTATTTCCATGTTTTCTTTGGTCACGCCTTCTGGCTCATAACCTGCTGATGTGCACATTAGGTACAGCTTTGCCCCTTTGTTTGCTACATCAATGTAGTCGAATGCTTGCAGCACATCAGCGCCAGATGCGGTTGCACCGTGCTTTTCCCAGATTGCCACATCATGCTTGAGCAACGCAGCCGTTGTTCCGTCTGCCATCTCTTCTGAAGAAGGTAGGCAGTATGGAATCATGCCAATACCGCGAGGGACAAAAGCGCGTACTTCTGGCAGCATTTTCCAACAGGTATGAGTGAACAGATCGCTGCTCTTTGAAATATCTGGGTGATGTGAAAGTGCAATCAATTCGAGTGGGTGAGTATGAACAACGGAGCGGTGGTTAGAACCAGAGTTGATTTTATCCACTAGGATCTTGATGTGGCTGATGAATTCAGAAGTCGGAGCAAAGTCCGGACTGGCTTTACCGCCCCAAAGAATTTGATAGCCGTTCGCTGCTTCGTTGATTTGTAGTACGCAACCTGCATATTGAGGATCGCGCAGTTCGCGAATACGTTGTCCTGTGCCTTTTACATAATAGATACGACCCGCGCTTTCCATAGGTAGCTGAAGAGGTAATGCTTTTACTGCCGCATCAACGGTTGGAATTTCGTCGAACAGATCTGTGACATCAACAGAGATGTTACCGCCGTTACGCTCAGCCCATTCACGTTGCCACAGATATTGAGAAACTTCGCTGACTTTCTCGATTTCATGCATTACTGCATCGTTTAGTTGAATCATGTTTTGTACCTTATATGTTTAACCAAACAAGCCAGATTAAAATCTGACTTGTCTGCTATTGAGCAATTTGTATTAACGAGTCGCCAAAATAGTTGCTTCGTAGTCTTTGACGTCGTTGATCCAATCAAAGCCAACAGGGACTTCGTTTTGTAAACAGTGGTAATCCCAAACCGCTGCCCAAGGTAGAGAGTGCGCTTCTTCAATAAGACCAAGGCGAGTGGTGTAGTCGAAAGCTTGTTCAGCGGTTTTAAGCGCTTCAACGGGTTCCAGCAGCGCTTTTAGGAGTGCTTTTTGTGCGTTACGAGTACCGATAACCCAAGCTGCGATACGGTTGATAGATGCATCGAAGAAGTCCAAACCAATCGCGACGCGATCTAGAAGTTTGTTGCGTACGATTTCGCGCATGATGGCCTGAGTTTCATCATCGAAAGAAACGACGTGGTCAGAGTCCCAACGAACCGGACGAGTCACGTGTAGTTGTAGGTCGTTAACATACAGTGATACTGCACTGATCTTGTCACTGATCACTTCAGTTGGGTGGAAGTGACCTGCATCTAGGCAAAGTGCTGTCCCACGAGTTGCCGCGTACGCTAGATAAAACTCGTTGCTACCGACGGTGTAGGCTTCTGCTCCTATGCCAAACAATTTGCTCTCTACCGCGTCTTTGTGGAATGTCGGGTCAATTTTTTCTGCTAGTGCTTTGTCTAGAGAATCTGCCAAGCGAGCTCGTGGAGATAGGCGATCAACAGGTTGGTCTTTCATGCCATCAGGAATCCAGATGTTCATGAAAGAGGCAGTGCCTAATTCGCGACCAAAATATTCAGAAATTTTACGGCTTGCTTTTACGTGCTCAATCCAGAATTGACGGATCTCTTCATTTGGATGAGAAAGAGTCAAACCATCGTCAGCTTTAGGGTGAGAGAACAGCGTTGGGTTGAAGTCCAAACCTAAACCTTGCTTCTTGGCCCATTGAACCCAGCGATCAAAGTGTTCAGGTTTAATTTGGTCACGCTCTACGAATTCATCCGCATCAATGTAAATCGCATGTAGGTTTACGCGCTTTTTCCCAGGGATAAGCGAAAAGGCTTTTTCCATATCTGCACGTAGCTGATCCGGAGTTTTTGCAGCACCAGGATGATTACCAGTTGCTTGAATGCCACCACTTAGCGCCGTTTCTGGTGATTCAAAACCACGTACGTCATCGCCTTGCCAGCAGTGCATTGAAATAGGGGTCTGGTTTAAAAGCTCAAGCGCTTGGTCTGTGTTTACACCATATTTTTCAAAGGTTTTCTTTGCTTGCTCATAAGCTGAAATGATCTGATCTTTACTCATTGTGTTTACCTTATTTAATAATCTGTTGGAACTGGGATTTGATTTGCTCTAATCCTTCAATTGGGTTGGCTGAAAAATGCTTCACATCAGAGGAGGCATCAATAATCTGGCGACCTTCTTCCAACGAGCAAATAACGTCACAAGCAATGAACTGGTTGATAACATTGCCCAGTGCGGATGCTTCGGTTGGTTCTGTTGAAACTGGAATTTGGCACACGTCAGCGCATAGCTGGTTAAGGAACTTATCCTGAGTTCCACCACCGACGATGCGCAGCTCTTTGATCTCTTTGCCTGTCACTTCGGCTAGTTCTGAAAGCACTTTGTCGTAAGCCAAAACTAAGCTGTCGTAGATACAGCGAATGACTTCAGACAAGGTTTCTGGTGTTTCGAGATCGCGCTTTTTAAACCAGTTTTTAATCGCTTGCGTCATTGAGACCGGGTTTAAGAAGTCGTTGTCATTTGGGTTAACGATGTACTTAAACGGTTGTGCTTGGCGCGCCAATGCTGCGATATTGGGGAAGGTGAGGGATGGATTTTCCGCTTTAACGCGTTGGATTAGCCACAATCCCATGATGTTTTTCAGAACGCGGTAACGTCCATCCACACCACCTTCATTAGTGAAGTTGTATTGGTAAGCCAAACCACCAGTGTAGGGTTCTAAGCTTTCAATGCCGACTAATGACCAAGTCCCTGAACTTAGGTAAGCCATGTTTTCATGGGCAATCGGCGTTGCGGCGACTGCTGAGGCAGTATCGTGACTAGCAACAGAACAAACCGGAATTTGCACATCACCAACGTGGTATTGGCCGACAATATGGTTTGGCATTGAAGGTGGCAGGAACCAATCTATTTTCGCACCACACGCTTTGATTAGTTCAGTACTCCAAACTTTCTCTTTGCAGTCTAAAAGTTGGCTGGTGGAAGCATTGGTATACTCGCAATGCTTAACGCCAGAGAGTTTGTAGTTGAGGTAGTCAGGAATGAACAGCAGGGTATCAATATCACCGAACCATTCTGGTTTCTGATCTGCAATCGCTTTTAACTGGTTAATGGTGTTGAACGATAAGAACTGAATACCGGTAGTGCGGTAAATGTCTTGCAGTGACAACTGGCTATCTGCCAACAGTTTGTCTTGTACGCCTTCTGTACGAGCATCGCGATAGCTAACAAATTCACCTAGGTGTTTGCCGAATTTGTCGAGTAGAACAAAGTCCACGCCCCATGTATCAATACCTAACGAACAGACTTCGATACCTGTTGCGATAACCTTATTAATCCCGACCTTGATTTCTTCTAAGATTGAGTACAGATCCCAGCATGACTCATTGCCATGAACCACCTGTTGATTTTGGAAACGGTGGAACTCTTCCAAACGAATCTTTCCACTCTCTAGATATCCAACCATGACGCGTCCACTTGATGCGCCCAGGTCAATCGCGATTACTGCTTTCATAATGCTTAATACCTCTGAATATTTAGGAGTATTAAAGCGGGTTTCAAATCAAAAAAACTTCAAAATTCAGCCAGTGAAAAAGGGGGCAAGGAGTTTTTGCAAAGAAAAGAAAGCTTCAATTCAAAAATTTTAAAGTTGGCTAAAAAAATCGGCTGATATTCTTGAAGTTGCTATTTAAGGCATGACAAAGGTTTTGATGTCTATATAGACGGTGATTTGAGCCCTAGCGATTGGATTTTGATTAAAAAGTAAAAAGTGTGACCCTTCACTTTGTAGGTATGACGAATTAGACGTTCAAAAATTAAAGGTGGCGAAATTTTAAAGGTGGCTCGTTTTTGAAAGCGCCATGATAGACCCAACAAATAACAACGCTGCCAAACAGTGTTATCGATAAACCAATAACAAGCATAACAATCAATTTGGAGGATATTATGTCCCGACTCTACAACCCGATTACTAAAGCGCTGCTCGCTTCAGCTATGTTACTTCCATTTGGTGCACATGCTGCAACTGTGCTAAAAATGGCCTACGCAGACAACAGCCAGCCAGTCAAAGATGCGCTTCAGTACATCGGTGATGCAGTGGCTAAAAAAACCAATGGCGAAGTAACAATCCAATACTTCCCTGATAGTCAGCTAGGTGGCGAACGAGAGCTAGTTGAAATGACTCAAGTTGGCGCAATCGATATGACTAAAGTGTCTTCCGGTCTACTAGAGAGCTTCTCTCCACTTTACGGTGTTTTCTCACTGCCTTACCTTTTCGAAAACCAAGAAAGCTTCTACCGCGTGATGGATAACAAAGACATCATGAAAACGGTATACCAATCAACAGAAGCTCAAGGTTTTGCTGGTGTGGGTTGGTACGATTCAGGTGCCCGCAGCTTCTACATGAGTAAAGGCCCTGTGAAAACGCTCGCTGACCTTAAAGGTAAGAAAATCCGCGTGATGCAGAGTGAAACGTCGATTGAAACCATGAAACTTTTAGGCGCTTCTCCAATCGCAATGAGCCAAGCAGAAGTGTACACCTCACTTCAACAAGGCATCCTAGATGGTGCAGAAAACAACGAATTCGCTATCACTATCGCACGTCACGGTGAAGTAGCGAAATTCTACAGCTACGACATGCACACTCGTATTCCAGACGTAGTGATCATGAGCAATGTGACTAAGAGCAAATTAACTTCAGAGCAACTAACCGCACTTCAAGAAGCCATTGATGAGTCAATCGAACTAGAGAAGAAACTATGGAAAGAGGAAATGGCGAAAACTCGTGAATTGGCACAGAAAGACTTTGGTGTTCAATTTTTTGAGATTGACCAAGCACCGTTCAAAGCTGCCGTTCAACCAATTTATGAAAAGCTAAAAGGCAAACCTCAAGTGTACGCACTTTATGAGCAAATCAATAAAGTTGAGCAAGCAAAATAGTAGTAATAAAGGATAGAAGCCCTCGGGCTTCTATCTCGATTGATTGGTCGAGGTTCCCATGAAAATTATAAGAAAGTGGCTTGATAGAACCATTGAAGTATTTGCCTGCGTGGTAATGACGATGATGGTATTGGTGGCTTGCTGGCAGGTAATTAGCCGCTATGTTTTTAACGACCCGAGTACCTTCTCTGAAGAGCTACTTCGATTTTCGTTAGTATGGTTGTCCGTGATTGGCTTGGCTTATGTAGCCGGTAAATCAGAACACATCGCCCTCACACTGTTCTTGGATAAGTTTCCTAAAAACTTAGTGAAATACTGGAACATGTTAATCCAGGTCGTATTCATCCTTTTTGCCATCTACATCATGATCATTGGTGGCTGGAAGGTTTCAAGTAACGCCATGATGCAAGTTTCCCCAGTTTTGCAACTGTCCATGGGCAAGGTTTACTACGCACTGCCTCTGTCTGGCGTGTTGATTATTGTCTACAGCGTAATGAACATCGTTGATCTATTTAAAGCGCAACCAGTTAAAGCCAGTGACAACGAGAAAGGTTCTTTAGTAGGAGATAAACAGTATGACTGATCCAATTACTGCTGCCAGTATCATGATCGGGGTATTTGTACTTTTACTGGTGTTAGGTACCCCAATTGGTTTGTGTATTGTTATCGCATCAGGCGCAACAGTGATGTTGGTGCTGCCCTTTGATATTGCGATGTTCACAACCGCTCAGAAAATGTTTTCAAGTTTAGATAGCTTTGCTCTGCTTGCTGTACCGTTCTTCGTTCTCTCAGGTGTGATAATGAATAACGGTGGTATAGCGACCCGTTTGGTGAACTTCGCCAAGCTGTTTACTGGTCGAATTCCAGGCTCTCTTTCTTACACGAACATCGCGGGCAATATGCTTTTCGGTGCTGTTTCGGGTTCTGCAATTGCAGCGTCAACTTCGATCGGCGGTGTGATGATCCCAATGAGTGCCAAAGAAGGCTACAACCGCAGCTTTGCTTCAGCAGTAAATATTGCTTCTGCACCAACCGGTATGCTTATTCCGCCAACAACTGCATTTATCCTTTATGCGTTGGCAAGTGGCGGCACATCTATCGCAGCACTGTTCGCCGGTGGTTTAGTGGCAGGCAGCTTGTGGGGTATTGGCTGTATGGTCATCACCTACATCGTTGCCAAACGTAACAACTACACTAACTTCTTTACTTTGCAGAAAGGTGTCGCATGGAAAGTGACTCGTGAAGCACTTCCAAGTTTGCTACTAGTAGTGATTATCGTTGGCGGTATTGTACAAGGCATTTTTACAGCAATAGAAGCCTCTGCAATTGCTGTGATGTATACCGCTTATTTAACGCTGGTGCTTTATAAAACAATTACCGTCCGTGACATGCCGAAGATCATCATTCAGACGTTTGTTATGACGGGTGTGATTATGTTTCTGTTGGCGACATCATCAGCAATGTCATTTGCGATGTCTATGACTGGCATTCCAGCGGCTCTGAGTAAGTTGATTCTTGGCATCTCAGACAGCCCAGCAGTCATTATGTTAGTTATCACGCTGTTTATCTTGATTGTTGGTGCCTTTATGGATATTGGCCCTGCCATTTTAATCTTCACTCCGATCCTACTTCCTATTGTGCAGAAGATTGGCGTAGATCCTGTGCATTTTGGCATCTTAATCGTATTCAACTTAGCGATTGGCACTATCACCCCGCCAGTTGGCAGTGGGCTCTATGTTGGGGCCAGTGTCGGGCAAGTAAAAGTGGAAGATGTGATTAAACCGCTTGTCCCGTTCTATGTCGCAATTATTTTTGTATTGTTATTAATTACTTATATCCCAGAACTCACTCTATTTTTACCAAGACTACTTGGTGTTATGTAATCGTATTTAAGGACTCTTACTATTATGAAAATCTTTCCTGTAAAACATAGCGCTTTGCTTCGTCGCGTAGAACGCACTCACCCACGCAATGTTGTGGTAGATAAAATTGAAAGCCTAATCAATAACCTCATCAACATTCACGATGAAACCGGTGAGTTCCTTCTTCACCTGGATGATGGTCGTACTATCGATACTAAAGGCTGGGCTGGCTGGGAATGGACGCACGGTATTGGCCTTTACGGTATGTACAAGTACTACCAACAAACCAATGATCAGAGTGTAGTTAACATCATTGATGAGTGGTTTGAAGACCGTTTCTCTGAAGAGCAAGCAACTAAAAACGTCAACACGGTATGTCCGTTTTTAACTTTGGCTTACCGCTATGAAGAAACTAAAGACCAATCTTTAGTCCCTTACTTAGAAACGTGGGCAGACTACGTGATGTACCAAATGCCGAAAACTAAGAGCGGCGGTATTCAGCACATTGTTTATAACAGCGAAAACCACGAGCAAATGTGGGATGACACACTGATGATGAGTGTTATGCCGTTAACTAAGATTGGTTTGTTGTTGAACCGCCCTGAATACATTGAAGAAGCGAAATACCAGTTCCTAACGCACATTCAATACTTAACAGATCGCGAAACAGGTGCATGGTTCCATGGTTGGACATTCGATGGTAACCACAACTTTGCGAACGCTCGTTGGGCGCGTGGTAACAGCTGGGTAACGATTGTTATTCCTGATTTCCTTGAGCTTTTAGATCTACCAGAGCACGATGCATTCCGTCGTCACTTGGTTCACATCCTAGAGCGTCAAATTGAGGTGCTTGCGAAATACCAACAAGCCAATGGCTTGTGGTGCACACTGTTGGATGACGAGTCTTCATATGTTGAAGCATCGGCAACCGCCGGCTTTGCATACGGCATTTTGAAAGCGGTACGTAAGCGCTATATCGATCCAGAATACGCAGAAATGGCTTACAAAGCAGTGGATGCGTTAATCACTGATTACATCAATGAATCCGGCGAGCTAGTGAATGTTTCGTTCGGTACTGCGATGGGGCAGGACTTGGATTACTACCGTACAATTCCATTGACTTCAATGCCTTATGGTCAGTCTATGGCAATTCTATGTTTGTCTGAATACCTACGAACCTATTTATAATTTAGGTATTCATTCCCCCTGTTTAAGTTGGTAATGAAAGTTTGCCCCATTGATCAGATGGGGCTTTTTTAATGTGTGATTTATCCGATAACTTTGCAGGGGCAATTGACAGGAGTCACACATTTTATATCGGGTTATTGCACCCATTTAGGTGTGACAGCAATATGAACTTAGTGTTTAACGGAGATAAAACAATGTTTCAACTTAGTGGTGAAGAGTTTTTTAAGCACTCTGACTCTGCAGTTTGCACTGAAGTTCGCGCACCTCAAGCGGATTATCCTGAGCATTCTCATGACTTCCACGAATTGATCATTGTGACTAAGGGAGCAGGGCAGCATATTCTCAATGATACGCCAACCAACTTGGCGCAAAACTACATTTGCTACATCACACCTAGCGACCGTCATATGTACGAGCAAGTCGAAAACCTGCATCTAACCAATATTCTGTTTAAGAAAAACCGTCTCTCATATAGTCCGATTTTAAAGAACTTCTTGCCTAACGAAAGTTCTGACTCGAAGAGCTGGTTTATCACTAACCAGACCATGTCCAAAGTTGAGCAAATATTGCAGCAATTGGATAACGAGTCTCGCTCGAATACGGTGGAATCTCGTCTGATGATGGAAGTACTGTTTCAGCACTTGGTGGTTGAAATTTCCCGTGGGCGTCTGACATCACAATCCAATGATGTGAACGACAATATCATTCTTAAAGTCATTGACTGGTTACAAAGAAACTACAGTGAAGATGTCTGTATCAATGAAATTTCGGACAAATTTAAGATCTCTTCTCGTTCATTGAGCCGAAAAATAAAGCAAGTGACTAATCTGTCCTTTAACAACTATGTGCACCGTGTGCGCATCAATAATGCGATGGATCTGCTGCAAAGTACGGACAAGTCGATTACTGATATTGCGTTTGAGGTGGGCTACAAAGACAGCAACTATTTCAGCACTAAGTTTAAACGCTTTACTAAAAAGACACCGTCCCAGTATCGTTAATGCATCGGTATTTAAGCTTCTGAAAAGATTAAAATTGTCATTTCATTATTAGCTGCTCCCAATTATTAAAACCAGCAGACTAAGAAGCTCTCTACTCATCGAACCACTGCATATTGGCATTATAGAAGTCACTGATTCTAACGTTCAAAGACCTTATCAAATATCAAGTAAAGCGCACAAAAGAAACCAATATCCTTTTGTGCGCTTTGGCTTTAGGGGTTAGATCTTAAAGCGTCCTATTTGTTTTTCTAGCTGAACAACCAAGTCACGAAGCGTATGGGCTTCGTTTTCACCTTCTGCTGCGTCTTGTGCTAGGCCGTTACTGAGCTCACGAACAGACTCTGTATTTGTGTTGATTTCAGAGGTAACAAGCGATTGCTCTTCTGCGGCAGAAGCGATCTGTGTCGCCATATCGCTGATGATGCTTATTGCTTGGCTAATTTGTTGGAGCTGATCACCCATATGTTGAACATCATCAACGCTGGTTGTCACTAACGAGTGGCTATGAGTCATTGCGGATACCGCTTCGCCTGTCACTTTCTGTAATCCTTCAATTTTTGATTGGATTTCTTCTGTTGACTGATGCGTTCTTTGCGACAACACGCGTACTTCATCAGCAACCACAGCAAAGCCTCGTCCATGTTCTCCAGCTCGTGCAGCTTCTATCGCCGCATTCAGAGCAAGCAGGTTAGTTTGTTCTGCAATGGAGCGGATGGTGGAGAGAATGGTTGAGATTTCTTGAGTGTGATTCTCAAGTTCACCAATGATTTTGGTGGAATTGTTGAGCTCTGACGCCAACTGGTTAATTGAATCAATGCTTTTTTGCATTTGCTCATAACCCGCTTGCCCAAGTGTTACCGACTCATTGGCGCTTTTCGCGGTATTCTCTGCGTTATTGGCAATTTCAGCGGTTGCCGCAGCCATCTCTGTTACTGCCGTTGCAACCATAGTGATTTCGTCTTGTTGCATACTGACTCGTGAACTACGAGTTGATGCAGATTTCGCAGATAGATCAGCATTTTGGTTGATGGATAAGGTGATATCGCGAACATTCACCATGATGGTATGTAAGCTGCCGACAAACTGGTTAAATTTCTCTGCTAAGGTTCCGACTTCATCGTTGCTCTTCACTTCAAGTCTTTGAGTTAGGTCGCCGTTACCTTCTGCGATGTCAGTTAGCGCTAAAGTGATATGAGAGAGTCCTTGAAGCTGTTTGGACACAACCGTAGAAGCCACTATACCTAGAACAATAAGAATACCTGCGGCAATCATTAGCTGATTGAGCAAGGTCGCAAGAATGGGTTCTTCTAGGGTTTTCTTGTCTAAAACCATAACCAACATCCAATCGGTATTCTCTATTGCTTTGCTGGCAATGACTTTTGCGCGGTCGTCTAATTGAATTTCGAATTGCGAGCGGTTATCTGAAGAGCTCTTTAGTTGTTGCCATGTCAGTTCAGGGTGAATATCTGCAATCGGTTTTAAAACCAGATCAGCGTTGTTGTGTGCAACAATGTTTCCTTTCGAGTTCACTAAGAAAGCATAGCCATTTCCTGGAACCGAAATAGATAAAACATCTTCCGCTAGCTTGTCTAACGCTAAGTTAGAACCCACTACACCAATAATTTTGCCATTCACAGTAACAGGGGAGGCGAGTGTTACCACTAAAGCTTTCATTGTGACGCTGACGTATGGGTCTGTGGTAACAGGTTTTTTCTCCTGCATGGCCAATTTGTACCAACCTCTAACTCGAGGATCGTAACCCGCTTTATTGAGCGAAGGATCTTGCCTGAACATTTCGCCTTGCTCGTTGCCGTAATAGCTGAGGCCAAATCCACCGGAAGTCATCAATTGTCGCAGATGAGGAACCAAATCTACGTCTGGGTTAGCTTCAATTTCTTTTTTCATGCCTTCAACAGCGAGTTGTTTGTCATGAAACCAAACACCAATGCCACTGCTGTATGCCTTTAGTGTGTTGTGACTTTCACTGTAAATGTTTTTCCAACTTTCTTCTTTGCTGGATTGATAACTCACGATAACCAAAGCGATAGCAGTAATGGCTATCGCAATCAGTGTTGATACCAAAACCTTTGTTTTTAACGTCAGACTCATAGGTTTCATCCCTTCCAATGCTTTGTCTAATAATCATTTGTTCTAATGATTGTTTACACTATAACAACTGCGTGAAAGATATATGTTGAGTGTGTCTAACTATTAGTTGTTCTTGTTGTGGTTTTTATGCGTTTTTGTGCGCCCTGACTCGGTACCGTTCGACTAACAATGTGACGAATAGCATATGATTTTATGGTTCCTCGAAAGGGTTTGAACATAGAGAGATGGCAAGCTAATCGTTCATATGATGAATGATACTGTTAGATAACGTTGTCAATGCCTCTGCTCTTTGCTGGTCAAGCTCAAACGATGCATTTAGTCGAATACAATGATTGTACTGCTCTGTTACATCAAACATTTTACCAGGAGCTATGCTGACATTTGCTTTTAACATGTCTTGGTATATCTGCATGGCATCAATATTTTTAGGCAACTCTAACCAGAGAAAATATCCGCCTTTTTGGTTTACCACTTTCACACTCTTAGGTAGTAGTGTGGTAAGAAAAACCGCCATTTTGCTTTTACGTTCATGGAGTTTTTTACGTAGTTGCTTGAGATGCGATTCATAATTACGACTGGTTAAATAGTGAACCAGAGCCATTTGTATTGGGGCACTGGTTGCTAAGGTACTCATGAGTTGTAATTTCTGAATGTCGAAAGATCTTTTTCCGGCAACAACCCAGCCAATACGCAGACCAGCTACCAGAGATTTTGAAAACGAAGAACACAACATAATGTTCCCAGATTGGTCATACATTTTCATTGAGCTAACAGGCTCATTTCCTTCATATAATTCGCTATACACATCATCTTCAATTAATGCGACGTTGTAGCGTTGCAACAGCTCTACAATTTGCTTTTTCTTTTCATCTGACAATGTAAAGCCGAGTGGATTCTGATGATTGGACATCAGCCAGCACGCTTTAACATCATGAGTTTGTAAGGCTCGTTCCAACGAATCGATATCAATACCAGTTGTGGGGTCTGTGCGCACGGAAAGTGCTTTTAGGCCAAGACGTTGTAATGATTGTAAGGCGCCATAAAATGTCGGCGACTCTACCACTACGCAATCGCCCGGTTTGGTACAGGCCTGTAAACTCAAGTTTAAGGCTTCCAATGCACCAGCCGTAATGACGATTTCATCCGGTGATATTTCAATTCCCCTCGTGGTGTAACGCTTGGCTATGATTGAGCGCAATTGCTCATTACCGGGAGGGAGGTTGTTAAATGCACTCGAAATGGGCATGTTGCGAGCCGCCGCAGCTAGAGCCCGATTGATGTGATAGCGTGGATATAAATCTGGACTAGGGTAAGCAAAACCGAAATTAACCATCAATGGGTTTTTTCCGGCCTGAAGAATCTCGAATATAAACTCGTTCACATCGACATTCTCAGTTCTGGATACTGCCATCTGAACCTGTTGTTGCTTTTTAAAACGAGGCGCAACTTTATAACCAGAGCGAGCTTGAGACGTAATCCAGCCTTGTGACTCCAAAAGTTGGTATGCGTGTAAAACGGTCATTAAACTCATTCCTGAGTGCTCAGACTGTTTTCTTAGTGAAGGCAGTTTATCGCCGGGGTTCCAGATCCCAGACTGAATCTGTCGTTTGAGTTGATCTACTAAATTCTGATACTTAGCCAAATTAGCCCCCGATTGAACGATTAACAACGGCTAAACAATAACACTTATTAAATAAATCTGTTATACAATAGTCGTTCTTTTTTGTATCTACTGCCTCTTGGCTTGAGCCTTTATTATCACTTCCATAAATACTTATTAAGCTCAAAGGAAGTTTATGTTTGGTCTCGACGCCTTTATGCTGGCAAGGATACAGTTTGCCTTTACTGTATCCTTCCACATTATTTTCCCTGCCATCACTATAGGTTTAGCAACCTATCTGGCTGTACTTGAAGGATTATGGCTCAAAACTCGCAATCCTGATTACAAAACGCTTTACCATTTTTGGTCCAAAATTTTTGCAGTCAACTTTGGTATGGGTGTTGTGTCAGGCTTGGTAATGGCATACCAGTTTGGGACTAACTGGAGTGGCTTCTCTGACTTCGCTGGAAGCATCACTGGGCCGTTGTTGACTTATGAAGTCTTAACCGCTTTCTTCCTTGAAGCGGGTTTTCTTGGTGTGATGCTTTTTGGTTGGAATCGTGTTGGAGAAAAACTGCACTTCTTTGCCACATCCATGGTGGCGTTAGGGACAATCATCTCTACGTTCTGGATCCTTGCTTCAAATAGTTGGATGCAAACACCTCAAGGCTATGAAATCGTGGACGGACGCATTGTCCCTGTCGATTGGTTTGCGGTCATATTCAACCCTTCATTCCCTTACCGACTTGTGCATATGGGAATCGCGGCATTTCTGAGCACGGCTTTGTTCGTTGGTTCATCAGCAGCTTGGCACTTACTGAAAGGCAATCGTAGTTCTGCAGTGAAAAAAATGTTCTCCATGGCGCTGTGGATGCTGTTGATTGTTGCTCCTATTCAAGCGGTTGTCGGCGATGCGCACGGTTTAAATACCTTAGAGTATCAACCCGCTAAAATCGCAGCGATTGAAGGGCATTGGTCAAACGAAGATGGTAAACCGACACCATTAATTCTGTTTGGCATGCCAAATATGGAAGAAGAGAGAACTGATTACGCGTTAGAGATCCCAGTATTGGGCAGCTTGATTCTTCGTCATAGTCTGACTGAGCCGATTCCTGCACTTAAAGATTTCCCAAAAGATGAGCGCCCAAATTCTCTGGTGGTTTTCTGGTCGTTCAGAATTATGGTAGCCCTTGGCATGCTTATGATTCTTCAGGGTTTCTATGGGCTATGGCTACGTCGTAAAAAATCACTATATACCCAAAGTTGGTACCTTAAATTTTCAATATTAATGGGACCTACCGGACTTATTGCCATTCTTGCCGGATGGTTCACCACAGAAGTGGGGCGTCAGCCTTGGGTGGTATACGGATTACAGCGAACTCGTGATGCCGTCTCTGCACATGGAGATCTGCAAATGAGCATCAGCTTAATTTGTTTCTTTGTGGTTTACAGCTCGGTGTTTGGTTTCGGTTACTACTACATGATCAGACAAATCAAGCAAGGCCCTGATGCCGTCGATCATGAAGCGCACGAAATGAACACTATTTCTGGCCGTATATAACGTCACAAGATTACAACGAAGGTAATAGATATGCATTTTGACTTATCCGTGATTTGGTTTGCGATCATCGTGTTTGCCACGCTGATGTACATTGTGATGGATGGCTTTGATTTAGGTATTGGCATCCTGATGCCGTTCATCAAAAATGAAAAACATAAAGATGTAATGGTCAATACCGTTGCGCCTGTGTGGGATGGTAACGAAACGTGGATTGTACTTGGTGGCGCTGCGCTTTTTGGCGCATTCCCATTGGCTTACTCGGTGATCATCGAAGCGTTGACCGTTCCACTGACACTCATGCTCGTTGCTTTGATCTTCCGTGGCGTTGCATTTGAGTTTCGTTTTAAAGCTTTGGAGAACCATCTTAAGTTTTGGGACCGTTCATTTATGCTGGGCTCTATCTTTACAACGTTTTTCCAAGGGATTGTTGTGGGAGCTGTCATTCAAGGTTTTAACGTCGAAAACCGAACGTTTGTTGGCGGGCAATTAGATTGGATAGCACCGTTCCCACTGTTTTGTGGCTTCGCACTCATCGCGACATACGCCTTGTTGGGTAGCACTTGGTTGATTATGAAAACCGAGGGTGAGCTGCAACAAAGCATGTTTCGCTTTGCCAATAAGACACTGCTTATCATGGTCGCTGCGCTGATCATTATTAGCGCATGGACGCCACTTGCATTCCCATTTGTAGCTGAACGTTGGTTTTCGATTCCTAACTTGTACTACTTACTTCCTGTACCTGTGATTACCGCTCTGGCATGTTTGAAAATTACTAATTCGTTGAAAAAACGCAGAGAGCGCAGCCCGTTTATTATGGCGTTAATCATCGTGATTCTTGGGTTTGCAGGGCTTGGGAACAGTATCTGGCCCAATATTGTTCCTCCTAGCATTTCTATTTGGGATGCGGCATCTCCTGAAATCAGCCAGAGCTTTATGTTGTTTGGTGCCGTGCTGATTTTGCCTGTGATTCTTGCCTACACATTCTGGAGCTACTACGTATTTTCTGGAAAGGTAAAAGAAGGTGAAGCCTACCACTAAGTGAATATTTGAGGGCAACTTATGAATATTAAACGAGGAATAGAACAATGGGTCTGGATGATCGGTATCTGGGCAGCGAGTGTTATTGCACTTGGAATTGTTTCTATGGGGTTCCGCTTCCTGATGACAATGGCGGGATTTAAATCTTAAACAGTTTGTGTTGAGTTTAGATGTCTTTATCTAACCCTAGGCCAATTTGGACGCTAGGGTTTTTTTGGCTTCAACTTTTTAGACCGATACTCAATTCACGACTTATTTAACAGCGTATAAAACCCTGAATAAACACGGGTGAATGTGGTAAACCAGCATGCCGCACCAAAGGCGTAGGCGATGATGGCGAAATGTTGAGGGAGTAGGCAAAAAGCGATAAAGCAGAAGATGGTTTCTGTGCCTTCGGTTAGCCCGCTCATGTAGTAAAGTGACTTGTTCTTATATACCGGATTGTCGATTCCCTGTTTGCTTGCCATGATGGCAAACGCTAAGAAGCTAGAGCCTGTTCCGACAAAAGAGAAGATCAAAAACGCACCTGCGATAGCATTTTGTTCAGGGTTAGCAAGTACAAAACCAAACGGAATCAGAGAGTAGAACAGAAAGTCCAAACAGATATCGAGAAAACCACCAGCATCGCTAATGCCCTGAATACGCGCTAACGCGCCATCTAATCCGTCGCATATGCGATTTAAACAGATAAGCACCAGTGCTAAGTAATACTGCTCTAACGCCAGTGCAGGTAGAGCAAGTAAGCCAAGAGCAAAACCAAACAGAGTCGTTTGGTTAGCCGTAATCCCTATGCTATCTAACAGTTTTGCGCTTTGCGCTAATGGCCAGCGAATTGCTTTGATACTGAATCTATCGAGCATAACTGTCCTCCCAAGGCCATGTGATGCAGCGACTGCCCTGCGGAACATCTTCTTCATCATGAGTTACCATGAGAGCTGGAATGTTCGCGTCCTTGAGTTGGTCTTCTACCTGCGTTCTAAATTGCTGGCGCAGATCTTTATCCAGCTTGCTGTAGGGTTCATCAAGCAGAGCAACTTTTGGTTTGGCAAGTAACATGCGTGTGAGCGCTATCCGTGCACGCTGACCTCCGGATATTTGGTCTGGAAAAGAGTCCGCCAGTGACATTAAAGAAATTTCTTTTAATGCAGTCATCGCTTGCTCTTTTCGTTGTGCTCCTTTGATGGAATCCGGCAGAGCAAAGGCTAAGTTTTCCCAAACGGTTAAGTGAGGAAAAAGCAGGTCGTCTTGAAACAGGATGCCTACCTGACGCTTATGTGCAGCTTGTCCATCCAACTGTGTACCACCAAGCTTGATGCTGCCTGTGTACTGGAACTCTTGTGATAAATGACCGGCAATTGCATCAAGCAGAGTGGATTTACCGCATCCGCTTGGGCCCATGAGGGTAACAATTTCACCTTTCTCAACGGACAGGTTAAATGCTGTAAACAAGGCTTCACCATCTTTTTTACGGATGGCGAGGTTTTCGAGACAAAGACTCATTGGTCAGTAAACCTTTAATAGACAACCTACGATACTTGCCGTGCGTGCGGCTAAGTAAAATGGAAAATGAGAAAAACAATAACGGCAGCAATGCTTGGCAAATGGCATAGATGGCTGAAACGCGGCGGTCCAACCCACTAGAAAGCGCAACCGCTTCTGTGGTTACCGTGCTGATTCGCCCAGCTCCGAGGATTAAAGTCGGTAGATACTGAGCCAAGCTGACACTCACTCCAACTGCCCAAGCGAAGGTTACTGCAGGCAGCAGAAGTGGAAGTTTAACGCCAAGCCAAGCCTGAACTGGCGTTTTCCCCAGACTCAGTGCAATTCGCGTTAAGCCATTATCAAAGCTACGCCATGGCCCATCAAGCGATAAATAAACATAGGGAAAAGCAAAGAAAATATGCGCCCAGCAAACCCAAAACAGATATAGCTCGCTATTGATGTACAACGTGGCGATTTGAATGCCAAACAGAATAGATAACTGAGGAATCAACATCGGAATGGCGATGATGTAGCTGGGTAGCTGAATTCGATATCGCAAACGGTACTCATGGGCGATGAGCGCAAGAATGAGCGCAATGGTGGCGCTTACGATTGCGATGATAATGCTTTGAGTCAATGTATCCGCAATACCTTGTGATTCATATTGCCAGAAACGAGCCGTGTACTGGCTTGGCAGGAGATCAGGAAAACGCCAGCGTTGCGCGAAGCTCCAGATGATCATCAATGGAATCATCACAATCGCTAGTGTTGTGGTGACATAAAACAGCGCTTTGCCGGGTAAGGGTAATCCTGTTCTGCCCGAAAATTGCCAATGTTTATATCCTTTGGTTGCTATCCATTCCACCAAGCGTGTAAATCCAAGCAGCAAACTGGCAACAAGGAACAAAATTACCGCGCCAGCGGCCGCTCGGGGCAGTAAGGACAGATCAGGGTCGCTAAACCATTGCCATACTAAGACGGAGAAGGTTGGCGGGTTGGTTGGGCCAATAATCAACGCGACATCCACCACGGATACGCTGTAGGCGATAACCGCAAACATTGGGAAGCGAAGCTTTGCTAGCCATTGAGGAAGTATTGCTTTCCACCAACATTGAGTTGAACTGTAACCGAGCGAATGGCTGATTTTTTCGATTTGATCGACTTTTAACTGTTGAAGAATAGGAATGCTCATCAGCAGCAAAAAAGGCACTTCTTTCAATGTCAGCATTAAGGTTAAACCTAACGCATACGGGTCTTTGACCAGCAGAGCTAAGCTATCGACATCCGTATTATTGAGGTCGTAACCAAACATCTCATACACAACGCGAGCTCCCATGCCTGTGGGAGCAAAAAGGAAAGCAAAACCAATGGCAAATGCCACATGGGGCATTGCCAATAGAGGTGAGAGCGAAACTTCAATTTTGCGCCAAAGTTTCGTATTCCAGCACGATTGAAGAATGGCAAAGGTTATCAGGCAGGCTAAGTAACTACTCACCACGGCCGAGCCAAGAGTTAAACCCAGCGATAGCCAGACGCCATGCCAATCAAACACTTCAGCAAAGCCAGCGATGGAAAAAGCAGACAACCCAATCGCTGGAATATAGCCAAACGCCGACACGACCACGCCGAGTAATCCCGGAATGGTCGGTAAGACACAGACAGCGATAATGACTAAATATAAAACGCGTAACATGGGTGAGTTTTAGTTTCCGTAACGTTTAAGCCACTCTTTCTCAAGTGCCACTTGCCAGCTTGGGTGAGGCTCGGCGATCGATTTGAACTGCTTAGTATTTTTTGCACTACCTGTTAAGTATTGGCTACTTAATACAGATGGATCGCCCCATATGGTTAATTCTCCTTTACGAGACTGTGCTTCAGGGCTTAACAGAAAGTTGATTGCCACCTTTGCGCCTGCATTTGCATTCGCATTCCAAGGAATCGCTAGGAAGTGAATATTAGAAAGTGCACCTGAATCTAAGGCATACACATTGGTGCTTTCAGCTAATTTGCCGCTGGCTTGAGCGGAATAGACGGCATTTGGGTTGAAAGTGATCGCTAGGTCAATCTGTCCGTCATCCAGCAATTGAAGCATTTCGCTGCTGCCAGAAGGGAACTGTTGACCCCCACGCCACGCCACCGGATGAAATTCATCCAAATAGTTCCATAAAGGCTGAGTCACCATATCAAAGCTGGCTTCATCAACGGGTTTCATCAAAGAAGGATCGTTGTTGGTCAGTTCAATCAAGAGCGATTTTAAAAAGCTGGTACCGTGAAACTCAGGTGGGCGAGGGTAGCTCAAACGATTTGGGAACGCTTTCGCATAGCTCAGCATCTCCTGAAAAGATTTTGGAGGATTGTTGAGCTTAGCTTTATCGTAAATATAGACCAGTTGACCCACACCCCAAGGCGCTTCAAGTCCTTCAGTCGGTACCGAAAAATCTTTATCGACAGGGAGTGACTTATCGACATACTGCCAGCTCGGTAAATCTTGCACAAATGGACCATACAGCAATCCGCCATCTTTCATCGATTTGAAGTTTTCGCCGTTGATCCAAACCATATCGACACTGCCACCCGTGTTTTTGTTGGCGGCTTTTTCCGCCAGCAGACGAGTGGTGGTTTCTGAAATATCGGTCACTTTCACATGTTTAAGCGTGACGTTGTAGCGGGCTTTGAGTTCATTGGCTGCCCATTGAATGTAACGGTTGATCTCTTGACTTCCGCCCCAAGCATGGAAGTAAACCGTTTCGCCATTCGCTTCTTGCTCTACTGTTTTCCAGTCTTCTGCGAGTGCAGATGCGGTAAAGAGAGATGCGAAAATACCTAAAGTAGTGAGTAGCTTTTTCATAAATGATCCGTGTTTATTGAAACGAGTCGGCGCAACCTTCACTGCGACGTCTTTCCTTTAGAGTGGTTATCCCAAAAGCTGATTAACTTTGAAATCTATAATAATTTCAGAGCATTAAATGTTATCCGTGTAAAACAATTATAGGTGCCAACAAAAATTTGTCGCACCTAAATGTATGGTGAGTTGATATAGACCGAACGAGTTGACATTTTCTTCCACGACAAGTCGCGAAAAATATCAATAGACCGCTAAATATCGGGGAAGCGGGGGGAATTATGTCAGTAGCTGTCCATTTGCGCTGTAAGCTTCAGCAGATAATCTTCAGCAGGGAGTGGCTTTGAATAATAGAAGCCTTGGATATAACGTACCCCTAGTCCTCTCAAGTGCTCGACTTGTTCATGAGTTTCTACGCCTTCCGCGATAACTCGCATTTTGAGCTGCTTTGCCAGCTTGATCATCGAAGTGATGACGGAATCGATGGCTGAGTTTTGAGAAAGGCTCTTAATGAACACCTGATCAATTTTGATGATATCGAAGGCGTGTTGATGAATGAAGTTTAAGCCTGAGTAACCTGTGCCAAAATCGTCCATGGCGATCTTGAATCCAAGCTGTTTGAGACGACCAAGGTTCTTTCTCACGAACTCCAATTCTTCAGGTGAAAAATCGTTATCCTCGGTGATTTCGAGTAGTAACAGAGGAAGAATATCAGGGTTTTTCTTGGCGTATTTTTCGAGGTAATCGACGAATTTGGCTTTGATGATCAGTGTGCGACTGACATTGATACTGATGTATTGGTTCTGAACCAGATGAGGGTTCAAGTTGACAAATTCCGTGACAAGTTTGAACACCTGATGGGTGATCTGCTCGATGACCTGAATCCGTTCTGCCAGCGGTATAAAAATGGTTGGTGAAATAGCGCCATGATCGGGATTGTTCCAACGGATCAGCGCTTCACTACCGACAATTTTCGGTTCGTGGATATCGATGATGGGCTGAAAATTCAGCTCTAACTCGTGGTTGTTAATCGCCTCTTTAAGCGAGAAGGCGAGGCTGTTACGTGTCAGTTTATAGTTACGGATAGCCTGATAGAGAACCGCAATGGCGCTCGCAAGCAATATGACTCGCCATATGTGTTGCCCAAAATTCGTGAAGTAAGAGTGTGGTGTGAGATGGAGAGTCAGTGAAATAGGGTAACGTTCAGATTTGAAGTCATAGGAACGGTATGCTTGATTCTCCGACCCGGTTTTGTGCTCAAGCGAATGTTGCAGGATGTTTACCTGATAGTCGTAATATTGCTGTTCAAATTTCGGTGTAATGAGTTCTAAAAAAAGGTTCGGCGGCAATAACGCGTTGATCCCGCTTAGATCTTCATTCGCAGAATAAATGAAAATCGCTTTATCATGACTGCGAGATTCAGACAGTGCGATAGTCGTAAGGGTTGGCGTTTGGTTGATCTGTTTTATTGCGGCTTCCCCAACGTCAAAGTGAGTTTTTCCCTCATTACTTGAACAATACACCTGACCTTCTGCATCAAATAAAGACACTTCTTTTGCCTTGGGAGACTGAAAAACATACTGACGTAATCGCTGCGTATCCTCGACGCTGCAAGTGTTACTGACATGGTGATTCAATTCAGCCAGTTCGCTGGTGGTGTTATCTATATAGTTTTCCAAAGTAGCAATCGCGTTAGAGCCTAACGACATCGCATGCGCGCTGGTGTCATAGATGTTTTTGATCGCAGACAAAGTAAAAACGATCGCGAAAATAATAAGTACAGGTGTAAAGACACTTAACCGGTCTAATAGATGTTGCCGAGAAGGTATTGGTGACGTTTCACTCAGAGCGGTATTGTCCATGACGAAATTAGGTAACTGCTAGCTAGATTCGATATTGATTGAGTTATCACTATATGTGAATAAAGAGGAGGAGTTAACGGTCTTTTGGAATAAAGTTGTTTCAAAGATGAGACAAATGAAAAGCTGTAGCTAAATGCGGCAAAGGCTTAATCAATAAGGGCTTGGAGCGCATAAATAAAAAGGCATGAGTTTGACCCCATGCCTTTGATTACGCATTTTATATCGTTTAACCGATAATCATTTTGCCTAGTACATAGCCCAAACAGCTTGCACTGATAACACCTATTAAACCAACTGACATGAATGAGTGGTTGAAATACCACTTACCGATTTTCGTTGTACCTGTACTATCGAAGTTCACTGTTGCGATGTCTGATGGATAGTTCGGAATAAAGAAGTAACCGTATAATGCTGGCATCAAACCAATCAGTAGTGCAGGCTCTAATCCCAGACCTAAACCTACAGGTAGCATCATACGTGCAACCGCTGCTTGAGAGTTCACCACTACGGACACGATGAATAGCGCTAGCGCAAATGTCCATGGATAGTTGGTTACCATCTCCACAATACCGGACTTAAATTGAGGCATTGCGTATTGGAAATAAGTGTCAGACATCCATGCAATACCAAAGATTGCGATTGCCGCAACCATACCGGATTTAAACACCACGCCATTAGGCACGCCACGAGGGTCCGTTTTGGTTGCCAGTAGAATGATACCGCCGAAGCAGAGCATCATCATTTGAATCACAACCGCCATGCTGATCGGTTTTGCACCTTCGGTAATGGTTCTGATTTCTGGAACCATCGCAATCAACACAATAACCAACAGTGAAAGGATAAACAGCAATACAGAGTTACGAGCAGCGGTTGGTAGCGTTTCATCTAGAGAGGTTGCGGTTGTGTTGAGAATCTTGTCGCGCCATACCGGATCAGCTAAGCGTTCTTGATAATCAGGGTCGTTCTCAAGCTCTTTACCACGTTTTAGGCTGTACAGAGACATCAGAAGCGTGCCGAATAATGTAGCAGGCACAGTGACCATTAGAACCGAAACGAGGGTGATGCTGTGGTTAATGTCCGAAAGTTGTGCAAGGTAATACACCACTGCCGCTGAAATTGGCGATGCCGTAATCGCAATTTGAGAAGCAACAGATGCCGCTGCCATAGGGCGTTCAGGACGGATACCATTTTTTAGTGCCACATCGCCGATAATTGGCATGATGGAATACACCGCATGACCCGTACCTAACATGAAGGTCATTGTGTAAGTCACAAACGGTGCAATCAAGGTGACACGTTTAGGGTTTTTACGCAGTAGACGTTCGGCCACTTGGAGCATGTATTTGAGACCGCCTGCTGCTTCAAGAATCGAAGCACAGGTAACCACAGCCAAAATGATAAGCATAACGGTGATGGGTGGTGAAGTCGGTGGCATTTTGAAGACGAAGACTTCAATAACCAGACCGATACCGGATACAACCCCTAATCCTATACCGCCATAACGTGAACCGATGTATAACATCAGCAACAGGAACATAAATTCGACATATAACATATCGGCGCTCTCTAAATTTGACTTATGAATGCCTACATTGTGTAACTAAATGTAATTAAAGTATGGAGTGCCGTTCACAGAAAAGTGTGCTCAAGTATTTGAATTATATGAATCTGATTTGGAGCACATTATTAGCCATAGAAGTGATGAATAGATAAATGAAGTGTTATTGGAATGTATTGTAATCTCTCTGCGGATGTAAAAAAGCCAAGCGGTCTGCTTGGCTTTTTGCACAATTATTGAGCAAGCTGTTAGTCGTAAATCGTTGGGATAGGCTGACGCTTATGTTGAGTCGCTTTATAAATGGCCACCAAACGCTCAGAAGCTTCTTTAGAAACGGGTTTGCCTTCCAAGAAATCATCGATTTGGTCGTAAGTCAGATTCAGTGCATCTTCATCCGCTTTTTGTGGCGCAAGCTCTTCCAGATCCGCGGTAGGTGTTTTGTGAACCAGTAAATCAGGTGCACCAAGAGCCGCTGCCACTTGACGAACTTGGCGTTTACTCAAACCAAACAGAGGTGCTAGGTCGCATGCACCGTCACCAAACTTGGTGTAGAAACCAGTGATGTTTTCTGCGGAATGATCAGTACCTAATACTAAGCCGCCGACGTAGCCTGCGATTTCATATTGAGCCACCATGCGAGCACGTGCTTTTACGTTACCTTTTACAAAATCAAGCTTCTCTGCGTTAGCCGGAAGCAGACCTGTATGTGCTAAAGCTTCATGAGAAGCTGCATGCAAGCCGTCTACGCCAGCTTTAATGTTTACTGAAACAGAGTGCGTTGGTTTGATAAAAGATAAAGCCAATTGTGCTTCGTCTTCGTCTTTTTGTACGCCGTATGGCAAACGCACAGCGATAAACTGGTAATCATTCGAGTTGCTTTCTTTATTCAGCGCTTCAACAGCAAGCTGAGCCAAACGTCCGCAAGTTGTAGAGTCGATACCACCACTGATACCAAGTACCAGAGATTTGCAGCCAGACTCTAGTAGTTTACGTTTTAGAAAAGCGACACGACGTTCGATTTCGAACTCTGGATCGATGCTAGGAAGTACTCGCATCTCATCTCGAATCATTTGTTCCATTGGGTTTCCTTTTCCTGCAAGCATTAACAAACTTTCGTAGTATCATACCTCAATCATGCAATTAGAAAACCGAGAATAGAGATTTCATTCTTAGTAGAGGTGAAGATGGAAAAAATTGCTGTGTTTGGCAGTGCATTTAATCCACCGAGTTTGGGACACAAGAGTGTCATTGATTCTTTGGATCACTTTGACCGCATTTTACTGGTACCAAGTATTTCCCATGCCTGGGGCAAGGAAATGTTGGATTACGATATCCGTTGCCAACTGATAGAAGCCTTCATCAAGGATATTGGTTCAAGCAAATTGACGCTGTGTAACATTGAACAGGAGTTGCTTACGCCGGGTAACAGCGTAACAACTTATGCAGTTTTAACAAAAGTTGAAGAAATTTTTCCGCAAGCTGACATCACGTTTGTGATTGGTCCTGATAATTTGCTCAACTTCGACAAATTCTACAAATCCTCCGAGATTTTGCAGCGTTGGTCGATCATGGTTTGTCCGGAAAGAATACCTGTTCGTAGTACTGAGATAAGACGTCGGCTGTCAGATAACGCTGAAATTAGCGGTTTAACGACCCCAAGTGTTGAAGGGTTATTGAAGCGCTTAAAAGTCTATTAGAAAATCAGCGCTCCAAGAGGTCGGAGCAGCTGTTTAATGAAATCCTTTGCTACATGTATTTTGTTGCTATTGGTTTCAAATTTGGCAAGTGCATGCGAATCCTTTGTGTATAAAGATCCATCGCACGAGCCTTTTGAAACGATAGAGCTATCAGACAGTCGTGTACTTTGTATCTCGTTCATGAACGGGTTGGAGTATGCTTCTGACAAACTCTTTGAATTAGATTTCTTTAACGATAAAGAAATCATTAGTGACTACTGGGGACAGTGGGGATTCGAGCGAGAAGATGAACCGTTGTTTACCCATAAGATTGCCCACAGTTACATCGGTGTCGGTGTATGGATGCCTCCAAAGCTCTTAGAAGAGCAGGCCGAGATGTCTACGGAAGAGTGGTTAAAAAGCCATGGTTTATTGTTGAGCTTAGGTTTCGGCAGTAAGAAAAAAGGCGAACCGCGTATGCGAATGGATTATCGTTGGCATGAAGACTACGAAGTCGACCTAATGATGCATATAGAAGTGCCATTTTAATTTGAAGTTTACGAAAAAGAGTCATCCTAGGATGACTCTTTTTTATATCCGGTTAAGCTAAATCAGTTTAAACAAAATCCGTTTAAACCAAATGTTGCTATGTGAGTTTGAACTCGGCGAGTTGCTGTTTCACGGAGTCTGCTTCTTTGTTGTAGCTGCTTACTATGTCGTTTAACTGCGTCGCAAGTGCACCCGTGTTTTGCGCAATTTCTGCCAACACATCGACATCTCGGTCAACATCTTCACTTGCCTTCGATTGCTCAACTGTCGAATTGGCAATACTCGTGATGTGAGTGTTCACTTCCTCAATGACGCTTTCTAATTCAGCAACACTTGTGTTCACTGTCGACACTGATTCGAAAGTCGAATGAGTCGCCTGACGGCTCTTTTCCATAAAGCTCACTGCCGTGTTGGTGTTGCTCGACATGTTACTCAACAACTGACTAATGTGTTCGGTGGCTTCTTTGCTTCGTTGCGCCAAATCTCGAACTTCTGAAGAAACAACCGCAAAACCTCGGCCATGTTCTCCAGCTCTTGCTGCTTCGATAGCGGCGTTAAGCGCGAGCAGGTTTGTTTGCTCAGAAATACTGCTGATGGTGTCGACTATCTTACTCACGCTCATCGCGTCTTTTTCTAGGCTTTGCATACAGATCTGAGTTTGTTCAATTTGCTCAACCAAAGCTTCTACCGCCTTAAACGAAGATTGGCTTTGGTTTTGGCAAGTGATGACTTTCTGAGTCATCGTATTGGTTTCATCAAGTGCACGCTCTGACGATTGTGCAATTTCAACGCTCGATTGAGACAACTCAGTCATAGCCGCTGCAATGTTGTCACATTTGGCTGTGGTTGCCTGACTGCTTTGAGAAAGATCTTGAGAGCTCTGAATGATAAGTTTCAGGCGTTCAGCACTATGATCGTTGGCATCGGTAACGTCGCTTAATAGATTACGAATGCTGGTGGTTAAGCCATTCACACTTTGAGATATATGCGAAATTTCATCTTGTCCGTCTGATGCCAGCGATACACTCAAGTCTCTGTTGCTAGACATAAGCGCCAGTTTCTTAGTCAAGCTTCCCACACGACTTCTTAGAGTGTGTACCGAAGTATAGAGTCCGAATACTAAAATAAACCCAATGATAATACTCAAGGCAATAATAATGGTTTCGTTGGTTTTGGCCTGTGTTGATTGCTGACTTGATATTGTCATCATCTGACCTTGGATGGTGTTTCTTAATTGGTTTATCAAACCAATTCGCTCTGTCGCAGCACCAAACCACTCCGTTGGTTTAGGTCCTTGTAAGCTATCCAGTTGACTAGCCTGATTCAGATAGCTTTGTTGAATTTGCTCTACATTTTTCCAAATGGGCGAGTTCTTGGCATCGCTGAGTTGTTGAATAAACTCAGAAGGCATTGTTAGTAAAGCCGAGCGTTCAGCGTATTTACCCGAAGAGATGTAGTCACTAATTGCAGTGTATTGAGCCGCATTTGATTTTTGACTGGCAAACGCTCCGTTCAGCGCCCCACGAACTTGTCCTGCTCGTTCTTTCATTATGACTACCGAAATCAGTGAGCTACCGAGCTCTGATACGTTGGCATCATCAATCGTTCCCAGTAGCACTCGTGCATTATCAATTGCGAGCTGGTTAAGATTCGAATAATAAGCAAAAGGAGAGATTTTAGGCTGAAGTGCATCCACCTGCTTTCGAACTTCGGCCAAAGATTGAAGCTGGGTGTTTATGTCGGATTTAATTTTGTCAGCGAAGGCTTTTGCAATGTAAGTCGGGGTGAAGCTTTGCAGGGCTTTAACGTGAGTATCAGATTGAATGCGTTGCTTATTTAACGCTTCAACTTGGGCACCCTGGCCTTTTGAGCCTAAAACGCCCGCGGTTAATCCACGTTCGACTGCCAAATTGTGAGCGAGATTATCGTATAAGAGTATGAGTTGGACAGTCTCTTGATCATGCTCAGCAATATTTACGCGTTTATTTAAATCGAGAATATTTGACACGGCTAATGTCAACGCTATGAGTATTGGGACACCGGCTATGACGGTTACAACTAAGTACAAAGGAAAGAGTTTTAACAGTTTCTTCATTGTATTCCCTTACAAATGGAGTGGTTCAACTGACTGAATTTATTATTTTAGATGACAGTAAAATATTTGCTGTGCATTCACATGCATTTCTACAGTTGTACGGTAAAAAGTAGAGGCTAAAGCTGAATAATGTTCAGCAAAAAAAGTGCCATAGGTAACATTGCGACTATATGGAATGTGCTACGCTAAAGTTGCATTTAGAGATAACTATAATGAGGCTGTAAATGGATTTATTTGCTGACATGCGTGGCAGCTCGGTGTCTGAGATAAAAGAACCCCAACTGGTTGTTAAAACGTGGAAAGTTTTATTGGTGGATGATGACCAAGAAATGCATCAAGTCACCAAGTTGGCACTTAGCGGTTTCTTATTTCAGGATCGCCCACTTGAATTGATTTCAGCTTTATCTGGCGACGAAGCGCGTAAAGTCATGGAAGACCGTGACGATGTGGCTTTAGCTTTGATCGACGTGGTGATGGAAAGTGAACACGCAGGCCTCGAATTAGTTCGTTACATCCGCGAACATCTCAACAATAAAATGACTCGTCTGGTATTAAGGACGGGGCAGGCTGGTCAGGCACCGGAAGATAAAGTCATTCAAGAATATGAGATTGATGACTACAAAGAGAAAACCGAACTGACTACGCAGAAGCTACGTACGCTGCTTTACTCTATGCTCAGATCTTATCGAGACTTGTGTCTGATTGAAGAACAAAAGCAAGGGCTTAGCCGCGTGATTGAAGCATCGGCCAAGGTACAAAACACCACAACCCTTAAAACCTACGCATCCTCTGTTTTGAGTCAAATGACCTCTTTGCTGAAACTTAATGCCTCGGCTTTCTACTGCATTGTCAAACCTCGTAGCGAAGGGGAAGAAGCCCGCCCGTTTACGCTAGCGGCGACAGGTGAGTATGTTGACTGCTATCAGGATTGTGCGTTTGAAGTGTTACCTGAAGATGTCGTTAAACGTTGTCGAAAAGTGCTTGAAACCAAGCAGTCTGAAGATTTCGGTAAAGCTTATATTTGTTATCTTCACGATGAGCGGGGCGCCGATAACCTCCTCTATGTGAACCTGAATGAAGAACTGTCAGAACTGGATAAACAGCTGCTGCAAATTTATATGTACAACATAGGGTTAACCTTCGAAAAAATTAACCTTATGGAAGATCTCAAAGAGACATCTAAAGAGTTGGTATACAACTTGGCAAACGCAGTAGAAGCACGCAGCAAAGAAACAGGAGCACATGTACAAAGGGTCTCTCTGTTCTGTGAAAAACTCGCGCTTTTGTATGGTTTATCCGAGTCAGAAGCTACGCTTATCCGCAGTGCTTCTCCTTTACATGATGTTGGCAAAGTGGCTATTCCTGATAGCATCTTGCATAAGCCCGGAAAACTGAATGCTGAAGAATGGGCTGAAATGCAAAAGCATGTCGAATACGGTGTTGATATTCTGAGTAAATCGAAACGGCCATTGATGGTTGTGGCGAAGGAAATTGCCGCAACTCACCATGAGAAATGGAATGGTGAAGGGTACCCTAACAAGCTTAAAGGCGAAAACATTCCGATTTGTGGCCGCATTACCGCGTTGGCGGATGTGTTTGACGCGCTAGGTGCTAAGCGTGTTTACAAAGAAGCGTGGTCAGATGAAGAGATTAAGCGCGAGTTGCTGGCGCAAAGAGGCCAGCATTTTGAACCTAAACTGGTCGATCTTCTCCTCGATAACTGGGATGCATTCGTAGAAATAAGATCGACCTGGCCAGATTAATCTTTCGCTTCCTGAATCAGGACTTTGGGCATGGTAAAGGTATAGTGCACACCTTGCCCAATGTCAGATTCAAACTGAAGATCGCCCTTAAGCTTCTTCTTCAACAGGTTAAAGACCAAGTTTAACCCCAGTCCCGAGCCGCCCACGCCCCGTTTAGTTGTGAAGAAAGGTTCAAAAATCTTCTGATGCAACTCAGGGGCAACACCACAGCCGTTGTCCCGATACTCCAAAACGATGTTGTCATCCTGTTCGTAGAAATGAATAACAATGCTTGGTTGCGAAACGTCTTTAAAGGCGTGGTTCAGGCTATTCATGATCAGGTTAGTCAGAATCTGAGTCATCACGCCGGGCAGGCTGGTCATCATCAACTGCTCATTACCTTGAATTTGAGGCTCAACCGGTATTTTCCTCGTTTCTGAATGCAGACTGGCAATCAGAGCCTCAATAACCTGATGAATACGGAACTGGCTGCGTTGCTCAGATACTTGATCCACGGCGGTTTGTTTGAAGTCTCGGACTAACTTGGCGGCACGATTCAGATTACTTTCTAATAAGCTACTGCTGTCTGCGAGACGCTGCATTAGTTCGCTAAACTGAGTGCTGGTCAGGGTTTGCGAGGCGAATGCTGAGTTTAATTCATTTTTCACTTCCTGAATCACAGAGGTGGCAGTCACTGCAATCCCTAGCGGTGTGTTTACTTCATGTGCGACGCCTGCGACAAGGCCACCCAAAGCCGCCAGTTTTTCAGACTCGATCAATTGATCTTGTGTGCGTTGAAGGTGTTCCATGCTTTGTTTCAAGTCGCTAGTTCGTTCGTCTACGGTTTTCTCCAAGTTAAAGTTCAGCGTCTGTAACTCTAACTGAGTTGATTTGAGCTGAGTAATGTTGATGGTGGTACCACGATAACCGATAAACTTGTCATTCTCGTAACGAGCTATGCCCTGAAACATCATGTAGATGTCATAGCCGTCAATCTTTAGGTGTTGTTCACACTTGGAAAAATCTTGCTTGGTTTCTAAAGCGCGAAGCAGCTCTGTGACATCAACAAACCAAGGGATTTGAGCGAACGTAGGGCGGGTAAACTCATCAATTTCGAGCATCTCACGCATAGGTTCAGAGATATAAGTCAGATACCCTTCCATATTGGTTTCCCACAACCAGTCTGAAGACACCTGGGTAAAATCAGCAAAGCGTTCTTGCTCGAATTTAATATTGCGATAAAGGGTTGTGACATTACTGGTGATGGCGTTGGTCTCTTCGGCCAGCCAATCCAGCTCATCGTCTTTTTCCATGATCCATTTTTTGTGTTCCAGTGATAGCTTTTCTGCTGGATGACGAGGGTTATATTTACGCAAATAATGGGCAACAGCAAAAATTCGGCGGTTGATGCTTTCATGGAAGACCATAAGTATCACAGCACAGACAAACAAGGTTTTAGCCGCATTCACTAGCAGCGTGATGATGAACTGCTTGATGAGGTCGTTATAAATTTCTTGCGCACTAGATTCGATGTAAATTGTGCCCAGTTGCTGCATTTGACCACTATCAGGATTGATGTGCTTCAAAGGGTAGGTGCTGGTTACCACACTATCGACAACGGGTGTTCCCGCTTCAAATTTGTATTTGCCTGATTCTATTCTCAGGTAATTCAATTTAGGCAGCTCAACTAGGCTATCCAGGCGATGTTGCAGCAGCACCAAATCGTAATCCCATAAGGAAGCGGAAAGGAGTTCGGAGTGGATAACTTCAATCTCATGATGGCGTTGGTCGACATCATTAAATTCGCTTTTGTAGTCAAAGTAGGTTTGTGCCAAAGTCGCAACCAGTGTTACGGCACCGCTGAGCAAAACTAAAATAATGATAATTCTTCGGCCAATACGGCTATAAAACGGGTTGTTGTCACTTTCGATGAATTGCCGGCTCTTATTCATTAAGCATTCCCTTTCTACTTGAAGTCCGATCTACCTAAAGTTGCAGTAGTTTTATTTTGAGTTTTTAACTAAAGGATGATCCCAGTATAGAAGGTCTGACTCTGGTAATTGGCGAAGTTCGTCTAAACTTAAAAAATAATAAGATATGAAGGCGTTAACTATGTTTCGAATTGCACTGTTTATCTGCTTGTTATCGTCACCAGTAATGGCTGCCAACATTTTGGTGATAGAAAGCTATCATGCGGGATTTGGCTGGGATGCTGGATACAGGCAAGGGCTGAATGAAAGCTTAGCTTCCGATCATCAACTGACTTTTTTTGAAATGGATACCAAACGTATTCCAAGTCGGGAATATGAACAGAGAGCGGAGTTGGCTCATCAAGCTTATCTAGAATTGAAACCGGACCTAGTGGTTATCGGTGATGATAATGCATTGAGTTATATGTTGCCGAAGTTGTATCAGGAACCCATTCCTATTGTGTTTTTGGGCATTAACTCAAATCCCAGAGAACTGTTGACCAAGTATTCCGGAAAAGCTGGAGTCACGGGTATTTTGGAGCGTCCTTTTTATACGAAAACCATGGCCGGTGTCGGCGAAGTATTAGACAGCCCTAAGACGAATCCTAAGGTGCTGGTGATGTTTGATTCGGGCAATACTTCAAAAATCGCAGTACGAACCATAGAGAATCAAACGGCGCTGATTAAGCAGAATTTGAGCATTGATACACAGGTACAAACCTTTTCGACAGAAAGCGAGTGGCGCGATGCAGTATTGAACGCTAAACGCAATGAAGTAAGTGCGATTGTAGTTGGGCTATTTCAAACTCTTGTTGATAGTAATGGCGAGAGTGTCCCGTCCGAAGCACTGCTAGATTGGACATCCAAAAACAGCGAAGTGCCTTTATTCGGTTTCTGGGATTTCTCGATAGGTAAAGGCAAAGCAGCGGGTGGTGTGATATTGGATGGTAGATCTCAAGGCATACAAGCGGGCAATATAGCGCGTGAGATCTTAGAGAAAGGTTTAGACGCCAGCACTTTCCCAATTCAAGCCGGTCATCAAGGCATGGAAATTTACAGCGCAGAAGAATTTAAGCGCTGGGGGCTTGCGCCTCCTAATGGGTGGGAAGCGGTAGACTGGTAGTGTTTAAACAGCCGTTATGGATTAAGCGGGTTTGCATCAAGGCAGTTTTTCATTAGACTGCCTTTTTGTTTTTTACTAGACAGAACTTTAACTAGATACCACTTTTAACTGGATAGAACGATACATATGGAAATTGCAGCCCTAATTGAAAAGTTAACCCTACAGCCAGAGCAAGTAGAGTTTCAGGAAGTCATCGCAACCATTGACGAGAATTTTGAATTCACGCCAACCGCATTCGTTAATGGCGAAACAGTCAATGCTGAGAATCAAAATAACGGTTCGTGCAAAATTTTTGCTTTTGCGCAGTTGCAACAGCTGTCAGTGGAACAAACACTGGCGTGCTTTGGTGATTTCTATCGTAAAGATGTACTAGAAAATCCAGATAACGATGACCATCAAAATATCCGTAATTTCATCCGTTTTGGCTGGGCTGGTGTGAAGTTTTCAGGTCAGGCATTGTCAGCGAAATAACCGATACGGACAGTGAAGCTTTAGCAAAAGCAAAGTTTTAAATACGAGTTTGAAACATTAAGAGCAGCGACAAATCGCTGCTCTTTTTGATCGTGCTTTCTTTTTGAATGAACTTGTTATCGATTTTTCTATCGCTCTTTTTAGTCAATCAAACGAGACAAGTAAAATCCGTTTTGCTGCTTGATTTACCGCAAGACTCAACATATTATTTAAATCTAAATGATAATTATTATTAATTGAGGTTTTCATGATGTTCTCTTTTTTGGCGACGTTCTTCTTCATGCTTCTTTTAGGTAAAAAAGTACTTGTGCCTTACCTGTCCATACTGAGTCTTGCGCTGCTTTTGGTGATAATTCACTTTGTGATTGATGTTGATACCATCCCTGTGTTGATCACTCTGTTTGTAGCTGCCCCATTGCTGATTCATTTCCGTTATTCTGCTTTAACCCATCCCGCGTTTGTGGTTTGTGTGCTTGCGCCGTCACTTTTGATGTATTCATTGGGCGCATAGGTTCAGCAACGACGCCATTTTCAGTCAAAATAACGGATATCATACGTAAATTGTACAAACACTACCCAAACGCTCCTCAAGTTTTATTTGTGAATACCGTTAACCTTTAATTAACGTTATAGTCTCAAAAAAGTTGTACAGGAGCTCAAGGATGAAGCTAACGATTTCGGGGAAGTTGCAGTTAAGTTTTTTACTTTTAGCCGTATTATTTACGGTTTCTGCGGTCGTAACCTACCGAAATGTCTCAGTATTAGAGACTCATACCAATTCACTTCTTCAGTCTGATTTGCCAACCGTCGATACCTCGCGAGCGATTCAGCAATCTATTCAGGCAACACTTTCTACTGTTCGCGCCTATATGCTATTGGGCAGTGATGAGCAGACGGGTGAAAACCTCAAGACTAAAATCAATACGATAATTTCTCAGACAGATGAATCGCTGCCAGTATTAGAAACGCTCATTCAACAGCAGGACTACCAGAATGTAGTTGCGCATTGGAATGAAGTGAAAGCCTCGGTAAACAAAATCGTCGAGATGACTCATACACCTGAGAATTTGCCTGCGCATAATCTGTTCACCAGTGAAGCGGCGCCAATTGCTGAAGTTGCATTGGATCAGATTCAAGGGCTGCTCAATGCGGAATCTTCAAACAAAGAGGGTGAAGAGCGCAAGCGTCTGTTTAAAGTCTATGCCGACAGCTATAACTCGCTGGCAAATGCGCTCTCTGCCATGCGTGATTTTCTATTGTACGGCGACCCTGACTATCTGACAAAGTATCAAGATTTTATCAAAGCCCATAAGCAGTCAGTGAGTGAGATAGAAAGCAAGATCGATTTGTTGAACGAAGATGACAAGTCACTATGGGAACTGTTTAAAGAGATGCAGCAGTTGTATTTTCCGCTTGCCGACCAAACCATTGCGCTTCGTCAGTCGCCAGATTGGAACCTAGTTAATCAAGAGATGGCGAATGTTCTGGTGCCTGCCGCTGAACAGTTGGATATCAGTTTGGAAGCGGTGGTCGCGGCTCAGCAAAGCAAAGCAGATAAAAGCGGTGAAGGTATTAATCAATCGGTTCACCAGGTTCTGACGATTCTGGTGGTGGCGCTGATCTTGGTGGTGATTGCATCTCTGGTGGTTTCGACCTACATGGGACGCAGCATTGGCCGCCGTGTGGCGCAAATTTCAAAACGAGCACAGCTGATTGCTTCTGGCGATGTTTCTCAACAACCATTGGAAGTGAAGGGAAGCGATGAGCTGTCAGCATTAACCGTTTCAATCAACAGCATGAATCGCGCTCTATCCGATATCGTCAAAGGTGTGACAGATAAAGCGGGGCAGGTGAATGACAGTATGCAGGCGTTACTCACATCCAGCCAGCAAACGCTTAGCCAAGTGAAAAATCAGGAACAGAGTATCGAGCAAATGGAGACGGAGCTGGAAGATGTCGCTCAGTCAACGCAACATACTCTTGATCAGGCGCAGCGTTCGGTAGAAACCCTGTCGGACAGTCAACACGAGTTAACTTTAGGACGTGAGTCCCTTGAGCAAAACAAAGCGACCATGGCTTCTTTGCACAAAACGATTGAAGTCACCAGCGAGCTAGTCGCGAAGTTGAATCTGGAAAGCCAAGCGATTGGTAAAGTCACCGAAGTGATTGAAGGATTAGCAGAGCAGACCAACTTACTGGCGCTTAACGCAGCGATTGAAGCGGCGAGAGCCGGTGATGCGGGCAGAGGTTTTGCTGTGGTTGCTGATGAGGTTCGTATGTTGGCCTCTCGCACGACTAAGTCAACCACCGAAATCAATAGCATTGTTAATGCAATTCAGAGTGCGACTGGGTCTGTAGTGAAAGAAATTCAACGCAGTCAGGAGATGGCAGAACAAGGTTCAGAACACATTGAAGAAGCGGTGATCAAGCTGGTTAATTCTACCGATCAAATTTCTGCTCTGAATGAACAAATGTTACAGTTAGCGGCTGCGGCTAATCAGCAATCTGAAGCAACCCGTTTGATTACTGAACATATGCAGAACGTGTCGACTTCGATGAAAGATGTGGATTCCATCAGCCAGAATGCGAATAAAACATCGCTGCAAATTCGGGATCGTGTAACCGAATTAAATAGCGAAATGGCTCAATTTAAACTGCACTAATATTGTGGTTTTTATATTCTGCGCTCAAAACTTCTGTAGAGCGCAGAATGCAAACTCAAATCCTCTCACAAGCTATATACAGCAAGCACTTTTGTCCTATATGTGATCATTGCAGCCTTACAAAATTCGTGGTTAATTAGCGTTTTTGTCGTTATAGGATTGCGTGTTTTATGTGCCGTTGGCTCGCGTATCAGGGAAGCCCTATCTATTTAGATGAGCTTATTTTTCACCCTGAACACTCTCTTGTTCATCAAAGTATTGAAGCTCGAAAAACGGTTACCCGAGTCAATGCTGACGGGTTTGGATTAGGCTGGTATACCGAGCGTTCTACACCGGGGCAGTTTCATGAAGTGTTGCCTGCATGGGGCGATGAGAACTTGCGCTCTCTTGCGCATCATATTCGTTCACACCGCTTTATGGCTCATGTGCGTTCGTCTACGGGGAGTCGCGTTTCACGTAGCAACTGTCACCCATTTATCATCGATAATTGGATGTTTTTGCATAACGGACAGATTGGCGAATTTGCCAAAGTGAAATACTCGTTAGAGCACATGTTGCCGGAAGAAATCTATATCAAGCAGCACGGCAGTACCGACAGTGAGTTAATCTTTTTGCTGATGATTATGAATGGCTTGTTTGAACAGCCTGTGGCAGCCATTCGTAAAACTATCTACGACATTGAGCAAACGATGGCTAAAAAAGGGGTAACCGAACCTTTTAAAGCTTCTATTTGTGTCTCAGATGGCGAGCAATTCTGGTTGGTTCGCTATAGCTCGGATCAGCAACCACCAACGGTATTCGTAAAGAAACAAGGCGAAGATATCATTCTAGCGTCAGAGCCTCTGGCAAATGAACCCGGTTGGGAGAGCGTAGCGCCTCAAACCATTACCCATGTTTTGGGTAATTATTGTCAAACCTACCAAATTTAATTCCTAATTTTCAAAGGGTTATGATAAGGCAAGCCTTCATGGAACCCTATCCATAGCTACTTATTTGAAGCTTTTCTAAAGCTCATTTCACGTCCTTTTTGCCTCTGTGATTACAGTTGCCAATCAATCTTTTGAACGTTATAGTTCGGTGTAAATAAAAATGATTATCAATAATCTTCGCAATTAAAAAAGGAACCCGAATGAAAAAGCGTATCAGTTTGGCTACTGTTGGCATTCTCCTATCTATGACGGCACACGCCGAATCAGTAACTGTTGAACACAGCATGGGTAAAACCACGCTGGAGCAGAATCCTCAACGAGTGGTTGGGCGTATTGGATGCCGTAGACACGTTTGGTATTGAGCCGATTGCGATCTCTAAAGTGCCACAAATTCCTAACTACTTGGAAAAATACAAAGCAGAAAAATATGGCGCTGCGGGTTCACTGTTTGAACCGGATTTTGAAAAAATCTACACACTTAAACCAGATCTGATTCTGATTGGCCCTCGTGCAGCAAAGAGTTATGGCGAGCTAACCAAAATAGCACCAACGATTGTGTTTGCCGTGGATGCTAACAAAGGCTACTGGCAAAGCACTCAGGAGCAATGGAAAAACCTAGGTAAAGTGTTCGACATCGAAAACAAAGTAGATGAAAAAATTGACCAACTTGATAAGAAGTTCCAAGCGGTACGTGCCTACAACCAAAACCACAATTTGGATGCGATGACGGTAATGACTAACGGTGGCAACATTACGGCGTTTGGTGTTGATTCGCGTTTTTCTTCTATTTATCAGGATTTTGGCTTTGCTGAGACGGTACCGACCAAAAAGAATAGCAGCCACGGCGACTTGGTTTCATTCGAGTTTATCCGTGAAAATGACCCGAAAGTGTTGCTGGTTATCGACCGTAACAAGCTGACCAATCCAAATGATGATACGGGAAGTAAAGAGTTTTACAACGACCTAATCAAAACGACTCAAGCGTACAAAAACAACAGCATTGCATTTCTTGATTTGAATGCATGGTATCTGTCTATTGCTGGTGTGAAAGCCACGGAGCAGATGATCTCTGATATGGAAAAATCTGTTGGTCTTTAGTCTGACTCAGCGTCATTTTTAAACTATAAGAGAGGCGGCTTCTTTACCTTAATATGGTTATGGGAGCATGCCTCATAGCTGAGGTTAACTTTGAAAAGGTTATTGCTTTCTTTAATGTTGGTTAGCGTTGCATCACTGTTTGTGGGCGTCGGTAACCTCTCTCTCACTTCTCTTCTCAATCATGATCCTATGTCATGGCAGTTACTATGGACGAGCCGCTTACCTCGTTTACTCGCTATTCTATTGGCGGGCGCGGGTCTGAGTATCGCCGGTTTGATCATGCAACAGGTGAGTCAAAACCGTTTTGCTGCGCCTTCCACATCGGGAACTATAGAGTGCGCCATGCTGGGGTATGTGTTGAGCTTGGTCTTTTTTGGCGATGGTTCTCAACTGTGGCTCATTTTCTCTGTGGCTATGTTCGGTACGTTAGTTTTCGTCTGGTTTATCCAGAGCATTCAGTTCAAGAACGCCATTTTTGTTCCCTTAATCGGTATCGTATTTGGCAATGTCGTGGATTCAACTGCCACCTTTGTCGCCTACAAATACGATGCAGTCCAAAATCTCTCTGCATGGAAAGTGGCGAACTTTGCCAACATTCTGCAAGGAGACTTTGAACTGCTTTACATCGCTATTCCGATTGCGGTGTTTAGTTATTTATATGCGGCGCGTATTTCGGCGGTCGGTATGGGCAAAGACTTCGCTGTAAACCTTGGTTTGAACTACAACCAAGTGCTGGTGATCGGGGTTTGTCTGGTGTCGGTGTTGTCTGCCAGTGTTGTCATGATTGTGGGAGAGCTTCCGTTTCTTGGGCTAATTGTGCCGAACGTGGTGAGCCATTTCTATGGCGATAATCTTCGGGCAAACATTCCGCGCACCGCCGCTTTCGGTGCGCTTCTGGTGTTGCTGTGCGATTTAGCTGGCCGAGTGATTATTTTCCCCTATGAAGTCCCGATTTCTATGATCATCAGTATGTTAGGTGGCATCGCGTTTATTCTGCTGATTACAAAAGGTATGCGTCATGCAGGATAGAATTAAATTAGCCTTATTGATTTTAGTGTCGATGGTATTTATTGGATTGTTTATTGGTTTGGGTTTAACCGCTGACAATTACCAGTATTTTCTTTCGCGCCGAGTACCCAAAGTGTTGGCGATAGTGATAGCTGGTATTGCGATTGCTCAGTCCTCGCTAGCATTCCAGACCATTACCCACAACCGCATATTAACGCCAAGCATTATGGGTTTTGATTCCCTCTATTTGCTGACTCAAACCTGCATTGTGGTTGCATTTGGCGGCTTAAGTAGCTTTATTTTGAATGCGTATTTGAATTTTTCATTGTCTGTGTCAGTGATGCTGCTTTTTTCCAGTTTGCTGTTTGCTTTCTATTTCCGTAAAGAGAATCAGAGCCTGATGATGTTGCTGCTATTGGGCGTCATTTTTGGACAGCTTTTTTCTAACATCGCTTCATTTTTCATTATGTTGATGGACCCGAACGATTTTGCCTCTTTGCAAGTCACTATGTTCGCCAGTTTCAACAATGTGAATGTTGATCTGGTGTACTTTGCAACACCGTTACTTCTGCTGGCATCGGTTGCGCTGTTTAGTATGAACCGGACTTTGGATGTGTTTTGGCTCGATAAAGACAACGCCATCAGCCTTGGTGTAGATGTGCGTAAAATGACGCGCAATGTTCTCTTGTTAAGTGCTTTCTTGATTTCGATTTCTACAGCTCTGGTTGGCCCCATCATGTTTTTTGGTTTGCTGGTAACCAACCTGACTCGTGAGTGGTTTAAATCTTATCAGCACCGAGTTCTGCTTCTGGCCTGTTCTGCAATGTCGGTTGCTGCGCTGTTAGCGGGGCAATGGATGGTCGAGAAAGTGTTCCATTTCAGTACCACCTTAAGTGTCATCATTAACTTTATTGGCGGTATCTATTTCCTTTCACTCTTAATTCGTAACAAAGTGGTTTAGCAATGATCAAATTGAAAAATCTGACCAAAATGTTTGGTCAACAAACGGTAGTCAACGCTGCGAGCACTCAATTTGAGAAAGGGAAAGTTACCTCAATTATTGGCCCTAATGGTGCAGGGAAAAGTACGCTGCTATCGATGGCAAGCCGGTTAATCAATCGTGATGCTGGTGAGGTCTGGATAGATAACCGAGAGCTGGTGGATTGGGATACTAAAGCATTGGCTAAAAAGCTTTCTGTATTGCGCCAAGCGAACAGCTTAACCATGCGTTTCACTGTTCGGGAACTGGTTTCGTTTGGACGTTTTCCTTATTCAAAAGGCAAACTGACTCAAGACGACCAGCAAGTGATTGATCAGTCTATTGAGTATCTGGACTTGTCTGATATTGAACACAAATATCTTGATGAACTCAGTGGCGGTCAGCGTCAACTTGCGTTTATTGCCATGGTAATTGCTCAGGATACAGACTATGTCTTCTTGGATGAGCCGCTCAACAACCTCGATATCAAACACTCACTGCAAATCATGTCGACTATTCAGCGTCTCGCGCATGAGTTAGACAAAGCGGTAGTTGTGGTTATCCATGACATTAACTTTGCGTCCTGCTATTCCGACCGGATTATCGCGATGAAAAAAGGTGAGATGGTGGCATCAGGCAGTGTTGAAGAAGTCATCCAAGCGCAGGTGTTGAGTAATATCTACGAAACACCATTTAGGGTGGTAGAAATGGAAGGCAAACTGATGTGCCTGTATCACACTTAACAACGTCACGCTTCTATTCTGTCTTATTTTGCATAAAAGCCTGCGGTGATTCACCAAAGGCTTTCTTAAATGCCGCTGAAAAGTTTGACGGATGATGATAACCCGCCTCATACGCGGCCTCGGTAATGCTGCAATACCCTTTTTCCAAGTGCTTTCGAGCGATATGCAAACGGCGATCACGAGCATAGCTTGCCACTGTCATACCAAGTTGCTGTTTAAACTTGCTTTGTAAGCTTGAAACACTCATCGCCATCTGTTGAGCCAGCTTCTCTAGCCGGATATCTTCTGATAGATGCTGTTCAATGTAATGTATCGCTTTGCCGATGGAATCATTATAGGTGGAGCAGCAAGCAGGGGATTCAGAAGTGGGTTTGTCGGCGAGCTGTTCAATACACATCTGAATCAATGCAAAACTGCTGGCTTCGAGCTGAATATAATCGTTGAGTGTTTTAGGTGCAGACAGGGAAAGTACCTTCTTTGTTGCCTCAAGCATCTCGCCGGTAAAATTTACCATTGCTGCTGCTTTATGGGTGGAGACAAACTGGCTTGCAGGGCATGCCTCTTTAATTCGGTTTGATATCCATCGCGGTGATATGACTAAGTTGAGTTTTACGATGTAACTTCCTTTGACTAAGCGGCGATGGAAGTTACAAGGTTGCGCCAAATTGACGATAAGAGCTTGAGGCTCAGAACTGGCATCTAAGGTGAACTCTAAATCGTCGTAACCAAATTGCAGGTTTCCTTCAATGAGCAAGGTGATGATAGTCGAAGCTTCACTGGTACAAACAACCTGCGAGTCTTGTAACTCATAGCTGGCTCCGCCGTGAAGGGAAAATATGCCTTCACAGGTATGGCTGATAAATTCTCCTCGCGCTAGTGAGAGTGGAGAATTCTTACGCTGTGTCACTATGGTTTGTTGTTCGCTATCTCTAATCTTCTGAGTCAGAACGACTTTCGTTCCGGGTTGGCTTTTTGCAGTTACATTCGTTTCCATCATCAAATCTCATAACTGTTATGCGATTTTGCATAAGCTATTCAGGTTCCTACTTTACGGTATACATATTAACATTATTGATAACGATTATCATTTGTATTTTATGCATAAGTGAAAGGAACTAAAGGATATGTATCCGAATAAGAAGTCAGTGGTATGTTTGGCGATTACTTCTGTGTTGAGTGGAGGAGTATTTGCCCAGCAGGAAGAGACTCAGCAAGAACAGGTTGTTGTCTGGGGAACAAAAGTATCGAGTAACTCGGAATCTCTAACGACCGATGATCTGTCGGTTAAACAAGCGGATCATATGTCCGACTTGTTGCGTGATATTCCCGGTGTCGATGTTGGTGGAACACACTCGGTAAACCAACGTATCAATATTCGTGGTCTAGGTGAAAGTGATCTAGATATCCGTTTAGACGGCGCTTCACAACATGCGAACATGTTCCACCATATTGGCAGCCTGACTTTAAACCCTGATATTCTCAAATCAGCGGACATCCAAGTCGGTAATAACTCAGTGGTCTCTGGTGGGCTAGGTGGTGCTGTTTATTTCGAAACCAAAAACGCCAAAGATCTGCTTCTCTATGACGAGTCATTTGGTGCACGAGTATTTGCAGGTTATGCGTCTAACGCAAACCAGCAGGGGTCTGTGACCGTTTATGGTCAATTAAGCGATAAGGTTGATGCCATGATCTATGGGCAGCAAATATCGCGTGACAACTTTGAAGATGGCAAAGGTGATGAAACCATCGGAGCGGATGGAGATACATACAACGTGCTGGGTAAAATTGGTTTCGAACCTGCGTTGGGGCATCGATTCCAGCTTTCCTATGATGTGTACCGCGACAAAGGTGATTACAGCCCTCGTCCAGATATGGCTGGTAGCGCCAACCTTACATTAACGGGTGATGAGCTCGTACCGACGAAGTACGATCGCGACACTATTACTGGCTCTTATGAACTGGACACCGAACATCACAAAGGAAAAATTACGCTGTATAGCAGCGAAACAGAAATTGATCGTGATGAATCTGTGATTACCAGCCGTTGGGCTACGGTACGTCATTCAAGAAACACCGCAACCAACAGAAATATCGGTGCAAACATAAAGTTCCAATCTGATTACCAAGTCGCAAGCCTAAATAACCAAGTGACCTACGGTGCTGATTATATCGATCAGACCAGTGAGAGTGCCTACGGTGGCTCCAAATTTATGGAAGAGTCGGCAATTTCTACGGCTCTGTTTGCGGAAAATAAACTCTATGTGACAGATGCTTGGTCTGTCGCTGCCGGCTTGCGTTTTGACGATTTTGAGCGCAAAGCGGTGACTTCTGACAATAGCTTTGATGATGTGACTTGGTCTTTAGGAACCGAGTGGGATGTAACCAAAGACTGGACTTTATTTGCCAACGCTCGTTCTTTGTTCAAAGGGCCTGAGTTATTGGAAACCTTTGTGAGATATCAGGATGTGGCGTACTTAGCGGATGATATTAAAGCGGAAACGGGCTTGAATACTCAAGCCGGTGTAAGGTTCGACAAGAAATTGAACGATCACTTCTTGGGCATGAACATTACGTTATTTAAGACGCAAATTGATGACTACATCTCAACAGATTGGGACAACGCTACCAGTACTTATAGCATCCGCAATGCAGGTGATATGGAAATCAAAGGTCTGGAGGTAAGCGCGACATACGCTTACGACATGTTTAGCTCCAAGCTATCTTATGCGCGCTCTGAAGCGAATGATGTCACGAATGGTGGCCCAATGCCTGATTCATATGGTTCAAGCGCTGACATGGGCGATAGCTTTGCTCTTACTTTAGGTTATCAAGCAGATTCGATTGACACTATGTTCGGTTGGACGTCGATTGTTGTTCTTGATGAAGATAACGTGATGGCTGGCGCGGACATCAAACAAGACTACGACGTACACAACATGCACGCACAGTGGATCCCTCATCAAATCCCCGATTTAATCGTAACTGTGGGTATCGAAAACATCTTTGATGAGCTTTACGTCTCTCACGCATCACGTCTGGGAACAGCGCGTGGCGCGACCACGGATGATTATGAACCTGGAAGAAGCTATAAGATTTCGGCGGCTTATCAGTTCTAACGACGTCCTACCACTTAAGTACTAAATGTAACTAATAGCATATCGACTTAAGTGCACTAACAAAACAATAGGCTAGGTAATTCAACCGCTTACAAGTAATTGTAGGCGGTTTTTCCGTTTTGTAGTTGATAGCTGGTGTAAAGCGCAGAATAAATATTTCATAACTCGAAAGAAATGAATTTTTGCTAGAGATCAATAAAAAACGCGAGAGTTGCATTAAAAAATTAAAACAAAGTTGAAAGATTCAAAAATTATTGAATAATGGGTGTAAGCAAACACACGAAGCATTAGCTTCATACTCATTGTCGGATACAGGAAAGAGCCCCATGTCGAACTCGTATGTGTTGGTTATCAACTCTGGTAGCTCCTCACTAAAATTTGCAGTCATTGATTCAAGTAGCGGTGAAGCGTTAGTTACAGGTTTAGGGGAATGCTTTGGCCTTCCTGAAGCAGTTCTTGGTTGGAAATATCAGGGAGAGAAAACTGAAGAGGCGATTACTGCTCCGGACAATCATCACCAACACGCCATTAATCGTATTGTAGGTTTGATGGAAAGCTTGGGATTTACGAAAGACTTGGTTGCAGTAGGTCATCGTATCGTTCATGGAGGTGAGAAATTCACTTCAACGGTTCGCATCGATGATGAAGTACTGACTGAAATTGAAAACTTGTCGGATCTAGCACCGCTCCACAACCCGGCAGGCGCAAAAGGCATTCGTGCTGCAATTCAAGCTTTCCCAAGCCTTCCTCAATTTGCTGTATTCGACACCGCTTTCCACCAAACAATGCCGCAAAAAGCATTCACTGGTGCAATTTCTCATGAACTGTATGAGAAATACGGTATTCGTCGATACGGCTTCCACGGCACTAGCCATTACTTTGTAAGCCGTGAAGCAGCAAAAATGCTGGATAAATCGATTGATGAATCAAACTTCATCACGGTTCACCTTGGTAACGGTGCATCTGTGTGTGCGATTCGTAATGGTAAATCAGTCGATACATCAATGGGCTTCACCCCACTAGCTGGCCTAATGATGGGTACGCGCTCAGGCGACCTTGACCCAGGCATTATCGAGTTCCTATTGAAGAAAGGTTGGACTCAAGAAGAAGTATTCAACACACTGAACAAGAAATCAGGTTTCTTAGGTGTGTCGGGTTTAACTTCTGACGCTCGTGGCATTTTAGAAGCAATGGCGAAGGGCCATGAAGGTGCGAAACTCGCATTTGAAGTGTTCACTTACCGCGTAGCTAAGTACATCGGTTCATACCTGATCCCATTAGACAGCTTAGATGCAATCATCTTCACAGGTGGTATCGGTGAGAACTCACTGGATATTCGTCGCGAGATCTTAAGCAATCTTAAACTACTAGGCTTTGTCGAAGACGAGAAAGGCAATGAAGCGGCTCGTTTTGGTAACGCAGGTATTATCGGTAAATCTGAACAGCTAAATGCGGTAGCGATGGTGGTTCCGACCAACGAAGAATTTGTTATTGCTCAACAGTCGGTTGAATTGCTGTAGTAACAATCAAAACCCTATTGTTAAAAGCGAGCTCAGTGCTCGCTTTTTTTGTTCTTTATGTTGGATAGCCCCTCGCTAAGCAAGCGAAAGGCGATACACCTATTACCAACTTCACTGACTTCTGCAACCCCTAAGTTAGCAGTGTTAGTGTTGACTTGTTTATGCCCCATTGTGTGTCAACCTAAGATGTAGGACATACTTCCTCTGTCATGATTTGACCTATTTTTTCTAATGACTAAATATGTAATTAGTTTTGTATTATAAGTAACCCTATTCGGCATTTTTCTCTGCATTTATATGGAATGTGCCTAGTTAAAAGATACTGTTAGTTTCTTCGAGGAAAGATTCTCCAAAATGAAGCAAGATTTTGAATTTATAAGCGAGTTAGCTAACCAGTTTTTTAGCCAAAAGCACATTCGTGATCGGCTAAAACACATTGAATATAATGAAATTACAGGTTGGGAAATTTGGCTTCAAATCGAATTTTCGGTTTTTATTGATAGTCATTTGGAAGTAGCTGAATGGTGGCGAGAGTATCCATACACAATTGATAAAAGATCGGCTCGTCATAGAAAAAACATGATAATTGATTTCGTGCTTCGTAAAAAGTGCACAGCGCTAGATCAATACATAGCCTTGGAAATCAAACAGAATCAAGTTATGTCTTCCTGTATTCGAGGAATGATGGAAGATGTTTGTAAGGTTTGGTTAGTTCGTAACGCTGAGAATGATTTGCGTAGTATGTGGTGCTTAGGCGTTCATGCTTCAGCTTCTGAGGAGGAAACCTATACGCGCGTTGATAAATATGCCGATGAGTTTGGTGTTGAACTATCTGTGAGCGTTAGAATAACTAGTGAGATTAGGGGTACAGGATTGTCCTATACAATATTTTAAGTACAAAACTAACAAACACTATAAGACGGATTAACAACGCGTGGCATTTTTAACATGCGTTAACTTTAGTGATTTGGGTGGTGTGCGGAAACATCGTATTGCGTTGTTCACCACTTAAGCGAGCTAGGTCGGCAAGGTTGAGTTCTATGACTAATTTTATTAAAAGCGTAGATGAGTTAGAGGCTCATTTTTCAAAGTATAAAAGGGGTTACTTATTTCGCGGACAAGTAAAGCATTTTGTGGATTCTAAAGGGTGCACAAGCATTCCTACATCTTTCAGCAGACATGGCTGTATTCCTGATGTTATGTTCAAGTGGACTCATTATGCTAAAGCTATGATTCGTGGCTTCTCTGGTGTCGACTACTTTGATATAGACTTAGAGTTGTCTCAAGCAATACTGCAACATTATGGCTGGAGATCATTCTACGTAGATTTAACTAAGTCTTCTTCAATAGCATGTTGGTTTGCAACAAATGCATATGAAGAATCTAAGTCTATTCATATGAGTGAAGATATACATGAGAACCCTGTATGGCTGGTTCACAATAATGCCAAATATAGTCAGCATGAAGGGAACGGTCATATCTATATAATCGATTGCTTAGCATTAGAAACCTTAGATATAAAGATTCATGATCTCACTTTAATGCAAGGCGATGAAGGAAGGCTTAGATTTGACGCTCAGCAAGCATGTTTGGTTGGGAACTTGAACGGCCGGTTGCCTCCTCAAGTTATTGCGTCACACATCGAAGTTCCGAGCAGTGTCTTGAAAGACTATTGTGAGAAAAATCTAATACACGATGTCTCGGACGTCTTCCCATCGAGCAATGAAGACTTTGTTTTAAAAACACTTTTAAGTTTACCTTGGGAAAAAATGAATATCGACGGCCCGATACCTACGTTTCGAAGAGGCTTAGTAATCCCAGATTATGAAGATAACTTTATAAAGCACCTTCCTCCAAATGTTACTCTATACGAGAATTTCTGGGTTTCTGACAATAGAAATGATTCGGACAATCCATTTAAGGATCTGATTTTTTATAAACTCCCACAATTCGCCTACTACGCCAATACCAATGAAGAATTTGATTTAGTTCTTGTTAGTGAGGCTCTGAAAAGGCATGGTGACTTTGTTGTTGAGATTGATGGCTTGGTGAAAATAGTGGAGGCGCAAGAGGAATATATTTATGAGAAAGGGATACATGTTTCGGTTGATGATGATGGATATATTTCGGTATCTGGGTTAGTCGTTTCTCATCCAAGTAATATTGTTGCTGGTGTGGGCACTAATGTTGGCTGGATCTATAAAAACAATCATAATGTCTGGAAGCGAGTCGACCACCAAGACGAGTGCCCTTGCAATAATTCACTTAGACATCAGTTGCAATTTTCATTACTTAGAATGCTTAATGAAGCGATAAAGAATGAAGAACTTATTGCCGATAATAACTGTTGTTACAGGCATAAAAGTGTCCCATCGGCTTAACAAACGTTTCACATAGGGACTACCAACTCGCGGTATTTTTATAATGCGTCGGTTTTTGTGATTACAGTGTTGTGCGGAAGCTTGGTTGTAGCGTTGGCTGCCCCTTAAGCGGATGTTATAGCGCAGGATAAACGATGATATTAGAGTCAGCAGAAAATTGGGTTAAAAGCTATGAGTCTTTGCTTCATGGAATGGAGTTAAACCCAGAACACAAGAAGGTTGTACCTTTAGCATTGTTGCATTTGGCTCTGGAGCACAATGCAGCAATTGTGAAGCTTGTTAGACTTGGTTTTCATGGTTCTGCGTTCGCATTGCTTCGCCCTCAAAGAGACGCGTTTTTGCGAGGTATTTGGTTATTTAGGTGTGCGTCAGAGTCTCAACTGTCAAAATTCATGGCTGGAAGAGAGCCACCTGGTACCAAAGTGCTATTTGAACAATTGGAACAAACACAAGGCTATCGTCATGCTCATCTTTCCGAGCTAATGGCTGAAATTAAAACTCACCTCCACGATTTTACTCACGGAGGGCTTTATCAGTCAGCTAGCCGTGACAAAGGTAGTCGAATCGCAGGTGGACACTCAGAGCTGCAAATTGAGTGGTTATTGAGACAAACTTTAGTGCTTTCATTTCTAACTGCTTTAGAGGTTTGCCACATCTTTAATGACGCACCAAGATCACATGAACTAACGTCTATTTTTAATAAACTCATAGCAGCGTAGTGCTGGCTGGGAGTCTCGCTATAAAAAACGCTTTAAGGCGGATTTGCAACGCTCGGCGTTATATGCTTTTCCGTTTTTAGATAATTTAGAGGGCGATATGACAATTGACGAATGCCACAAGTAATTTCTTCAAGCCTGATGGAATGGATAAATCCTTGTCATAGCTGGAATTGCTTTTGAAACAGAGAGTGCCAGTGAAACATAAAGATGGCGATAGCAATAACCAACATTTATATGATTCTATTCATTGGATGGATGCATATAAACACCTGACCATTCTTATTGAGGGGCATCGTACAGCAAAACGTCATACATTCACCTTGGTTGTATCGTACTTAGCGCCACTAGTGTCTGGTGGTTTGCTGTTAGCAAGGCTTGGGAATTTAGGACAATTCTGCACGCATATAACGCGACGTTATGTGCTTATCACTGTAGTTGGCTTATGTTTAAAGGAAAATTGATGGAAAACATTCAAAGATCAAACGTTCTTATAGCTTTAGCAGAAGTGGTCCAAGATATTGAAGTGATCGAGAAAATAGAAGAGTCCGCTGGTCGACTTTCAAATGACGAGTTGGCAAAGTTAGAAGGCTTAATTCTCAATAAAGTGATGGCATATCGAACACATGATAAGTGGCCACCGAAAATACAACCTATTACAGAAGTGATGAATTTTGATAGTTAGTGGCGCTTGGTTAGTAACACCTTAAATTACACAAATAACAGGGCATTAAGTGTTTCTGGAGTTTTTAGCATGAAGTACCTATATCGTGGTGTTAGCGTCGAGCTACACGAAACATTACATGGGAAGTTGGTTCCCAAAATGCTCAACAGCAACTTTGCAACCGTAGCTTGTATGGGCGATCCACATGCAATTTGTGGATCAGGAATAATTATGGGCGAATCTGAGCTTAATACAGTGGTTTTGCATCAATGGGAGCAAGCCGGACTTCCCACTTCAGGTGTTTCATTCACTCCTTCTTTTGAACGCGCAAAGTTCTATGCCAGAAATGGAAAAGATAGTGGCAAGGGGTTTATTTACAAAGTAGATATGAATTTACTAGATAGTAATAACGTAAAGTGTTTTAGTGTAAATAAGCTTGTGCCTAATCCGTCAGTCCCTGAGGATGATGAGCATATTCTAGTAGGTTTTGGTGGAGGTGAAATCCCAATGGAAGTAGTTGTTAGTATTTCTGAAATTGCGTAAAACAAACGTTTAAGTTTAAGGTTTCAAGATACTTTTCCTTTAATGTGCCTAAGTCATTTAAGCTAAGAAGCTTTTGTCCAGGGACTTCTTAGCGCGATCCTAGCTAAAAAATTTCTGCCCCAAAGTATGTCAGCCTAAGATTAAGGACACATTTCTTTTGTCACCATTTGACCTATTTTTTCTAATAACTAAATATGTAGTTAGTTTTGTATGGGATGTTGTACCGACTATGTCTTCATTTTGATTGTTTTTATTAATTTTTAATTAATAAAAACAATATGATAAGTAATTGTGTTCAATATTCTGCTCTAGATTTATATGGAATGAGTCTAGATGAAAGATACTGTTATGTTTTTAAAGGAAATGGATAGTTTATGGGAAGCTTTTTTGAGAGTGAATTTATGCTCTCTAACTCTCTACACTTTGTGCTGCTAACTTGTGCCTTAGCGCTAGCTTTTCATTTACCAATTTGGTGTGTGCGTATTCCGGTGATTCCGGACACCGGCTCCGGTTTAACCGGACGCCTCATATCCCTAACTTTTCTCTAACCCTATTTTTACTCTACCTGTCCGGATTGCGCCAGTTTTCTCATTGATTCTCCTCCGAGTTCTATTCGGTGACTGTTGTGGATTAACCTATCCAATAAGGCGTCAGCAACCGTGGCATTGCCTATCATGTTGTACCATTCTTTAACCGGAAGCTGGCTTATCATAATGGTGCTGCTGGTTTGATAACGATCCTCCAGAAGCTCCAGCAAGTGACCCGCATGATCCGGACTCAACTTTTCCATTCCCCAGTCATCCAAGATCAGAAGTTGTTTTCTCGACAGAGCCAGAAGTTGCTTTTGGTAAGTCCCGTCAAGGCGACCTGAACTCAGGTCATCAAGTAAACGGCTGAGCCTGTGATAACGGACACTGTAGAGCTGGTCGCAAGCTTGAGCTGCAAGCGCACAGGCAACGTAGGTTTTTCCTGCTCCCGTCGGTCCGGTGATCAGAACGTTTTGTTTTTTGTGCAAGTAGCTCCCGGTTAATAGCTCACTCATTTGAGTACGCTTAAGTCCTCGTCCTTCTTTGTAGATAATCTGACTTGGCAGAGCATCGACCCGGAGTTTAGCTTGCCACTTCAGGCGTTGGATTTTGGCCTGATTTCGTCCCAACACTTCGCTTTCAAGCAGCAGGCTTAACCGCTCTTCGAAGCTCAGCTCTGCATAGGTCGATAACTGCTCTTGTTGTTGCTCCAGAGCCGAGGCGGCATGGCTCAGACGCAGTGATTTGAGTTGTTCGCTTATTGTGTTCATCATTCTCTCCTAGTGATAACTGTTGGGTCCGCGCACATTGCTGTGTTGGATGTCAGGGGTGGATTCCGGAGTCGAAGACAACAGGCCTTCCCGGTGATTTTCAAGCAAGTTTCTGATGAACCTGAGATAGGGTTTGTTCACCATCAGAGCATCTTTACATGCCTGCTCTAAGCGAGCGTCACCGTATTTTTTCGTCAGGTTGAGAAGCCCAAGGCAACTGCGATTGGCTTGCGCAGGATGCGCTTTCGACATGAGTAATCGGTTGACCACTTCTTGTGTCGCTGCGCCGATCCGGCCTCCCCAGTTAAGTAACCGCTCTGGTGACCATTTTTGATATTGATGATTGCTGGGCATATGCTCCGGATAAGTACTGATCCCATGCTCTTTTTTACTGGCTGGGTGCTGAGAGATCAGATTACCCTGATGGTATATCTGTATCAGCCTGGAAGTGGCTTCAAGCTCAACGTATTGGCCCACTAACTGATGGGGAACAGAGTAATAATGCCTTTTGTATTCGATGTGATAATCCGGCCCCACTTTGGCGCGTTTGATTTCTGTGTAGAGATAACGTTGTACGGGGAGAGGTTTTAGTGCCGGCTTATCCAGAGTATCGAACAGCTCCTTTCGGCTGGCTCCCAGTTGTTTCATCTGTCTTTGGTTCAGTGAGTCCATTAACTCCCGGATAGAGAGGTTTAGCTCTTTGAAGGTATGGAAGGTTCGGTGACGAAGCCGCATCATGATCCAACGCTCAACGATAAGGACGGCATTCTCAGCCTTGGCTTTATCTTTGGGTTTATAAGGGCGTGCTGGCATAACGGCCGTGCGGTAATGGTACGCCAACTTGCGGTAACTATCGTTGAGCTTGGGTTCGTAGCGGTCCGTTTTGGTCACCGCGGATTTTAGGTTATCAGGTACAAGCAACGCCGGAACGCCGCCGAAGTGTTCAAAGGCATTGGCATGAGCTTCCAGCCAGTGCTCAAGTCGCTGGCTTTCACAGGCTTCAACATAGGTGTAGTTGGACGCACCTAACGTCGCCACGAAGATCTGAGCGTTGCGGATTTCTCCGGTTTCAGGGTTTACCACCGGGATGGTTGGTCCACAGTAGTCGATGAACAGTTTGTCACCGGCCAGGTGGCTCTGACGCATACTGCGTTTCTGCTTCTTTAACCAACGAGTGTAATGCTCGCAGAACTGGCTGTAACGATAAGCTCTCTCCTGATATTCAGCCAGATACTCTTCCCACAGCAGATGTTTGCTCATGCCCTTACGTTTCAGTTCGACAAAGCACTGGGCGAAGTCCGGCATCACCTTTGTGTCGCTGATTGTTTTGTCACGATAGAGAGTCTGAGCCAGTTCAGTATCAGAGCAGCTTTCAGGGAGAGGCCAACTCATTGCGCTTTGCTCAAAACGGGTCAGTATTTCTGAGATGGTTGAACGACTTACTTTCGTGCAGGAAGCGATCTTTCTGGTCGACAGATGGCACTCATATTTAAGGCGTAATACCTCTTTGATGTTTGTCATAGATGTTCTCTTTTTCGGCATTATCACTTCCTTGCTACGTTAATATGCATAACAAGAATAGTGAGTGATTGATTTAAAAGAGAAAAGAGGGATATTCCGGAGTAACCGGACAGGGTTTCCGCTTAACCGGACAGTGATTCCGGAGTTAGTGGAAAAATGGCTGGTTTATGCCGGAAATAGTGTCCGGATTAAAACGGAATGGGTGTCCGGGGAATCCCGGAAACGGTGGCTGGATTGCTCCGGAATACGCAGTGTGGATATAACCTTTGTAAGCGAAGATGGAAGTACATAGATTATCTTTGGCCTTTGTTAGCAGGGATTGGCATGCTTGGAGCTGTGTCGGAAATTCGTTCCAATGTGGCTGGGAACTGGGCTAGTGCTGAACATACTCGTGCTGTGATTACTCTTGAGTCAATTCGTGACTACTCTGTTCGGCAGATTAAGGGTGATATGTGCTCAGGTGTAACATCAGTGAGCGGAGAAGACATATATTCAGACCCCTGTAGCTGGTTCTTATCAATTGCAAAGCATTTAAAATCGTTGGATTTTAATTCGTTGCCTAAAGTCACTAGTGAAAGTTTTTCAACAGCTGGGCTTAATTTAACTTGGATTGATGATGATATAGTTTGGGTCAACGGAATGCTTGAGCAGTACAATCAGCAAAAAAATCAATACGACAGGACTATGTTAGCTCAGTTGAAAAACCCTATTGAGCAAGTTTTTTGGTATATCAGCCCATACTTGGTTTGTTTTGCGATCGCTTTACGTTTGGCTAAGGTAACAGGTGAGATAAAACTTGAGAAACAAACATAACAAGGCGCTTAAGGCAGACTGCTAACGCTTGGCGGTTTGAATTCAAATTGGTTTACGTGGTTATGGCTATTATTTTAGATTAAGTGGTAAGAGTTATCAGGCACTTAGCTTAGCGTTAAGTTTCAATGGTGGAAAATGACTGTGAAATCAAAGCTAGCATTGGCTAGTGTAATAACTTGGGTTCTTTGTATTCTAGTTTTTATATTGTCAATTTACGTTTTAGATGCAAACAAAGTACTGAACTCTCAAAGTTGGGTAGCGAGATGCGGTACGATTATAATCATTATTGCTGCTTTGTCTGAGTGGCGAATGCTTAAACGTGTTGAACGATTTAGGAATTGGACAATGAAGTGCAGCATCATTCCTAAGAACTCTAGTGCGTGGTCTGATGCAGAAGCTGAAATAGATGAATATTATATTGCGCCTGTACGAACTATCGTGGAATGGAGCAATATATTCTTAATGGTAGCGGGTACTATCCTTACTGGCTTTGGTGATTTACTTTATCAAACAGCGTTCTCACCGCTAGGCTAGAAACTTCACAAGTGCTTTCAGACGAACAGCCACCTGTGGCGTTTTTGGTTTGAATTGAGTTATGTGATTAAGGTGGTTTGTTTAAGTGTCGTGAAGTTGGCTGCGACATAATCAGGCGTTATACGACAGGTCTAAAAGGACATAAGTGTTACTTATGTCCTAAGTTTATCAATCTGAGGGCTATCTAGTTTTTACAGCCATTTTTATCACATGTAATTTTTTCATGAGAATCTTTCCAATGATCTGCGTGTTGCTTTGTATCAGTTCCGCAGCCTGTTTTACCGCCCTTTGTCCCCTGATGTACTATCCCTGTAGGTGTATGTTTAACTGCCATAAACTTTTTGCTCCATGTTAGTTTTAGCCATAAGTGACTGATTTAACATTTAGTAAATGAAATACTACGTGTCAATATAAGTAATAGATAAAGTTAATTACTGTGAAAGAATCGCATAACAAGGCGCTTAAGCCGGACTGCAAATGAGTGCCAGTTTTCGTCAAATTGGTTTTTTGTGTTTACGGTGGTAGTTTTAGGTTTAGTGGGGCGTTTGCAGCCACTTAGCTTAGAACTAATCATTTCGAAGTGAATTTGGAGTATCGATGGAAAACACATGGGCTTCAGGAGCATTAGAACTGCTTCGTCATGCAGATTCTCATATTGAGTTAGGTTCGGCGTTTGATTCACGCATAGCTTTCATCAGCATTGATAATTCAGTAGAAACGTCAACAAGAACGTTCTTGTCATTACCTGAAAAATTGTCTGGTTTTAAGTTCCCTCGCAAGGAAAAAGATGAGGCGGGCAATAGCTTTCCCAAAATGGTCGAACTTCTATTTAAATATGCTTCTTGTAAGTTAATAGGCTTGGACGAAGGTGATATTGAGCATTACCACCGAATTAGAAATCAGCTTTACCATGATGGTACGGGCTTATCTGTTGATAGACGCTATTTAAAAGCGTATCGACAAATTGCAGCAGTATTATTAAACAACTTATTTGGCGTCGAGACCGAAAAAGTAAATAAAGCGGTAAGTATTGAAAATCTAATCTTGCTGTGGAATCAACTTGAATCAAGTATCCATACTAAGTTTAAAAAGCATAATATTTCTGCTGGCCACACTTTTAAATGGGAGCAACTCGAAAAAACTGGTGAAATTAGTTGGGAGCAATTTGAGCGGCTTACAAAATTGCGAATGATTAGAAATCATCAGGTTCATTCTACTACCGAAAACTTTGATTATGAGCAGCTAGAAATTGGTGTAGGTTTAGCTGAAGTGCTACTGAGTGAGTTAAATGACTAACAAACATTTTAAGACGGATTCGCAACACTCGGCGGTTTTGGTTTGAATTGGCTTAATTGTTTACGGTGTAATAATTAAGTGTCGTGGTAGCGTTGCTTATCACTTAAGCGGGCATTAGGTTTCAAGGGGATTTCGTGGAAATAAAAGACATACTACCTATTCTAGGTGTTGCCATAGGTTGGTTTCTTAGCGAAGTGGCAGGGGCAGTTAAATCGAAAAATCTTCGCAGGCGTTCACTGCGCAAAGCGATTACATCATTATATAAATTGAATTTTGAAATGCTCGAGGTTAAATCCGTACAAGAATACACCAAAAACTTAAGTTCAGAAATTAAGGATTGGGAACGCGGGCGACAGAGAGCTTTTTCCCAGTATGCAGACAACTCTAAAGAGTTTGAAAAGGAGCTTGATGACGCTGTTATGTTAGTGTCTGAAGAGTATCCATTGATTGCTGTAAAGCTGAGTCAGTTTATCCGGAAATATCGTTTTATAAAGACCAAAAACCTCAATGGTTTCACTGATAAAGAATCAATTTACATGCAGCTATTATCAGGTAACGAAACAGGACAACTAGCTGCGCAGTATGTTGTTGAGAATAGCTTATTGAAAGTGGCATTTAGAGTAGATTTTTGGCTTTGGTGTACACTGAAACTTGATATCCGAAAGTTTAAAAAAGGTATAAAGTCTGGTGACATGATTCACTCTAGTCAGGCGTTTAAGAAACAAAGTAATAAAAAGGCCAAAGTAGAAACTTCAGAATAGAAACCTAGCAAACGTTTAAGCTTTCAAGATATTTTTACTAATCTGATATAAGCGGCTTATCAAATCACGTGTAACTCGTTAATAAGATGGTACGCCCCACACCTGCACTACACTCAGCTATGTCGCTGAATATTGGGAGGTGCCATCATGTCGGCAATCAAAGTTATTGGAATCGATTTAGGTAAATCTACTTTTCATCTAGTTGGCCACGATTATAGTGGTCGTGAACAATATCGGCACAAATTATCTAGAAGTAAATTACTACAGTTTATCTCTGTGCATGAACCAACATTGATAGCAATGGAGGCTTGCTGTGGTGCTCACTGGCTTGCAAGAAAATGCCAAGAATACGGGCATCAAGTTAAACTTATCCCACCTCAATATGTAAAACCTTACGTTAAAGCTCATAAGAATGACTTTATCGATGCGGCTGCTATTGCTGAGGCATCAACAAGACCCAATATGAGGTTCGTATCTCCAAAGAGTGAGCAGGCTCAAGTAGGCGTCGTTATTCGGCGTGTTAGAACTGGTTATATTAGAGAGAGGACAGCAACGATGAACCGTATTGGTTCGATGTTAATAGAGTTTGGCATCAGCTTTCCACGGGGTCATGCAAACATGAAAAAGCTGTTTCAATGGTTAGCGGACAACAAAGAACCGATCCCTCCGTTATTGGTTCAGGAACTACAAAATCAGCTCGACTATTACAATCAACTGAATGAACGGATAAAAGAGCAAGACCGAAAACTAGAAAAACTGAGTTCCGAAGATGAACTTTACACTTTACTTCAAACGATACCAGGTGTGGGTCCCATGACTGCATCTTGCTGTTTATCGTGTGTTGGAAAACCTTCAGATTTTTCTAATGGTAGAAACTTTGCAGCGTGGATCGGACTTGTACCATTCCAGTACTCGACTGGAGGGAAACAACGGATGCTGGGAATTTCAAAGCGAGGAAATAAAGAGCTGAGAGAACTCTTTGTTCATGCCGCACGAGCAGTGATGTGGAGGGAAGAAACTGCTGAACGCTATTTCGGCTCATGGTTATTAGATTTGAAACGTCGAAAACCTTTTAATGTTGCTCTAGTTGCGTTAGCAAATAAGCTAGCGAGGATTGCATGGTCAGTAATGACAAGTCACAAGCCCTTTGAATTAAGAGTTTAATCTAGATTTGCATATGATAATGAAAGATGACAAAACGGTTAGACCACCAGATTGAAGACCTGATGGACAGAACAGCAACTAGAGTGCTTTCACGTTTTTGAGGACAATCTGGCGCGGATCTCATCGTAGAGCTGGGGCTAACTAATCAGTGTCCCAATTAGACTCTGAATACATTAGCGCAAACCAACTCCGTTATTTGGATTTTTCACTTGCAAAACGGGGCGTACCATACATTTGTCCAAATTCTCGTTAGTAGGTACGATACTAATAGAAACCCAACCAACGAAGAATTTGTTATTGCTCAACAGTCGGTTGAATTGCTGTAGGAACAATTAAAGCAATATTGCTAAAAGCGAGCTTAGTGCTCGCTTTTTTCGTTTTGGGTTGGGTTAAATTATTGCACCCTAGAATAGAGTTACGAGAACTTGGGCATTTTCTCGGCAATGACTATTCTGAGCAGCTGGGCGTTGACGTTGGTCTAGCCAATTAAAGTAGAAAGGTAACAAAGATGAATATGAAAAAGTTTTCGGACCTAGTTGGGCTTTCGTCTTACACGCTTCGATATTATGAAAAAATTGGTTTACTCAAACATGTGCAAAGAAATAGTAGTGGTCACCGTGTCTACTCAAATCGGGATATTGATTGGATCAACTTTATTAAACGACTGAAAGACACGGGAATGCCATTAGAAGAAATTCAAAAATATGCGTCATTGAGAGATATAGGTGCTCAAACCAGAGCAGATCGCCAAGCACTGTTAGAGAAACACCGAGAAAAACTGAAACAACATATCCAGCAACAGGTCGAGCATCTGGACGCATTAGAAGTAAAAATTGATTTATATAAAAGTGGGAAAGTGAGTTGACTTAGAGTGAACTCTAACTAGTAAGGTGTGCTGGTAGTCATTTATAGGAGCACAAAAAATGGAAAATCAGCGATTTAATTCTGGGTTAGAACAGTTATCAAAAATTGATGGTGAGGCTGGTCAAAAAGTTATAGAAAGCCTGCGTGACATATGCCCTGATTTAGCCAAATTCACCATTGAATACCCGTTTGGTGATATTTATACCCGTCAGGGCTTAGACCTAAAATCAAGAGAGATCGCGACTGTTTCTGCATTGACAGCTATGGGGAATTGTACGCCACAGCTAAAAGTACATTTGCACGCTGCCCTTAACGTTGGTTGTACAGAGGAAGAGCTGAAAGAAGTAATAATACAAATGTCAGTCTATGCTGGGTTCCCAGCAGCATTAAATGGAATGTTTGCTTTTAAAGAAGTGCTATCTGAACGAAACAATTAGCAATTTAGGTCGATAGGGCAGCGTAAATTAAATGTACTAATTCAGACCTGATCTGACAGTTACCCACTTTTCGACTTGGTGCCTGTCAGATTATATCTGGGCTAGATTCTTTTCAGCCCAGATTGATTTCCCATCCTCTAATGTTTCTATCGGCGTTCTGCCACAGCACATTTTTCCTTGATGAGTACGGTGATTGTTGTAGTAGTCCATCCATTCGTCCAGATCTTTCTGCAACTCTTCGATAGAACCATACAGTTTCTTTCTGAATGTCACTTGGTAGAACTCATTCAATATGGTCTTGTGGAAGCGCTCGCAGATACCATTTGTTTGTGGTGACATCGCTTTAGTTTTCGTGTGGTCGATATCATTAATGGCTAGGTAGAGCTGGTAATCGTGCTGCTCAACACGACCACAGTATTCAGTGCCTCGGTCAGTCAAGATTCGCAGCATTGGCAGTTCATGCGCCTCAAAGAACGGTAGAACCTTATCATTCAATATATCCGCTGCGGTGATTGGTGTTTTCGTTGTGTAGAGCTTGGCAAAGGCGACTTTACTGTAGGTATCAACGAAGGTTTGTTGATAGATGCGACCAACACCTTTCAAGTTGCCAACATAGAATGTGTCTTGAGAGCCGAGATAACCTGGATGCGCTGTTTCTATCTCACCACAAGCCTCATCATCGTGCTTCTTACGCTCAAGAGCCGCAACTTGCTCGTCTGTTAGGATAATACCGTTCTCTGCGACCTGTTTCTCCAGTGCGATAAGACGTTTCTTGAAGTTCTCTAGGTCATTGCGAAGCCAGATTGAGCGTACGCCACTTGGAGAGATAAACACTCCCAATTTACGTAATTCATTACTCGTTCTAACTTGTCCATGAGCTGGGAAGTCGATGGCGTATTTGATAACGGCTTGCTCAGTTTCACTATCAACACGGTTCTTCAAATTCGGTGCTCTTCGGCTACGGTTAATCAGAGCATCAATACCCCCCGTCTCAACCAACTCTTGATAACGGTAGAAAGTATCTCTTGATACCCCCATAACCTTACAGGCTCTAGATACATTACCGAGTTCTTCTGCAAGATTGAGAAGGCCCGCTTTGTGTTTGATAATTGGATTGCTAGTATGAAGCATGAGAGTTACCTCTTTTTGTCTTTGATTAGTGATTAAGCACCTTTAATCAAAGTGGGTAACTCTCTTCTTTTCAAATTGAAGTGTCAGATCTAGTCGGAACTAATACAAATTAAAGCTGCCCCTATTCTTCTATAGTTATATCTCAATCACTAAAGATCACTACTTTGATGTTCTGACTGCAAATGTACATTTAAGCGGTCATCCGTCACCATGTTGTTTTCCAATTCATGGATGGTGGCGATTCGAAAACGCTTCTCTAAAGCCAATTTTTCATATTCAGTCAGGTAAATGTCACTGTGAATGTGCTCAGCCATCATCTTGATGATTAAGCGGTTGTTTGAGAACAAGCCTTGAGTTTCCTCACGGTGGGAGAACATCATCGCTTGTTTCATGTCTACCACAAGCATAAAACGGTGAGAAGGATAGCGCTGTTCAGGATTTTCTGAGCGAGAATAGTGTTCAACTTTTGGGTGTGGCAAATCTAAGCGATTAAAAGAGAACACAATCACCCGTACTCCGCGTTCTATGGCTTGGCAGATCTCGTCTGCAATCAGTTCCAGATGAAAATCCGTATTAAGATAAACTTCCATTTGCGCCAGATTGAGCATTTCCCGAGCTTTCTGAATCAGATTTTCAAACCCTGTAACGTTATAGATAAATTCTTTCTCTTCTTGAAGCATCATGCGTGACAGCTCTTTCTTCAGGATGTGAATGTTCTCTATCGTTTTTTTCTCAATCTGACTGAATATCAGATCCGGAGATTTGGCTTCATATTCTTTGGTATCTCCGTCAGACATAAAGATACAACCGTTCTTGTACAGGTTGTCAATCGACGAATAAACAGATGAACGAGAGAGGGAAATCTGTTTGGCTATTTTATAACCGCTGGATCGGCCATTTTTAAGCAAGTTGATATAAACCAAAGCATCAGTTTTCGTAAAGCCAAAGTCCATCAGTTTTGTTACCAGCTCGGTCACGGGAGTTCCTCGGTAATTGTTCACGCAAAATTTCCTGTCAAGGTTACCATTCCTTATGCAATGAATGTAGATGATTGTGCACAATTTACGGTACACATTGAGATAGCGCCCTGAGCAAAACCATACTCGTTGTTATGCAGACAAATAATCTCCGGCAGAGAATCATACTGGCAGTAGCGGCTTAGGGTGCTTTTTAGTGTCAGGGCTAAGTCTGGATGTGAAGTTAGGCTGCCGCTCAGTACCAGAAGTTTGGGTTTGAAGCGAATGATTGCGTCAGAGAGCGCTCTCGCGAGTTGATCAATCCAGATGCGATAGACCCGAGTTGACCAATTGTGGTTCTCTTCAATACCGTGGATGATGTCGTTGGCATCTCGATGCTGCAATGAGAGCTGATGATATTGACGCTCTATCCCTTCCCGTGAAAGATATTGACGAACGCATTCATCACTTCCACAACTGCACAATGGCGTCAAACCATCGACTAAGCTTTGATAGCCTTTCAGTGGCTTATGCGCCCAGCCCAAGTCGAGTACATTTAGGTATGGCTTAGTTGGGCAAATTTGATCAGTGACGCACAGCTCACAACCGTCATCCAGTATCGCACTTAGCACGTTCCCTTTCGGCAGAGAAGGCATGAGTGACAGCGCAATCACTGCTGGATCGAACAACTGGTAAGGGATGGAAAGCTGTATCGCTAACCAATCAGACAGAGCTTCTTTAGCGTTGGATGTTTGCTCTTGTCCCTGCCAACAGTCTGGCATCAGATTAATACCAACTAGTGTTAGTGGGCCGAACATACGTTGCATGCTCAGCGCCATGCTAGATATGAGCGCAGCAGTTTGCTGCGCACTGACGGGAGTCTTTAGTTGATTACGATAGTGGGACTTTTCATTATCATCAATGACAACGCCCCATATCCATTTTGAGTCAACAGAAAGACCAAGCTTCATAACTGTTCCTGAGTGACGATATTGCGTATTTCATAGCCAAATGGGGGCAAAGTAAGTTCTATGTCGTTGGCAAAACATTGCACTTCTACATCACTGTTATTGAGTATGACTTGCAAAGCCCCCTTACGGAAAGCGACCACATATGAGTGATCAATATCTAACCACTCTAAATAAGGTTGGTTGCACTCTGGGTAAGTTTGGCGGAGCTTTATCAGCTTTTGTATAAAGGCTCTGAACTCGGTATCCTGCTTGTCTTCATCCCAAATCATGCATTTACGATTAAGCTCAAGTCCCATCCCTTTTTGTCCATCCATGCCAATTTCACCGCCATAGTAGATGCACGGTGAACCGACTTGGGTAAACATGAATAAATACGCAAGTTTCGCTTTGCGCTTATCGTTGCCACACAGGCTCATTAAGCGGGTAGTATCGTGGCTTTCCAACAGGTTAAACATCGCCTCGTTGACATTCCTCGGGTAGGAAAGATAAGAGCGAGTTACCGCATTGATAAAGCTTGTTTTATCATCGAGACCAAGAGCGAAAAAGTCGGTAATGGCTTGAGTTAATGGGTAATTCATCAGCGAGTCATATTGATCACCCCGTAGCCACGGCATTCCCTCATGCCAGATTTCGCCAAGGATATAGCAATCTGGCTTGATGCCTTTTACTAAACGTCGAAAATCGCGCCAGAATTCGTGATCGACTTCGTTGGCGACATCCAAGCGCCAGCCATCAATATCGAACTCCTGTACCCAGTGTCGCGCAACGTCCAATAGATATGCACGGCACTCTGGATTCTCGGTGTTGAGCTTGGGCATCTCTGATACGTTGGCGAATGTTTCGTAGTTAAGGTTGTCAAAATCCCACTCAGATTTGGGCTTATCCGGATACACGGGGAACTGCTTTATCCAGAACCAATCGGCGTAGCGAGATTGTTGGCCTTTTTCAATCACGTCCAGCCACAGTGGAGATTGATGACCGATGTGATTGAATACCGCATCCAACATTACTCTCATCCCACGGCGATGGGCTTCTTGTACTAAGGCACGAAAAGCCTCGTTACCACCAAAATGTGGGTCAACATTGTAATAATCGACGGTGTCGTATTTGTGGTTGGCATTTGCTGTGAAAATTGGGCAGAAGTATAGCCCGTTGATACCGAGTTCCTGCAAATAATCCAATTTCTCAATTACGCCCCACAAGTCGCCACCCATAAAATTGTCACTGGTGGGCGTACTTCCCCACGGTTGTACGTTGGCTGGGGAAATGTCCGGACGACCATTATAGAAACGCTCTGGAAAGATTTGATACCAGATGGTGTTGCGAACCCATTCAGGTGTTTTCAGTACATCTTTCGGGTTGATGTAAGGGAAGCAGAAAAAGTTGCTCAAGTTGCTCAACTCAACTTCTGCGCGTTGCTCGTCTTGAATATCCACACAACGCCTTTCGCCAAACAGCAATTTCTCACCATCTTTTCCATACAGAATAAAGCCATAGCGGGTGCGCTTTTTCGGTGGTACGAAAGTAGCAAACCAATGGTCATGGTGTTCGCTTTGTCCTTCCAATTGCATTGGAACTTCTGTTCCCCCTGTCCAGCCGTGGGCATCGCTTCCGCCCAAGTTTCCTCCGTCTAAGCCGCCTTCAGCCCAAGTATAAGGGTCACCTATCCACAGTGTTACGCGATCAACTTCGCCTTTCGCACTACGAAAACGAATGTGGAGGGTGTCGTTGTCGTAAGCGTAACTGTCCGCACTCTTCGCCAAATGAGTTAATGAGCTTCTTGTAATCATAACGGTTCCTAATAATTATTCTTTTACTGCGCCACTGACTAAGCCAGTTGTAATGTGTTTTTGTGTGGCGACAAACAGCAAGGTGATCGGTATGGCGACTAACAGAGAGCCAGCGGCAAATAGGGTGAAGTTCTCCGCTGAGTTAGATGTGATCCAACTGAAGATACCGATCGCTAAGGTCATTTTCTCTTCACTGCGTAAAATCAGCGTCGGAAGGATGAAATCCATCCACGGCCCAGTGAATGAGACCAAGGCAACAAACACTAAAATGGGTCTGGCCAGTGGCAAGATGATCTCTAGGAAGATGGTCATGTGGCCAGCGCCGTCAATTTTCGCGGCTTCATCCAGCGATGTAGGAATGGCGTCAAAGTAGCCTTTCACCAGCCAAGTCATAAACGGTAGCGAGCCAGTAACATAGACAAACAACAAGCCGATATAGGTATCAATTAAGCCCATTTTCGACAGCAAGATATAAATAGCTGTCATCGACAAAAAGGCTGGAAACATCTGAAGTACCAAGATGCTCATCAATACATTGCGTTTTCCCTGAAAACGGTAACGGGAAAAGACAAATGCCGTCATGGTAACCACCACAAGTGAGATCAACATATTCGCAGTGGCGAGTAGAAAAGTGTTTTTGTACCACTGCAAATAAGGCGTGTCGTTAAACAGTGCTTTGTAGTGATCCAGCGTAAATGCGAACTCGCCAAATGAGGAGCTAAACAGGTTGTTGCCGGGTTTAAAAGAGGCGAGCACCGTCCAGATTACAGGCCCAAGCACTATAATGGCGTTGGCTGCGAGGAACAAATAGACGATGGCGGTTGCCAGTTTGCTGAGTAGTTTATCCATGATTACATTCCTACATCGTCTTTAAAGGATTTCATACGGCGGAACTGCCAGATAGCAATGCCAGACAAGAACAAGAAAATAACAATCGAAATCACTGAAGCGATTTGGTATTGCTGGAAGTCCAGCGTCAGTTTGTAAATCCAAGTGATCAGAATGTCGGTATGACCAGCAAAACGATATTCCGGATTGATTGGCCCGCCACCTGTGAGTAAGAAAATTGCACCGAAGTTGTTAAAGTTGTGGGCAAACGTCATCACCAGAGAAGGTGCGACTTGATGCAAAACCATCGGTAGCGTGATCTCTCGAAACTGCTGGAATTTACTCGCACCATCCACTTCACTTGCTTCGTACAGATCACGTGGAATATTGGTTAATGCACCGGAAATCAGCAACATAAAGTAAGGTGCGCCGACCCAAACGCTCACGGCAATGACTGCCAGTTTTGCGATATGTGGATCAGACAAAAAAGCGACCGATTCGAACCCCCAAGCATTAAGTGTGGCGTTGACCGGACCGATGCCGTTGAGTAGCAAGCGAAACATCAGCAAGGTAACAAACGCCGGAATGGCATAAGGCAAGATAAAGACAAAACGCCACAACTTCTTCGCTTTGATATTGCGATTTTCCAGTGCCAAAGCGAGAACAAAACCAAAGCCGCAGGTACAAACAGTTGCTGCAATTGCCCAAGTGACAGTCCAAGTCGCCACGCCAATAAAGGTGCTCGACCATATTTTCAACTCAAACAGAGTCAGGAAGTTTTTAAATCCTACCCAGTCGACCAGATTTTTCGGTGGAATATGGTGCGGTGCCGAGTAGTTGGTGAAAGAGACCAACACAGTGATCGCAATCGGCATGATGATGAAAGCGATGCTGGCAATAAATGCTGGCGACAAAACGATAAAGGCGAATTTCTCGTCGTAGATTGCTTTGAACTGCTGACGCAGCGTTAATCTGCAAAGCTCGCAATGTTGCGCCTGTCGAACATTGGTTACGTAAGCGATAATTGCCAGGAAAAGGAACAAAACGGCTATTACCCCTTCCACCAGCAAAAAGATAGAGTTGTCCCCTTGAATGACTTTAAACCCTTGGCGAGTTTGTGCCACATCACCAAGTGAGACTAACCCTTTGATCGCGGTAGCCAAATCAGGCAAGAAGATAATAAAAAGGTATTGGATGGCGAGGAAAACCCCGCCTGTTACCCAATGTTTATGCGCCAGTTGTGTTGCCCCCATGATAAACAAGGAGGCTGGCACTTTCGGCGCTTTGACAGTTTGCGACAACAACATAACTACTCCTGAAACGCGATCTGCTCTTCAATGATCGCTTTGGCGTGATCAAGTACCTGTTTTGGCGATTGATCATTGACCCACATTGCTGTGATGGCGCTGGCCATTGGAGACCATAAGTAACCCATCTCTGGAATTGATGGCATAGCGTCTGAATGGAAGCCTTGAGCAATAATTGCGTAGGTTGCTTCATCCGCATCGACGATGATTTTTTCCATCAAGTCCTGTACTGGTGGAATGGATTTGGTCATCTCATAGCGTTTCATCAACATCTTTTCTGAAGAGAGGTAGTCAGCAAACAGCTGCGCTGCTTTGGGGTACTCGCTATATGCTGATACAACAGCCAGACGTACGGTTGAGAATGTTCGCGGTTGTTTACCTTCGAAAGTCGGAATAGGCACTACGCCAAAATTTACCCCGCTGTTGTCATAACCCTGAATAGCCCAAGGTCCATCAATGATAGCGGCAACTTTACCTTCACCAAACAAGCCACGGCGCACCTGAGGGTTACGCATATCGACCGGATTGGAGTTGTTCGCCGCTTTCAGCGTTTTCATCGCCGACATGCCTTGCTGAGCAAGTGGTGAATTAATGCCAAGATCTTTGGCGTCAGTACCACCTTTACCAAATTCATACGCGCCGTACAGCGTCAAGAACATGCGTGATTCGTAGTAATTCTGAATATCCCAAAGCAGTGCGTATTTGTTCTCTTTGGCATTATTAAAGCTTTTGCCAAAATCGATGATTTCTTCAAAGGTTTTGGGCGCGTTTGGCAGCAGATCTTTGTTGTAGAACAGCGCTAAAGTCGCGTAGCTGACCGGAAAACCATAGCTGGTTTCAGCGTACTTGGCCGCAGAGGTGGCGTTCGGCAAGAACGTCGATTGAATGCGCTCTGCTGACACGAGGTTTTCCATCGCGCCGCCCGCAACGACCAAACGACCGAGTAAATCGTGTTCAATTTCAGCGATGTCAGCGACTCGAGCGGAACCACCATCTTGAATCATGCGTGATGCTGAATCGATCGGAGCTAAACCACGGAATGAGAACTTCACCTTGTAACCGAAATCTTGGTTGAACGACTCTGCTGCATACTTCATGTAATCCAGCGTAGTGGTATCCGTCCAGATCAACAGGTCTGAGCCGGGCTCCGGCTGAATATCTTCAGCGAATGTAACTGTTGGCAGACTAACGAACGTAGCGAGTAGCGCTGCTTTTATCCATGTCTTTTTCATCGTGATAGCTCTGTAGTAGTTCATAATATACTACTAGGTTAAATCTACCTCTTTTTAAGTCAACTACTATCCAGTTAATTTTGATATTAAGTGTGATAACAATCAACAAATGTAGGTGTAGTAAGTGTTTTTGGTAATGCGTGTAGATGTATTCGGGGAGGTTTTTATCTAGAGCAAAAAGCGTACACAATTAGAATGAGTCTTCGCCTGTTAAATATATAAATGTGATTAATGTCACCTAAATGAGCTGGTGAGAGTGATGGGAGTCTCATTTGAATAAAAGTGATGAGGAAAAACAAATCAACATGCAGAAGAATAGATAGGCGTTCACAGTGAACTACTAAATATTCATTTTAATTATATCTACGATTTACAACCAAGAGGTTGATAAGGACCTATCGTGAAAAGAACGTTAATTTCTGTCTCCGTAGCGGCGGCGCTTGCAATATCTTTCCCTACACTAGCAGCTAGTGAGCGTGGCATGGATGCCGATGTTGGTTTCCTTGACGAAGCGATGCAGTTTGGCGGCCATGTTGGCACTTCACTCGAATACGAGGACAAAGTGACCGATGGTTTCAACGGCACCAAGAAAAAGGAGCGTACAACAACCCATGAAGTGTTTGGCGTGTACTACAACAATGCCCGTTGGAATCTTAGTGCACTGTATGGTCTTAAGCTGGAAAACCGTGAGCAAAAAGAGCCAAGCTACTTCGAAAATGAAGACGGCATTAAGCAACTCTTCTCACTCAACAAAGGCTTTGATTTAGGCAATGGTTGGGCAACCGGTGCCATTTACGAGCTGGAATATACGCGTAGTAAAGTCTTTTCACCTTATGTTAGCGGCCTGCGTAAATCGCTTGCAGAGCACAGCTTCCGTCCTTATCTGACTTACTATAGCAACGAGAACAACTGGGGTTTCTATTCAAACCTAGAGTATCTCTATAGTGCAGAAGACAAAAGCGAATGGGGTGAGCGTACTGAAGAAGGTTATAGCTTACTCTTCAAGCCTTATAAGCGCTTTGGCAGTTGGGAGTTGGGTGTCGAGTTGTACTACCAAATCAAAGACAATGAAGATCACCAAGCCAACGGTGGTATCAATGAAATCAGTGATTTCACTGAGAAATATATCGAACCTATTGTGCAATATAGCTTTGATGATGCCGGTGTGCTTTATGCGCGTATTCGTGTTGGTGAAAACGAAACTCGCAATGCTTCTAACAGTGGCGGTGGAAACGCTGACATCGATTACTTCAAAGACATTCGTAAAGCAACCTTGGGTTATGAACAAGCAGTTGGTGATAGCTGGTTGCTAAAAGGGGAGTATGAGTACGCGAATGAAGTAGAAGAAAAAAGTAAACTGGCTGGATGGGAAGCGAAGAATGAGAGTGAGCTAAAACAGCACACGGTTTATCTTCAAGCTTTATACCGTTTCTAACCCGAGTTAAGAGGTCAACATGCTGAGTGTTTCAGAAATTGCGCAAAGTTTATCAGGTCGAATTGAGGGGGATGGCTCACTAGTGGTGGACACCATACGTCCTGTTGTCAGTGATGTAGAGGGTGGACTCGCCGTTGTGTTTGCCCGATCTGATCTTAAACAGCTTTCTGAAACCTCAGCGGAAGTGCTGGTGGGGCCTGCGGCGATTTTGCAAAGCCCCGCCAAAGCACACATTGTGATTGATCATTTAGATGTAGAGAAAATCAATCAGCTTTTACGCTATTACAAAGTGCATAAATACCAACTGTTTGACCAAGGAAACACCTCGACCGTTGATGGGGTTTACATTGGCAAACATTGTCAGATAGGGCAGAACTGCCATTTCATGCCCGGAGTACGCATCATGAATGGCGTGACCATTGGTAACAATGTAGCAATTCATGCCAATACTGTGATTAAAGAAGGAACCGTGATCGGCAACAACGTCATTATCGATTCCAATAACTCGATTGGTAACTACAGCTTTGAATATATGTCTGGCAAAGATGGCAGCTATCAACGTATGGAAAGTATTGGCCGAGTCATCATTGAGGATGATGTCGAGATTGGCTGTAACAACACCATTGACCGAGGCACTCTAGGTGACACTGTAATTGGTAAAGGCAGCAAAATAGACAATCAAGTGCAAATTGGTCACGACTGCCGCATTGGTAAACATTGTTTGATCATCTCTCAATGTGGCTTCGCCGGACACACCGTGCTGGGCGATCACGTAGTGGTACATGGACAAGTTGGCACTGCTGGACACATTAACATCGGTAGCCACTCGGTGATTAAGGCCAAGTCAGGCGTGAGCCACTCTTGCCCTCCAGGTAGCGATCTGTTTGGTTACCCAGCTAAAGAGTCCAAAGCGTATTACCGTAATCTTGCGGTGCTGAACAAACTGACTCAGCACTATGAGCAATTGAAAACGTCGCAACCAGAGCAAAAGCGCTGGCTTGCGCGACTGTTTGAAAAGAGATCGGCCTAACAAGCGAATTAACCGACACGCGGAGCAGGCAAGCCGGTCTCCGCTGGATGAAACGAGAACGAAATAATCAAGGATTTGTTATGAAACATACACTTTTGATTGCTGCGACCGCAACAGCTTTACTGGCAGGTTGTGCCAGCACCACTGAACAATCTCAGTCTGCTGCGACCAATGCCGATGCACGTTTTTCTGACTGTAATTTACCGACGCTAGAAGACGACCGTGGTCCAATCAAGCCGTCACTGTTTGTTGTAGGCACCTTCCCTGAAGGTCAGTGGATTCACCTAGATACTCACAAAATGGGTTACAAAGGCGATGGAATTTATCAAGTGGTCTCGGACGAACAAGCGGGCAATGTCAGTTTGCAATTTGCCACGATGAGCTGGACGCCTCAGTTTACAGCAGCAGGTATGTCGATGACCGTGGGACAAGTGAATGAGTTAAAACGTGGTGGATTTGCGAAAAACACCGTAGTGAGTTTGCCTAAAGATGGCAAGTATGTGTGGACCATTCAGCTTGCGCCAGACAAAGCACCACTATTTGCCATGGTTAGTGAATGTAAGTAGTTAAGAACACATACAGTTGGCAGCCGTAACCGTATTCGGCTGCCTGATTTACCCAGACAGATTGCCAACCAGTCTGCCTCGGTAAATTGAGGATCATTTTTTATACCCTTTTGGTAAGTGGAGAGATTCATGGCGACGGTTAGTTTGCGTAAAGTAGAAAAAAAATATGACAACGGTTTTAAAGCTGTCCATGGCATCGATTTGGATATTCGCGAAGGCGAATTTATGGTGTTTGTCGGACCGTCGGGTTGCGCGAAATCAACCACCTTGCGCATGATTGCTGGTCTGGAAAGTATCACTGGTGGCGAGATTCGAATTGGCAACAGAGTGGTGAATGACTTACCGCCGAAAGATCGCGGCATTGCGATGGTATTTCAGAACTATGCGCTCTACCCACACAAAACCGTGTTCGACAACATGGCGTTTGGCCTGAAAATGCAAAAACGGCCGAAAGATGAGATTAAGCGTCGTGTCGAAGAGGCAGCGGAAAAACTGGAGATCAAGGAACTGCTGCATCGTAAGCCGAAGGAAATGTCCGGAGGTCAGCGTCAGCGCGTTGCGGTTGGACGTGCAATTGTGCGTAAGCCTGAAGTGTTCCTGTTTGATGAGCCGTTATCGAACCTTGATGCCAAATTGCGAGTGTCGATGCGAGTTAAAATTGCTCAGTTACACCAATCATTGAAAGAAGAAGGTACTCCCGCCACCATGATTTACGTCACGCACGATCAAACCGAGGCTTTGACGCTTGGCGATCGCATCTGCGTACTTAATCAAGGCAAAATCATGCAGGTGGATACGCCTACTAACCTCTACAACTACCCAGCCAACAAGTTTGTGGCGAGTTTTATCGGCTCACCCGCGATGAATTTGATTGATACCGTGATCCGAGAAGAAAACGGCCAGCTTTACATCGAAATTGGCTCGGGTATTCGCATGTTTATTCCAGTGGAAAAACAGGAAGCATTGAGAGAATACGTGGATAAACCAGTGTGCTTCGGCATTCGCCCAGAACACATTGGTGTTGCTGACGCTGGCGACACCATTAACGCCTTTGAAGGTGTTTTGACGGTGGTGGAAAATATGGGGAATGAGAAGTACCTCTACTTCAAAGTAGGCGGGAAAGAAGTGATAGCGCGCGTTAATGATCAAACCATCACAACCGCAGATATTGGCAAGCCGATGCGCTTCAATCTCAACACTGCCTTCTGTCATATCTTCGATTTCTACAGTGAAAAGAACTTAACCAACAACCGGGAATGAATCCCGGTTAATTTTCACAAACCACGGGGGAGTCTCCAATGAAAAAACGCACTTTGCTTTGCAGTGCGCTGCTGGCTGCTATTGCCGCAAATGGACTGATGTTTAGCCCAACAACTTTCGCTGCGACCAGTGCTGATACGGAAACTGGCACTTATCTCGATTTTCGCAAAGAAACGATTTACTTTGTTTTTCTTGATCGTTTCAGCGATGGAGATGTAAGCAACAACACGGGCCACAATCCAGCAACTTACGATCCGAACAACTTGAAAAAGTATGTTGGGGGAGACCTTCGTGGCCTAATTGACAAACTGCCGTATTTAAAATCACTTGGTGTAACCGCGATTTGGATTACTCCGCCAGTGGATAACGCCGACAATATCGATGCCAATGGCGGGGCTGGTTATCACGGTTACTGGGGACGTGATTTCTTCCGTGTGGATGAGCACTTCGGCACCTTGGATGATTTCAAAGAACTGACCAGCAAAATGCACAGCGCAGAATACAACATGAAGCTGGTTCTCGACTATGCTCCTAACCATTCCAATGGGAACGATGAAAACGAATACGGCGCTTTATATCGTGATGGGCAGTTTATCACTGACTACAACAGCGATGTCGCGGCAGGCACTGACTGGTATCACCACAATGGTGGTGTGACCAACTGGAACGATTGGTATCAAGTACGCAATTTTAATTTGTTCAACCTTTCTGACTTCAACCAATCGAATACCAATGTGTATCAATACTTGCTCGATGGATCTAAGTTTTGGATCGATGCAGGTGTCGATGCGATAAGAATTGATGCGATCAAGCATATGGATAAGTCGTTTATTCAGCAATGGACGACGGACATCTATGACTACAGTAAGAGCCTTGGTCGTGATGGCTTTTACTTTTTCGGAGAATGGTTTGGTGCCAGCGCCAATACCACCACGGGTATCGACGGTTACGCGATAGATTACGCTAACACTTCCGGTTCAGCGCTGCTTGACTTCGGTTTTCGCGACACTTTAGAGCGAGTGTTGGCCAACCGTGCTGGCAATAGTATGAAAACGCTAAATAGCTACTTGGAAACGCGCAAATCAGTTTTCACCAGTGACGATTGGCAAGTGGTGTTCATGGATAACCACGATATGGCGCGTATCTCAACTGCGTTGCGTTCTAGCGCTTCTACGTTTGGCCCCGGTAACAACGAGGCGGGCGGCAACCAGAGTGAAGCGTTTGCCCAGCAGCGTGTTAATTTAGGGCTAGTGGCGACTATGACAGTACGTGGTATCCCAGCCATTTACTACGGTACCGAACACTATTCGGCAGACTTTACCCAGAACGCTTTTGGTCAAGTAGGCAGTGACCCGTACAACCGTGAGAAAATGCCAAGCTTTAGCCAAGATACACAAGCGTTTAAGATCATCCAAGCTTTGACTGATCTACGCCAAAATAGTCTAGCGATTCAACGCGGTAGCTACACGCAGCGATGGGTTGAAGACGATGTGTTGGTCTATGAGCGCCAAGAAGGAGAAGATGTTGTGACTGTCGCACTTAACCGCGGTTCAGCAACTTCAGTAACGGTAGGTAATTTGGCACTTAGTGATGTGGTAGCCACACCAGTTTAATTGGTGATGACATTGTAAGCGTGAGCGGTGGCGAAGCGACTTTCCATTTGGCCCAAAACCAAGCGTTGGTGCTGCATGGCAGTGGTGGCGGTAGCGTCGACCCGACACTGAAAACCGTCGCGTTCACTTGCTACAACGGTTACACCAATCTTGGTCAAAGTGTTTATGCCGTTGGCAATGTTGCACAGTTAGGCGGTTGGGCTCCGGCAGGCGCGGTTAAACTCGATCCTGCGCAGTATCCAACTTGGAGCGCAACCATTGATGTACCAGTAGCGCAAAACATCGAGTGGAAGTGTCTAAAAAGGGATGAAACCAACCCTGAGTTGAACGTAGTTTGGCAATCAGGGGGTAATAACCAACTTGATAGCAACGCCAATGCAACCCAAGGCTCTTTCTAATTTTAGTTCGAAGAAATGAACTCTAATTGCCCGAATAGCTGCTGTTAAAACTAAACGTCCCCACGGTCTATGTATCTTGGGGACGTTTTCATTGCATTCATCTAGTCAGCTTTTCTGTGCATCACTAAATTAGACGCTCCCCTTTGGTGACTTACATTTCTCTATTCGAAGTTACATAAATCCAATAACACTATTTACTCAAAACAAAACGGCATAGTGTACGTATAGGGGGAAACGAAGCTAGATGTTACACAAAAGCTTAATGTTGTAGCCGTAAAGTCGAAAGCTTTCACTAGTTGGAAACTCGAATGATTAAAGCCATATATTTTGACTTAGACAACACACTGGTAAATAGGGATGCCAGTATTGATCGGTTTGTTAGTTGTTTTGTTCAACGGTTTTCGTCAGATCTTAGGAGAATCAACGCACTTCAGGTGGGTGACATTATTAAGAAACAAGATAATGGTGGATACCTATCGGACAACTCACCATACAGTCATATATTTGAAGCTGTCGGTACTGAACTTTCTGTTCAACTACCATGGAAAAACAAGAGAAGTGCGGAAGAGTTAAGTCAGTATTGGCAGCACAATTTCCCAAGATGTGCTGTAGAAATGAATGGGGCTGTAAACCTGCTTAATTATCTTAGTTACAGAAAATATCACCTAGGTGTAATTTCAAATGGTGCTGATCTAAGTCGAAGAGTAACAATCAACGCGACTTCTTTTAGTCATCTATTTTCTCAAGTGGTCAGTTCAGATGGATTTGGGGTCAGTAAACCAGATCCTTTGATTTTTACGGATACAACAAGGCAAGCGGGTTTCGAAACCAATGAATGTGTTTATGTTGGAGATCACCCAGTAAAAGACGCTCTTGGAGCTATTAATGCTGGCATGACAGCAGTATGGCTCGCAGGATTTCATGAAAATATTGACCTTCCCCAAAATGTGTTAACGGTTAATAGCTTAGCTGAAGTGCTCGATGTTTTGAGTTTATGACTCAGAAGAGTCTTTTTACTGTTTATCGCACCTTTTCGGCATATCTCTTTAATTAAACTTAGCAATACCAGAGGTTGCCTGAATAAACATCCGGCCTGATTTCAACGGTTATAATTACGGTATACATAAACCGATTTCAGGTTAATTCAAGGATGTTTTATGAATAAGAAATATCGAATTGAGAAAGATAGTATGGGGGAAGTTAACGTTCCTTCTGATGCCCTCTATCAGGCTCAAACACAAAGAGCCATCGATAACTTCAACATCAGTGAGCATAAGATGCCTAAAGACTTGATTGTGGCGTTAGCTTACATCAAACAGGCGGCAGCAAAGACAAACGCCAAGTTAGGCACATTAAACAGCCACGTCGCTGATGCAATAGTCAAAGCTGCGCAAAGCGTTATTGATGGTCAATATCATGACCAGTTTCCGATTGATGTCTTTCAGACTGGTTCTGGCACCAGTACAAATATGAATGCCAATGAAGTACTGGCGACTCTGGCAAGCCAAATATTGAATGAGAAAGTAAGCCCCAACGATCACGTTAATATGGGGCAGAGCAGTAATGATGTGATTCCAACTTCCATTCAAGTGAGTGCTGTCATGACATGTGAGAAATTGTTGATTCCGGCACTCACTCATTTAGCTGAAACACTCAGAAGCAAACAGAAGGAACTGGACGGGATTGTTAAAACCGGAAGAACGCATCTAATGGACGCCATGCCAATTACGTTTAGTCAGGAACTAAGTGGCTGGGAAGCACAAATACAACATGCTTTGCAGTCAATTAGCTCTGCTTTGGAATCGACAAGAGCACTTGGGCAGGGAGGAACCGCAGTAGGAACGGGTATCAATGCTCATACAGGCTTTGCTGAGGATTTCTGTCATAACTTAAGTCAGCTCAGTGGCTTATCCTTTAAGCCAAGTGGCAATTTCTATTTTAATTTGAGCTGTCAGGATTCGATTGTTTCTCTATCCGGTCAGTTAAAGACACTGGCTGTTGCCTTGATGAAAATATCCAATGATTTACGTTGGATGAATTCAGGTCCGCTTGCAGGGCTTGGTGAAATAGAGCTGGAAGCTTTACAACCAGGTTCATCAATCATGCCGGGCAAAGTAAACCCAGTGATCCCCGAAGCCGTAGCAATGGCTTCGGCACAGGTAATAGGCAACGATACAACCATTACGGTTGCCGGCCAGTCAGGAAACTTCCAGCTTAATGTTATGTTGCCTGTTATTGCTTACAACCTGCTTGAATCGATACATTTGCTCACCAATTCATGCATTTCACTGGCAGATAAAGCGATTAAGCCGTTCAAAGTGCGTCAGCAAAATATTGATAAGGCTCTTGCCAAAAATCCAATCCTTATTACCGCGTTAAATCCGGTGGTTGGTTATTTGAAAGCAGCCGAAATAGCCAAAAAAGCCTATAAGGAAGGCCGAGCTGTCATTGATGTCGCGGAAGAAGAAACCGATTTGAGCCGAGAAGAATTAGAGCACTATCTTGACCCTAAAACATTAACACGTGGCGGACTTGTATAAACGAAACTGCGGGACAGAATGACTGTGCCCGCAGCGTAAAAATAGTTCTCTGAATATTAATAAGCTTTTGAATCCATTGACGGATTCATTGGCCGGTCAGTTAGTCTCGCAACATAATGTCGAGCTGATCCACTACCTCGGCCCAGTCGGCATCTTGTTCGATAGCTTGTTTCAAAAAATCCGATTGTGACCTTGTCCAAAAACTCGCTTTATGTATTGGAGCTGAATCTCGCGTATGTCGGTGGTTCTTGACGAACTCTTTGATTTCTTTAGGTGAATGCCCTAAACCAAGCTGCTTAAATAGCTCCGGCATACCGTGTTGATATATTTCCATTATCGACCTCCTCAATAGCGTTCACTTACCTAAAGTATATACGCTACTCAGAAATTGATGGGGTAAGCCAAATGCGAGAGTTTTCCTGAAATATAGCGGACACCAATTGTGTTCTAGTCCACGCTTTACACCACACCTGTTTATCAATAATTGACCAACTTTTGTTAATGGATGAATATGTCCTTAGTTTGATATGGAATGCTATACCGAGGCTGTTTGAAATTTGTGCTCTGTTTTTTCTTTTAATAGATAAACAGTTCGATATTTATTTGGGAGTCGTGTTCTCAGTAACAGGCAACTAGATATACAAAGCTGTTGGTGAATTAATTTTTTGGAGTATCCAGTAATACAAATGATCAAAATTCTCTTAGATACTAATATTTTGCATCAGGAAGGCTTACAGTCATCACGATTTCAACTTTTACAGCGGTTGATTAGAAGTAATTCAATTTGCTTAGTTATCCCTGAAATGGTGTTAAAGGAATATAAAAGTAAAAGACTAGACCAAGCTGAAGCTGAACTAAAGAAGCTTAACTCTGCTTTGGACAACTTAAACAGAAAGTCCATTATAGACAAAGATAAGTATGTCGTTAGGCAACTTACAAATTTTGTGGCTACGTCAATAAAAGAAGCAGATCGATTTGTAGACTCTTGGATAAAAGAGAACAAGGTTGTAGTGCCATTAATCTCGGATACTTCAATTGAAGACATTTTTAAATCTTATTTCTCTGGCACAGGAGCGTTTCGTAATAAAAAGCAAAGAGAAGATATTCCCGATGCAGTTATTTTAGATGCTATAGAAAAACTGGCAAAAGAAAGCGAGTTGTTTGTTGTTGCAAAAGATGGTGCTTTAATAGAAGCAGTCAAATATATCGATAATGTAGTACTTTTCAAGGACCTCATCGAAGTGATTGAAGTTCCTCAGTTGAAAGCTATTCTTGTTGAACTAAATGCAAGTGAAAGGAAAGTCACGTCTATAATAGAAACCCTTTCTACATTTGATTCCTGCTATGAGGTTTCTCAATATCTAACCGACAATTATCTTGTAGAAGTAGAAGGATTTTATGATGAAGATTTTGTTGAGCTCCCTTATGACCTTACCAACATTGAGTTAACCGAACATGAAGTACATGTTCAAAACTTAAAAGAAGTTTCAGTCGATTCTCCTCGTTATTTGGGTAACGGAAAGTTTGCGTATACTTTGTCTGCTGAATGTGAGGCAGAACTGTCCTTTTACTGTGAAAACGAAGCGTACGAATCTCTTTCTTATGAATACCGAAAAGCACTCTCAAAATCAGAAATTGAGGGTCTAAGTAATGTTAAAGTTACTGGTAGTGTTGAGGTGATCTTTAAAGGTGTTGTGGAATTATGCGGCATCGAAACGGATATTGAAACAAGTCAACTTCAAGTGCATTTGTCGTACTTAGGTGCGGAAAAAAGCCTCATAAGTTGTGATGTCAGCTTAGAAAAATTAGAGATACAGGATATTTACTAAGTTCGCCACAAAGCATTCAACATGGAGAAAAATAAATGGAATTAAATTCATTGCTACTATTTGTGGTCGCTTGTCTGGCTATCAATATGATACCTGGGCCAGACGTAATCTACATCGTTTCCAATACAATGAAAGGTAAGTTGGCTACAGGGTTTAAAGCCGCAATGGGGTTGGGTGTGGGCTACTTTGTTCATACACTCGCCGCGTGTTTAGGTTTATCTGCAATAATCCTCAGCTCTGCTGTCGCCTTTAGTGCGGTAAAATGGCTGGGCGCTGCTTACTTAGTCTATTTAGGTGTTCAGTCGCTAATTTCAATGTGGCGCGGTGAGAGCGAATTGGTGGTTAGCGAGAATGTTGAACGCAATAAAAATGTGTTTGTGCAGGGTGTTATTGTTAGTGTCTTGAACCCGAAGGTCGCGCTATTTTTCCTTTCATTCTTGCCTCAATTTATCGATACATCAGCAGGCGTTGCATCAATGCAATTACTAGTGCTTGGTTTGGTGTTCAGTGCATTAGCTACGCTGTGTAACATTCTATACGCTTCTGTTGGTAGCTGGGTATTTAGTCGTCCAAACTCTCAGCGATATTCACGAGCACTTGAGGGAGTCTCTGGAGTTCTGCTTATTGGGTTAGCAAGTAAAGTGGCTATTAGTGATCGTTAGGTATTTTTGAACTAAACCCGAACCGATAACCCATAATAAAGCGAGCCTTGGTGGCTCGCTTTTTACTTCCAGCTTAACCAGTCACTCTGGAAAGTGGTGAAGGGGTATCACTAATAGCGAATTAATCCAGATAGGGTTTAATGGTTTGGATTGAGCCGTCTGCATTGTGATGAAGCTCGGTCATTTTGATGCTTCTCAAGTGAGTCTGACCGCCAGATAACGTGCTGTCATGGTAAAACAAGTACCATTTGCCTTGATACTGAACAATCGAGTGGTGAGTTGTCCAGCCTAGTACGGGCTCAAGAATCACGCCTTGATATTTAAATGGCCCATATGGCGAATCACTTGTCGCATAGACAATCTTGTGTGTATCGCCCGTGGAGTACGAGAGGTAGTAAACATTGTTATGCTTATGAACCCAAGGGCCCTCAAAATAGCGACGTTCTGTATCACCTGCTTTTAGCGGCTCACCGTTTTCATCAACGATTAGTACGTCTCTTGGTTGCTCTTCTAAACTCACCATATCTTTGGCTAACTTTGCCATTTTAGGCATTAGAGAAGCTTGGTCATCTGCAGGGTAGTTGTCTTCACCATATTCACCTTGAGTCCAACGTTGCAATTGTCCTCCCCAAATACCACCGAAATACAAATAGTAATCTTGGTTGTCTTGGTATACCGCAGGGTCAATACTGAAGGTGCCTTCAATATGCGTTTCTTCTGCTTTGAAAGGACCTGCTGGAGAATCCGATACGGCTGCGCCTATATGAAAAACACCTTGCGCATTTTTAGCTGGGAAATATAGGTAATATTTATCATCTTTTTCTGCTGCATCGGGCGCCCACATTTGTCGTTCTGCCCACTTTACATCTTTCACATCCAAAGCAAGACCGTGGTCTGTCACTTCTTCTAAAGACTCATCAAGAGAGAAGACGTGGTAGTCAGACATATCAAAATGATCGCCGTCATCATTAAGTGGCTGATCGGTTTCAATGTCATGAGAAGGGTAGACGTAGATACGGTCATTAAACACATGGGCTGACGGGTCGGCCGTGTACATGTGCTTTACCAGCGGAGGCGATATCGGTTTTAGCGAGTTGGCTCGGGCAAGATCAAGTTGAGTAATGCGTTCGGCATCGCTCAGTTCAGGATGTTCTACTGTTTGGTCCGTCATGAATTGGTTTCTCTTATTGGAATTGATAAAAAATACCATGAGATGACGAATCTGAGCTGCAAAAATTCACCTCAGACCGTCTTAATCAGGCGTTACAGTTACTTATAAATGAAACCGTTAACGATGTTTTCTAAGTACTCTTGGCGGCCAGATACTTTTTCTGGAGCAATAGAGTTTTCAACAGCGTAGTTTGCCACCGCTTCTAAAGACATATCACCAGAAAGTATTTTCTTACCTAGATCCGTGTTCCAGCCTGCATAGCGTTGAGCGATGTTCTTAGATAAGAGATCATTTTCAATCATATCTGCCGCACGCTCTAGTGACAGAGCCATAGTATCCATGCCGCCAATATGACCGTGGAAGAAGTCTGCTAAATCTGTCGAAGGGCGACGTAGTCGGGCATCGAAATTGAAGCCACCGGTAGTGAAACCGCCAGCCTTTAAGATTTCATACATTACCAAAGTGTTTTCTTCGACACTGTTCGGGAACTGGTCTGTATCCCAACCAAGTTGTGGGTCGCCTCGGTTTGCATCAATAGAACCAAAGACGCCTAGCGATGTTGCAGTGGCAACTTCATGTTGGAAACTATGGCCAGCAAGGGTTGCGTGGTTTGCTTCAATGTTAACTTTGATTTCTTTCTCTAATCCAAATTGTTTCAGGAAGCCATAAACGGTAGCCGTGTCATAGTCATACTGATGCTTGGTTGGTTCTTGAGGTTTTGGTTCGATAAGAATAGAGCCTTTGAAGCCAATCTTGTGTTTGTGTTCAACCACCATCTGCATCAAGCGGCCAAGTTGTTCGCGTTCTTGACGAAGGTCGGTGTTAAGAAGAGTTTCATAACCTTCTCGACCACCCCACAATACGTAGTTTTCACCACCTAGTCGTTGAGTTGCGCCCATTGCATTGAAGATTTGAGCCGCTGCATACGCGAATACTTTCGGATCAGGGTTTGAACCAGCGCCCGCCATATAGCGAGGGTTGGAGAATGCGTTAGCCGTTCCCCACAACAGTTTGATTCCTGTCTCTTCTTGTTTGCGTTCTAGTACGTCGACCATCGTTTGGAAGTTATTGACGTACTCTTTCAGTGAATTACCTTCAGGTGCTACGTCAACATCATGGAAGCAGTAGTATGGAGCGCCGAGTTTTGTGAAAAATTCAAATGCAGCGTCTGCTTTTACATAAGCAGCTTCCATTGAGTTTGAACTCTTTAACCATTCATGTTCAAAGGTTCCAGTACCAAAAACATCCGAGCCGCCCCAGCCAAAGTTGTGCCAGTAAGCTACAGCGAATCTTAGGTGTTCTTGCATGCTTTTTCCAAGAATCATCTTATTCGCATCATAATGGCGAAATGCTAGTGGGTTAGTCGAATCTTTTCCTTCGAACTGGATTTTATTTATACCTTTAAAGTATTCAGTCATTGTGTAATTCCAATAGTTTCATATGGGCTTTATTCTCTGACAAATTTAAAGGTTTTGTTTTTTCTATCAATTATGTTTTTTAATACTGGTATTCCTCTATTTTACAAGTGTGTTAAATATCTCAGAAATACTATTAATTCATCACTAATATGCATGTAACTCATTGATTTACCGATTTTGATTCATGGGTTTTTCAGTGCTGTTCACATAAGTGAAATATCGTAAAAGCATTACTAATTTGTGCAAGTTGATTATATTTTTGTGGATAAACAAAATATTTATCGGTGAAAATGTATCCTGGAGTAAATATAAAAATGAATATGGCCAATACCGATAAATTATCAATAAAGGAAAAGGTCGCCTACGGATTAGGCGACACGGGGTGTAACTTTGTATGGCAAACTGTCATGCTTTTTTTAGCTTACTTCTATACCGACATCTATGGTTTATCCCCAGCGCATATGGGAACCATGTTTTTGATCGTTCGTTTTATTGATGCCGTCACTGATCCTGTTATGGGTTCTATTGTTGATAGAACTCAGTCAAAACATGGGCGTTACAGACCCTATCTGTTATGGATGGCTGTGCCTTTTGGTGCTGCTTGTATGTTCGCTTTCTTCACGCCAAATGTTGGTGAAGTGGGTAAAATCGTATATGCGTATGCGTCCTACATCTTCCTGACGTTAATGTATACCGCTATCAACGTTCCTTACTGTGCAATGGCAAATGCTATGACGAATGACTCTGCAGAGCGTACGTCATTGCAGTCTTACCGTTTTGCTTTAAGTACGGCTGGTGGCCTTGTTGTAGCTATGGTTGCTTTGCCATTGGTAGAAATTATTGGTCAAGGGGATGAGCAAAAAGGCTACCTTGGTGCCATGGCAATTATGGGTGTTGGCGCAATTGCGTTGTTCTTCTTTAGTTTCTCAAACACCAAAGAGCGCTATGTGCCTCAAGAAGAAAAACAGTCCGTATTTAAAGATCTAAAATTGCTGGCGAAGAATAGCCAATGGAGAGTGTTGTTCGTTGTTAACGTTGTGCTGCTGACGGGCGTTGTGCTTAAAGGCGCATCAACCATGTATTACGTAAAAATTGTGATGGGCAGAGCTGACTTGGCAACCACTTTCATGGTTTGTGGCATGCTGGCAAATATCGTTGGCGCTATCTTATCTGCTCCGCTGTTAGGTAAGTACGACAAGCCAACGGTCTACAAAATTCTTATTGTGATATCTGGTATTCTTTCTGCGATGATTTACTTGGTTGAACCATCAAACATCGTAGCGGTTTTCTCATTAGTGATTTTGCTCGGCATAGTACAGATGGCAACTACGCCAATTCTGTGGAGTATGATGTCTGACGTTGTTGATTACGAGAAAACGCGCAGCAATCGTTCTCTGAGTGGAATGGTGTTTTCAACCAACCTATTCGCTATCAAACTTGGTATTGCTATTGGTGGAGCAGGCGTGGGCTGGATTCTTGCGTGGGCTGGCTATCAAGGTGGTGCAGAAGTGCAAACTGATGAAGCGGTTAATGCCATCAATCTTCTGTTTACCGTGTTACCGGGTGTGTTCTTTGCGTCGCTAGCGGTGTTTATGTTGTTCTATAAGCTCGACAACAAAAAGTTGGGTGAAATAAAACAAGAGTTGGTAAAACAACAAGAGAAAGAGCAATCAGCAAGTTTTGTCCCTGAAATTAAAGAGCAAGAAGCACTCGCATAATTCATCTGAATTGCCATTCTTCTCATAACAAATAAGAAAGCCCCTGATTTCAGGGGCTTTCTCTTGTCATTCACCTTAATTATCCATCAAGAATATTAAGGCTTGTAGATGATCACTGACTCATTTTGATCACTGGTAAATACCACGCTGGCTTTCTTCTTAGCGAGTTCAATTTCACATTGTGTTTGTGTACATGAGCCACCAGATTCAGACCATGTTCCTGAAATATTTGCACCGGAGCTATATGAGACTCTAGCAATCCAAGTTTTGCCCATACTAATACTTTCTGTCACGATTGCAGGAGATTCGCTGACATTGACAGTATTCTCATACACATCCACGGCGCCCTTATCGTCAGTAACGGTGAGAGTCACGTTATAGGAAGCGTAAGCACCGTAAACATGAACGACGATATCACCAGACCCAAATGAAGAATCGCCAAAATTCCACTCGTAAGAGACAATCGTACCGTCACTATCCGTTGAGGCAGAAGCATCAAAGGTACAGGTAAGATCGATACAGTTTGCATTGAATTGAGCCGCTGGTGGAGCATTCTCATTACTACTATTCACATCAATTAATGTCGGTACAAAAGCGGCACTTTGAATATCGAGTAGTGGCTCTTTGACACCGTCGGGGCTGGTATCTACCCAGTTACTATTTCCCTTTGTGATAAGGATATTTTCGATTTGAGTTGGTTCATTTTCCTTGCTGGCTAATAGCGCTGCTGCTCCGGCTACATGGGGGGATGCCATTGATGTTCCGCTAATCGTACCGTAGCTTCCTTTTTCAATTGGGTAAGTTGAGGTAATACATACACCAGGGGCGGCGATGTCTACAGGTGTTCCCCAATTACTAAAATTGGCTAAAGTATCATCTTCGTCTGATCGACATGTAGCAGAGCCATAGCCGCCTTCTAGTCCATCAAAATCAGCGAGAGCGGAAACTGTAAATGCAAACGGTGCGTTTGCTGGGGTAAAGCCGGCGCTATCGGCATTTGAGTTCCCGGCCGCTACGACAACAAATACACCTGCTTCAAAGGCTGTTTTAATGGCGCTATCCATTGCGTTGCTTTGTCCACTGCCGCCTAAACTCATATTAATAACTTCGATATTGCCCTGTTTTACCACCCAGTCGATACCGGCAATGATTCCAGCAAGCGAACCTGAACCCGCTGAATCCAAAACTTTAACCGCCCACAAACGTACTCCTGGCGCGACACCGACAACTCCAAAATCATTATCTAAGGCACCAATGGTTCCTGCGACGTGTGTACCGTGGTAGTGGTCGTCATCGTAGCCTTTGGTTTCATCGCAATAGTAAGTTCGATTCCATGGAGATTTCCCTGAGTAACTTAGACAGTTCGCACCGCCAACCACGTTGAGGTCTAGGTGGTCAATATCAATACCCGTATCAAGCACCGCAACATCTGCATCTACATGTTGATCATCGGTATTGTTGATGCTCAGAGTTACGTCGTTTGCGAAAATTCGCTCAACACCAGTAGGGAATGTTTGCAAAAATGCTGTTATCGGTAGGTCTTGTTCCACATACAGCACATTAGGGTTGTTTAGGATTCCTCTTAACGCTTTCTCTGGAATTGAAATAGAAAAACCTCGTATGGCATTTTCATAAATATAGCCAACACGACCATTTGCTTGCTGTGCAATGTCACTAGCCACTGCAGAAGGAATCGTACTTGGCTTGAGTACAACAATATATTTGTTTAAAACGTCGGCATTTTGAGCATAGCTCGTTGATATAAAGAAGGTTGTTAGCATTAAAAGCAAAACGTTGCGCATGATATTCATGACCGCTCACCTTAAACGTCTTTTAAATGTTACTGATAGTATAGTTAATAAGTGTGAGGTTGGTCTTAATACTAAAGTGTTGCTTTGGGAGTGAACGAATTAAAAAGCGAGCCGCTTAGGGCTCGCTTGGAGAGTAGTATTCTGACTCTGAAGTGAACTTAGAACTTGTCTACTTTGAAGAACAGCGTTTCACCATTGCTGTCGTCTACACCGTCATTGTCGGTGACTGCATAACCCTGACCGGATGCATCGATAGTGAAACCTTCGATTTTATCGACCACATAGCCTTTCGCTGCTTTTAGTTCAGGCAGGAAATCGTGAACCAAGGTTTTACTTACTGTTGGCAACTGAGAGCCTAATGGCGCAGGTTTTAATTCCGAAAGTGCAACCTTATAAAGACGTTTGACTTTCGCATCGCTATCCAGCTGATTATCGCGCTCAACAATGTATGCGTTGTCTCCGTAGATAGTGATTTCAGACAGACCAATCCAACCTTTCTGCGCAGTTTCTAAAGGATATCTGACCGCGCCCCATTGTTTGGTTTTGGTGTTGTAAGAAAGCAGTTTAACGGTATTTTTCTCATCATCTTTCCAAGGGCGTTGAATCGCGACCCATAAAGAATCACCTTGAATAGCGATACCCTCAGCACCAAATCGTTCTTGATGTTGAAGTAATTCAGCAGGGAAAGGAACGGTTTGGTCAATTGCACCGCGTTTGGTGACGTGTAGCAGTTGATGCGGAACGGATTTTTCAGCGTTACCCTCAGAAGCGAGCCAGAATCCGCCTTGTGGGTCAACGGCAATACCCTCTAAGTCGAGTTTTTCTGCGGCTCTGCCACCATGAGTGATGATGATTTTGTCTTTAATCAGCGCAGGAGACTGTGTGGCATCAATAGTAAATATAGCGGGTTGAGCAGAGTAAAAACTGTCACTGATGGCATAGAGAGTACCTGCTTGGTTTAAATCTGCCGCCAGCCCCGATAATGCTCCCCAGCCAATAGGACGATTGTTGTTGTCCATTGTGGATTGAATCATAGGGTAGACGGGTGCTGCATTCGTCCATTGATAAATCATCACATGAGAGCGGGCACCTTTGTCTTTCACCATGTCTTCTTCGTTTGCAGTCGCAATCAGACCTCGTTTTGGAATCGCAATGGCGGATTCAGGTGCGATGCCAGAAGGTAGCATTTGAACAAGTTCTGGCTCGGCTCCAGTATCACGATAGACACCCATAATTGAGCCTCGTTCAGACATAACAAAAATGTACGTATCGTTGCCGAATTTTGCTACTTCAATCCCTTCTGGCTCAGCGCCTTTTTTACTTGAACGTTTTTCTGGGTAATGACCTGTTTTGACCACTTCGTATTCAAAATTCGCTCCGCTTTCAAACAGAACTTCGCCTTGTTTGTTGAAAATGGTAAAGCCGCGAGCCCCGCCTTTGTAGTCGCCTTCGTTCGCTATGACGAAACGGTCATTGTCGAGCCATTTTACTGAATCGGGTTCTCTACGTACGTTCGTTAGCGATTGGTTGAAAGTCAGTGCGCCATCTTTCTTGGTATCAATATTGTTGAGATCAACTGTACCTGCCGAGAAATGCTGGATGATCTTGCCAGATTCCGCATCAATGATGGCGATGTGGTTGTTTTCCTGAAGTGTCAGCGCTATTTCATTGTTATCGTTGAAAGCGACAAATTCCGGCTCAGGATCGGTTGGTGCAATTTCGGTGATGCCCGTTAAATCCACTTTCTTGATGCTCGCGCAATCAAGTTTGTTGTTTGTGATTGGAACAATCGAAAGATAACCCGCAGGCATTTGTGGCAATTCGCCATCGTTAAGTTCTTCGTCACGCTCATTCTCTATCGCAACGGCAACAAAACGCCCATCTTTTGATACTGCCACAGAATCAGGCTGTCCGCCCAAATCACACTTTTGAATCAGCTTATGACTCGCGATAGAAACAGCGGCCAGATAACCTGAAGGTTCGGTGTAACTTTTAGAAGTATTAACACCCGCAACCACCATTTTGCCGATTGCTGTTACTGACGTTGGTTCACCTTGTAAATCAAGGAACCCCGCAGCTAAAGGCTGATTTGGGTTTTTAATGTCGATGAAACCAATACCGCCCAGCGGGCTGTCAGAATAGATCAAGGTATTGCCATCTTCCGATGCGGTTATGATCTCTGATGAAGTCACCGATGATTTCGCTTTACCTGCAGGAATGTTGTCCGCTACCGCGAATGTAGCAATACGTTGAAATGATTCTGCATGCGCAAATGATGAAGCGGCTGCAATGGTTGCCGCAAGTAATGTGGTTTTTAAATATTTGACTTCCATGCCTTATTCCCAGTTATTTAAGACTTAGCCGATCACGCTAGTTGGGCTGTGTGTCAGTTGCATGAGAGTTTTATGTCGTTATGTTTACACCGTTTGGATCTGTTACGCCACGCTTACTTTTAAATCGCACCCGAATGAGTTGGAATCTGTTTTCTCAAAAGAGAAAAGGGCACAGTCAAACTATGCCCCTCGTATCAGAAATTAAAGAATCATACCGCCTGAAGCTTCAATTCGTTGCCCTGTTACCCAGTCAAAACCTTCGCTAAACATTGATGAAATGATTTTTCCAATATCGTCAGCTTCACCGACACGTCCGAGAGCGGTAACCGATGACACCATCGCTTGTGCCTGTTGATTGTCACGAATCGCACCGCCTCTAAAATCGGTTGCGATAGCCCCCGGAGCAAGGGTGTTCACTCGAATGTTTTTTGTCGCAAACTCTTTCGCCATATAGCGAGTCATTACTTCCACAGCACCTTTAGCCATGGCATAGGCCGCAGATCCGGGGAAAGAAAATCGCGTTAAACCAGAAGATACATTCACGATATGGCCGCCAGATTTGATTAGCGGAAGCATCTTTTGAGTGAAAACAAAGGGTCCTTTCACATGGGTGTTAAACATCTCTTCGAGATCTTCAATACTCGTTTCTTCGATGGTGGCATGCAAACCGGTACCCGCATTGTTTAGCAAAAAGTCGATATCAGAACGCGCAAACTGCTCTTGTAGGATCTTCGAAAGGGAACGTTCAAGTGCAGAGAACGATGTGGTATCACGTATATCGCATTGTAAAGCTACTGCTTTTTGTCCCAAGTGTTGGATATCGGCAACGACATCCAGCGCTGCTTGTTGGTTACTGTGATAGGTGAAAATGATATCGACCTTGTTCTCTGCCAATTTAAGCGCAGCGCTTTTGCCTAAACCACGGCTACCACCAGTTATCAGTGCAATTTTGTTCATGTTTTTACCTTTTGGGCTCAGTTGTTGGGTTCGTTTATACGTTACGCCAACGTATTGGATTGAAAAATAGTGGCAATCAGACAACACTGTTCGTATCAAGTGAACAATAACCAATAGGTAAACAAGGCTGATGGATAAGATAGAAACGATGAAGCGTTTTATTGCTGTTGCTCAAACTGGCAGCTTTACTCAGGCTTCCAATCAACTTGGAGTGCCGAAGTCAGCGATTTCTATGTCGGTGAGCCGTTTGGAAGAGCATTTACAGACGAGGTTATTGAGACGAAGTACGAGGCAAGTTTCTTTAACAGAGGCTGGCGAACGCTATTTGTCTCAAAGTCAGAGGCTTATTGACGAGCTAGAAGGGTTAGACAATCAGTTTCAACGTGAAAGTAATGAACTGAGCGGTGTGATAAAAGTGGATATGCCAAGCCGTTTCTTTTCTACTGTCGTTGCTCCCAATCTTCATCAATGGTTCGAACTTCACCCGAAAACTCAGCTGAGATTAGTCGGTGCAGACTATCGAATTGATTTAATCAAAGAGCGTATCGACTGTGTGATTCGTGGTGGAGTATTGGAAGACAGCAATTTGATTGCGCGGCATTTGGGCGACATTGAAATGATTAACTGTGTTAGTCCTAGTTATGTTGAGAGATATGGGTTGCCAACTCAATTGAATCAGCTTGATCAGCATTTTGTTGTGGATTACGCACCTGAGCAGGGTGCACTACAGAGTGGTTTTGAGTACGTCAAAAATAACAAAACGCATTTTGTGTCAACCAAGAGCCTTATCTCGGTAAGTACAACAGATGCCTACCTGTCTGCGTGTCTTAATGGTTTGGGCATTATTCAATTACCTAAATGGGGAGTTCAGGAGCAAATCGCCAGAGGAGAGTTGGTTGAGGTACTGAGTGATTATGTCTGTATGCCGATGCCAATGTCGGTGCTCTACGAATCCCGACACCAGCAGCCAAGAAGAATAGGAGAGTTTATTGAATGGATAAGCCATTTATTTGCGCGATTTAGCAACAATCAACCAGATACAAAGTTGTAATCTTTAGAACATTCTTTTAACTCATGGTTTATATTGATAAATTAGGCAAAACACCGAACAGCCAAGACACAGAGCAATATAGTGACTTTATGAAAATATTTAGTAATTTTGACGCGGGCAACATTGAAGTTATCAACGCTGAAAATCGTGAAGATATTCAATTGTCGATTAAACGTGATAACGAGACTGAAATTGCTCAATGGTTTTTCTTTCGAGTAGAAAGTGAAGCAAACACAGAGCATAAGTTCCGCATAATGAACCTTGCAAAATCGGCTTATCCAGAAGGCTGGGACGGTTACGATGTGGTGGCTTCTTATGATCGTGAAGAGTGGTTCCGTGTGCCTGCTTCTTACGACGGCGATAACCTGAGTTTCTCGATTCTGCCAGAGTACGATTCGATCTATTTTGCTTATTTTGCGCCGTACAGCTATGAGCGTCATTTGGACTTGTTACATCAAGCTCAAATGCACCCACAAACCAAACTTCAAACGCTAGGTCAAACACTGGATAACCGTGACATCAGCCTGCTAACGATTGGTGAGCCAAGCAGTGAGAAGAAAAATATCTGGATTACTGCACGTCAGCATCCGGGTGAAACCATGGCTGAATGGTTTGTGGAAGGTTTGCTGCAGCGCCTGCTCGATAACACTGACACAGTCGCAAATGCTCTGCTTGAGAAAGCAGTGTTCTACATTGTGCCAAACATGAACCCAGATGGCAGCGTTCGTGGTCACCTCAGAACTAACGCGATTGGTATCAACCTTAACCGCGAATGGCAATCACCGTCATTAGAGAAAAGCCCTGAGGTTTACTACGTTCGTCAGCAAATGATAGAAACGGGTGTTGATCTGTTCCTCGATATTCACGGTGATGAAGCCATTCCTTATAACTTCGTGGCTGGTGCAGAAGGTGTTCCAAGTTACAACGAGAAAATGGCTGATCTTGAAGTTCTGTTTAAGCAAGCATTAACCTTTATCACACCTGAGTTTCAGGATGAATTTGGTTACGATAAAGATGAACCGGGTAAAGCAAATCTGACCGTTGGTTCAAACTGGGTTGCTGAAGAATTTAAGTGTTTGTCTTACACCTTAGAGATGCCGTTCAAAGATCATAACTGTCATCCTGATGAGCTTTATGGCTGGTCACCTGAGCGCAGTGTGGCGTTTGGTCAAGATGTACTGGCCGCTATTCCTGCGGTAATTGACCACTTGTAAGGTACAAACCGTAATCGATAAAAGGCACGCCAGTTCTCTGACGTGCCTTTGTTGTATTTGGTGGAAATGCAGAAGTCGGATTAAGCCAATTAATTGATTTTGGTGGAGACTCGGTTTTTACCTCGGCGTTTTGCGTCGTAAAGTGCGAGGTCAGCGCGATGGTATATGTCTTCCATCCCCGTATCACTTTCAGCGAAATAACTTAAACCTATACTGATGGAGACTCGCGTATCGGAAAGCTCTTCGTGTAACAGTGTGTTGGATACCGCATCTACCAGTCTCTCTGCAAACGCGACGGGAGAAATCTCATCAGTATGCTTAAGAATAATGCCAAACTCATCGCCACCGAGCCGACCAATGGCGTCAGTTTTACGCACTTTGAGTTTGCATATCTCTGCGACTTTGCGGATCGCTTCATCGCCTAGGCTGTGCCCGTAGGAGTCATTAATCCGTTTGAAATTATCGATATCGACGACTAGGAAGCAGTAGTTTTCATGGTAACGCTTGAACGCATAAAACGCATCGTTAAGCGTTTCAAACAGTTTTCTTCGATTGAGTGTTTTGGATAAATCATCCACTTCAGATTGATAGAGCAATTGCTGCTGAATATGGTATCGAGCGGTAATGTTACGAGCAACCCACACCACCGCTCTTTCGCCATAGCGTAATGATTTTAGAGGGCTGACACGTCCTTCAAAACGCAGTTCCCCAATCGGGCCCGTTGCTTCATCGACCGTATCTACATCATCAGCAGACAAGGAATATTCAAAAACTTTAATGCAATCGCAATCGAGCGTTTCTTTAATTCTATCTTTAAACCAAGTGGCCTTTTCTGGTGGAAGGACATTGTCGAGGGTTAGTCCCTTTAAAGATGATCCGTCATGGTAAAGATCGGAGTTTTCACCACCAAATATCGCGGCATAGCGACCAGATTCAGTGAGAACAAAAACCAAATCAGGCAGAGCTGAAATTACCGCAGCGTATTCTTCGCATTCATAACACTGTCTATCCATATGTTCTACTTTCACGTAGTTCCAACCCTTTCCAATAGGCCTAATCATAGGCTGAACCACTCACATTCATAACAAAAGTGGCTCAACTGTTGATATTTTAGCTCATGTTTTTAAAGTCTAAGGGTGATCAATACGTGATTTACACATACTGGCGAATCTAACCAGAATTTGTTTCGCCTGCTCTGTTTCAGCAACCTGTTCGAGCTTGCTTGTGTAGCTATCGGCAATCGCTTCTTTCAAACCTTCAACAGAATCTCGCATGATGTCGCTGGTAAACTCCGGATGGAATTGCACGCCCCAAGTGCAACTGCCAGCTCGGAAGGCATGGTGTTCATCCAAATCGCTTCTGGCTAGACAAACAGCGTTCGGTGGAAGCTGCTGCACCGATTGGAAATGTACCGTTTGAGCTGCAAAGTTTGCTGGGAGTGACTCAAACAATGGATCATTACTTGCGCTCGGTAAACGCTCCAACTCTACCGTGCCAATTTCCAGACCTTTCGGGTTATAACCCACAGCACCACCAAGAGCTTGGGCGATTAATTGGTGACCAAAGCAAATGCCAAGAAGAGGAATTCTCTTTTCAGTGAGGGCAACGATGTCGTCTGATAATTTCAGCATCCAGTCGGTCTTTTCCGTCACCATAGAAAGTGAACCCATGATGATGACACCAGCCAAAGAATCATAATCAGGTAAAGCCTTGCGAGTACCATCTAGGAAAGTCACAGGGATATTGACCTCACTGATGGCTCTTTGTGCCCAGTGTTCAAAATCACCGTATTTCTTGAGTTGTTGTTCAGGAGCCTGACCAACATTAATTATCAGTAACGTTTTCATAAATTCCTTTTTTTGACTTCCTGCTACTTTGGCTAATTTAGTGAAAACGAAATGTGAGTTCAATCGCTATTTGTTGCGCTTAAGAAAAGGACTGCGGGAACTAACTTATAGCAAATTATTAGTTGCATATTACTTAGTCATCGATAATATAGCTGTTTAGACGGCTATACGTCTCTATGTTTAGGTAAGGAATAAATAAAATGAACGGATATAAAAAACTCTCTCAGTTGGGCTTAGTGGCATCGTTGGTTTTCGGCTTAGCAGCTTGTGGTCAGAAAGAGAGTGATGAAATCTCTGTTGGCGCAACAGTTGGTCCTCACGCGCAGGTAGTGGAAGCGGTTGCAAAAGAGGCAGCTAAGCAGGGTTTAAAAGTAAAAGTAGTCGAGTTTTCTGACTACATTACGCCAAACGCGGCGTTGGAAGATGGCAGCATTGATTTGAACAGCTATCAGCATCTTCCTTTCCTAAACAACTACAACAATAGTCAAGGTTCTCACCTTGTCTCTATTGGCGAATCTATCCTGATGCGTATGGGTATTTATTCGAATAAATACAAATCGTTAGAAGAGTTGCCAGAGAATGCGCGTATTGCCATTCCAAATGATCCAACCAACGGTGGTCGTGGCTTACTGCTGTTTGCTGACGCTGGTTTGATTACCTTGAAAGCGGATGCTGGCTTTAAAGCGACGCTAAACGATATCGTTGAAAACTCGAAAAACTTCGAGTTCTTGGAAGTGGATGCGGCACAATTGCCACGTACTTTGGACGATGTTGATGCAGCGGCTATCACTATGAACTACGTAATGTCTGCGGGTCTTGATCCTAAGAAACAGGGTATCTACCTAGAATCGAAGCAAGCACCTCTAGCGGTGATGGTGATTGCAAGCCGTGAGAAAGACAAAGATAACGAAGCGTACAAAAAATTCGTAGAAATCTACCAGTCACAAGCGATTCGAGACTTCATGCAACAAACCTTCAATGGCACTATTGAACCTGCGTTCTAATTGCCCAGATTCCCGTAGCAACGCCTGTTGCTGCGGGAAGTCAAACCTCCGCTTTGATTGTTTCTCCCTGCCTATATAATTTCTTCTCCCTTGCAATAATTTATTGTTATAACTAAAAATTCATAAAAGACTTTATCTGCAATAATTTGCCCCTATATCTTAAGAAGTCGTAAATCGAATACGTAAACCAAGAGAAGGATCAACCATGGCAAGTGAATATATCCCACCAAGAGTCTGGACAATGGACAGCGAAAATGGTGGTCAATGGGCGAGTATCAACCGACCGGATTCAGGTGCTCGTTTTGAAAGAGAACTTCCAGTGGGCTCTCACCCAATTCAGCTTTACTCAATGGGTACGCCAAATGGCCAGAAGGTGACCATCATGCTTGAGGAGCTACTTGCTCTGGGTGTGAAAGAAGCTGAGTACGATGCATTTTTGATTCGAATTGGTGAAAGTGACCAGTTCAGTTCCGGCTTTGTTGCGGTAAACCCGAACTCAAAAATTCCTGCAATGGTTGATCGCTCAGGTAATGAACCTGTCAACGTGTTCGAATCCGGTAATATTCTGTTCTATCTTGCTGAGAAGTTCGGCCATTTCCTACCTAAAGAAGGAGCGGCACGTGCAGAAGTAATGAATTGGTTGTTCTGGCTTCAAGGCTCAGCACCTTATCTTGGTGGTGGTTTTGGTCACTTCTATGCGTATGCGCCAGAGAAATTTGAATACCCGATTAACCGCTTTGCAATGGAAGCGAAACGTCAGCTTGATGTGCTCGATAAGCAACTGGCAAAACATACCTTTATTGCTGGTGAAGAAATCAGTATTGCTGACATCGCGATCTGGCCTTGGTACGGTAACCTAGCACTAGGTAAAGCATACAATGCTGGAGAGTTTTTAGATGTTGAGTCTTATAAGCATGTTCAGCGTTGGGCTAAAATGATGTTAGAACGTCCTGCGGTTCAACGTGGCCGAATTGTAAACCGCACTTTTGGTGAAGAGTGGGAACAAGTCGCAGAGCGCCACAGCGCAGCAGACATTGACGCGGTATTGAGTAAGCAGCCTAAGTAACCATTTCATATTGATAAATAAAAGGGAGAGTCTGTAGAGGCTCTCCCTTTTTGTTTTATCTGCTACAACCGTTCCACTGAAATTTTTAGAGCCTTAATGACGCGTTAAGTCTAATGGAATGGCAAATTATCGGCCACACGAGCCCGTGTGGCTAAAAAGATGTGACACTTAGGTTGGAACGGCTAGAATTCTTTACTGGATGGTGCGCAACCAATGTACTGTAACAGCACATACAGGCTTTCTTGTTGCAGAGCGACTTTGCGGAATAGATCAGCGAATGTGTCATCACCGCCAAAGCAAGTACGAATATAGTGATTGATTTCAGAAGGTTGATAGCCTTCTACATACATAGTCCGAATCCAATGATATTCAACAGATTTTAAATCGGAGAGGGTGTTTTCACTTAAAGTAATATCACTGATGGGCAAGGCCATGTTTTTGTTCTCTAGGGAGGCTATTCAATTTTCTAGCATATTAAATCAGAGAAAAATGAAACTTCTATGACAAAAACTCAGGTATGACAAACATCTTAAAGCACTGAATTTAATTTTGAATTTAATTTTGAATTTAAACGATTGGTGCAAATAAAAAGAGCGTAATCATAATCACGCTCTTTTAACTCAATACACTACTTTTCGATGTAGGTTTTATGCACTCGTTTAGTCAGTTTGATGACGAGTTCATACGGAATCGTTCCAATGTGCTTTGATACCTGCTCAATCGGTAAATTCTCACCCCAGAATTCGACACAGTCACCCACTTTATCTTGTGAGTCAGGACCTAAATCAATGGTAATCATATCCATAGATACTCGGCCTGAAATTGGAACGATGCGACCATTAATATAAACAGGTGTACCTTCTGGCGCTGTTCGCGGGTATCCATCACCATAACCCATAGCAACCACGCCAATGTAGGTATCACGATGTGACGTCCAAGTCTCACCATAACCAACAGGCTGGTTGGCTTTGTGTTTGCGAACCGCGATAAGTTTTGAGGTTAAAGTCATACCGCAATGCAGACCATGTTCTTTACCTGTCTCATCTTCATTCGGGCTGATGCCATACAGAGCAATGCCTGCACGCATGTAATCGAGATGAGAATCAGACCAATACATAATACCTGCTGAGTTTGCCAAGGTTTTAGGACCCGGGAAGTGAGAGGTTTGCGACAGAAAAAGATCGATTTGCTTTTGTGTAGAGGCAGAAGAAAGATCATCGGCACAGCTAAAGTGACTCATGAAGCCAACTGGACCAGATAGCTTACCTGTGGCTTCAATCTGCTCAACATAATCATTCAGTTCGCACGGTTGAACACCCAGACGGTGCATACCGGTATCCAGCTTAAGCCATATCATCATTGGTTTCGCTAACGTAGCATTTTTCAGATCGTCCAGCTGTTCTAGGCAATGAATAGCGGTTTGAAAGCCTTCACGTGAAGCTATTTCCAAATCGTTCTTACAAAAGCACCCTTCAAGCAGCAGAATAGGTTGTTGAATGCCTGCATTTCTTAATTCTTGTGCTTCCTCAATACGAGAAACGGCAAATACATCCGCCTGAGCCAGCGCCTGTGCTGTTTTTACTGCGTTGTGGCCGTAAGCGTCACCTTTAATAACCGCTACAACAGGCTTGTTTCCACATTTCTTTTTTAGCAAATCGTAGTTATCACTAAGCGCTTTTAGATTGATAAGAGCTTCTGCTGTGATCATTGAATCCGTCCTAATTATTACCTTGTTTCCATTGCAGCTCAGAAATGGGGGGCTTACTAAAGAGTAGCTATCATACTGAGTAATGTCTGTTTCTCCAACAGCGAGCCATCGCTCGCAGCAAAAGATTTTATACATTTATTGAATAATAAACAGACCATGCCAAGGTCTGCATGCATTTCAGTTATTACGCCTATTTTGGAGTTTTGTGTATGGATAAAACCACTGGCTGTTTTTTATTTCTAGCAAAGTAGTCTATTAGATGATCGGTAAGAATATTATTCTGTATATTTAAGTATTATTAGTTTAATAAAATTATTGTTTTTGTAATAAAAAAGTATTGTCGATCACTATTTTTTGCAAAAGAATTTAACCTAAATACTCATTCTTATTAACTAATGACGGTCTGTAGCGGTTGGAAATAGGTGACTTATCGATTTTTTATTCGATTTCCATAAGAAAGTGCAATGTTCTTACACTTCAAATTTATGGCTAGATTGTATACAAAATTGTTTATTTTTGCTCTGGATCACAAAACATGAAAATCTAAAAATATTGTTATATTTGGAGTTAAATACCAATGGGGTATTTTGGCTGAATTTTAGATATAACAACTATTTGATTGGTCTGTAAGACAATCTTTCGATTAGGTGCATGGATGCTTTCATATATTGCTTAATTTTCTTTAACTTCCGATATTTTCTAAAAACTTCTTTTATTGAATTAAAATTCACTATTTACGCTTATTGTGAATTTATGGTGCATAAAATTTTAATTTAATAAATTATTTTGAATATAAGTGAACAGTTGACCCTATTGTTGATGAGGATTTTAAACTGTAGGTTGTAAAAGAAGTCGAAATTAGTGTCTGGTCTAGATGACCAAAATGGAGTGAAAAAAGATGGAACTTAAGCAACCGTATCTATTATTTTTGGGTGATGCTGCAGATTCTCTGGCAGCTAAAGTTGCGCAGGGTATTAAAACTTGGCGCCCTGAGTACTGTGTAGGACAACTACGTCTTGAAGCGTGTAATGCTGACGTTGGTCTGCAAGACTTAACGGTGGCGCAAGCGAAAGCAGCAGGCGCACAAACACTCGTTATCGGTGTTGCTAATCGTGGCGGAGTGATCTCTAAAGAGTGGATTTCAGTTCTTATAGAAGCGCTTGAAGCTGGGATGGATATCGCAGCCGGACTGCATAACAAATTGGCAGACATTCCTGAGCTTGTTGAGTGTGCGAAAAAGAACGGTTGTGCACTTTATGATGTTCGTTACCCAACACAGTCTTATCCTGTTGCGAATGGTAAAAAGCGCCCAGGAAAACGTGTTCTGACAGTAGGAACAGACTGCTCTGTTGGCAAAATGTACACCTCACTTGCAATAGAAAAAGAGATGAAAGAGCGTGGTGTTGACGCTGATTTTCGCGCTACTGGTCAAACGGGTATTCTGATTACCGGAGCTGGTGTCAGTGCAGACTGTGTCGTTGCAGACTTTATTGCTGGAGCAATTGAAACCATTACACCAGAAAACGATCCACAACACTGGGACGTTATTGAAGGTCAGGGCTCGTTATTCCATGCTTCATTTGCGGGGGTTACAACGGGTCTAATTCATGGTTCACAAGCTGACGCTCTGGTACTTTGTCATGAACCAACTCGCACACATATGCGTGGATTGCCTGACTATCAGTTACCAGACCTTAAAGTGTGTATGGAAGCGAATATTGCCACAGCTCGTTTAACTAACCCAGCGGCTAAGTTCGTAGGTGTATCCATAAATACATCAGGTTTGAGCGAAAGTGATGCAGTGGCGTATATGGATAAGGTGGAATCAGAAATTGGTTTACCTGTTGTCGACCCGTTCCGCCAAGGTGTTGCCCGTATTGTCGATAAGCTTCTGGAGCTGTAATGAAGGTAAAACTCTACACACAAAGTTGGCCAATTCGTGGCAGTTTTACTATCTCTCGGGGGAGTAAAACTCAAGCTGAAACTATCATTGTTGAGATTGAACACCAAGGTCTGACAGGGCGAGGGGAATGCGTTCCTTATGCTCGCTATGGTGAATCCATCGCAAGTGTATTTCAGCAAATCACTGAAGTTATTGCAGACATTGAAAGGGGGATCTCGCGTGAGCAGTTACAACCACTTCTTCCTGCCGGTGCGGCGAGAAATGCGGTGGATTGCGCGATGTGGGATCTTGAATGCAAGCAAGACAAGCAATCGATATGGACGAAGGTTGGTTTAGCCGCCGAGTCACTCACCACAGCCTACACTCTGTCGTTAGATACTCCTGAGAATATGGAGAAAACGGCGATTGAAAATGCTGACCGACCGCTGCTCAAACTCAAACTGGGTGGTCCAGAAGATTTAGCACGTGTGCAAGCGGTTCGCCGTGGCGCACCCAATGCAAAAATTATTCTTGATGCGAATGAAGCGTGGACGGCAGAAGCCTACAAACAGCTTATTCCTGAATTGATAAAGCTGGATGTGGCGATGATAGAGCAGCCATTCCACGCCGATGAAGACTCTGTTTTGGCCTCGCTAGAGCGCCCAATTCCTATTTGTGCCGATGAATCTTGTCACGACAGAAATAGTTTGCAGAAAGTCGTTGGTTTGTATGACATGGTCAATATTAAGCTCGATAAAACCGGCGGTTTAACCGAAGCACTAAAGCTAAAAGATCAAGCGCAGTCATTGGGATTACGAGTCATGGTTGGTTGCATGGTTTCGTCTTCATTAAGCATGGCTCCCGCTTTTGTCGTGGCTCAAGGTGCTGAAGTGGTTGATCTCGATGGCCCGCTATTGCTTAGCGCAGATATCGAAAACGGATTTGAATTTGAAAACAATTCTATGTTGCCCTTTAAACAAAAGCTGTGGGGGTAGGGAGAGAAAATGGAACGAATCGTATATCTAAATGGCGAATTCGTTGCGGAAAGTGAAGCGAAAGTTTCGGTCTTTGATCGTGGTTTTCTGTTTGCTGATGCCGTTTACGAAGTCACCGCGGTTCTGGGCGGCAAGCTCATCGATCATCAAGGGCATCTTGCGCGTTTAGAACGTTCTGCAAAAGAGCTCGACATCAAGCTGCCAGTGACGGGCGAACAACTGATGGAAATTCAGCGAGAGCTGATAAAAAGAAACGCTTTGGTTGAAGGTGGCATTTATCTGCAACTGACGCGTGGCGATGAAGGTGACCGCGACTTTTCCTACAGTGATGATATCGAACCAACCTTAGTGTTGTTTACTCAGTCCAGAAGTCTGATCAACAGTCCTAAGATCCAAACTGGTATTAAAGTGATCTCGTTTGATGATATCCGTTGGCGGCGTCGTGATATCAAAACAACCAGCCTATTGCCAGCCTGTTTGGCAAAACAAGCGGCTCATGCTGCTGGTGCTGAAGATGTCTGGTTAATCGAAGACGGCTTTGTGACTGAAGGTGGTTCAAGTAACGCTTATATCGTGACTCAGGAAAATGTTCTGGTAACACGTCCTTTGAGTAATGACATCTTGCATGGAATTACTCGCGCGTCTTTGATGAAGCTAGCTCAAGAGCTCAAGCTAACTATTGAAGAGCGTCTATTCACAATCGATGAAGCGTATCAGGCGAAAGAGGCGTTTATCAGCTCTGCAACAACGTTTGTCTGGCCTGTGGTCGCAATTGATGACAAGCCTGTTGGCAGTGGCAAACCGGGAGAAATAGCTCTAAAACTGCGTGATATCTACATAAAAACAGCGCAAGAGCTAGCGGAATAACATAAGCAATAATAATTACAGCGCAAGTTTGGCTAGGTACATAAGCAAAACACCCGACTTCAGTCGGGTGTTTTTTTATCCGTCAGCTTTAAGGTATTTCACATGCGCTTCCATCTCTTCACCGATTTCTGTTCGCATGTTCATCAGCCTAATTGCCGAGTTACGAAGAGCGATATCTTCAGGGGTTTCAGGTACCCACTCAGGAACTGCCGTTGGCTTACCATTTTCGTCAACAGCAACCATGATAACAATGCAATGGGTGGTTAATCGGTTTTTGAGCTCTTTTGGGTCGCTGGCTTGTACGTCAATGGCAATGTGCATAGAGGTTTTTCCTGTGTAGATAACCTTCGCACTCACTTCTACGATATTTCCAACATGAATAGGAGCAACAAAGCGAATACCGCCAGCATAAGCTGTAATACAGTATTTGCCGCTCCAAGCAGCAGAACAAGCGTATGCTGCTAAGTCGATCCATTTCATTACTGCGCCACCATGAACTTTACCGCCAAAGTTCACATCGCCAGGTTCTGCTAAAAAACGAAGGGTACTTTCTCTCTTGCCATTACTCATCGGCGATTCCTTTTGCTAGTACTTTTAATGCAACCAAGTCTTGAGATTATCCAACCATACCTTGAAATAGTACAAAATGTATAACTCATAATATACTTTCGCTTCAAAGTCTTTTGATTCAATGACGTTAGCGAGAAGTTTCTGACTCGCTTATGCCCCCAAGTCGTTAAGAACAAGTATTCTTTAAGACTAGTAGTCGTATAGAAAGAGTTATGAAAAACTGGTATTTGAGTTCAATTTTGATGTCAGAAAAAGAAAAAATGTCAGTTGGTAAGCTTTATTTCCCCCAAGTTACAATGAGTTTTGGACATTACGTCGTAATTGGTAGCAACTTAGAGAAAGTGTCAAAAGAATCTAGCCTTAAGTCATAATTTACTCATAACAAACAACTTTTAAAACGACTCTCTGTGCTTAAAGGTAAACTCCAAATTCACAATCGGGTTTTCAGGTAATTTACCTTCGATTCTGTCGGCGAGCATGTTTGCAGCACGTTGACCCATCCCAATGCGGTCAATGTTGACGGTAGTGATTGATGGAACGTTGTATTCAGCTACATCTAAATCACCGAATCCAATGACCGAAAAATCGTCAGGTACCTTCATGTTCTGCTTGTGAGCTTCAGCGATACAGCCTTGTGCAAGAGTGTCAGAAGAACACGCGATAACATCAAAGTCATGTTCAGTGGCTAACAGTACTTGCATTCCTGTACGTCCTGACTGAATTTTAGCGGGGCTAGGAACCTGAGTTACCGTATGTTTAATATTTTTTTGCTTCAATACTTTGATGATTTCCTGAAGTCGTTTCTGGGCGCGCGAATCTTCAGCCCAAATAAGACCTACATGCTTTGGTTTTTTCTTCGTGATTTCGTAGCCAACAGCCTCCCCAATTTTGTCATGTGATAAACCCACTAGCATGTCGATAGGCGTTGGAGTTGAATCCCAAATTTCTACTACCGGAACAGATGAATTCAGGATGATTTTTTTCAATCGGTTATCGTGATGTACACCAGTCAAGACGATGCCATCAGGGCGGTGTGACATCAACGATGAAATAATGTCGACTTCGTTTTCTGAACTGTAATCAGAAACACTAAGCAAAACGTGGTAGCCGCGCTGTGCTAAACATCCCCGAAGTGCTTCGACGGTTTCAACGAACATGCTGTTGTTAATTTGCGGTACAACAACACCGATCAACCCACTTTTACTCGAAGCCAAAGCTCCTGCCGCTTTGTTAGGAATATAACCAGTACTTTCGACCGCAGATTTCACCTTGTTAAGCGTTGCTTCTTTAACTACCGATGGGTTGTTTAAAGCTCGGCTAACCGTCATTGCCGATAGACCTGCAACGCGAGCGACATCTTCTAACGTAGGGGATTTGGATTTGTTCGCTTTCAAAGATTCATTCCTGTTAGCCAGTGGTGATAGAAGAAGCCCATCTTTATCTATCGTTCTAAGCAAGTTGGCGGGGATTTTATCACAGTTATTCTAAGACCAACGTAGGGATTCTATGATTATCATCAAAAATGTTAGCGATAAACAAAATGCAGGAGTTGTAAGTTCCAAAATTAGATGTGAGTAACAATTCGTTAGATTTAGAAGATACTAATTGTGATCGTTGGGGCAAATTTAATCGGATAACGTAGTTTCTGCTTTGGTAAAAAGTTATAAATGTTTGCGCTAACATTTAAGGCAAAAATGAACAGATAAGTTTTTACTGAATGCATTTCTTAAATAAAGAAGTGCGAAACCTAAACAAGTAATCTGAAACAAGATGAAACACGCGCTTGTTAGCTAATAATTACAGGTAGGTTGCCACGGCGACCCGAGTCATCGCTCATTAATGAGCTCGAACCCTAAAGGTATAAGACATGACATCTCCAAAAGTTACCGAAGTTAAAGTTATTCCTGTTGCTGGTCGCGACAGTATGTTGCTAAACCTGAGCGGTGCGCACGCGCCTTTCTTCACTCGTAACATCATTATCATTACTGATGAGTCGGGTAACCAAGGTGTGGGTGAAGTACCGGGAGGTGAAAAAATTCGTCAAACTTTGGAAGATGCAATTCCACTGATTGTTGGTAAAGGTATCGCTGAATACAAAAACATTAAGGCCGCAGTATCAAAAGAGTTTAATGACCGTGACTCTGGTGGTCGTGGTAAACAAACGTTTGACCTACGTACTACCATTCACGTGGTTACTGCAATCGAAGCTGCATTGTTGGATCTTCTTGGTAAGCACCTAGGTGTTAACGTGGCATCACTATTAGGTGATGGTCAGCAACGCGATTTTGTTGAAATGCTTGGCTACCTGTTCTTTATCGGTGATAAAGACGTAACAGATCTGCCATACCAAAACCAAGATGAAGACGAGTGTGAGTGGTACCGTGTTCGTCACCAAAAAGCGATGACTCCAGAAACGGTTGCTAACCTAGCAAAAGCTTCTCATGCGAAATACGGTTTCCACGATTTCAAACTGAAAGGTGGCGTTCTGTCTGCGGATGAAGAAGCATTAGCAGTAAAAGCAATCAAAGCCGCATTCCCTGAAGCGCGTGTAACTCTTGACCCGAACGGTGCATGGTCTCTAGATGAAGCTATTCGTATTGGTCTAGAGCTTAAAGACACGTTAGCTTACGCTGAAGACCCATGTGGTGAAGAAAATGGTATGTCTGGTCGCGAAGTGTTGGCGGAATTCAAACGTCGCACTGGTCTACCAACAGCAACCAACATGGTTGCAACAGATTGGCGTCAAATGGGGCACTCGCTAAGCCTGCAATCTGTAGATATCCCACTGGCTGACCCTCATTTCTGGACAATGGAAGGTTCAGTTCGCGTTGCTCAAATGTGTCATGAGTTTGGTTACACTTGGGGTTCACACTCAAACAACCACTTTGATATTTCGCTTGCGATGTTTACTCACGTAGCGGCAGCGGCTCCTGGCAATATCACTGCAATTGATACTCACTGGATTTGGCAAGAAGGCAATCAACGTCTAACTAAAGAGCCTTTCCAAATTGTTGACGGTAAAGTTCTAGTTCCAAATAAACCAGGTCTAGGTGTTGAACTGGATATGGAGAAAGTGGAAGAAGCACACAAGCTTTACATGGACAACTGTCTAGGTGCGCGTGATGACTCTATCGGTATGCAATATCTCATTAAAGATTGGAAATTTGACCCTAAACGCCCTTGTTTAGTGCGTGATTAATCGCTGAAATGATGTTCGATCGTTAATTTTTAACTAATCTTAAAACGGCTCTAAAGACCTATGCAAATAGATTTTGGAGCCGTTTTTTTGCAAAGAAAACTATAAACGTCAGTCAATAACATTTACATGATACTAACATTTGGCCCAAACAGTTTAATCGAATCTAAGCGCCTATCTCAGACAGAAAACCATAGTTCTTAAAGTTTGAGTAAGAAACGGTATCTATTTGGTGGGTTAACTCTGTATTGGATGAACTGATGGAACGTCGAGGAATAGCCTTAGTCTGTTTTGGTACGACATGGGTTCTGTATATACTTGTTTTGGTGATTAATAGCTGCACAATGTGCTTCGTCGCACTCATGCTGTCAGCGTGTTTTTTGTTTAACCAGGATTCTGTCGAGATATCTGCTTTGGGGTAATACTTGCAGTTATCGCACTTATTGGTTTAAGAGAATGACAATGAAAGATTTTATTTTGCCAAGTAACAATCCTATGCCTCGCTTAGGCTTGGGTACTTGGTATATGGGTGAGAACCAGAGAACACGTAAGCAGGAAGTAGAAGCGTTGCGCTTTGGTATTGAATATGGCGCGCGCTTGCTAGATTGCGCAGAAATGTATGGTGAAGGCGAAGCTGAGAGTATTGCGGGTGAAGCAATGAAAGGCTTCCGAGACCAGCTTTATATCGTAAGTAAGTTTTATCCTCATAATGCTTCACGCAAAGGGGTGATAACGGCGTGCGAGAGAAGTTTACGTCGTCTGAATACCGATTATTTAGATATGTATCTGCTTCACTGGATGGGTTCAGTACCTTTTGAAGAGACACTGGAAGCGCTCTATTTACTAAAAGAGCAGGGCAAGATCCGAGATTATGGTGTCAGCAATCTTGATATTGATGATTTAAAAGACTTCTGCGCTGCTGATTCTCAAGGGCTTTGTGCAACAAACCAAGTGCTTTATAACTTAGCGTGTAGAGAGCCTGAGTGGGCGGTCAAACCGTTTTGCGATCAGAAGGGAATGTCAATGATGGCTTACTGCCCATTAGATCAAGGCTCTTTATTGTTTGAACCTGCACTCCAGACGATTGCAGACAAGCACAACGCCACTCCAGCCCAAATAGCGTTAGCTTGGTTGCTTCATCAGCCTGGCGTTATTGCCATACCTAAATCCAGCACGGTTTCTCGAGTGAAAGAGAACTTAGATTCTGCAAACATCCGTTTAAGTGCAGATGATCTAGAGCTTCTTAACCGAGAATTTCCAGCGCCGAGTAACGCTTATGAAGGTCGAATAGGAATTAGGTAAGTAAAAGAAAGAGCCGCGAAAGCGGCTCTTTTAGTCTGTGTTGTACAAAGTAACGACTTCAAATTAATGGAAGAAGTCCACTTGCTGTTTGAGGTGTTTTGATAGCTCAGACAGTTGCTGTGCACTGTCTGATGTCTGCGCGCTCGTCTCACGGCTTTGAACATTCAAGTCGGAAATTTCAGAAGCACTTGCTGCAACTTCTTGTGACACCTGTGCTTGTTGCTCTGCTGTTGTGGCAATCGCTTCGGCTTGACCTGCAATGCCGCGTACTTGTTCTGCTATAGATTCAAGTGAAGTGCCTGCTTCTTGCGCCTTATCGAGCACCTTGTTGGCGTTTTGCTGGCTTTGATGCATTAAAGAGACCGCATTGCCTGTTGAGCTCTTCAACTGGTTAATAATCTGAACCACGTCTTTAACCGACATTTGCGTGCGAGCAGCAAGAGTTCTTACTTCATCGGCAACTACGGCAAAGCCACGACCTTGTTCACCAGCTCTTGCCGCTTCGATTGCAGCGTTAAGAGCCAGCAAGTTCGTCTGTTCGGCAATATCATCAATCATTTTAGTGACGCTTTGGATGCTATTACTGTCGTTGTTTACTTGCTCAATGGCTTTCGCTGATTGATCGAGCTGATCGTTAAGCTGTGCCACATCTAAGCAAACTTCTTCCACTTTACCTAAGCCCGTTTGAGTACTATCATCTGCTTGGCGAACGTTTTCAGCAATCGCTTCAACTTGCTGTGCCACAGATTTTGCGGATGTCGCCATCTCTTCAATAGCTGTAACCACTTGTTCTGCTTGTCGCTGTTGTGCATCCGACTGACGTAAGTTAGTTTGTGCGTCAGTCAACACGCTACTTGACTGTCCGTCAAGCTGGTCACTTGTAGAACGAATATCGCCGACAAGAGAGTTAAGGCGGTTTGCCATGTTGCTGACGCTGTTCGTAAGCCTTGTCACTTCGTTCTGTGAATTTTGGCTGCCTTGATCAACTTTGATGCTCACTTCACCCTCGCCCAATCGCTCCATATACCCACTAAGTGTGGTCAATGGTTTGGTACTGCGATTAATGAAGAGACTCATGATGACGAAGGTTAAAGCACCAACCACAAGTGAAATGATAGCAATCAGTTTGAGAAGTTCTGTACTCTCTTTTGTCACTTCACTAACAAAAGTACCCCCAAGGATCTTCCAATCCCAACCCGGAACAGTGGTATACACAATGTATTTTTCTCCGACTGAGCCGTTAAATTCCCATGGATAGGTGAGGATGCCTGTATCCTGACTAAAGATAGCTTTAAAAGGCTTATCACCGTTGTAATCGGCAACATCTAAAATAGTTGGGTCATTGGGTTTAAATTTGGGGTGTAACAGATAATGACCAAGGTTTGTTTGTTGGTTGTCTAGAACAATCGTATAGCCAGTGTCACCCCAAGAAACGGATCGTAAAGACTCAAAAATAGATTGGGTGGCATCTTCCACTGGCAAGGCGATACTGGTAATGGCTGTTACTTTTCCTTCATCACTCAATACGGGGTCATAATAGGCGATATAGTTCCGACCTAATAAAGTCACCACACTATAATAAGGCTGACCATTCATGATGTTGTTATAGGCAGGGTGTTCTTTGCCTAATAACGTGCCTATTTCTAATTTGCCTTCTGAGTCGCGAAGTGAAGTGGAGATACGAATCCAATCGTCTCCTACTGGTGCAAATATAGTAGCAGCAGCACCTGTATCCCGACTGAAAGCTTCAGGCTTACGGACATCGCTTACAATGCTCTCACCCCAAATTGTAATATCGCGAATTTGGTAGCCATTGTAATTGACTTCGTTATCTTCAACATAAAATCCCTCTAGGTACCCATTACGAAGAGTAGATGCAAGGATACGAGCGGTTTCAAGGTAAGCGTTATACTGACCTTCAATGGTCTTACCCATAGCTTGGATTTTGGACTGCTGTTCCTTCAGCGTCGTATTCAAAAGTACTTTGGAAGCATTTTGATAGACCAATGCAGCTATGCTTGAAAATGCAATCAGCAAACATACCGTCATGACGGTTCGTAACTGAAACCCCAAGTTTCTGTTTCGGTAATACTGGATCATAGACATTCCTAACCTTTTTATACTCAAACCACTTTATGCCGTGATTTATGCATATGTGTTTATTTTTCGTCGTTTTATTTATAGATTTTGCTGAATCTCAGTTGTTAAATTTTACTGAGTTCAACACTTTGTAGGGTTGTGTCTGGTATAAACAAAGGGTGAGTCCTCCCGATAGATTTCAAATCCCATGCGTTTATAGAGGCTTCCTGCATGGTTGTTTTTAAGATAGCTCAGAAAACAGGGTTTTCCGGTTTGTTTAGAAAATCGGATGACATATTCCATAACTTTACTTCCGATCCCTTGATTTTGATAATTAGGTTGAATAATGGATTTAGAAAAATAGATCTGATCACGCTTTTCCAGCAACATGTCAGTTCCGATGGGCTTGTCTTGATAACAGATTAATGTTGGCAGACCAGTATTCCATTCGTGTTGATGCAAGGCCCATTGAAGCTCTTCGTCCCAACCATGCTCAAGCGTTAGCAAATCGAAGTCGACTGCCTTCTTAAGTTCAAAAGCAAAAAGGCAGTCGACGTCAGTAGCTGGGCGAAATCGAATCCCACTCAAAACGGAGTTATCCTTCAATTTGTTCTCTGTTAGCGCAATTTGCCGAATAGTCTCCATTTAATGCAGCAATGATGTTATCGACAGCACATTGCACCATGCTGTAACGAGTTTCTGTGGTTGCAGAACCTATATGCGGTAACAAGAATGCATTATCCAATTGGTTAAGGGGCGATGAGGCAGGCAGAGGCTCAACTTCAAATACATCCAAGCCAGCAGCGCGAATCGTTTTGTTTTTCAACGCTTCGATTAATGCATTTTCATCAACAACTTTACCACGTGCAGCATTGACAAAGATGGCGCTGGATTTCATTAGTTCAAATTGTTCTTTGCCAAACATTTTTTCGGTTGCCGCGCTAAGAGGAATCAGTACGACAACGAAATCACACGTTGAAAGCAGCTCATTAAGTTCTAAGCGCTCTGCTGCGAAATCGCGCTCTGCTTCAACGTTAGCGGAACGGTTGTGGTAGCAGATAGACATGCCAAATCCCATATGAGCGCGTTTCGCAACTGCATAGCCAATGCGCCCCATACCGACAATACCCATCTTCTTATGGTGAAGGTCGACACCAAAATATTCAGCGGGAAGATTTCTGTCCCAGCGACCTTCTCTCACCATGTTTGAAACTTCTACTGCTCTGCGAGCTGCACCTAAGGCAAGAAGGATGACGGTGTCTGCTACGGTTTCATTTAATACGCCAGGTGTGTGCATTAGGGCAATTTTGCGTTGGGAGAGATAGTCAAACCCGAACTGATCGATACCCACGGAAATGGTCGATACTGCTTCAAGAAGTGGTGCAGTATTGAGTAGTTCATCGGACATTACGACCCCAGAACCTATGATTCCATGCGCTTGAGTCAATGCTGCGTTGAATTCTTCTCGATTAGAATCATTAAGTTCATTAAACACGGTTAGATCGAAGTGTTCATGCAGACGGTTGACTTCATATTCAGGGATACTCTTGTACAGAATGACTTTCTTTTTCATTTACTCTCTCCTAGACAACTTCGCTACCGCTTGCAAAAACAACAATTTGTTCAAGTTTACAGCTTGCAAAGCCAAATTATTTTGTTTTGTTCTTACCTTATATCGTTCCTTTACCGTGCTCAATACCAACAAAAATAAGAGCCGATATTTGAATAAAACATAAAGTTAACTAAGCGTGAATATATCTAACATTGTTACGAAAACTTGTATTTGTAATTAATTACAACTTGATATGATCTTTTAATGTATTTGTAACGCATTGTTTATTATTAATAATTTTTATTATTTGTCTGCGTGAAGAAATTTCTTACTTTAGCAATAATTAATTTAAACAATATTTTTGCTAACTTGGTCAAATATATTGTGATATAGATCGCTAACTACAGATTGAGTTTAATCTTTAAAAAATAATTATAATTAAAGAAGTTAGACTAAGGTCTACAATTTCCCGTTTGGTTGTGATTCAAATCTCTGCTTTTGTAAATTTGAACAAAACTGGATAAATAAAAAACTGAATAATTTGATAATACTGATGATGTAACCAATCTCACGATGGACTAATTTTTATGGTATGAACATCACTCAAAGAAGCTTGTGAAATGAATAATACGCTGCCTCGTTATATTAAAGTACATCCTAGCGATAACGTTGCCATCGTTGTTAACGATGGTGGGTTGCCTAAAGGAACTATGTTCAACGACGAATTTCAATTGCAGGAAGATATTCCAGAAGGGCACAAAGTTGCTCTTGTTGACTTAACACCGGGCGATAAGATTCGCCGCTATGGTGAAGTGATTGGTTACGCCAATACTGCAATTGTTAAAGGCGGTTGGATCAACGAATTTCTCGTGGATATCCCTGAAGCGCCACCGTTGGAAGATATTCCACTGGCCACTAACGTTCCTGAGCCGTTGCCACCACTAACTGGCTACACCTTTAAGGGGTACCGCAATGCGGATGGCAGTGTGGGAACAAAGAACCTGCTCGGTATTACAACCAGTGTGCATTGTGTCGCGGGTGTGGTGGATTACGTAGTTAACATTATCAAGCGTGACTTACTGCCTAAATACCCAAATGTGGACGGTGTCGTTGGATTGAACCATTTGTATGGCTGTGGTGTTGCGATTAACGCGCCAGCAGCGGTAGTGCCTATTCGTACTATTCACAACCTTGCGCTAAACCCAAATTTTGGTGGTGAAGTGATGGTTGTGGGTTTAGGTTGTGAAAAACTTCAACCTGAAAAGCTACTTAAAGGAACGGATGATGTTAAAGGTATCAACGTAGATCCGGATGACATTATTTCATTGCAAAGTGACAACCACGTTGGTTTTCAATCTATGGTTCGCAGCATTTTGCAAACTTCTGAAAAGCACCTGATTAAATTAAATGCTCGCCAGCGTGAAGATTGTCCTGTGTCTGAACTGGTTGTTGGTACACAGTGTGGTGGTAGCGATGCATTTTCTGGCGTGACGGCTAACCCTGCGGTTGGTGTTGCTGCTGACTTATTCGTCCGCGCCGGTGCAACCGTTATGTTCTCAGAAGTGACTGAAGTTCGTGACGCGGTATATCTGCTTGGTCCTCGCTGTGAAAGCAAAGAAGTGGGTCAACGTTTAATGGATGAAATGGCCTGGTACGATCACTACCTAAGCCTAGGACAAACAGACCGAAGAGAAAATCCATCTCCGGGGAACAAGAAGGGAGGCTTAGCAAACGTAGTTGAGAAAGCTTTAGGGTCTATTGCGAAATCGGGTAGTAGCGCAATCGTAGAAGTTCTTTCGCCAGGACAACGTCCAACGAAAAGAGGCCTGATCTACGCAGCGACACCTGCTAGTGATTTCGTGTGTGGTACTCAGCAAGTATCTTCAGGCATTACTGTTCAATTGTTCACAACTGGACGTGGTACTCCGTACGGACTAGAGGCAGTTCCTGTTATTAAAGTGGCAACACGAACTCCACTTGCTAGACGTTGGCACGATCTGATGGACATTGACGCAGGTACAGTTGCAACTGGTGACAACACATCAGAAGAGATGGGATGGGAAATATTCCACTTCGTGATTGCAGTTGCGAGTGGTGAGAAGAAAACCTACTCAGATCAATGGGGTCTGCATAATGCGCTGGCAGTATTTAACCCAGCACCAGTGACTTAAAAATAATAAGGGTCTGTGTTCTCACGAATGACAGACCCTACCTATACCTACACATTTTTAAATTAAGTGAAACGAGAGGAATTTATGAAAAAATTCGTAAGGAACGCAATCGCACTTTCTCTAATGGCACTGCCAATGGTCGCGATGAGTGCGGACAAACCAAACTTTGGTAACGTCCGTGTTGTAATCGGTTCTAAATCAACAGGTGGTGATACTTACCAAGCTGCGGCAATTGTTTCTGAAGCACTAGCAAAGAAACTGGATGCAAACGTAAAAGTTGATGCTGTAGGTTCAAGTGCAGCATTCCAAACTCTGCGCCGTGTAAGTAATGGTAGCACCATTATGATTTTCCACGACCAATCTTACCTTGGTTACTTATATGGAACTAAAGGCTACTACGACATCTTTAACGAGTTTACTATTGGTCCAACTTTTGCGATCAACCCAGCGAACGCATACCTAGTGCCTAAAAAGTCGCCTTACAACACTCTAGATGACATCATCGATGCAGTTGGTAAAGGCGAAACCATCCGTGTTGCTATTCAACCGGGTGGCGTATCAGAGATTGGTTACAGTGCGGTTAAGAACGCGATCAAACTGAAATACCCAGGTAAAGAGTCAAACTTTATAGCTGTTAATACTGGTTCTCAAGCAGATAAAAACCAGCAGTTGTTTGATGGTTTAGCGGATATGATCCAAGGTAGCTTACCTGCAAACGAACAGTTTACTCGCCTCGACGCATCTGACCAAAAAGCGATGAAGTTCGTATGGTTGACCTCTACTCGTGACACTATCGCGAATGTTAACAAAAACGGTTTTGGTAGCTTAAGCAAAGAGCAAATCTACTCTTACGCAGAGCCAGAAGTACAAGTACCAATGAATGCAACAACGAACTTCACGTTCGATAAAGAGTTCTTCTTCCTATACAACAAGAAGATGCCAAAAGACCAAATCGAATACATCGATCAAGCTCTGAAAGAAATCTACGATGAAGGTGAGATTCAAAAGACGTTTGAAAAAGCGTTCTTTGTACCTAACTTCCGTGATTCAAAAGCAGCACTTGAACACTTGCAAGCTAAGAACGGCAAATACAAAGAAGTACTTAAAAACATTACAGAATAACTATCGATTCGTCCCCGATAGTCAGCAAAATGCCCACATTAGTGGGCTTTTTTTTATGGTAAGAAAACCAATTGGCAAGCAAGAAGCACACTAACTTGAATCTATCTATGGGATTAACTGACCGAATAACCCTTTGCCTTAGAGTATGCTGGGTATTCAATTTTATCCAAATCCCCCACAAACCAGACGAAGCAAGCGATAGCAATCAGTGCATGTAAACCAGTAATGTACACCGCCACATCGAAAAGCCCTGTCATATCAATTAGGTAGGCGATGATAATGGGAGTGATAATGCCAGATAGATTTCCCGCAGTATTGAAAATGCCGCTGCACAAGCCATAAAGCGGCTTTGGCGCGATATCCGCTACGATGGTCCAACCTAGTGAACTGAATCCTTTACCGAAAAATGCAAATGACATAAACACCACAATCAATACTGGTGAATCGGTGAAAAGCGAAAAGAGCATGAAAGTTGAGAACATCATACCCACGATGATGGGCAGTTTACGTGCCTTCGCAATTGAAAAACCAAGTTTAACCATACGATCAGAGACTAACCCTGCACAGAGGTTACCAAAGAAGCCAAATAATGCTGGTATGGATGCCATTATTCCCACGCTAACTAAAGACATACCTTTTACTTCAATAAGATAGAGAGGAAACCAAGTTAGGAAGAAAAAGGTAATCGCGTTCATGCAGTATTGTCCAAGACAAACACCTAACATGGTTCTGTTGGTCAAAAGGAAAGTGATTCGTTCACGTACACTCGATTGCTCAACTTCGGCGCTCTCTGTTTTCACAGCTAGGTGCTGATCTAAATAATCCAGCTCTGTTTGCGAAATAAAAGGGTGGTCTTTTGGGCTATGCAGCCAATATTTCAAAATTATCCCTAGTAACAATGCTGCTGACCCAAGGTAGAGAAAGTTAAACTGCCACCCTTGATGGTAGGTTACCCAAGCGATGATGGGGGAACAGACAAAAATCGACAGATATTGTGAAGAGGCAAATATCGCAGAGGCGAAAGATATTTCGTGTTTTGGAAACCAACCGGAAACGATTCGACTATTGGCTGGAAAAATGGGCGCTTCAAATAATCCTGCTAATAAACGGAATACTATTAGCGCAGGGAAAATGAAGAAGGAGTTTGGAATAAACGTAACGAAAAATGTGCCTAAGCTGACTACTGACCAGAATATTAAGAAACAGAGATATAGATATTTTGTTTTAATTTTGTCCAATAGTAGGCCGCAAGGTATCTGAAATAGTACATAGGTCAGAGAAAATGAGGAAAACAAATAACCAAGCTGAACAGTTGAGAGTTGTAAATCCTTACTTAAGTCACTACCTGATATCGATAATATCGACCTCCCTCCAAAGAAAATGGTGGTGACTAACATAAGCAAAAATACAACAGAGTATCTAACGGATATCGATTTCATATAAGCCACATTAATTAGAGTTTTCCCTATTTTATGTGAAGAGATGTTTGTCCGCTTATGAGCAGCAAGGCTTTGTGATGTGTTGGATTACATTTGTACAAATCTCCAAAAACCGGTGTTAAAGGTAATAGGCTTTTTGTTTAATTATTTAATTGTATAAAAACAATAACTTAACTGCATTGTATTGCGGTCACACTGGCTTGTTTGTTTGTACAAAAAAAACAGTCAACTTACTTGTTTTTTTGTACAAATGAATAAAGCGAAGCTAAACGCTATCCTCCATACTATTCACATCCAAAGTTCTTAAATTACCCTACATAAGGAAAATGCTATGCTAAATGTGAGTATCGATTTTGCAGAATCGCATTGGTTTTTTCCCAAGATAGTGATCACGTGTATCCTTGTTTTATTCGCGATTATCTTGGTGAAAGAAAGAAAAACAATTGCGAAAAGCGTTGCTGGGTTTTCAATGAAATCAATTCTGAATCATGAAAACTACAAAGCGTACCTATTTTTGGCGTTGATCAGTGTTTATATCTTGGTGATGGAAGCGTTAGGTGAAGTATTTCCAAATACAGGGTATGCATTTTTAATTACGACAATTCCTTTTCTATTCTGTATCCCTTTGCTAATCGAAAAAGAAATCAACAAAAGAAAAATTATATATATAACCATTAACTCGGTTGTATCTCCAATAATTGCTTGGACAGTGTTAGGTCAAATTTTTGGAATTACACTTCCTTAAAATTTATATTTGAAACAAAAACTTGAATGTGGAACTTCTTATGGAAATATTGTCACATTTGTCTATTAATATGTTTTTATTAAGTTCGATTGGCGTATTAATAGGTATTATTTTCGGTGCCATCCCGGGTATGACTGCAACATTAGCTGTAGCGGTTTGTTTACCTTTAACTTATTCACTTGGCTTAACGGATGGTTTAGCTTTACTACTTGGTCTTTACGTCGGTGGTATCTCTGGCGGATTGGTACCGGCGGTATTACTGAATATTCCGGGTACACCTTCTTCTATCACGACGACTTTTGACGGCTATCCCATGGCCCAGAGAGGACAGGGTGAAAGTGCGCTGAAAATTGCTGTAGTGTCATCACTATTTGGCGGTTTATTTAGTGCAATTGTTCTCTATTTCTTTGCTCCGTTCCTTGCGAACTTTGCTATTAAATTCTCTACAGTTGAAAAATTCCTGCTTATTTTTTTGGCTCTGACGGTTATTTCGTCTCTGTCTAAAAATATGTTGTTGGGTATTTTCAGTGGTCTATTAGGCGTGTTAGTTGCTCTAATTGGTGCGTACGACATCTCTGTTGGTGGTAACGGTGAATACCGCTTAATGCCTCAAGCATTTGAAGATCAACTGAGCTTTGGTTTCTCGCTTCTTCCAGTACTGATCGGTATGTTTGGTCTGTCTTCTATTATCGTTGCTTGTTTGAATAAGAAGTCTGACGATGATGTAACGAGCGACATGATCAAATTGGATGCAAAACAAAAGTTCAATTGGTCAGTATTTAAAGGTCAGTTCTTTAACCTAATCCGTTCTTCTTCAATTGGTACATTCGTTGGTTTGCTGCCGGGTATCGGCGGAAGTGCAGCATCAGTGCTTGCATATACACAGCAAAAGAACATTTCTAAAAACCCTGACCAAATGGGTAAAGGTGCACCAGAGGGCATCATTACCTCAGAATCGGCAAACAACGGTCTTACAGGTGGTGCGTTAATTCCGCTTCTATCGCTGGGTATCCCTGGAGACTCAACTACAGCGGTACTGATTGGTGCATTTACATTACAAGGTATTCAGGTAGGTCCATTGTTCATCAATGAAAACCTGGAAACCTGGGACTTCATGATCATCTCATTGTTCTTCGCTAACTTTGTGATGTTCGCAATCATGTTCTTTGCTATTCGCCATGTCGCAAAAGTAGTTCTTATTCCTAAATACATTCTTTACCCAATCATCGTGATGATGTGTGTGATCGGTGCATACGCAATTAACTACGGCGTGATGTTCGATGTATGGACACTTGTGTTGTTCGGCATATTTGGAGTGTTAGCCTCGAAGATAGGCTTGGAAGTTGTGCCATTCATCATCGGCTTCATCTTGGGTAAATCAGCAGAAGTGTACTTCGTGAAGAGTCTTGAGTCTTATGGTGACCTATCCATCTTCGTAACTAAGAGTCCAATTGCGATGTTCTTATGGGTAATCATTATTGCTTCAATTGGATACTCGATTCGTTCGGCATTGAAATCAAGCAAAAACAAAAACGTAAGTAAAACTGCGTAACGTACGGAGAATGTGATGAGTCCTGCGAAGTTTATGCCAATGGTCGAGAGTATGAAGGTTATCCCTGTCGCAGGGCATGACAGCATGCTACTGAACCTAAGCGGTGCACATGCCCCTTATTTCACTCGCAACATTGTTATTTTGCAGGACAACCTGGGAAACACTGGATTAGGTGAGGTTCCGGGTGGTGAAAACATTCGCAAGACGTTAGAGGACGCTCGTGGTTTTGTTATTGGTCGTAGTATTGGCGAATACAAAAACATTATGAGCGAAGTCAGGAATGCCTACTTAGAACGAGATGTCGAAGGTCGTGGTTTACAGACATTCGATTTGCGAACCACATTGCACGCAGTAACAGCGATTGAGTCTGCAATGCTCGATCTTTTGGGGCAAGCGCTAAACGTTCCGGTAGCAGCGCTGCTTGGTGAAGGTCAGCAACGCGATAAAGTCGAAATGTTGGGTTACCTGTTTTTCGTTGGTGACCGTAACAGCACAGATCTGCGGTACCAAAGTCAACCTAATGACAGTTGTGATTGGTACCGCATTCGTCACGAAGAAGCATTAACGTCGGACGGTATTGTTCGCTTAGCCGAAGCAGCGTTCGACAAATATGGGTTTAGCAATTTCAAACTGAAGGGCGGCGTTTTCCGCCCTGATGATGAAGCTGATGCCGTTTGCGCCTTGGCAAGCCGGTTCCCAGATGCACGAGTGACGATCGATCCGAATGGTTCTTGGTCTCTACCAGAAGCTATTCGAATCGGCAAAGATTTAAAAAATGTACTGGCGTACGCCGAAGACCCATGTGGAGCAGAGCCTGGATATTCAGGGCGCGAGATGATGGCTGAGTTTCGTCGTGCAACGGGTATCCCGACTGCAACCAACATGGTAGCAACGGACTGGCGTGAATTTGGACATTCGATTTCGCTACGAGCGGTCGACATTCCACTGGCTGATCCGCATTTTTGGACGATGGAAGGCTCAGTGCGCGTCGCGCAGTTGTGCCACGAATGGGGGTTGATGTGGGGCTCTCACTCGAACAACCATTTTGATATTTCTTTGGCGATGTTTACGCAAGTTGCTGCCGCCGCACCTGGAGAGATTACTGCCTTGGATACACATTGGATCTGGCAGGAAGGTAATCAACGTTTAACGAAAGAGCCATTAAAGATTCAAGGTGGCTTTATTACGGTGCCGGACAAACCTGGTTTGGGTATCGAAATCGACATGGCTCAAGTGGAAAAAGCGCATGAGCTTTACAAGAACATGGGGTTAGGGGGACGCGATGATTCCATCGGTATGCAGTACCTTGTCCCTAACTGGAAATTCGACAACAAAAGACCGTGCTTGGTTCGATAAGCGCAGGTAGAGGAAAGTTACATGAATGAAAACATTTATCCAAATCACTTTAGACGCGCGATGATCAATCAAGAAAAACGCATTGGTTGTTGGAGTGCTTTAGCGAGCCCGATTACTACTGAGATCCTTGGTTTAGCAGGTTTTGACTTCATCCTTTTGGATGGCGAGCACGCACCGAACGATGTACAAACATTCATCCCGCAGCTAATGGCTTTGAAAGACAGCCGCAGCGTACCAGTGGTTCGTCCACCAGTGAATGACCCAATCGTACTTAAACGTTTATTGGATATCGGTTTCTACAACTTCATAGTTCCTTTTGTTGAAACCAAAGAACAAGCAGAACTTGCAGTTGCGTCTACTCGTTATCCGCCAGAGGGCATTCGTGGCGTATCTGTTGGCCACCGTAGCAATGCGTACGGCACGATTACCGATTACTTCAAAAACATCAACGAGAATATCTGTGTTGTGGTTCAAATCGAAAGCCAAGAAGGCTTAGACAACCTTGACGATATTCTAGCGGTCAAAGGTTTGGATGGTGTGTTTGTTGGACCAAGTGACTTGGCAGCAGCGTTGGGTCACTTAGGTAATGCAAGTCACCCAGATGTGCAAGCCGCGATAAAGACTGTATTTGAAAAAGCGCAAGCGGTTGGTAAATCAGTCGGCATTTTGGCTCCAGTTCAAGCAGACGCTGAGCGTTACCTTGAATGGGGTGCGAACCTAGTCGCAGTTGGTAGTGACCTAGGTGTGTTTAAAGCAGCGACACAGGCATTGTGTCAAAAATTTCTAAGTGAATAAGGGCGAAGAGGAATAGTTATGAAAATCGGATTTATTGGCCTAGGCATCATGGGCAAACCAATGAGTAAAAACCTACTTAAAGCAGGTTATTCATTAGTTGTATTAGACCGCAACGAAGCCGCGGTAAAAGAGCTAACAGATGCAGGTGCACAATCAGCAACTTCGCCTAAAGCCGTCGCAGAGCAGTGTGATGTTGTGATCACTATGCTGCCTAATTCACCACACGTAAAAGAAGTCGCGTTAGGTGAGAACGGTTTAGCAGACGGTGCAAAACCAGGTCTTGTATTTATCGATATGAGTTCTATTGCACCTTTAGCTAGTCAAGAGATTGCAAAAGGTTTGGCTGAGAAAGGTGTAGTAATGCTTGACGCACCAGTAAGCGGTGGCGAACCAAAAGCTATCGACGGCACGCTTTCTGTGATGGTAGGTGGCGACAAAACCGTATTTGATAAGTACTACGACGTAATGAAAGCGATGGCTGGTTCAGTGGTTCACACTGGTGATATCGGAGCAGGCAACGTAACCAAACTTGCAAACCAAGTTATCGTTGCGCTCAACATTGCAGCGATGTCAGAAGCTCTTTCTCTTGCGACGAAAGCAGGTGTAAACCCTGAATTAGTTTACCAAGCGATTCGTGGTGGTCTGGCTGGTAGTACAGTTCTTGATGCTAAAGCACCAATGGTTCTTAACCGTAATTTTGAACCTGGTTTCCGCATCGACCTACACATCAAAGATCTTGCAAACGCACTAGACACTTCACACGGTGTAGGTGCTCAGCTTCCATTGACTGCTCAAGTTATGGAAATGATGCAAGCGCTTAAAGCTGATGGTCTGGAGACTAAAGACCACAGTGCACTTGCACTACATTACGAAAAACTAGCTAAGGTAACTATCCAAAGCTAATTGGCTTTGCAGCAGGTTTGTAGGGAGCCTGCTGCTTCTTTTTCTTTTTATCGAGTGGTGTCTATTGATGAAGATTGTAATCGCACCAGATTCGTACAAAGAGAGCCTAAGCGCGATTGAAGTTGCTGAGGCCATCGAATCAGGGTTCAAAAAAGTATTTCCCGATTACCAGTATATAAAGTGTCCGGTAGCTGATGGTGGTGAAGGTTCTGTAGAAGCTTTGGTCGATGCGTCAGGCGGTGAGATGGTGCACACTGATGTCATAGGTCCAATGGGCGACCATCACGAATCTTTCTATGGTGTTTCTGGCGATAAAAAGACTGCGTTTATTGAAATGGCAGCAGCCAGTGGTATTGAGCTGATTGCACCTGAACATCGCGACCCTTATACAGCGACCACTTTTGGTACAGGACAGCTCATTGAGCACGCCTTAAATCAAGGTATTCGCCATATGATTATCTGTATAGGTGGTAGTGCGACCAACGATGCTGGGTGTGGAATGATGCAAGCGTTGGGCGTTTCGTTCAAAGATGCACAAGGCAACGAACTTGTTTACGGTGGCTTAGCGCTTGAAGCACTTGCTCATATTGATACGAGTAATCTTGATAAGCGTTTGAGTGAATGTCATATCGAAGTTGCATGTGACGTCACTAACCCGCTAACGGGCTTAAACGGGGCCTCTTATATTTACGGTCCTCAAAAAGGAGCTTCTCCTGAAATGGTGAGGCGGCTTGATGCAGCGTTGGCTAACTTCGCCAAAGTTGTTGAGCGGGACGTAGATAAACAAGTAGACCACATTCCTGGAGCTGGTGCAGCAGGAGGGATGGGCGCTGCATTCTATGCATTTTTGGATGCTGACCTTCGTCCTGGCATAGACATCATGACTCATGCTGTTGGCTTGGAAGCGTTGGTTAAAGATGCCAACCTTGTTATTACTGGTGAAGGTCGATTAGACAGCCAGAGTGTGAACGGTAAAGTGCCAGTTGGTGTTGCTAAAATTGCTAAAAAATATCAACTACCAGTTGTCGCGATTGCCGGGGCTTTAGGTGATGATATTGAAGAAGTGTATGAGCACGGTATAGACTGCGCATTTGATTCAGTTTATAAGATTACGACTTTTGAAGAGATAAAAAAAGAAGCAAAAGCGAATGTTATAAGAAGTTCTTACAATATTGCTTCTGCTATCAATCTTGGTCGAATTCTAGCTCTATAAAATCAAACTAAAATACAAACGGCACATATCTCTAAAGTTGTGTAAATCAATATTGCAAATTTCTTCCACCCGTTTCATGCGATACCTGAGCGTGTTGGGGTGAACATAGAGAACACTGGATGTTTTTTTAATATCACAACTGTTTTCGAACCAGCATAAAATTGTTTGAATCAATGTCGGATCAGCCAGTTCTAATTGTTGAACATGAGTAGAAAGCTTATCTCGTTGCCAGCGTGATAAGCTGCTCTCAAAAAGCGCTGGTAGTTCATATTGAGCGAAAGGATAAAACTTTGCTTCCGGATTCAAGCGTTGTCCCGCTTTCATCGTCGCCATTGCACTTTCAAATGCGTAATGAAGATTCTGTGGTTGGCTATAGATCGCACCAATGGAGCAATGGAAATCCACTTTAAGCGATTCTGCTAAATAGCTAGTAATGCTCTGCCAGTCATCAATGGTGGTTTCACCGCTTTTCTCTTTCTCTGTTACGTTCAACAGCACTAAGTTTGTTTTGTAAGAGTATTCGGCTTTTAGGCGTTTACGTGACCACTGATTAAGAACACGAACCACTTCTTTTTGATCGCCTGAATTGCCTACCTCAATCATACAAATGGCGTGATGATTGAAAATGTCGACTTTTAACTGCGCCGCCATATTGGTGATGTGCTCTTGTGATGCGTTTGGATCGATACACTCAAGAAGAAGCTCTTCAAGTTTGCGTTCGCTCCAGCGTGTCATTTCCATCATGGAGGTGTACTCAACCACCATTTCAGCCGCCATTTTTACCATTTCACCGAATGGGCGAACTTCTTCCAGCGGACCAGAAATACCAATAACACCGATCGGTTCTTGGTTAAAAATGATAGGCAGGTTTACGCCCGGCTTTACATGGGGAAACTCCGGTAGCATGCCTTCGGAGATTTCAATCGGTTTAAGCTCACTCAATGCCAGTACCGCACCGCCATGTTTTTGATATTTACGAGCGGGATTGGTCGACGCAATGATAATACCAGTCTCATCCATAACATTAAGTGGGTACTTGATGATTTTCTGTGCTCGGTCGACAATGCGTTGTGCTAATTGTTCATGTAACTGCATATATTCACTTGTGGCTTTTCGTTCGCTGCATCAAAGGCTGATACGTTGTTGAAACGTACGTCCTATGAGTGGGATAACCGACAATAATACTTTACTAGCTTAGTCGTAACTGAGATCTCAATCGCACCGAATTGGCTAGTAGTAAGACAATTACCTTTGTTGTCACTTATTTCTACTTTATTTGCGTTTAACTAGGCAAAAATGCTTCTTTTCCCAGTAGGATTAACCTGTAGTTTAGCTCGGTAAGCCCCCACAGAATGAGGGCTAATACTTGAGCATATAACTAAATTAAGATAATTGTTTTAGCAAAGCTAAAGCGACAGGTTCTGAGCTGGCAGGGTTTTGTCCCGTGATAAGCTTGCCATCTTCAACCACGTATGGCATCCAATCTTGCGTTTTTTGATAGTGTGCGCCAAGGCGAATAAACTCATCTTCAATCAGAAAAGGAACGACATCGGTAAGTTGCACTGCCGCTTCTTCACCATTAGTAAACCCAGTAACATGACGCCCTTTAACGAATGCCTCGCCATTGGCTGTTTTTACATTGCGAAGCACTGCAGGAGCGTGGCAGACAAATCCCATCGGCTTATTTACTGTAGAGAATGCCTCGATTAATTTTATAGAGTCGACTGAATTCGTTAAATCCCACAATGGACCGTGACCACCCGGATAGAACACGGCATCAAAATCTTCTACGTTTACGGTCTCTAGCTTTACCGTGTTTGCAAGAGCTTCTTGCGCTGCGAGGTCTTGGTTAAATCTACGAGTTAACTCCGTTTGGAAATCTTCCAGCTCACTTTTTGGGTCTAGAGGAGGTTGACCACCTTGTGGTGAGGCTAAAACCAGCTGCGCTCCTGCGTCTTTGAAGGTGTAGTAGGGTGCAGCAAATTCTTCTAACCAAAATCCAGTTTTATGGCCTGTGTTTCCTAGTTCATTGTGTGAAGTTAATACCATTAAAATTTTCATTAATTATTCCTTCTTCCGCGTTACGGATAGTTTGTATTTAAAATTTAATCATTAGATTAGCGTAGCTAATGCACAAGGTTATTGCCTTAGAGGGTGCAACAGCTCTATTGTAATTTTTTGATAACCACTTGTTTCATATTGATAATTTTCTTACATCCGCCAGTGCCAAGATAAGTACTAACAACCAGAACTCTGTTGTTTATTTTGTCATCTGACACTTGGACAAATGGTGCCTTATCGTTTCTTGCAGTTGCTAAGTTCTTTTGGATGACCTAACCGGACATATAACGATTCACTTTCCGTTATTGCGCAGTCATTTCTGTGACAACAAGAATAATCAAAATTGTCTGCGAGCAACTAACAATGCTATTTTAGGGAGGGTATAAAAAAATTTATGGGCACGTATGTCATTAGTCAGACTGAGAACGTTTATTGAGGTTTATCGGCAACGCTCGATTAGCGGTGCAGCACGCATGTTGAACCTAACACAACCCGCTGTGTCGCAACATATTGCCGGGCTTGAAGTGGTTGTGGGGCGGCCGTTGTTCGAACGACAAGTGGACGGAGTTCTACCGACTTCCGCTGCAAATGAGTTGGCGGCTGATATTGGCGATAAGTTAGATGCTGCTGAAGCTGCGCTTGCTTCTGCGAGAGCTCGTTCACGTGATGTTTCCGGAGCGCTGCAATTGATAGGGCATATCGATTTTATGGCTGAAAATCTCGCTCCTGAATTAGCTCCGTTGCTCGAAGCCGGAATTCGGGTTCGTATGCACACTGGCGATGGGCCAATGGTGACACAAATGTTGTTGGAAGGTCATTGTGATTTAGGTATCTCTGCCCATCCCGTGACTGACAGTCGCCTTAAAAGTGAGGTGCTTTTGACTGACAAGATAGTCGCGGTTGCTTCTCCAGTGGTGGCAGAGCGGATTGAGCAAGCTGAGGAGTTTGGTAAAGCTCTTCTTAAAGAGCCACTCTTAGCCTACAACTTGGAATTATCTTTAGTGGATGCTTGGCTTAATGCGAACCGTATTGCAGCGCCAAGCTTGATCCCCGCGATGATTGGACAAGATCTTCGAGCTCATAGAAATCTGCTGATACAGGGTATTGGTTGGTCTGTACTACCGCATTTTTTATGTGAAAAGCAACTCAGTAGCGGAGAGCTAAAGCTCATTCCGCCACCTCGCACTAATACGGAGATTATTTACTACTTGATTTGGTTACCGAGCGCTTTACGTCAACCAAGAGTTGCTCATGCACGAACTGCACTATTAGGTCGTTTACAGAACTAGTGCATGTATAGTCTTACTATTTACGTTGTCTTAATGTCCATACAAGGAAAGTAAAGTTCATGTCTAACGATTCGTATTCGACAATCACAGATCCTTCATTACTTGGTCCAGACGTCAGCCGTTCCAATTTATGGCGTTTAACATTGGCACAAGCATTGGCAGGGGCGAATTCAGTGGTTGTATTTGCAACCGGAGCGATTGTCGGAAGTATGCTGGCGCCTTCTCCGTTGCTTGCCACACTGCCTATTTCTATTTTCGTTGTTGGTATGGCTGTGTGTGTTTTTCCTGCTGGAGAATTAGCAAGAAAGTACGGACGAAAAGCGGCGTTTATGGCGGGTTCGGTAGCTGGCGTGTTAACGGGGCTGTTAGCGATGGCTGCTATGTTCACGGGTTTGTTCTGGTTGTTTTGTCTCTCGACCCTTTTAGGTGGCGCTTACGCCGCTGTTGTTCTCTCTTTTCGTTTTGCTGTGACGGACGGCTTACCGCCAGAGAAAAGACCTCAAGCACTTTCGCTAGTTATGGCTGGTGGTATTGTTGCAGGTGTTATCGGGCCGCAGCTAGTGACACAAACCATGTATCTGTGGCCAGAAAAAATGTTTGCTGCCACTTTCCTTGCTCAGGCAGTAGTTGCTGTGATCTCAGGTGTGATCTTATATGGCGTTCAGTCTCCGGCTGTAAAAGAGCAGCATGGTGGAGGAAGGCCATTAATGGAAATTGCACTTCAACCGCGCTTTATTTCTGCTGTGGTGTGTGGCGCAGCGTCATACATGATCATGAATTTTCTTATGACTGCAGCCCCGCTCGCCATGCATATGCATGGCCACAGCCATGAGTCGTCAAACTTAGGTATTCAATGGCATGTGATCGCCATGTATGCCCCGAGCTTTTTCACCGGCAAACTGATAGCGCGATTTGGCGCTGTGCGTATTTCCGCAATAGGGATCGTTTTGACGGGCATTTCTGCGGCTGTTGGTTTGTTGGGCGTAGATGTAAACCATTTCTGGTGGTTACTCATTTTACTGGGCATTGGATGGAACTTCGGCTTTCTTGGCGCTTCAGCTTTAGTGTTGGAATGTCATAAACCGGAAGAGAAAAATCGTGTTCAGTCGCTCAATGACTTCATTATTTTTGGCTTAATGGCAATAGGTTCTTTTTCATCTGGCGGGCTGTTAAGTGCTTACGGCTGGCAGATGGTGTTGTGGGTATCCTTCGTTCCTCTGATTTTGGCCGCTTTAGCTTTAGCAGCCGCGAAAGTTGGAAAATTGCGAGCTTAAATTTTCAACAGCTTTAGATACAAATGACAAAGCCCCTTAAATAAGGGGCTTTGTTTTGGTGTGCTTTTTGGTTAGAGATTTACGCAATCACTAAGAAGAAAATAGCAGTGGCGACAATACCGATAAGCGCATATGGGAACTGAGAAGTTGCGTGTTGCATTGGTGTACAACCAGAACCTTGTGCCGACAATACTGTAGAGTCACTGAAGAAACATGAGTGGCTGCCCGCAGCCGATGCAGAAAGCAGTGCTGCAACCGTTAGGTGTAGAGGAACACCAAGCTGTTCACCCAGTGGCAGAACGATTGGCATTGCTACCGCAAAAGTACCCCAAGATGATGCAGTGGCGAATACCAAAGCGCCGGTAATCATAAAGATGATAGCTGGGAAGTAAGAGGCAGATAGATAAGGGCTCACTGTTTCAATAACATACTGAGTTACGCCTAGCTGGTCGTTCACTGACTTCAACATAAAGCCGCCGATAACGGTTGCAAGAGGTAGCAACATGACTTTAATGCCATCGTAAACAGACTCGAACATGTCGTTCATTGAAATCAGTCGTTGAGCACCGTAGAAACAGATAGTGAAGATAAGGGCAACGAAAACACCCGCCAGCAAATCAATGCCGAAGTACCAGCTTGCAGCCACAAGCACAATCATAGGAAGCAGGAAGTTAATCAAACCCATGGTTGGATTGGTGTGAGATGAGATATCAGAGCCAAAGTCGATATCCGTTGCGCCGTCTGGGCGAACTTGACCATTCTTAGCACGCTGTTCAGCAGTTTTCATTGAACCCAGATCTGGGATCTTCTCCATCGCAACCAGCAGCACAATCACCAGTGTTACCCAACCGTAAGCCATATAAGGAATCGCTTCAATATAGGTCTTAATACCTTCACCCGCTTCAGCAACGTTGTTTGCTTCCAGTAGTGAGCTGAAGAAAATCGCCCACGTTGAAATCGGTACAAGAATACAAATCGGTGCTGCTGTTGAATCGACTAAGTAAGACAGTTTCTCGCGGGAGATGTTGTAACCGTCAGTTACTTTCTTCATAGAAGAAGAGATAGCAATAGCATTCAAGTAGTCATCAATGAAAATAACAATGCCCAGAACAAACGTCATCAACATCGATTGTCTGCGGCTTTTAACCTTAGTAACTAACATATCTGAGAAACTCAGAATGCTACCGCCTTTTTCCAGTACCGCAATCAAGCCACCCATCAGGCCACATACGAGAATAATCCAGGCGATGGTTTCATCCATCATTACGCCCATTGAAATATCCACGATTTGTTCAACCGCTTCTCTTGGATTAAGCAACAACACCCCAGCAATAGCACCGCTGAAAAGCGCTTCAACAGTGCGATGAGTGGTCAGTGCAAACACCAATACCAGCGTTGTTGGTAGAAGGCTCATCCACCCGTAGAGTTCGCCCTCTTCGTGGTTTAATCCTATCGCCGTAAAAAATATAAACGTGGCTAAGGATATAAGAGAGACAAAGATATGTTGCGTATTAATCTTTAGTGGCGCTTCCAGCGCTTTGGTTTGACTAGTCATGAAGTACAGTTCCTTTGTTTATGCTGAGTGTAACATCCAGTCGATTTCCATTGGGGTGATAGCTCGTTCAAATTCAGCGAGCTCACTTCGTTTGCAAGCTAGATACAGGTCAATAAACTCTCTCGAAATATATTGATTGAGTTCGCTGCGCTCTAGCCTGTCAAGGGCTTCAGGCATGCGTAGTGGCAGAGTTACCGCATTATCACTTAAAGGTGGAGGACATTGCTCCTTGGTATAGTTATCACTCGCTAATACTGCGGAAAGTACAACTGCAGCGAGAATATAGGGGTTAACGTCAGCACCTGCAATACGGTGTTCTATTCGACGGTTGTTCTTGTCACTAATTGGAACACGTAGCGCAACACCGCGGTGGTTTTCTCCCCAGTTGGCTTTTGTTGGAACATAAGCACCAGGAGTGAAACGGCGGTAAGAGTTAACGTTAGGGCAAATCAAACCCATGGCTTGAGATGTTTGCGAAAGCATGGCCGCCATTGTTTGATAGAAAAGGGAACTAGCTTGGCCATCTTGCTGGCTAAAGAGGTTGTTATCTTCGCTATCCACCAAGCTAAGGTGAATGTGCATACCATTACCCGCTTGATCTGCGAAAGGTTTCGCCATGAAAGTTGCGTCGAAACCATGTTGGTGAGCAATTTGTCGGATCAAGCGCTTCGCGATAATGATTTCATCACAGGCTCGCAGAACATCTTTCGAGTGGTTGAAGTTAAGCTCGAATTGACCCGGAGCGGATTCAGAAAGTGCACCAGAAGTATTTAACCCTTGTTCGAAAGCAATACGGTTTAAATCAGAAAGGAAGTCAGCATAGTCGTCCAATCCATCTAAATCATAAACTTCGGTGTCTTTCTCTCGCGTTTTTTTGGTTGGGTTAATGGCGGTTAACGGTTCGCCATGCTCACCACGAACTTTATCGATCAAGTAGAACTCAAGCTCTAGTGCTATGCAGGGAAACTGATTTTTGCTCGCGAGTGTTTCTAGCATACTAGAAACGATATTACGGATGAAAAGTGGATTTGGTCGTTCGCCTTTTTCATCCATCATGCTGATCAGTAGTTGCCCGACCTGCTCCTTGGCTGTTGGCATTAGTGTTCCGCTGATCGGGAAACACAAATTATCCGGCTCGCCTAGATCTTCTCCAAGTCCGGCGGATTCAACAACGTTACCTTTTGTATCAAGTGAGATAGTGGAAAGAGGCAGCGCGACGCCTTTATTTAATTTATCTAATGCATTGATTGGGATTCGTTTTCCTCTTGGGGCTGCATTTATGTCTGTGAATATGAGGTCGACAAACTCAATACTGGGCCAGTTTTGTTTAAAATTTTGTACTTCCTGTAGATAAGCTTCCATTTTTCTTCTCCGAATAAACTGACGTATCGAAATTAGAGATAACTTTTAACAAAAAAATCACATCTTCATCTTTGAAATATGGTTTCTTCAGTTATTTGTAATTGAAACAGTCACTTATTGTTTTGCGTCGAATTCTGGTGAGTTGCTTTTATGTATTTCTTGTTAACTATTTTGTAACAGTCGTTTTTGTTTTGTTCAATATAATGGGCATGAATATTCGCTTTTAATGCTAAAAAGGTGCTCAGTGTCACGTTATTGCCATTATTTTGAACATCCGTGTTGATAATTTTGTACACGGTTTGTAGTGTAAATGTTAAATATATCGAACACGGAATTGTCATGGTAGGAAAACGCAAACCGATCATTGGCGTTGTTAGCTGTACGAAGGAACTCAACGGCTATCAAATTCAAGCGGTTAATGGATTTTATCTTCGCGCTGTCAAAGATTTTGGTGGAATGCCAATCATTCTTGCGCCAGACATGTCTGGTGATGAAGTGGAAGAAATTTTGAATGTCTGTGATGGCTTTTTATTCCCAGGTAGCCATTCAAACGTTGCACCGCATCGCTACAACGCGAGCCACACTGAAAATAAACGAGATGAAGCGCGTGACGAGCTTTCTATCTCTCTGATTAGAAAAGCCATTGACCGAAACATTCCATGTTTAGGCATTTGTCGTGGTTTTCAGGAAATGAACGTTGCACTGGGCGGAACGCTGAATCCAGCCGTTCACGATTCAGGTTTTAATGACCACCGAGAATCGGATGTTGAAGATTTTGAACAAAAATACGCACACGGCCACTTGGTATTAGTACAAGAGCAGAGTTTGTTTGAGCGTTGGCTGAAAGAGGAGGAGTGGGAAAATGCAGCTCACTTCCACGTCAACACTTTACACAATCAGGGTGTGGAACAGTTGGCACCTCAGTTAAGAGTAGAAGCTAAAGCCCCCGATGGTTTGATAGAAGCATTTAGCCTTCCCGAGCAAGATTTCTTTGTTGGTGTTCAGTGGCACCCAGAATGGAAAGCTAAAACAAATCATTTCTCACAAATTTTATTTAAAGAGTTTATGATGGCAGCCTCACGTTAACGTTTGGAGCTGCATATTGATGGACAATTTGGAGATTGGAAAAACTATTGTTCAGTTGCGTAAAAAGCATGAATTGTCACAAAGGGAACTCGCTGAAAGAGCTGGCATAACACACAGTGCTATCTCTTCTATCGAGAATGGCAAAGTGAGCCCGTCGGTGAGCTCGTTGCAAAAGATCGTCAATGTTTTTTCTTTATCTCTTTCGGAGTTTTTCATGATTGAACAATCTCCGAAAAATGAAGCGAAGGTTGTTATTCCATCTGAGGAACTGGTTGAAATGGGCAGTGAGTCTGTCTCGATGAAACTAGTGACCAATGGCAAAAAAGATCAGGTGATTGGATTCCTGATTGAAGAGTACGCACCTTTTGGAACGACAGGTGCGAGAGAAATCGAACACGAAGGCGAAGAGATAGGCACGGTTCTAGAGGGACAAATCACTCTGGAATACAAAGGCAAATCTCACGTTATCAAAGCTGGCGAGTCGTACGTTATTGATACGAACGAGCCGCATAGATTTACTAATCACACAGACAAGGCTTGTCGAATGATAAGTGCGCATACGCCAACCACTTTCTAAGTGGTGCTTGCCTTGTGTGATCACAAGGAGAGCGTATGAACACCCAAGAGCAATGGATTGAGTTAAAAGATAATCTAAACATTGAAAATCGGGCCTATATTAACGGTGAATACAGCGCCGCGCTGAGCGGGCAGACGATTCCCGTAGTAAACCCAGCAACAGACGAAATCATTACAGAAATCGCTCGTTGCCAAAGTGAAGATGTCGATCTTGCGGTATCATACGCTCGACGAATTTTTCAATCAGGTCAGTGGAGTGAAAGCAGTCCTTCTTATCGAAAAGCAGTACTGAATCAGTTCGCTAACCTGATTGAACAAAACCGAGAAGAGCTAGCACTACTTGAAACGCTCGACACAGGTAAACCTATCTCCCACAGTTTTTCTACCGATATTCCAGGTGCTGCTAATTCACTGCGCTGGTACGCGGAAGCGATCGATAAAGTGTACGGTGAAGTCGCACCGACAGAAAAAGACGTACACGCTTTTATTTCCCATCAACCGATTGGTGTTATTGCTGCTGTTGTTCCGTGGAACTTCCCTCTATGGATTGCATGTTGGAAGCTTGGCCCAGCATTGGCTGCGGGTAACAGCGTTATTTTAAAACCTTCAGAAAAATCTTCTTTAACCGCGATTTTCCTTGGTCAGCTTGCGGCTCAGGCTGGCATGCCTAACGGTGTGTTCCAAGTGATTACTGGCTTCGGTCATGAAGCAGGTGATGCCTTAGCAAAACACCACGATGTAGATTGCATCGCCTTTACTGGTTCAACACGGATTGCTGGTCAGTTGATGGTCAGCTCAGGTCAAAGCAACCTAAAACGCGTCTTCGCGGAAGCTGGTGGTAAGAACGCCAATATCGTTTTTGAAGATTGCGACGATTTAGACCGCGCAGCAGCAGAAACGGCTTCTGGTTGTTTTTATAACCAAGGTGAAGTGTGTGTTGCAGCGACTCGTTTGCTGGTTCATGAGAGCATCAAAGATCAGTTCATCGAAAAAGTGATTGCAGCAGCAAAAGCGTTCACGCCAAAAGACCCTATGAATCCAACATCATCGATGGGCGCACTTATCGACCAAGACCACAAAGCGAAAGTTCTGGAATACATTTCACTAGGTCAGGCTGAAGGCGCAACCCTACGTTGTGGTGGAGATGTTGAAGGTCAAGGCGCGTTTGTTGAACCAACCATTTTGGACAACGTCAGTAACAAAATGCGTGTTGCTCAGGAAGAGATTTTTGGTCCTGTACTTTGCGTCATTCCATTTAAGGATGAAGCTGAAGCTATCGAGATTGCCAACGATTCTAAATACGGCTTAGGTGCCGCATTGTGGAGCAGCAACATCAATCGAGTACACCGTGTTGCCAAGCAGCTACAAGCTGGCTCCGTTTGGGTCAATAACTACAACGAAGGGGATATGACTGTCCCGTTTGGTGGATTCAAAATGAGCGGTAACGGCCGTGATAAATCACTCCACGCTCTGGAAAAATTCACTGAAACCAAAACCACTTGGATTCGTATCCACGCTTAAGCCCACTGACGATTACGATAAATAAAGGAATATGATTATGAACAAGCATACGGACTCGTATTACGCTGATTCTGTGCCAAATATGCCAGATTACCCTCAACTTCAAGACAACATTGAATGTGACATCTGTATTGTCGGTGCCGGTTTCTCAGGGCTTTCTTCCGCGATTCATCTGGCGGAAAAAGGGTTTAAAGTCGTCGTTCTAGAAAGTGCCAAAGTTGGATTTGGAGCAACTGGCCGTAACGGTGGACAGATCGTCAATAGCTACAGCCGAGATGTTGATGTGATTGAAAGCCGTTATGGTCAAACCCAAGGAAAAGCTTTGTGTGAAATGATCTTCGAAGGTGGCGATATCATCCGTGGCCTCATCGATAAATACAATATCGAGTGTGATTTCAAACAAGGTGGCCTGTTCACCGCTCTCAACAATAAGCAGTTAAAAGGGCTTGAAGAACACAAGCGCAACTGGGAGCGCTACGGTAACGACCAACTTACTCTGCTGGATGCAAAAGAAATCGAGCAAACCGTTGGTACAAAAGTGTATACCGGTGGTCTTTTGGATATGCGTGGCGGTCATATTCACCCGCTTAAACTGGCGTTAGGTGAGGCTGCGGCGTTTATGTCACTGGGTGGTCAGATTTTCGAACAGTCAGCGGTACTGTCGATTGAGAAAGGTGCTAACCCAGTTGTGAAAACAGCGTTGGGCAGCGTTAAAAGCAAGTACCTTGTGCTGGCTGGCAATGCTTATCTTGGTGGTTTGGCACCGAATATCAGTAACAAAGCGATTCCATGTGGTACTCAGGTAATTACAACGGAACCTCTGTCTGACGAGCAACTGCAACAAGTATTAACCAGCGGTTATTGTGTTGAAGACTGTAACTACTTATTGGACTACTTCCGTCTGACGGCAGATAACCGTCTGTTATTCGGTGGTGGTGTAGTTTACGGCGCTCGCGACCCAGAAAATATCGAAGCTCTGATCCGTCCGAAGATGGAAAAAGTCTTCCCGCAATTGAAAGGCATCAAAGTCGATTACACATGGACAGGGAACTTCTTACTGACCTATTCACGCATGCCTCAGTTTGGTTCGTTCGCAGACAACATTTACTACCTGCAAGGTTACAGCGGTCATGGTGTTACCTGTACACACCTAGCGGGCAAATTGCTGGCAGAAACATTAACAGGCCATGCGGAGCGTTTTGATGCTTTCGCAGCGCTAAAACATTACTCATTCCCAGGCGGTCGCCATTTCCAAGTTCCATTTACAGCGATCGGTGCGGCTTACTACAACTTACGTGACAAATTGGCAATTTAAGAGATAAGGAACATCGAAATGAGCAGAGTCGTTAAATTTGCAGCTATTCAGCTATCTAAAAGCTGGGATCTGGAAGATAACCTGAACAAAGAGAAAAAAGCCATTCGTGAAGCGGCACAAAACGGAGCGAATGTTATTCTTCCTCAGGAACTGTTCGCTGCCCCTTACTTCTGCAAAAAGCAGGAAGCAAAATATTTCGAGTTGGCAGAAGAAACAGAAAACTGTCTCCTAATCAAAGAAATGAGTGCGTTAGCTAAAGAGCTTAACGTAGTGATTCCGGTTAGCTATTTCGAGCGTTCTGGTAACAACTTCTTCAACTCACTAGTCATGATTGATGCTGACGGCACAGTGATGGACAACTACCGTAAGTCACACATTCCTGATGGTCCGGGTTACAGCGAAAAATACTACTTCAGCCCTGGCGACACAGGTTTCCGTGTATGGCAAACCAAGTTCGGCAAATTTGGCGTGGGTATCTGTTGGGACCAATGGTTCCCAGAGCTAGCTCGTAGCCTAGCATTGCATGGTGCAGAAGCGATCTTCTACCCAACAGCAATTGGTTCTGAACCTCAAGACCCTACACTGGATTCACGTGACCACTGGCAACGCACAATGCAAGGTCACTCTGCTGCAAACCTAGTACCTGTTATTGCTTCAAACCGTGTAGGTACAGAAGTGGATGATGGCATTGAAACTACTTTCTACGGCTCTTCTTTCATTACCGACCACACAGGTGGAAAGATTGCAGAAGCGCCACGTGAAGGCGAAACCATCATCTACGCAGAGATCGATTTAGATGCGACAGCGAAAGCTCGTCATGCTTGGGGCTTATTCCGCGACCGCCGTCCAGACCTTTACACGAGCGTTGGCAAACTAACCGTTTAAAGGGGCGTTAAGATGAAGTTGTCAACAACTCCGGCGCAAGATGGCTTCTATTTTCCGGCTGAATTTCAGCCGGTCAGTGAAGTGTGGTTAGCATGGCCAGAACGTCGTGATAACTGGCGTGAAGACGCTAAGCCAGCGCAAGAAACCTTTGCCAACATTGCTAATGCTATCTCTCAAGTGGCAAAAGTTCGTGTGGCGGTATGCTCTGGCAGTTATGACCGCGCACGTGAAATGCTCGATTCAGAGGTTCGCTTAGTGGACATTCCATTTAACGATGCTTGGATGCGAGATATAGGTCCGACGGTTGTCATCAATGATAAGGGTGAGCGCCGAGGCATAAGTTGGAAATTCAACGCTTGGGGTGGTGAATACAATGGGCTTTATGATAACTGGCAACAAGACGATTTAGTGGCAGCTTCAGTCTGCGACATTATCGGCATTGACCATTATCAAGCGCCGTTTGTATTGGAAGGTGGATCAATTCATACCGATGGTGAAGGAACACTTTACACCACCGAAGAGTGCTTGCTGAGTCCGGGACGCAATCCTCATCTGAGTAAGTCAGAGATTGAAGCGCTACTGAAACAGTATCTGGCGGTTGAGAAAGTGATTTGGGTACCGAATGGCCTGTTTAACGATGAAACTGACGGACATGTTGATAACCTCATGCACGTCATTGCGCCAGCGAAAGTGGTGCTAAGTTGGACAGATGATCCAAGCGATCCACAATACGATTTGTCTCGCGAAGCAGAAGCTGTTCTGAAATCTGAAACTGATGCGAAAGGTCGAGCGATAGAAATCGTGAAGTTACCACTGCCGGGACCACTACACTATAGCGAGAACGAAGTGAGCGGGATTGATGTGAGTTCTGGTATGAATCGCAGCGCAGGAGAAAGGCTAAGCGCTTCATACGCGAATTTTCTTATCGTCAATAATCATGTGTTTTTGCCACTGCTTGATAAAAATACAGACGCACAAGCGGTAGAGATTTTGAGCGCGGCGATGCCGAACCATCAGATTATCGGTATTCCGTCCAGAGAGGTTCTTTTGGGCGGTGGGAACATCCACTGCATCACTCAGCAGATCCCAGCGTAATTTAAAGTTGTGTTGTTCAGTCGGTGAAATCTTCTGAGCAACGCAGCAAAGTCATCATAAGGATTGACCATGCAACAGATACAAAACAAAAGCCTTCTTTCGTTTATGGTGTCGAATGAAGCGGAAGGGATAGCGGTAACTAACCCAGCCACAGGCGAAGTCATTGGTTATGCACCGATGTCAGCAGAAAGCGACATTCTCAATGGCATTGAACGAGCGAGTGTCGCTCAGAAAGAGTGGGCGGCGATGCCAGCGAAAGCGCGCTCGGCGTTGCTACAAAAATGGAATCAATTGATTCTGGATAACAAACAAGATCTTGGTCGTCTTATGACGCTTGAGCAAGGTAAGCCGTTGGCGGAAGCTCAGGGTGAAGTGGTATATGGCGCGAGCTTTATCGAATGGTTTGCTGAAGAAGCAAAACGCACTTACGGCGAAACGATTCCAGCCCCGAGTAAAGACAAACGCTTAGTGACCATCAAGCAACCTATCGGTGTTGCCTGTGCAATTACGCCGTGGAACTTCCCAATTGCGATGATTACTCGTAAAGCAGGCCCAGCTTTGGCGGCAGGTTGTAGTTTTATCGTTAAGCCTTCGGAATCAACCCCTCTTTCTGCATTTGCAGTGGCAGAGTTGGCTTATCAGGCAGGCATTCCTCGCGATGTGTTGCAGGTGGTTCTGGGTGAAACTTCTCGTCAAGTGGGCGGTATTTTCACAACACATCCTCTGATTCGTAAGCTTTCGTTCACTGGCTCTACTCAGGTCGGCAGTATCCTAATGCAGCAAAGCGCTGCGGATATCAAACGCACCTCTATGGAGCTGGGTGGCAACGCGCCTTTCATCGTGTTTGATGATGCAGATATTGATGCCGCGGTCACCGGCGCGATTGCTTCTAAGTTCCGCAACGCGGGGCAAACCTGCGTGTGTGCTAACCGCTTCTATGTTCACAGCAAAGTGTATGACGATTTCGTCACTAAGTTTGATGCTGCAGTACAGAAACTGAAAGTCGGTAACGGCTTGGAAGCTGGCGTGAACATTGGTCCAGTGATCAGTGAATCGGCAAAACAAAATATCCAAGCACTGATTGATGGAGCCATTGAGCAAGGCGCGAAACCTGTGTCTGAATTGCACCAGTTAGATGGTCTGTTCATGCAACCTGTAGTGCTGAAAGATGTGACTCACGATATGACGATCGTCTCGCAAGAAATTTTTGGACCAGTTGCGCCTGTGATTCGTTTTGATAACGACGATCAACTGATCGAAATGGCGAATGACACTATCTACGGCTTGGCTTCTTACTTCTACAGTCAAAACATTCACCGTGTATGGAAGATTGCCGAAGCGCTTGAGTACGGCATGGTGGGCATCAACGAAGGTTTAATCTCTACTGAAGTCGCACCATTTGGTGGTGTGAAACAATCTGGTATCGGACGTGAAGGCGCGAAGCAAGGCATCGATGAATACATGGATGTGAAATACCTGTGCTTTGGCGGAAACTAATTTAAGGACGAAAAAATGACAAACCAACAACTACACCAAAGAAGAAGTCAGGTCATTGCTCAAGGGATGGGCGCTCTGTATCCCCTATATGTAGAAAAAGCTGAAAATGCCTATGTATGGGATGTGGAAGGCAACAAGTACATCGATTTTGCAGCCGGTATCGCAGTAACGAATACAGGACATGCCAACAAACGAATCAGTGAAGCGGTGAAAGCTCAGCTAGATAACTTCTCTCATACCTGTGCGATGGTCACGCCTTATGCTTCATTCGTTGAGCTAGCGGAAAAGCTGACCGAGTTGGCTCCGGGTGATACTAAGAAAAAAGCCATCTTCTTAACTACAGGTGCAGAAGCGGTAGAGAATGCAGTGAAAGTGGCGCGTGCGCATACTGGTCGTAGCGGTGTTATTGCTTTTAAAGGTGGTTTCCACGGTCGTACACATATGACAATGGGCTTAACTGGCAAAATTGCACCTTATAAAGTGGGCTTTGGTCCTTTCCCGAGTGAGATTTTCCATGCGCCTTACCCGAACGCTTTCCACGGTATCAGTGTCGAGCAGAGCCTGCAGGCACTAGAAGATCTGTTTGCATGTGATATCGAACCTGCACGCGTTGCAGCGATCATTTTTGAACCTGTGCAAGGCGAGGGCGGTTTCTACCAAGCGCCAAGAGAATTTGCACAAGGTCTGCGTAAACTCTGTGACAAACACGGTATCGTTCTGATTGCTGATGAAATCCAAACAGGCTTTGCTCGCACAGGTAAAATGTTTGCAACGGAATACTTGGGCATTGAACCGGATCTGATGACCATGGCGAAAGGTATTGCTGGCGGTTTCCCAATCTCTGCTGTTGTAGGTAAAGCAGATGTGATGGATTCAGCCTTACCGGGCGGCCTTGGTGGTACGTATGCTGGCTCGCCACTGGGTTGTGTAGCTGGCTTAGAAGTGCTGAAAATCATCGAAGAAGAAGATTTGTGTACCAAAGCAATGAGCATTGGTGAAGTGGTAAACGCTCGCATGAGCAAGCTACAGCAGTCTGTACCTGCGATTGGTGAAATCCGCACCACGGGCGCGATGATGGCGATTGAGTTTACGGATCCGCAATCAGGCGCTCCTTTGCAAGATGTCACCAAAGCGGTGATCAGCAAAGCTCAAGAGAACGGTCTGATCCTGCTTTCTTGTGGTGTGAAAGCGAACGTGATTCGCCTGCTACCACCGCTGACCATTGAGTTCGATGTGCTTAATGAAGGTTTGGATAAACTAGAAAAAATCATTCTAGAAGTGGTTAACGCGTAATAAGTTCTCACTCAGACCTTATTAGCAAAAGAGCCTGCGAGTTGGTGAAATCACTCGCAGGCTCTTTTATTTGAGGGATAACCCCTATCAGAGACAAGCTAATCCGTAGCGCGATTTAGCTCAGTACTTCTTCGTGGGTTTTAAGCGAAATAACACCTTCGGTCGGCGTTAAGTTAGACCATATGAAGTTATGGAATTTGATGATGTCACTTGCGCTCATTTCCAGTTTGTCAGCCGTTGTATGACAATCGGAAACCACCACAATATTAAAGTCTTCTACCAGTGCGGTGTGAATGGTTGCGTTAACACAAAAATCAGTCGCCAACCCTGTGATATAAAGGGTTCCAACATTTAATGAGTCTAAAAGCTCTTTCAAATTTGTCTGATAAAAAGCGCCATTAACGGTTTTCTCGACGGTGTAATCTGCATCACTGATGACAAGCTCTCTGACGATTTCAAAATCTTCTGTACCCGGCAATAAGTAGTTTTCTTTAATACCGTTATGCTGAATGAAAATAACGGGTAAGTTTTTGGCGCGGAAAGCATGAGAAAGCTTATTGATTCTTGAAATAACGCCTTCTCTGTCGTGTCTTGGTGTGTGGAAACAGCCTATCTGCATATCAATGATCAACAGGGCTTCGTTGCTCCCATCCCCTTTCGTTGTCGAGTCCGTCATGTCACTGTAATCCTTTACTTTCAGCCAAATGAAGGTCGCATTATAACCACTAAACTCTTGGCTATGCAGCCAAAATGAAGCCGATAGAGGCTATTTCTTCATTTATCTACGCTAGGGTTTTGATATCTGCTTTCATCTCGTTTAAAGTCTTTAACCTGATAAATATCGTTAAAAAGACATAGTTCTTTAGGAACATAGCTCGACAAGGAAAGCAGAGTGAAAAAACAGGCGAGAAATCTTCATCCTTCACTAGCAATTGCTAAAGCGCCTTCAGACGTATTCATGAACTTCGAAGCGTTTTTGTCGAATACGGAAACGCGCGTACACAGCCACGCTTGGGGGCAAGTTCAGTTAATTGCTGGTGGCATATTGGAAATGGAAGCGGAAGACACCCGTTTTCTTGCTCCACCTCATCTCGCAATTTGGGTTCCAGCAGGCACTCGACACAAGAGTTTTAACCGTAAGCCTCTGGATTATTGTTCCATCAATATTTCAGCCGAAATGACACACGCTTTCCCGACCAAAACGAGCCTGATTAAAGTGACTCCGATAGTGACCGCTATCATTGATGACTTTCGCATGCGTGAAATCGGTGTGGCGGAAAGTGTCGAAGACAAACGTCTGTTGCAGGTATTGATTGACCAACTTGCGACACGCGAAATGCAGCAGCACTTTTTGCCGTCCAGCCACCACAAATATTTGGCACCGATTTTAGCGGCGGTAGAAGAGAACCCGACCGATAACACCAGCTTGCAGCAGTGGGCTGAGCGAGTACACACTACCGAGCGAACGCTCGCCAGATATTGTCAGGCAGAACTCGGCATGAGCTTTACTGAGTGGCGCTTGCGTGTTCGCTATCTGCACTCAATGGACTTACTCCGAAGTGGACACTCGGTCAAAGAGGTCGCCTTAACCTTGGGATACAACCAAGCCAGCCCGTTTATTGCCATGTTTAAAAAATACTCCGGCCAGACGCCGGAGCAATATAAGAACCGTTTGTTGTAGTAGTTCCTCTTCAAACTCATCAATAGTTGTGAAGTAGAACGCTACTTAAATTCAAGGGAAGAAAAGGTGCCAAAGAACTTAAACAGTTCTTCAAGCTCCTCAAAGTTGTCATCACCATTCGATTCTCTCTGGACGAGAAACAGCAGCAGTTCAACAAAAAGGAAACCAATGGTGCGGCTGTGGAATATTGAGTCGACATCACTGGGCAGTACATACTGAACATCACTATATATGCTGTAAGGGTTGGAGTGCGTGTTCGTCACTACCGTGACATGCGCATTTTTGAGGTTGAAGAGTTTTGTAATATTCAGCACATCCGGATTAAACCGGTAGTATGAAAAAGCAATCAAAACGTCTTTATCACTTACTCCAAGCAGAGCTTTAGGTAGATCTCCCTTATCCAAAGGCAGCAAGACAACATTTGAGCGGCTGTATTTCAGTAATGTTGAAAAATGGATAGCTAGAGCGTATGAAGACGCTGGGCCAACAACATAGATAGTCCTTTCTTTATCCATGATCATCTTTGCAAGACTTTCTAGGTTTTCCATATTGAGGTCTTTGGAAAACTGCTCAATCAGTTGGCTAACATTTCCAATATAGCGTTGTGCTTCGGATTTGATATCACTGATTTGGCTGGTCTGCTTGGACTTATTTGCCTCTATTGGAGAGACCATAGTGTGAGTAATGAGCTCTCTCTTGAGCGCACTCTTAAACGCTGCATAGCCAGTGAAGCCAAGTTTGTTGAGGTAGCGTCCAATGGTGGCTTTGCTTACTCTAGCCTTTTGCGCTAAATCGATAATTCCATAGTACGAAAGTTCTTCAAAATGATTGATGATGAAAGAGTTGAGTGCTGCTTCTGACTCTGTGTAAGGTTGTAGTTTCTCTGCTAACTGCTTATAAGTTGTCAAATCAAGATGATCTTTCATGGAAGTTTAACCGTTGTTTTTCTGAGATTGCGCAGAGTAACACAGAGTCTCAAGGGTTTAAGTTTACGTTCTGTGAAAGTTGACCAAGTTAAAAAGGTCTTCTTCTTATTCCAAGAAGAAGACCGGTACGATTAACGTTGAGATTGGTAATTTTGCACCGTTTTCCACGCTATTGCTTGTAGTTTCTTCGCTATATCTGGCGACATATCACTATCTACAGGTACATCACCACCTATCGGTGATTGGTTGTAAAGTGTGGCAAAGAATACCGAAGCTGCCAGATAAGTACCCGCTAAAGAAGGGTGCTTACCATCACTATGATAGAGTTCGATATCTGGATGTTGTTGAAGGCTATTGGCAAATGCCAAGCCAACTGGGGCTACGTAGCCTCCCGTCTCCAGAGCGATTTCGTCATAAGCCTTTGCCAACGCTTGAGTTTGTTCAGGATGTGCCTTTTGCGCCCATGTCATGAAATAGACCACCTTTGAGCCTGCATCATGAGCAATTTTCGCCATAGATTTTGCGGAAGTTTGGAAGTACTCCCTTGATTCACTTTTGTTACTAATCGGCTCCATCGAGTTGCCTTGTAGAATGACCACATCCCAAGCTTTTAACGTGTTCTGGAAGCGCAAATTAGGTTCATGCCAGCCCAATTGTCCGCTAGAAATCGTAATGCCGCGGTAGCTGTAACCTTTCGCGTTGTCAGGCAGCAATGAACGAGTTAAATCACGTAAACGAGTATTAAGGTTGTTGTTGTAGTGCGTGTAAGAATTGCCATAAATAGCGACAACTTTGTTTTCACCGTCCATTTTAACTGTTGGAGATGGGGCAATGAGGATGTCAGCGTACACTGAGCTGCTACCAAACATTAACGCTGCTGCAAGCAAAGAGCTCTTTATTTTACTGTTCATGTCGTTTAGTCCTTAGAAGTCGTAACGGAGTCCAACAATGATTGCGTCATCGTCGCTGTCGGCATTTTTTGCGGCAATTTCACGATCGTACGTCACAGAAAGGTATGTACGACTCGCCAAAGTCCATTGCCCTTCAATACGCCAGTCTTCTTTTTCATAGATATCTTCACCATCCTCGTCTAAGAAGCTGTAACCTGCAAGAATTTTGAAGTTGTCCCATTGGTAAGCAACAATTGAGTCAATACCAAAATATTTTTCATTGCTATTATTGTCAGTGTCGATATTTATATAATCAGCAGTAATACCAAATGAGAAATTATTAAGTGAAAGTTCAATGCCGGCGATAATTTGATCATGCTGTTCACGAGATGTAGCTGTACTTTCACTGTCTCGGTTGAACTGGCTAAATGCAATTGCTGGAGAAACTCTGAATCCATCGCTTTTATAATTCATACGATAACTTGCCATTATGCCGTTATCTAAGCGTTCATTTTCATTGTTTCCAATAACGTAGGCAGCTTGAATTTCATGAATTCCAAATTTTCCTTCATATTGCAATGTGGAATCTTGGCGATTATATGAATAAGAAGTATCTATTGAAGATAAACCAAAGTTATAGATACCAGGAGTGAAGTTTTTATATTTATCAGTAATCTTCATTACTTGATACAAAGGGTTTTTCGTTCGGCCAAAAATTAAAGTGCCGAATTTATCATTTTCTATTCCTAGATAGTTATAACGAGCTTCCAAACTTTCTCCTGCGTCAAAGCGAGTGTCATTTTTTTCAGTTCGGACTTGCCATTCAAACTTACCTAATACTCTAGTGTTTTCAACGGCGCTTAGCTCTCTGCTCATGTCGAAGCCTAAACGGCCGCTCATGCGACCAGCCAAGTCATCTTCTGAAGCAAAACTCTCATCACCATGAGCGATTTGAGCTTCAAGTCGACCATAAATATCAAGGCTATTGGTATCGTCTTTGTAGACGTTTTGTGCTTGAGCCATTCCTGAGAAACAAAGGGTAGAGATAATGAGAGTTAAGAGTTTTTTATTCGTTACCATTGCTGCAACTTTCCTTATTTGTTATTGGAAATTGCATCCTAGATTGCATGTTTTTTAAAATGTAAGGGAAATTAATCTTCCCTAAATAAAGTTTGATTAACTTCATATTTGTCTATTTTTTAAGTAAGAATTCATGCTCGGTTAATTTATATGTGTATTTTTATTTATTATTTTTTATGGTGAAATAAATTAATTGGGCTTGATTTGTGATTTACGCAACGTTCTTGGTGTGTCTGAACTAGGTGAAAAATAGAAAGTGAGAAAAACGATTTCTCATCATAATACCTAGGAGGCGTAACGCTCTAATTATCTTTGTAGATAATACATGTGATTACTTTTTGTAATAATTCGTTCTTAAGGTATTCGCGAGGTTGTTGAATTAAATTGCTACGTTAGAATTTTTAGTTTGTGTTTAATCTAGCGCATCTAATTAAGAATTTTTAAACGCTTCACACTTTTATATGGGAAAAACAGGTTCCCATATTGTTATTTATGTTGGGTCACCAATATAAGGAGACTTACTACTATAAAAAGGTGAACAAATGATTGCTCTACTCGCTCTGCCTATCGTATTTGGGGCAGGATACTTAATAGTTAAGAAATATAACACTCAGGCTGTGTTGTTTGGCGCGGGTTTACTGATGATGATAGTTGGGGCGTTGGTTGGCGGCCCAGAATTCTTACCAAAAGGGGCTAAGCCTTCTGGTGCCACAGCGGTGGATTTTTTCCTAGTTATTAAAACCATTAGTTCGTCTACACTCGCTAACCTCGGTTTGATCATTATGGCTGTAGGTGGTTTTTCAAAATACATGGGACATATCGGCGCAGCCAATGCATTGGTTAAAGTCACCACTAAACCGCTTTCTGCCATTCGTAACCCATATATCATTTTGGCGTTAACCTACATTTTGGGTCAGTTCTTAAACGTATTTATTCCAAGTGCTGTTGGCTTGGCAATGCTGCTTTTGGTTGCACTGTATCCAGTACTTGTGGGTATCGGTTGTACGCCAGCTTCGGTTGCAGCGGTGCTGGCAACAACCGCTTGTTTGGACTTAGGTCCTGCATCTGGTGCTTCAAACAAAGCGGCAGAAGTGATTGGTATTGATGCGGCTGCTTACTTTGTTCAACATCAGTTGTTCGTTGGTGTTTGTGTTGCGGTTGTGATTGCTGCTCTGCACTTTGTTTGCCAAAAGTGGTTTGACAAACGTGATGAAGCAAACGGTGTTACTTATGAACTTAATGCTAAAGAAGACAACTCTCGCCCAGCACCACTATGGTTCTCTGTGTTACCTGTACTTCCTCTAGCATTGCTACTGACTTTCAGCAAATTTGCCATTACCTCAATTAAGATCGATGTGGTGACAGCAATGTTTATTAGCTTAGGCGTAGCAATGTTGTGTGATTTTATTTACTCGAAAGACGGCCGCGCAGTGGCTGCATCGCTGAAAGTTTACCTGCAAGGTATGGGTGATGTGTTCGCAAGCGTTGTATCTTTGATCATCGCAGCTCAAACATTTGTGATTGGTTTAACAGCAATTGGTTTTATCTCTGGCATGTTAGGCTTAGCAACACATCTAGGTTTTGGCTATATGCTGATGGTTATTCTGCTTGTGGCAATTATCGGTGTAACGGCGTTGCTATCAGGTTCAGGCAATGCAGCATTTTTCAGCTTCTCTAACTTAGCTCCGGATGTTGCAGCTCATGTCGGCGTATCAACGGCAGCACTGGCGCTTCCAATGCAGCTTTCTGCTGGTATCTTCCGCTCATTTTCACCAGTTGCAGGTGTAGTGATTGCTTGTGCAGGCGTAGCGGGTGTACCACCGACAGAACTTGTTAAACGTACAGCTATCCCAATGATTGGTGGATTGCTGACTCTTCTCATCATTACCTTTATTGGAGCATAGGAAATCAATATGCATGGTTCAAACGTTTCTGTTTTTGACTCAACACTTTACTCACCGCTGTTCACGCAAAAAGAGATGAAGCAAGTTTGGTCAGATAACAACTTGATCCGTACATGGTTAACTTTTGAGGTTTCTATTGCCAAAGTGCAAGCTGAGTTGGGGTTAATTCCCCAACCAGCAGTTGCTTCAATTACTAAGGTTTGCCGTATTGAAAATATCGACTGGGCTCGCCTTGCTCACGATACACAAACGGTCGGAATGGCCATCAAACCTTTGGTTGACCAACTTTCTGAACAAGGCGACGACTACGTAAAAAAATATTTGCATTGGGGTGGTACAACCCAAGATCTTCTTGATACTGGCCTAGCTATGCGCATCAAGCAAACAATGGATTTAATTCGTGTGCAGTTGACCACCTTAGGTGATCATCTACAGCAGATGGCTTTGAAACATAAACATACCGTAATGGTTGCTCGCACCAATGCTATGGATGCACTGCCAACCACATGGGGTTTGCAAGTAAGCAGTTATTTGTTGGAAGTGACTCGTCACGTCAAACGTCTTGATGAAATGTATGCTCGTGTAACTACCGGAGTTTATGGTGGTGCGATTGGAAACTTGTCATCGATTGGCTCCCAAGGTTTAGAGATGCGCAAAGGTCTGTTCGCTGAGTTAGGCTTGACTGAACCGAAAGGATTAGGTAATGCCAGTATGGATCATGTGGTTGAATTGATTCAATTCTTCGCACTTATCCATGGCACTCTATGTCGCATCGCTAACGACACAGAAATGATGGGGCGAGCCTCAATTGCAGAAGTTCGCGAAGGCGAAGGCGGTGGTGGCTCAAGCGCAATGCCGCATAAAGCCAACCCTCGTGCTGCAAACATGATTCAAACCCTTTCTCGTATGGGGTGGATGTACGCAAGTGGCGCGCCAAATCTCATGGATCAACAAGATGTACGTTCTGCCTCTATGCGTGTGCTGAACTGGAGCTTAGTGCCTGAAGCTGCATTAGCTGTATCGACTTCGTTAGAGCGAGCTCATCGCTTGATTGCGAACTTGATTGTGAATGAATCAAAAATGCTGGAGAACTTCGCTGCTTCGCGAAACTTCGTGATGTCTGAAGCGGTGATGATGAAAGTGGCAGAAAAAGTCGGCAGAGGTGACGGCTACAACAAGGTGAAAGCGGCTATTGCCAATGCACCTGAAATGGGCAGCTTAAATGAAGTGTTAGCGCTAGATCCGGAAGTTTCAGCCATTTTAACCACAGAAGAAATTGATGCTGCATGTGACCCTAAAAATTACCTTGGTTGTAATGACGCTTTGATTGATGAAACCGTTGAACAGTATCGAGAGGTAATAGGGTAATGCCAAAGAAAATGTTTGTCAGACAGGCTGGAAATACCCTACTGAATACGCCCTTGCTGAACAAAGGCAGCGCGTTTTCATCTGAAGAGCGTAAAAGTTTTAACTTATCAGGGTTGTTACCAGCCAATATTGAAAGTATTGAAGAACAAGCAAGCCGAGCGTACGAGCAGTTTTCATTGTTCTCATCAGAGTTAGATAAACATATCTATCTACGAAATATCCAAGATACCAATGAAACTCTGTATTTTAAGCTCATTGATCAACATATCGAGGAGATGATGCCGATCATCTACACACCAACAGTAGGTGATGCATGTCAGAAGTTTTCTCAAATCTATCGTCGTAACCGAGGTCTGTTTCTTAGTTACGAAGAACAAGATGAACTAGAAGAAATCCTCAATAACGCTCCAAACAAAGATGTCAAAGTTATCGTTATTACGGATGGAGAACGCATTCTCGGTCTCGGTGACCAAGGCATTGGTGGCATGGGTATCCCTATTGGGAAGTTAGCTCTGTACACCGCGTGTGGAGGTATTAACCCAGAACATACCTTACCGATTGTATTGGATGTCGGTACGAATAATTCCGCGTTACTTTCTGATCCAATGTACATGGGGTGGCGTCATCCGCGTGTGTCGGGTGAACAATACTACGATTTTGTCGACGATTGTCTGAAAGCAATTCGTCAACGTTGGCCAGATGCTTTGATCCAATTTGAAGATTTTGCTCAAACCAACGCAATGCCTCTTTTACAGCGTTATCAAGATAAGTTTTGCTGTTTTAATGATGATATCCAAGGCACCGCATCGGTAACTGTGGGTACTTTACTTGCGGCAGCAAATGTGACGGGAAAACCCTTGTCCCAACAAAAAGTGGTTTTCGCGGGAGCGGGTTCTGCCGGTTGTGGCATTGCCGAAGCCATTATTGCTCAAATGGTCTATGAAGGTATCAGTGAGCAACAAGCCCGAGAGCAGATCTTCATGGTTGACCGCTGGGGATTGTTAGAGCAGGGAATGACGGGATTGCTCTCTTTCCAACAGTCTTTGGCACAACCAACCTCTATTCGTACCCAGTGGGAGGTTGATGCGAATACGGAAATCAGCTTGCTAGATGTTATTCAGAAAGCGAAACCTGACGTATTAATCGGCGTAACAGGTGTGCCTGGTTTATTTAATCAACCGATCATCGAAGCGATGGCCGCTGGGTGTGAGCGTCCTGTTGTAATGCCGTTATCAAATCCCACTAGCCGTGTCGAAGCGAAGCCTACTGATATCATTACTTGGACTGATGGCCGCGCCATTGTTGCCACTGGCAGCCCATTTCCTGATGTTGTGTATAAGGGCGTTAAATACCCTATCGCGCAGTGTAACAACAGCTACATATTTCCTGGGATTGGCTTGGGTGTTATCAGTGCAAATGCCAATCGAGTAACCAATGAAATGCTACAACAGGCGAGCATGACGTTGGCATCAATGTCGCCGATGTTGAAAGGCGGGAAGCAGCTTTTACCGCCACTGAGTGATATTCAAAACGTGTCGCGAAAGATAGCGATTGAGGTCGCGAAGAAAGCCGTGCAGCAAGGGAAAGCAACAGACAGAACTGAAGAGCGACTCTCAGAGCGCCTTGAGGAGGAGTTTTGGCAGGCGCAATACTGTGAATATCGACGCATCGCTTCATAGAGCAAAGACGGTGCTATAAGTATCTAGGAGTTAAGATGAAGTTTTCTATTGAAGAATATCTTGAAGAGTTACGTCCGTTAATTAACGTTGATTGCGGAACTTATACAACAGCAGGTATTGAGTTCGTTGCTTCACAATTTGAGGAAAAGTTTAATGCTATGTCCAATTGGCACATTAAACGAATTGAATGTGGTAGAGCTGGCGTTGGTTTAGAGATTCGCAATAAGCCAGATTTAGAGCAGATCGATGTGCTACTTGTTGGTCACATGGATACGGTTTTTCCCGTTGGTACCGCAGCGCAGCGCCCTATGTCAATAGACGCCGAAAAAGCGTATGGTCCGGGTGTTTCAGACATGAAATCTGGGCTTCTTAACATGGTTTATGCTTTGCGCAATTTGGATTCAGAAGTGTTGAGTAAGCTGTCCATCGGTATTTGTATGAATCCCGATGAAGAGAAAGGCTCATTGGATTCTGTTGAGTGGATCCAATCGGTCGCAAAACTGGCTAAAAATGTACTGGTTTTGGAAGCGGCAAGAGCAGATGGCGGGTTAGTGAAAGCTCGCAAAGGGATGGCTCGCTACAAAATTTCGTTTAAAGGTGTTGCAGCGCACGCAGGTAATGAACCTGAAAATGGTCGTAGTGCTATCACCGAAATGGCTCATTGGATTTTAGCGGTTAACGCAATGACCAATTTCCATTCAGGCACCACATTGAACGTTGGTATTGTCTCTGGTGGCTCGGGGGCGAATGTCGTATCTGAACATGCTGAAGCGATTGTCGACATACGTTTTTGGAACAACGAAGAGTATCAAGAGATCGATCAAAAACTGAATGGGTTGGTTGAAATGCCTTTCACTGACGGCGTAACGATTAACTTGGAACGCGAAGCTTATAAACCTTCAATGATCCATGGTCCGAAAACGGAGCCGTTGATGGCGCTAGTAGAGAAAGCGGCTCAAGAGCTGTCTATCGACATTAACTGGAAAGAAGCGGGTGGTGGTTCTGACGCCAATCATACAGCCATACTTGGAATTCCGACCCTCGATGGTTTTGGACCTATTGGCGCAGGATTCCATAGCGACAAAGAGTATCTGCTACTTGAATCCATAGAGCCTCGCATCAAAATGCTCATTCGAGTGCTGGAAAAAATCGCTGAATAATCTGAACAAAATAAGATATGCGCGGAACTAAAAAGCTGGCTCCTTGATAAGAACTTTCGACCCAAAGGACTTGTCGCAGGGGAGCCAGCTTTTTGTCTATTTTGAGGATGGATTAAATCTTTATGTGATTTAAACAATCAACCATGATGTGAAAAATACTCCGGACAGACGCCGGAGCAGTATAAAAACCGTTTGTTGTAACTGGCTATTCGCTGAGCTTTTTCATCGCTTTTTGATAGCTTTCTACTTTTTCAACTTGCTCTATGTACTTCTTAATGTGGTGGTAAGGAGACATGTCACAACGTGCAGTGGCAAGTTGCAGAGCTAGTACCATCTGGAAATCTGCGCCAGAAAGTTCATCACCAGCAAACCATTTGTTATTAGAAAGATGCTTATCCACCAACTTGAGTTGAGGAATTATTCTTGGGTCAATGAAGTATTGGTTTAACGCCTGCACAAACTTTTTAATCACAGGTTTAATAAAGAACGGCATTGGTTTATCGACCGCTTTTGATAAAACCAGTCGCATTACCAACAAAGGCATCATTGAGCCTTCAGCAAAGTGCAACCAGTAACGGTAATCTAACAGAGCTTTGGGATCTTTAGGTCTGAACTGTTGCTCGGTGTCGTAGGTATCAATCAGATATTCAATGATTGCGCCAGATTCAGCAATTACCAGTTCGCCATCGGTAATAACCGGCGATTTACCCAGCGGGTCGATTTGCTTGAGTGACTCTGGCGCGCCGTAGGTTTTAGGGTCGCGCTGATAAACTTTAATTTCGTAAGGAAGATTTAACGCTTCTAATAACCACGCAATGCGATTAGAGCGAGATTGAACGAGATGGTGCAGGATAATCATAAAGGCCTCTGACGTTACTTATTGATTTATCCTGCTAGTCTCACCAATCGCCAAGCATAGGTCAATTTAAAATACGCTATACATTGGCGAGAGTGATATAAGATGTACGGTTATTGGTTAGCTAGCTGACGGATCACATAGTCCAGAGCACCAACTACTGCAGCAACCTGAGCATCGTTACATTCTTCATCAGTGACTTTCGGGCTATCAGGGTAGACTTCCGTTGTAGTGCCGTATTGGCAATTTGTTACACCACCACATAGGCCAAGCTTCTTCATTGGGTAAAGAATCACACCATGTTGAACCACATCTGAACCGATGATCTGTCCGTTCGCGTCTGCTGGCGCAATGTGTGTTACTTTCGCAACAGATTCAATAACTGCCGCTTGGAATTCCAGCTGAGGCAATTCAGTGTCGCCAACGGTGTAAAAACCGTCTGGAATGCTGTCGGCTTCGTAGTCGATGCCATCGCGAGCGGCTAAAGCAGGGCGAAACTCGGTTTCATCTGTGTCTGTTGTTTCATGCAAATCAATATGAACTAAAACTTCTTGAGGCAGGCTTGCTACCAATGCCATTAGGTTTGCTGACTCTTCTGCTGGGCTGTCAGCATAGAACGAACGGTTTGGATCAATCGCATTAGGGTTCCAGCGGTTGATGGTTTCGTATCCCCAAGGGCTGACGCAAGGCGCAGCAATAATATTGAAGTGCTGCTTGTAGCGTTTAGCTTCGTTTGCCATAAACTTAAGTGCGCCATGTACACCGCTAGTTTCGTAGCCGTGAACACCGCCAGTAATCAACACGGTTGGTTTGTTCGCTTGCCAGTTTTTGCTTTTGATTGAGAACAGCGGGTAGCGCTCTTTGTCATAAGACAAAGCACCGTATTGCTCCACAACAAATTCGTTTTCTAACGCTTTAATTTTGGGCACAACTTCTTGCTGATATTCGCGTTTGATGGTTGTTGTCGCTCGCCATTGTAGGCGTTCAGCCTCTCCCCATTTTTGACCAGGGGTTCCGATTGGGTAAGCTTGTGAATTGTTCATTACTTTCCTTGGAATAATTATTCTCATGCCATGGGATGAGCGTTATTAAAGATGTTTCATCATTTCTGACAGGCTGCTATGTTACCTCTTGTTTTATACAAACCCAAAAAGAGAATGTCATATGGCTGGAGCTAGCTTACTCACTTTATTAGACGACATCGCAACCGTACTCGACGATGTTGCTGTGATGTCGAAAGTGGCAGCAAAGAAAACCGCAGGTGTGCTGGGGGATGACTTAGCACTGAATGCTCAACAAGTGTCTGGTGTAGCCGCAGAGCGCGAAATCCCAGTGGTATGGTCGGTGGCGAAAGGGTCATTTCGTAACAAACTGATCTTAGTACCTGCTGCATTGGTGATCAGTTCATTTGTTCCTTGGCTGATTATGCCTTTACTGCTGCTCGGTGGTTTGTTTCTTTGCTTTGAAGGCGCAGAAAAAGTGCTGGAGAAACTGTTTCACTCCACGCCAAAGAAAGAACCAGAAGAGGCGATGGCGGAGTTGCAACAAGTAAGCATTGAAGAGTATGAAAAAAGCAAAATCAGTGGCGCGATTCGTACCGACTTTATTCTGTCTGCTGAAATTATTGTGATTGCTTTGGGCACGGTTCAAGGCAAAGAAATGATGACGCAAATTATCGTCGTGAGTTTAATTGCGATGGTCATGACCGCCGGAGTTTATGGTTTGGTGGCTGGCATTGTAAAGCTGGATGATCTCGGTTTTTATCTTGAGAGAAAATCCAAAGGCGAAGGGTTAATGGCAAAGCTGGGTGGTGTGCTGGTTGCTTTCGCGCCTAAACTGATGAAAGGTCTGACTGTGGTTGGCACTGCCGCGATGTTTTTAGTCGGTGGCGGTATCGTTGTGCACAACGTGCCGTTTATTCATCATTGGGTTGAGCCTATTATTATGAAACTGCCTGACCTCACTTTAGTTAATGCGCTGGTTCCAACGTTACTGAATGGAGCCATTGGTGTGGCAGCAGGTTTAATTGTTGTCGCGGTTATGGAAGTTATCCATAAAGTGCGCGGTAAATAAACCGAAATACAGCATGAATTTGTTGCGTTAGGCTAGGCTTGTTTGCCTCGCGGCGACACATGAGTATTTAGGTGAAATATTTATTTGGCGATTTGTCGCTAGGCGAATAGACTAGCGCTTTTCGAAATTTGGTGACCACTGCTATGCAATGCGAGTTCTTTACTCAGCAACTATGTACTTCCTGCACGAACTGCGCTCAGCCTTATCAACAACAGGTTTCTGTAAAAGATGCCGAATTGAAAACGCTGTTGGCTGAGCTTAATTCAGAGCAGTGGTTGTCGCCTGTCACTAGCAGTGAAACTCGCTTCAGAAATAAAGCAAAAATGGTTGTGCTTGGCGCAGCTCATGCGCCAATTTTGGGTATCGAAAATACGCTCAATGGTGAGCCACTTTCTTTAACGCATTGTCCTTTGTATCCGCAAGATATGCAGGATTTACTGGCGTATCTGCAAAACTGGATTCGCACTTCCGGTATTCCCCCGTACAACAAAATCAAAAAGAAAGGTGAACTGAAATTCATCTTGCTAACTCGCAGTGAGCATGGTGGTAAGTTCATGTTGCGTTTTGTTGCGCGTAGTAAAGAGGTGTTGCCTCGTATCACCATCAATCTGCCTAGATTACTTGAAGATTTTCCTGCTATAGAAGTGGTATCAGTGAATATTCAGCCAGTACACATGGCGCGTTTGGAAGGTGATGAAGAGATCTTTTTGACCGAGCAAGAGTATCTGATTGAGCGCTTCAACGATGTGCCACTGGTAATTCGACCTAAGAGCTTTTTCCAGACCAACCCGAAAGTCGCACAGGCGCTATACGCGACGGCTAGAGATTGGGTAAGAGAAATTTCGCCAAGCAAAATGTGGGATCTGTTCTGTGGTGTTGGCGGATTTGCGCTGCATTGTTCTACACCAACGACTGAAGTGATTGGTATCGAGATTGAGCCGGAAGCCATTGCCAGCGCAAAACGATCTGCGCATGAGATGGGTATCGATAACCTGAGTTTTGCCGCGTTAGATTCCGCTCAGTTTTCACATTCTCAAAATGATGCGCCTGATTTGGTATTGGTTAACCCGCCACGCAGAGGCCTTGGTAGCAGTTTGACGGACCAACTGGAAGCGCTTGCGCCAAAGCATATTGTCTACTCAAGCTGTAATCCTCACACCATGAATGAAGACGTGAAGAACTTACCAAGCTACAAAGTGGTGAAAGTTCAGTGGTTTGATATGTTCCCACATACCAACCATGCTGAGGTGTTAGCGCTTTTAGAAAGAGTAAGCTAGTCAGTTGGAGTTAACATCGCCGCGTTTGTTTGCTTTTCGACTGACAGAAACTGCGATAGATTGAGCAAAGTCTGGCTATCATTGATAGAGAATGACAACTAAAAACGTGGGACTACATTGGTTAATAATGACCCACGCTCAACATTAGACACTGACTCAACCTAACGACAAACATGCAGCGACTACTGATTTCATTCCTTTCATTACTGATAAGCTGCACAGCCTTTGCTCAGGGCAATGTGTTACGTGGCCCGTCAATTAAAGCTCACTTGTCCAAGACTGAAGTGGGGAAAGTCGATTTGGTCAAAGTCGATAAGTCCAAACGCCGTATGTATCTCGTATCCCAAGGCGAAGTGATTAAAGAGTATCGCATCGCTTTAGGGAAATCTCCGCGCGGACATAAGCAGCAGGAAGGTGACCAGCGGACACCGGAAGGGCGCTACTATTTGGATGACATCATGCCAAGTAGTCAGTTCTATCGTTCGATGAGTATCAGTTATCCGAATCTAAGAGATAAATTGCGCGCACAGGCCGAGGGCGTTGACCCCGGCGGTGAAATAAAAGTGCACGGCTTAAAAGATGGCTATGATGGAGACCCACAATTCATTCAAAGCTTTGACTGGACAAATGGTTGTATCGCCTTAACCAACCAAGAGATGGACGAGTTTTTAAGCCTAGTGAGAATTGGGACGCCGATAGAAATTGAATGGTGATTTAAATCATAGTTCTTTTAAGTTATCGAGATTGGTTATGCCTGCGCTTGGAATGGTTGTAGGTAATCATCACAGACTTCAAGCTTATAGGCCGTCTTCGAACTCAGCAGACAATCATGCATTTTTTGACGAGAGACCTTATAGAGTTCATCGCTGATAACATGATCTTTTTCCCATTGTTCTCTATTGGGCCATTGTGCATACCCGACGAAAACATTCGGTACATCCGACTGATGAAGCCGAGAGCCAAAGCTACCACAATGCTGATAAATGGCTTTGGTCACCTCTAGCCATGATTCCCGAAATACGGCTTCACTTCCCTCTTTAACTTCAAACTCATATACAGCGATGAACATGATCCTTTTCTCCTTTAGTGCCAATTTAAGGTGCGAACCTATCGAATGAAGCTAAAGCCATTCGGATAGGAATGTAAACCATCAAAATCCCCTTTGCTTAGTGGAACGCCTTCTTTCCTTGCTATTGCATATACCATGCTGACATGGAACATGTAGTTCGGAACTATATAACTGAATATAAAACGGCTTTGAGGAAGGTTGATGTTGTTGAAGCCCGCAGAATCTGAAAGCAGCACGCTATCGTCGAGCTCCGTCACTTCTGGGAATTCATTTAATAACATATGAACGTCTGAAATGAGACGAAGAACTTCCTCTTTCCCAAGTTGAGAGCTCGTACAGGAAATCACATCTTTTCCGATTAAAGGGCAATACCCCCTTAAAAGAAAGTTCGCGGCTATTTGTGCATTCATCTCAAGGGAGAACATACCTTCCGTTAGGGAATCCGCAAATAACTCTTCCGGCACTTTTTCAACAACAACTTTTAGTTGTTCCAGATAGCCTAAGAACAAATTTTTAATTGAGTTTGTCATTTTTCCACACAAGCCCTTAGAGGAAACTATCTATATAAAACTAAGAACATAGTCTGCTATAAGGAAAAGCAGGTCAACGTCTAACATGCTCTAAAAAGAACATCTAGCTTAGATCCTTCAGATTTGACACAGCATCCAAAATAATTACACTACGTATACGATTTATATATTAAGTGTATGTTTATGGGCATTGTTAAAATTTCAGATGAGCTTCATGAAGAACTTCGCAAAGCAAGTTCGGTTATGTCACGTTCAATTAATTCACAAGCAGAGTTTTGGATCAAAATGGGCATGTTAGCCGAATTACACCCTCAACTTTCATTCAATCAAATCATTGCGAATCTGATGCAATCAGCGAATGTTTCTGCTTCAAATGTTTCGACGGCGGAAGAGTACACTGATGCGTAAGGAAGTATTGATTAAATCAGAACAAGACATCGCTTTGATGCGAGAATCTGGAAGATTACTTGCTCAGGTTTTTAAAATGCTTGATGACTACGTTCAACCTGGCATTTCAACGATGGATATCAATAACAAAGTTGAGCAATATATCGTCAATGAACTGAATGCTCGTCCTGCAAGCAAAGGGCAGTATGACTATCAGTACGTCTTAAATTCATCCATCAACGAAGTGGTGTGCCACGGAGTACCAAAAGAGACTGAGATCCTAAAAAGTAGCGATATTATCAACCTAGATATTACTCTCGAAAAGAATGGATTCATTGCAGATTCAAGCAAAATGTATGTGATGCCTTCAGCCTCACCACTCGCGGTTCAGTTGGTTAACACAACTTACAATGCTATGTGGGAAGGGATTAAACAGGTTAAGCCTGGAGCCAAACTTGGTGACATTGGCTATGCAATACAACGATATGCCGAGTTTCATGGGTACAGCATTGTAAGAGAATACTGTGGGCATGGAATAGGTCGCGAAATGCATGAAGAACCTCAAGTGCTTCATTATGGCCTGCCAAATAGTGGACTCACGTTAAAAGAGGGGATGATATTCACTATCGAACCTATGGTTAATCAGGGTACTGCGAAAATAAAGACCAAGAAAGACGGCTGGACAGTGGTTACCCGAGATAAGAAGCTTTCTGCTCAATCTGAACATACGGTATTAGTCACAAGTTCGGGTTATGAAGTCCTGACGTTAAGAGAAGAAGAAAAGCTGCCTCAGATGTAAGCTCACTCTGAGACCTGAGTGGCGGAATATTCAAACATGCTCGGCGATGTAGAAAAACATCTGTTTCGATTCGACTTGCGGTAATGAAGAGTCAGCGCAGATTGGCTGACTCAATCGTTGAGCTTTTTGATGAAAGATCTCTTCGCGGTAGCGGCTAATAAACCTAATCACCAGTATAGAGCAGGTCGTTATTGATTAGGTACAAACAGGCGTATTCTGTGACCATCGGGGTCAACGGCAACTGCGCTAAGGCCAAAGACAACCTTTGTTGGTGTTTGGAGGAATTCAACGCCCTTCGATTGCCACTGGTTAAACAGATGGTGCAATGTCTCTGAGTCTTTAACTATCAGAGAGAGCTCCGTTCCGCCACCGGTAACCTTGGATATCGGGTCGGCTTGAGCTAACTGCTTCAGCTCAATATTGATACCCATTTTCAATGGGAAAGAAACAAACGTTGGTGATAAAACGTGTCCTTCACAATCAAATACATCGCTATAGAAGGCTTTACTGGTTTCAATATCTTCCACATACAAAACAAACGAATCAAATGTAAACATACATGCTCCAAAGGTCATACAGTAAGATTTGACTGTTAATGTAATGAACCCCAGTGACAGTTTTTGTCAGTAGCGTAATTTTGGCTGGCTAATCCCTTCTTCTTGTTGCCATTTTTTTAGCAACTCAGATCGATGCGGTAGGTACTTTTGTTCAAGTGTCTGCCAATCTTCAATTCTATCTAACCGAAAATTGCGAAACGCATTTCTTGTTTCACACCAAGCGACCAACACATAGTGTTGCTGAAACATACCAATCAATATTGGCCAGATTACCCGTGAGCTTGAGTTCCCTTTCAAATCTAGGTAGTTAATATTGGCTTTGTATTGGTGTTTGATTGCCTGTCGGATCTTAGACATATCAATGGTCAATTCTGGCACTTCAATAGTTGATGCAACACGCATGACTTCTTGGCTATGTTTGACCTTATGATCTGGGGGCAATACGGCTGAGATTTTTGCAATGGCGTTTTTAGCCGATTCGCTAAACTCGCCATTTGCTTGTTTGGAAATCCAATCAGCACCTAATAAAAGAGCTTCTAACTCTTCCATTGAAAACATCAGCGGAGGCAGTGTAAATGTTGGCTTCAATACATACCCAAGCCCCGATTCTCCTTCTATTTCAGCACCTTGTGTTTGCAGGGTCGCAATATCACGGTAAATGGTGCGCACACTGACATTCAGTTGCTCAGCCAGATGTTCAGCGGAAACAGGGTATTTATGACACCGGAGTATTTGCAGTAAATCAAACAGTCGTTGGCTTCTAGACATAAGTGCGAAGTATTCAGAAGAGTTGAGGGTTCTCAGTATCGTTACATTCCAAGGGATATGAAACAAGTAAACCGACCAAATTAGCTCTTGAGCAAATATTTTTCGCCTTATCCATCCGATCATGAATTTTTCTCACAATCAACATTAAGTAATAGCGTTATTAAACTTGTAGCACGCCAGTTATAACTAAGTCATGGATTTAACGAAAGATGATTTTGATTTCATCTAAAGCACATTGAAGATAACGCTCATGACTCAGAATTTTACGTTCACAATTAAAAAGACCTGTCTTGATGAGAATTATCGTCCATCAGACAAAACACGTATCACAACTAACTTTGCGAACTTAGCGCGCGGTGAAAACCGTCAGCAGAACTTACGCAACGCATTAAACATGATTGACCGCCGTTTTAACGAACTGGCGTGTTGGGATAACCCAACGGGCGATCGTTACTCGGTAGAGCTGGAAATCATCTCTGCGGATATCAAAATGGAAAATGCAGACGAAGCTATTCCATCTATTGAAGTGTTAAAGACTTATGTTGTTGATCGCAAGACGAACCAACGTATTGAAGGCATAGTCGGTAATAACTTCTCGTCTTATGTGCGTGATTACGACTTTAGCGTTCGTTTACTGGACCACAACAAAGGCAAATCGCAATTCTCAGTACCAGAAGATTTTGGCGAGTTGCATGGCAACATATTTAAGTCTTTCATCAAATCAGAGGCTTACCAACAAAACTTCGCCAAACCTCCGGTGATTTGTTTGAGCGTTTCAGACAGCAAAGTGTATAACCGCACCAACAACCAACACCCAGTTCTTGGTGTTGAATACGAGCCGAATGAGTCGTCATTAACGGAACAGTACTTCCAGAAAATGGGCTTACAAGTGCGTTATTTCATGCCGAAGAACAGCGTAGCGCCATTTGCATTCTTCTTCTTTGGCGATCTGCTGAACGACTACACCAATTTGGAACTGATCAGCACCATCAGCACAATGGAAACATTCCAGAAGATTTACCGCCCTGAAATCTACTTTGCCAACACAGTAGCAGGGGAGCGTTATCAACCGAATTTGAAGAGCAATGAGCACACATTAACAGACATTGTGTATGACCGAGAAGAACGCACTCGACTCGCCATTGAACAGGGTAAGTTTGCTGAAGAAGTCTTTATCAAACCTTATCAGTCGGTTCTTGAGCAATGGTCTGCTCAATACGCTTAATCCTTAACGAGACAGAAGAACAGCCAACATTATGACAAAATTATTCCCAACATCGACGGCAGGCAGCCTGCCGAAACCTATTTGGCTAGCTCAACCAGAAGTACTTTGGTCTCCTTGGAAACTAGAAGGACAAGAGCTGATTGACGGTAAACACGATGCACTGCGTGTCGCACTCCAAGAACAATTGCTCGCTGGTACAGACATTGTGAGCGACGGCGAGCAGACTCGTCAGCACTTTGTGACTACCTTTATTGAACACTTAAATGGCGTTGATTTTGAAAACCGCCAGACAGTGAAAATTCGCGACCGTTATGAAGCTAGCGTACCAAGCGTTGTCGGTCCTGTTTCACGACAAAAAGCCGTGTTTGTTGAAGATGCAAAATTCCTGCGTTCACAGACAGACAAGCCAATTAAATGGGCACTTCCAGGGCCTATGACCATGGTTGATACGCTGTACGATGCGCACTATAAATCCCGTAAAGAGCTAGCGCTTGAGTTCGCCAAAATTCTTAATGAAGAAGCAAAAGAACTTGAAGCGGCAGGTGTGGACATCATTCAGTTTGATGAACCTGCGTTCAACGTTTTCTTCGATGAAGTTAATGACTGGGGTATCGAGGCGCTGGAACGCGCAATCGAAGGTCTGAAATGCGAAACCGCAGTGCATATTTGTTATGGTTACGGGATCAAAGCCAATACAGATTGGAAAAAGACTCTAGGCAGTGAATGGCGTCAATACGAAGAGGTGTTCCCTAAACTGCAGAAATCGAATATCGACATCATCTCTCTAGAGTGCCACAACTCACATGTGCCAATGGAGCTGCTTGAACTGGTGCGCGGTAAAAAAGTGATGGTCGGTGCTATCGATGTAGCAACCAACAGCATTGAAACACCTGAATCAGTAGCAGCGACAATTCGTGAAGCACTGAAATATGTTGATGCCGATAAGCTTTACCCATGCACAAACTGCGGTATGGCTCCGCTACCTCGCGAGGTAGCACGTGAAAAACTCAGCGCACTCAGCGCCGGTGCTGAGATTGTGAGAAACGAGCTTTTAGCCAAATAACAACGCTTATTCACATCGAATTAAGTCAACTCTAAAGGTTATCGGTTAATCAATCGGTAACCTTTTTTGTTGTATCCAACTCGTTACCTTTCTTTTTCAATCGCTTTCGAAGATACTCTGGTACAAATTTTTTAGCCGGAAAACCTCATGCCTCAAGCCAGTTCTGTGGTCGTACTCGACTTTGAAACCACGGGCCTTTCTCCCAATCTCGGTGACCGCGCCATTGAAATAGGTGCGGTTAAATTAGTGGATGGTGAGATAGTTGATAGTTTTCAGCAACTCATGAACCCCGGCTTCAGAGTCAGCTCATTTATTGAAAGTTACACTGGTATCACTAACAACATGTTGCGCACAGCTCCAAGCTGCGACGAAGTAATGGCAGCATTTAGTGAGTTTATTGCTGATGAAAACCTGATAGCGCATAACGCTTCGTTCGATAAACGTTTTCTAGACGCAGAACTTGAGAGAATCAATTGCAGTTATTCAGGAGAGTTTGCTTGCTCTTTACTGGTGGCAAGACGACTGATTCCAGATGCACCGTCACACAAACTTGGCGAGCTTGTTCGCTATAAAAACATCGAGAACAACGGCGTTTTTCACCGGGCCTTAGCCGATGCACAAATGACAGCCCACCTCTGGCTTAGAATGGTTGAAGACTTAGAGCGAGCCGGAATCGTAAAGCCAAGCTTTGAGTTTATGCAAACTGTTAGTAAAACAGCGAAAGGGAAATTGAACCTATTACTTGCTAGAAGCCGTGTTTAATTAAAACCCGCAGAAAGCAAAAAGGCGTTAGCAAATTCGCATCTGCTAACGCCTTTATTACATCTTTAAGCGTAAAAATCACGCTGACTTTGATTATTCAACGTCGCAATCAGTACAACTTTGTAGTGCGATTTCGTGTTCAAAGACGACTGTATTTTCTTCCGATAGCTCTGCGATTTCATCCGCTACTTCTTGCTCGTCTTCCTCTTCAACTTGATTCTCCAGCTCTTCTTCAGAGTAGCCGTAAAAGTTCAGCAATAAGTAATCACGAGCTTCGTCTTTAGTACATGTCACGTTTACAGAGAGGTCTGGTTCAACGTCACCTTGCTCGATGATTGCAGCCACTTGCGCTAAAACATCTTCTTTCATCGCAGCTGTTAACCAACCAAGATCAGTACTTACTGTGGTTTTTTTACAGTTAAAACAAGGCAGTTGATGAAAGTAATATTGAAAGTCAGTCATAAGTCATTTCTTCTTTAAGTGTTATGTAGCGAGATAGTTTTCCAATCACTGGAAAACTTATCTCAAGATTCAGTTTTTTGAGGTCCACGGTTTCTTTTCTGGTTATCAAGTAAATTCGTTAACTCCTTCCAGCCTAGGGGTTTCGAAAAGTAGTAGCCCTGTACTTGATCACACCCTAGTCTTTTTACGTACTGGAACTGCTCTTCAGTCTCTACCCCTTCAGCTACCGTGGTAAGTTGATAGAGTGAGGCCAATTCCAAAATAATATCAACTAATGGACGATGCTTAGTTGTCGATTCCGATAGACGGTAAATAAACGAGCGATCTATTTTCAAGCAATCAACCGGATAGTGTTGGAGCTGAGAAAAGGCTGTATACCCAGTCCCGAAGTCATCTAATGATAGTGAAATCCCCAGACCTTTTAGTTTTCCAAGTCTGTCTATAGTTTTGTTGTCATCGGCGATTAAGCACGTTTCGGTAATTTCCAACTCTACTTGCTGTGGAGGGATTTTATGAAAATCCAGTAATTCATCGACTTTTGAAGCAAAGTTGTCATTTTTCAACTGCCATGAAGAAAAATTGATCGACATTTTGCCACTGTATTGCTGCTTATCGATTAATTCGCGTAAACATTCAAGAGATTTGTTTAAAACCCATTCATCAATACAACGAATTAAACCTGTTGACTCAGCTATAGGAATAAATTGGTCTGGCCCGACTTCTTTTAGCAGACTTTCTTTAGCTCTAATAAGCGCTTCTATACCAATAACTTCGAGTGTTTGGCTATCGTAGATAGGCATAAAATTTAGATAGAAATTATCATCTCTTAAAGCATTGCGTATGGCTTGTTCAATGCTCGCATGGAAGTAGATCTCTTCTTCAAGTGATTCAGAATAAAAATGAAAGCCATTTTTGCCACTTCGCTTTATTTGATACATAGCTGTATCTGCATACCTCATAAGTGTATCAGCATCTGTAGCATCATTCGGTGAGACCGCTACTCCCACACTCAGATTTACTTCAAGATGTCGCCCATCTACCCATAGTCCGTCTTTACATATATCGACAATGCGTTGTGCAACCTTCGAAATGATGTCGATGTTAGGTGGATGAGGTAGGATAACGGCAAATTCATCGCCAGCAATTCTAGCAACGTCGCTATACGTATTTGGGCGAACGATTAAGTCCTCCTTTCGGAAGCATTGACTAAGCTGCTGAGAAAACTCGACCAGAAGTCGATCACCCATGTAATGGCCATAAGTGTCATTGACTTCTTTAAAGTTATCGAGGTCAATGAAAAATAGTGCACATAATGTTGAATTATTCATCGCATCTTGGATATTACGCACTAATGCCGCACTGAATACGCTGCGGTTAGCAAGTCCGGTTAGTGGGTCTCTCTTTGCAAGGTAATTCAGGTCTTCCAACAACTTAATGTAGTTGTTATTCAGTGAGGAGACTTCATCATCATGAGGAACTCTCTTTAACGCTTGTTCATCGCCATCAATAGCCTTTTCTACCTGTTGAGTTAGGTGCTCTATTGGCCGAATTATCTGCTTTTGGATTAAGAGTCTTAACAAGTAAAAGCACACTAACGTAACGTTAATGACTAAACTGAAAATCGCTATTTTGTAAGGATTCAATAGCGTGTCGATATACGTTTCAGATACTTTGATTGTGGCTCTGACCAATCCGTTTTCTGCCGATGTAGCCAAGGAATCTGGTTGGGAATACGAAATTGCCTCAAGACGGTTCAGGGTACTAACGTTCAATTTGGTATTTAGCTCAAGCTTTGAACGGTCCGTAAAGTTGGCCAGGATATTGGGTAAAAAACGTTCACTTAGATTAAAGTGCAATGACATGACTGAGGTAAATAGTCGAGAGTCCTTTGAATAACTTGTATCATAAATCGATTTTTCAGGTGAGAAGCTTTTAAACACGTTCAGTTGATAAAGATCTCCCTTTATCTTTTCGATACTGTAACTGGTTGTTTCTATTATCGATGAATAATCTGAGCTTAATTGTCTATCAATAAAATTTAGGTGTGCCGCTAATAAACTGCTTTCATCAGCTTCAGAAAAAGGGTCTGTGCTATCAAAATAAAACAGCAGTTCTCCCGAACTGTTGGTAATTCTAAGCTGAATCGATTTTCCCGTGCTTTTGTTCACACTGCTAATAAATCGAGTGAGGTAGCCTTCTGCAGAGTAGCTTTGGTAACTAGATCGTTCCTGAGTTAAATAGTTTGCGACTTCTACACTGTTTAAAAATTGCTTAAGTAAGCTATCTGTCTCAATCAGCTCGGTGTTCAAGTTGTCAATGATTTGCCCTGTTTGGTATTGCAGTTTGTCTTGAAGGGCCTGAATTACAATGGATTTTTGTGATAAATAAGCCACGAAACCCGCAATAGTAAAAATCGCAATGAGAACAGGTAGAATGATTAAGTTTATACGTTTTGATAATTTCACTTACGGTGCTCACTGATTTAGAACGCTAATCATACGATTACGTAGTTTCATTCCTTCAACATCTATTTCGCGATACAAGTAACTTCTCTCTAGCACCTCTGGGTCAGGAAACAACTCCGAGTCAAGCTGGTATTCATCACTGGTTAGTTTTATTGCAGCATCGTTGGAAGTGGCATACCAAACAGACTCAGCATTAATCGCTGAAATATCGGGGCGATTGATAAAGCTCAAAAACTCAATTGTTGCCTGTTTAATGGGATGTCCTTTCGGGGCGGCAAAGCATTCATGCCAAATCAAAGTGCCTTCTTTGGGGACCACATAACTCCAATCTTCAACTTGCATTTGTTCATTGATTAAATAGCCTTCACCCGAATAGGCAAGCCCGATGTTGACTTCGGATTGCTGCTGATGTTCTAGGGTATAGCTGGCGGTGTTACGCATAGCCAGTATATGTGGCTTAACATTTTGTAGCAGATCAAACGCTTCCTTAAGTTGCTGTTGATCACTAGTAAAAGGATCATAGTTCAAAGCCAATAACGCCGCAGCTATGGTGTCTATATCATCAAGTGGAATTGTAATTTTGTTTTTATGTTCACTCCGTGGATTAAACAGTTCGATCCAACTGGTAACTGCACGATCGGTTTGCGAATTACGGTAAACAATACCCATAGAACCCCACATGTAAGGATTGCCACCTTCCCCACAACTGACCGTTGCTTGGTGGTTTAGGTTTTCGCGATGAGTAATTGTTGGTGATGCTAATGAATGAAATTTTCCAAGCCGATACATCGACTGGAGATTGATGCTATCAACGATAATCAAATCATAAATATTACCACGCCCAGTGTTGATAACCTCATCTCGAAGTAGTTCGTTTTCAAAAAATACCAGCTCAATACTGTTGCCAGTTTCCTTCTGATACGCATCAATCAACTCCGGCGATATATACTCTTCCCAAGTGTAAATCTTCACTTCTTCCGCTCTTACCGCAAGGCTCAATAGTAAGAGCCCCAAAAATTTGGATGAAAATGTCATATTCATTAAAACCGTCCTAAGGGGGCTAACTATCTACTCCAATTCTAGCAGCATAGCCGTGCTCTACAATCTGCAAGTGAATGACTTGTTAAGCACATCATTTTTCTATAAAAAATCAAAGACTCAGACAGCGACTGTGTTCAATTAGACAACAACTCAGTTATCTGGGGGCATTTTTTATTTCTTAACATGCACATCAACGGGCATTTGAGTGAAAGTTGTTGCCTTGTTTCTTTTATTCTAGAAAACAATACGCATGGAGAAGCTTTATATCCGCTGGCTCGATAAAGTGGGTCAGTTTGTGATAAAGGAAACCAGTCCTAGAACTCAGGTCTATAACCTTTGGGGAAGTCTATTCGTTTATGCCTTTGAATAGGAAGAACACACAAACAGCTCCCGTATATTTCACTGTTCAACCTTATGTATGACTGCTCCATAAGGACCAAAGACAGAGGGGTGGCCATCATTAATAAAGAACACGTTCGTGCCTGCTTCACCATCTTCCAATAGGAATACAATAATCATGGCACTTGTCGTTCTTTGCTCATAATAACGATAGGTCACATTCTTTTTAAAGATCTCATTGTTTTCAACTAAAACACCCCATTGGGTTATTTTTCTTGTTTTGTAATAACCCTCTGGATTGCTCTTGTAAGAGCCAGTACCGTCTTTGTTAAATATGTAGGTTTGATCGAAACCTGGCGTGTCTTCTTTTGTAAAAACATATTTACCAAAGAACTCTGCGGGAATCGATATGGTTGTTTCTGCGTAAGCATCTTTGTAATACATTTTTGTTATTCGAAGCGATGAAGGATGGTTACTTGGAGATGCGCTTGTCGCTTTTGCATTTGCACTCATAGCTACCGATTCAAGGGTTGGCTTGGGATTGGCTCGAGTCCATTGAGCCATTCTTCTTTCATTTTGTTCTGTTAAACGTTCAAGGGCACTGCTTTTACTGTCATCACAGCGGTCGCAGGCAGTGCACATATGCTCTCCTGGGCCCAAGTCAGCCTGAAAAAAGTCATTTAACACATCTTGGCAACGTTTGCTCCATTCACGCCTGAGGCTTTTATATTCGGCGTCCAAGCTTTTTTGCAAACTTGCTCGATCACTTTTCCACTCTACCAACGCCTTTTCGAGGGCTCTTTGTTCAGGCGTTTTAGAGGCTTCTATCTTCGCCAGTCTTTGGCGTTCTGCCTCTTCTTTTTCCTTTTGCAACTTAGCGGCTTGCTCGGCTTTTATGCGTTTTTCTTGTTCAATTTTTTGTCGTTCGTGTCTTTGTTCTTCAACCTTCTTCTGGGCCTCCAACTCTTTGAGTTTGGCAAGCCTTTCTGCTTCAATGCGGTTTATTTCATCCTGCTTTTCTTTTTTGAGTTGCCTTTCCAATACTAATTCATAACTTAGGATTGGTACGAATGCCGTTGCGTTAGGCATGTACACTTCAGTACCAAGAGCGTCGTTTGATAAACCTGTGACTAATCCACTAGTTCGGCTACCTTTACCATCCGAATAAATACTATATAAGGTGTTTGGCTTTAACACCGCTTTGATATGGCTTACGAATGAGTTGGTACTCTCACTTGGTTTAATACCTTCTTTAATGGTAATGGATGGCAATGCAAAAGAAATATTGTATTCACCCGGTGTAAGTTCCAATGAACATAAACCTGAGCGGAACTCGCACACCATTTCGTCATTGATATAAAAAGCAGATGGCACACCACCATTCACAAAATGCCAGTTTCTGTAAAGAACCAACTTTGCCTTACCGTTATCAACAATAGCTAAGTCAGACAGACTGAGATTACTACCTGTTGATACGGATGGATTCGTCGCACACCCAATTAAAAGCCCTAGTAATGCAGATAAAAGTACAGTTCGCATCGATATTAACATTTTCAACTCCATGAACAGTTATCATGCTGGAATAATTTCTCATCTAGCAATGACGTAGGTGACATTCTGAAGAAGTATAATATTTATCGATTTAGTGAATATATTTAGGATCAAAGTTACAACAATAAATAGGCAGTGATTATGAAATCTAAGCTATTTATGGTTTTTCAGTTGTGATTATTGTTTGTCCTGAATGGGCTTTTTTATACCGAGAAGGATTGTGCAATCGGAAACCCCAACTGAGAGAAAACTAGAACACAAAATAGCCTTCTCGGATAAGTAATGCAGCAATGCGTTATTCGTCGATTCATACTCACCTAAGCCGACATCCCCATGAGCAAGATAAATACCACCAACCACAGCGCCTAATTGCTGATATTTCATGAAATCTATTGCTGTCTCTTTGCTATTAAACGCGAAGAGACAGTCTGATGATTGATTCAAACTTCGGATGTCCGCTAAGTCCAGATTATTTGGCATTTCTTTCGATGCCAATTTATTAGTTAAATTAATAACAACGTCTCTAATGACTGTTGAATCCTTTTTAGGATTATCGAACACAACAAGTTCAACATGATGCAACAGACAAATTTTTGATAATTCAGAATGTTGTTTAAGAGAAAGACCAGATACAAATAGGGCGTCAAGCCGGATGTGAGATAAAGTCGACTCTGTAAGTTCATTTGTTGCAATAGAATACCCATTTTCTAGGGAAGCTAATTTAGGTATACAGATAGCTATTTGTAACTCATCAGCGACAGATTCGACGGGTTCAAACATTGTGATCTCCTGCTTGAATGAAGATGATAGCGGCCAGCTTTTGCAGCGTTATTTAGATAGTGGCTATACTACTCTGTCAAAGAGAAGAGACAAGCGTACTTTCGCTCGTAACTTGATCAAGCTAAAAGTATCAGTTAATCAAATGGTTAAATGAGTCAAAAGTCTTTTTTACGTAATGTAAATATGTTAAATGTGTCTTCATGTGGTTCGCTAAGTCATTGAAAAAGGAGCAAGCTTAGCGAAATTTAAGTGACGGACATAGGATTGTTGCATGCTCAAACTTATCTTATTAGCATTGGCCTTGGTGTGGCTAGTTTTAAGGCAAAAGACTAAAGACAACCCCGAAAAGACAAAAACAATAAAATGTCGAAGATTGCTTGGATACTCATTAACCATGAGTATCATTTGGATAATTATTAAAGGATTTGGCATTCCTCAAAACCAAATCCATGTTGAAGCTGCCTACAAAATTAACAATGGTTCAACGCAAGTCCTTTTTGGTTATTCTGAGAATCGTTTGATACCCGCCCTCCATGTTCCAAGGTTCTACACTTACAATTTTACTGATATTTACAAAGTTCATGATTCGGACAGAAAAGTTCTGAGTAAAAAGCATCCTTACGTAAAAGACCCTCTAATTTGGGTAAATTATTTTGGAGGAATGCTTATTTTGCTGCTTTTAACATTCTGGCTTACCAGAAGTCGAAAACTCGACGGCAAATGGGCCGAGGCGTTGGAGGCAGACCAAAAGAAGTCCTATGTTGAGTTTGAAGAGTGGGCAGAAGCAAACAAGGTACGAAAACTTCATTCTTTTAAGTTGTTGCGCGAGTCTGAAGAGAGACGTAAACGACTTGATGTTATTAGCGCCCAAAAGCTAGCCGTAGTCACCAAAGCGATTAAAGCGCGCGGTATTGAACCCGCTATTTTTTCGGGATTACAGAAGGTTAAAGATGCGGGTTTATCTACTTTACATGTAGTCGCGGAACACCTGACTCGTGGTGAGAATGAGTCCGTGGTTATGCAATATGGAGCGCTCTATCCAGAAGAGTTTGAAAAGCAACTATTAGAGTTAGCCAAACGCGATGCACAGAAAAAAGCGGACGGAACAAATACAGACACTAAGATGGATGTTGTACTAAGAACCGCCCGAGAAAATTTATATATATTTCCAACAAGTGCTTTGCAAATATTCTCACGTGAAACCTATCGCCAAGTAGATTCACTAGCAAGACTGGTGGTGGGCGAAGATTACCTTGCTGTTAAAGAATCTGATGCTTTGACGGATTCTATGACTAAACAGCAAGCCGTACTCCATATTCAATACGTATGCTCACTCGAGAGTGATGACTTCAAAGATCTCTCAGATGCCCCGTACCCTGTGGGTTACAGAGTTGAGGATAGTAAGAGCCAACTAACCAAAGTGTTTAATGGTAAGAAAGTTTCAAGGACTCCGATTTCAGCATTTTACTTTGGCGTTAAAGCCCATTGGAAATTATTGATAAAAGGAGAGGTTGTAGATAGCGGGGAATTAAGAAGTATTCCTGATCCTAATATCACCGATTACGCTTTCCCAAGTTTAAAATCATTTGAGGGGGAGAGTTTAATGGATGCTCGCGAAAAATACTTTACCGCACTTGCGCGAACCAATATCTCATCACTGGTATCACAGATACAGGGTAAGCCTGCCAAGAAAGATCTTTCCGCTGCAATTGATAAGGCGAAATACAACAAGTACAAAGCCAAAGCCGACGAAACGAAGAAGCTGCTCAAAGAACTTGAGGATGCACTTAGAGATGAGATTAAGTCCGAGACACAATATGAGGCGGCATCAATATTGACTCAGAAAATCTATGAAAAATATAAGGATGAGGTAGACGCCTTGGCCTTCTCTATTATCGACAATGACGTAGACCCAGAAATGACTTTATTTATTTTGGATGAGTTAACCGAGCTGTTCCCTGAACTTGGAGAGTATGTTTCAGGCCTTGGAGTGGAGGTGTTCAGTGATTAGATTCATCTCAACCTTTGCTTTATTGATGACTGCTCTACCTGTTAAAGCTGAGTCGAAGCTTTATGAAATTTTGAAAGAAGGGTTTTATGGAGAGGTCGGGTCGCAAATAGCAAGCTTACCCGGTCTCAAACAGCTTCAAGAACTAGAAGAAGCCAAAAAATACAAGCTTGTAACCAATAAGCCACATAAAGGCAGATTGAATTATAAGCCTGAGCAAGAACATAAAAATGCTTGGATCTCATTATACGGAACACAACGAAGCATCAGACTCTTTGGTGATGCCTCTTTACCCGTAGGGCAGCACACGGTATTTGTTACTCCTTCAGACACAAACTTGATGTACTACAAAGGAAAAGTTGTGATTAAAGAAGGGCATTCCCAAGAACTTACCGTCCCCAAATTCTATGCACGCAACATGCTGTTTGAATTCAACATTACCACCACTCCGAAGAATGCAACAATTAGGGTAATGAATATCAAACCTAAGTATCGATACGGGATGAAACTTCCTTTTAAAGAAGAAGGTTATGAGATCGAAATATCTAAACGTGGATATAAAACCATTCGAGATGTGGTCAACCTAAATTCGGAAGGGCAGCATTTTCACTATACCATGAGACGTTAAGAACGTAAGAAATAGCGCTTAGCAAAGTGGAAACGTTAGTCTACTCTAGAGGTTACTGGGTATTAAACGGTAACCTTTTTATTGTATTCAATTCGTCAACTTTCTTTTTCAGGAGCTTTCAAAATTCATCATGTACATTATTTTTTAGTATGAAAACTTCATGACTCAGCGCATATTTAACTTCGAAGCCAATAGCCTTTAGTGTTACTTATTAATTTTTCTCTGTTTCTCTTGTTCCAATATATGGACAGCTTCTTTAAATGAGACAGGTCTGCTAAATAAATATCCCTGATAAAAATCTATACCACTTTGCCCAATTAATGCTAATTGCTCATCAGTCTCTATACCCTCTGCAATAACATTTGTTCCAATTGTGTGAGCCATTTTAGTGACAGCAGAAACAATGCTTTTGTCTTTGTCACAAGAGCAAATGTTATCAATATAGGACTTATCAATTTTAATATAATCAATCTGCAGATTTCTAAGTACAGCAATGGATGAAAAGCCCGTACCAAAGTCATCGACAGAAATCATTACTCCGGCTTCTTTGGCCTGAATAATACGGTTAGTGAGCTTGGTAATATTTGAAATCATTGCAGTTTCAGTTATTTCTAAATGAACATTCGCTGGATTAACCGAATATTTATTCATAATGAACTGCAAGTAGCTAATAAAATCATCATCTTCCAACTGAATTACAGACACATTAATCGAGATAGAAATCGACGGATGTGTTTTATTCATATCCGCTAATGCCTCAATAGACATTTTCAAGATTAACTGTCCTAGTTCAACAATCAATCCATGCTCTTCTGCTACTGATATAAACTCGGCTGGCGAGATGTTTTTATTCTCAAGCTTCCAACGAACGAGAGCTTCAAATGAATGAACTTCTTGATTGCTACAACGTACTATAGGTTGGAAGTTCATGAAAAAGTTTTCAGCGCCAATGGCTGCTTTTAAGTGATAACGCAAGTATTGATTTCGTTGCTGATCTTCTTGAATTTTTGTGTCGTAACAGCAAACTCTTGTGTTGCTTTTCTTTCCCTGTGTAACGGCTAGATAAGCATTTCTCATGGCTTGATTGATCGAAATGCTGTCATCTCCAATGTAGTAACCAAAATAATAATCAGGTTTAACTCGGATGTTATCTAGTTGAAAGTAAACGCTTAATTGCTTTTTTATTGTGGCAATAAATTTTAAGATCTCTTCTTCGGTATTTACTTTTATGTGGATGGTAAACTCATCATTGCCGTATCGGGCTGAGCAAGTGTCATAAAATTTATCGATGTTTTTTAGAACCTCACCGACCTTGGTGATAATGTGGTCACCGTATTGGTGACCATAGTTCTGATTAACATTATGAAGTTTTTCTATATCTATATGTACAAATCCATTGAGCGAGCGGTGCTGATTGTTTTTGGCTTTTATTAGAGTTATAGCAGATATGAAACTCTTTCGGTTAAGCAACCCCGTCAACATGTCACGCTGCTCAAGCATAGATATTTTTTGATCTTTGTTGTGAGAATCAATTTCTAAATCTGATGCGATTGCTTCTACTTTTGCCTGACTGTCTATAAGAGAGAATATAATCCGAGAACTTTTTACGGCTGTTATACATAGAGCTACACCATAGAGTAGTCCCATAAGTCCAAGGCTTTCTAGGCTTGGGTCTCCGGACATAATTAGCACGACACTGTATGGGAAAATGGTCAGTGAAACATAAGCTATCGCAGAGCGAAGGTCACAGGACAGCAAGGTAACGCTACCGCCAGACATGCCGCAAAAAATAATTAATGACAGCATAGTCTCTTTAGTCGACATACTCTGGTGAAATAGATATGGGTAAAAAGCCCAGGTAAGGCCTGCAATCACGACACCAACAAAGTGCAAATCGAGCTTATGTTTATTGTCATTTGAAAAATAAGAATGAACAAAATATCTAAAAGCGGTAACTGAAATTAATAAGATTAACCAACATAATTTCTCTTGTCCTATAACGGTTCCATACATATCAGTCATTACTAAAGTAAAAGCAATCACTATGTTTATTGCCAGTAAGACAGGAAGATTTGCAGATAAAATCAACAAACGTTGGTACTTGTACATCGAAGTTATTCTCTGAAGCATAGTTATAAGAACTCGTGAAACATCATCCATGAGGTTTTGGCTTCACAAGTAAAGGCTAATATATAATTGAATGGGTAAAATTACTCATTCATAAACTATATCTAATGTAACACTCTATTAAGTAATAACAATATCTTATGCTTTATATTTATATTACGTAAGTTGATAGCTAGAGATTTTTTTTGGTTAATGTTTAACCGCATTTGTTCAGTAAAGACGAATAGGGCAGTAATTAATAGTAGAGTCGGGCTTTTAATATTTTCGTTTGTGAAGTGTATAAAGCTGAAGATTTGTACAAGTGTATAGGTGATGAGTGATTGGAATAAGTTGTGCGGCAAATAGAATAGGCGCAAACCACTTATACTAAGCTGGTTACGCCTTGAGGAAGCGATATAAACCAATTTGGCTATGCACTCACTTTAGTAAGCATGAACCCAATTGGTCGATCTTCAATTCGATGGAATGCTAAGCGTGCAAATATAAAGGGGCGTTAGTCAAACATCTATCTTGCAACGAAAATGCGTAACGTTCGGATACTAAGATAACCAATAAACAGATTCGCACCGATAAACACAGGTATCGCAATTAACTCTGCTGTGCTTACTCCTGCCAGCGCTAGCTTTAACCCACTCACAGTTGCTGACGCAATACCAAATGTGTAAGCCCAATAAGATGGAGCGAACGATTCGGCGCCGAGCCATTTGCCTAGCCGAATCCCCAGTAGAAGCTGATAGAGTCCATAGCCCCACAGCATTAATATCCAGTGGTCATGGCTTGATGGTTCGATGGCAAGCCAAGCCATTGCGCATACAACGGGCGGCGCAAACTGAATGCCAAGTAATGGTCGCTGAGCTGAAGGTAGCTCATTTTCTTGCCAAAGACGTTGAATAATCAATGACTCCAATGCCAGCCATGAAAACATACCGGCTCCCAAAAATAGCCATCCCCAATCTGGATAACCAAGTGAACCGAGTGCAGCAGCACTAGTAAAGTTTCCAGCAACGGTAGGTAAATACAGCGTAGGCACAGAGTCTATTTTTTGCCGATATCCCTTCCACAGAGCCCCATTGTGTCAAAGCGAAAAGAACAGATGCCACATTATTCCTACAGCGGTTAAAGCCCACGCTAAATGACGTGAATAAGGTTGAACTGCAAGGACTATTAGTAATGTAGATATACCTATGAGCGCAGGAGTGCTTCCCTGTACTGGGTGACGAAACTCTTCGTAGACCGCAGAAGGAGTGCGAATTGCTTGTGCTATATAGGTGAATAAAAGCAGTAGCCATACCAATATGGCTACTAAAAGCAGAGTTTCGCCGATTATTGAGGGCAATTCCCAAAGGGAATGAGCAACACGCCAAGATTGACCCAGACCGGAAAGCCCAAGCACCATACCAAAATAAGAAGCAGGAATCGTCGTACGAGGGCGGGGTTTATTGGGCATGCTTATACTCTTAGGTAGCAGAAAATAGATAGCAAAAAAACGCCGATCAAATCATAAACAAGGGCTAATTGCAAAAGGCTTTGTTCTATTAAGGTTTTGCCGAATCTCAAAGACAATCGCATACGGATTCATCAGAACGGGTGTCTGTAAAAATCAAATGTTGAGGCAAATACAACGAAGCGCAACTTGTCATTTCATATTCAATCTTGAATTCAAAGTGACAAATTGCGCTTAGAGGAAGTGAGATTTGATAGTTAAGCTATCCAGTCATTTAATGCGGTTTGAGTGAGCATTAAACCCGCTCGTAGACCCGGACGAACGCCGCTGTTCGGGAAAATCAGCCACTCTTGATCTTGTTCAACGCGGTACTCTTTATCGCCGTCGGTAGCAAGCAAACTGCCTTTTTCGAATGCGGTGAAGTTCTGCACGCTTTCGGCAAAATTCAGTTCAAAAGCTTCGGTTAGTTTAGTTAGCTCTTGGCTGACTTTATAAACCGGCATTTTTGGTGCGCTGTTGTCAGGGCAAGGAGTGCCTGTTGTGAGGGCGATTAAGCCTTCTTTGATACCAACAAACTGAGAAAGATCGTTTTCGCCAAATGGCAGTGCTTTACCTAGCTCTAAAGTGCAGCTTTGGGCACCGCAAGTTTGGCTGCTGAAGTAGCTGAACGTTGCTGCTGGAGCATGGTTGATCACCAGCGCTTCTAAGCCGACATTACGTAGCCATTCGATCATTTCAGGTTGATACTTACCAGATTCTACATAAGGAAGTAGACCAAATCGCAAATGGAAAGACGGCTTTCTTGCGGTATGCAGGTCAAAGTGAACGCGCTGAGTATTGGGTTGTTGTTCAAAGAACGAGATCACTTGCTGTTCAATGACTTGTGCGCGACGAGTTTCTTCACACGCTTCATAGTTGGCATGCTTACCACTGAATAAGCGGTTCATGTCCACTTCTAGGTAGCGGTCACCTGTGCGCATCGCTTCGAGGTTACCAAGAATGACTAGCAAGCGAACATTCAAAGAACGTCTCTCTGCTAGAAAATCCTGAACCAACTCAGAAACAATCTCGATAGGCGCGGTTTCGTTACCGTGAATGCCTGCGGAGATAACCACACTTTTCGATTGTGGGCTATCTGAGAACGCTATAGGTTCGAAAGCGATAATACCTTGCGCCGGACAATTCCAACGCAAAGTGGCGGTTTCACCTGATGCAGGGGAAAAGGCTTCCCCTGATAATGTCTGTTTTAAAAAATCCATTTCCAATAAATCCTTGCTTAGCGTTGGAATGGGTAGATTGAACCAAGGTTCATGATTTGAGTCAGCTCATCCAGTGCAGTGCGGTTTTCAATCAGTAGCTGTGGGTCTGCCAAATCAGCTTCAGTCAGGCGATCACGGTAGTGTTTATTCACCCACTGAGTCAGCGAACCATAAAGCGCATCATTCATTAGTGCATGCGGGTTCGCGGCTTTAAGCTCTTGTTCGTTAAGAACAACACGCAAACGCAGACAAGCTGGACCACCACCATTACACATACTTTCGCGTAGGTCGAATACTTTCACTTCGTTGATTGGGCCACCGCTTTGGGTTAGCTCTGTCAGGTATGTCCAAACGCGCTCGTTCTTACGTGACTCTTCTGGAACCACAATTACCATACTGCCGTCAGCTTTGGTTAGAAGCTGGCTGTTGAATAGGTAAGTGCCCACTGCGTCTTGCACTGATACTTTGTTGGTCGGTACTTCGATTGGAGTAAATTCACAATCAAATTGGCCTAGCTTGCGGCGAATTTCATCAAACACAGGCGCTTGATTGAGGAACGCTTCTTGGTGATGGAACAGAACTGGACCGTTACTTACTGCAATCACGTCGTTGTGGAAGACGCCTTGGTCAATCACATCTGGGTTCTGCTGTAGGAATACGGTTTGTGATTCGTCTAACTGATGCAGACGAGCCACTGCTTCGCTTGCTTCACGCGTTTGACGAGCAGGGAAGATTTTAGGTTCAACCTGACCACCAAAGGCTTGGCGACCATACACGAACACTTCAACGCCTTTGTCGCCATAGCTTCGACATAAGCGGTTGTGGTTCGCTGCACCTTCGTCACCAAATAGCATTTGCTGTGGTAGCGCAGCATGGTGAGCAAAGTGTTGATTATCAGCAAAAATCGCTTTTAACGCATTGCTGGTGGTTTGATCTTCAATGGAGCGGTGGAACTTGTTGTTGAGGTTCGCCACAGTGAAGTGAACTTTACCATCCGCAGTGTCCGCAGAAGGTGAAACGGTTGCCGCGTTGGCTACCCACATTGATGATGCTGAACTGACATTCGCAAGCAGTTGTGGTGCTTTTTTCGCAGCTTGAGCAATCACTTCTGCATCGGTACCTGAGAAACCTAAAGTACGCAGAGTGTGAACGCATGGGCGCTCTTGCGGAGGAAGTACACCTTGCTTGAATCCTGAATCTGCAAGGTTTTTCATCTTCGCTAAGCCTTGTAGCGCTGCGAGTTTCGGGTTTGCTACTGCGTTTTTGTTCGATGTAGACGCAACGTTACCAAACGAAAGACCCGCATAGTTGTGCGTTAAACCGACAAGACCATCAAAGTTAACTTCATAAGCTGACATAATTTTAGACTCCTATCAGCCTACTCAATGGGAAGAGTAGGCGAGGTAAACAGTTTGGGCAGGGTACGTTGTTATTGTTTGTCTACCCCAGCGACTTAACCGATAAATCTCTAATAAGTGTACCGATTAAGGCGCGAGGGCATTTTCTGCCATGAATATTCAATTACTCGGATTGAGCGAGCTCTTCGCGACACTCTTCTTTTGCAAACAGTGGCGCAACTCGAATCAAGTCGCCATTCGCAACATTTAAAATCTCTGCTTGTGCAGGAGACAGGGTAATTTCTGTTTCTGTACAAGGCTGACAACCAATGATGGCTCGATAATTACGGTAATCAAGGTTGCCAACAAGCAGTGTTGATTCTGTTTCGTGATAAGTATCTGAAATCAATACTTTACGAGTTTCACTTTCACGAACAATACGAAGATCTTTGGTGTACGCTTCAAGCGTAGGGCCTGCATCAAAAATGTCGATGTAGCCTTCATAACGCATACCTTCACTTTCCAGGATCTTACGCGCAGGAAGCGTGCTTTCGTGCACTTCTGCAATCACCGCTTTTGCTTCGTCAGTTAAGAAATCAACATACATCGGGTGCTTAGGCATAAGTTCGGCGATAAACGCTTTTTGACCAATGCCTGTCAGGTAATCTGCTTCGCTAAAGTCGATAGAGAAGAAGTGACGCCCCAAACTTTCCCAGAATGGCGAGTTACCGTTCTCGTCAGACACGCCGCGCATCTCAGCGATCAACTTGTCTGCAAATTTGTCTTCAAAGGTAGACATAAATAGCATGCGACTTTTCGACAGCAAGTGACCGTTCTTATCTTTGCGGTAATCAGGGTCTAAGAACAGTGTACAAAGTTCACTGTAACCTGTGTGGTCGTTGCTGAGGAAAAGCGTTGGCATTTGGGTATACACATTAAGCTCCTTTGACGCATGTACCAAAGTGCCAACACGGAAATCATACCAAGGTTCTGTTAGACCAATTGCGACTTCCACGCCACTGATACCAACCACTTGTTTACTTTCCGTATCTTCCAATACAAATAGATAGCCTTGATCGTGAATAGGTGCTTTCCCTTCCCATGTCTCGATCATACGCTCAATACGTGCTGCCAATCTCGCTTCATTGTTTGGTAGCGACGTAAAACCTACACCGGTTTTGGTCGCCAGTTTTAATAAAGCTTGCTTGTCATCCCTAGTGACTGGGCGAATTACCATCATAGTTTAAATTCCTTGTTATTTTTCCTGAAAAGAGAGAAGAGACTACAGGGCTAAGAACCACACCTTCTGGTGTTGAGTCAGGCCAACTTCTTCCATCAATTCTTTAGTAATGATCAGTCGATCCTCTGTTTGGTTCCCCTCGGCGATAAATGCACAGAAGCCTTTGGCTCCTTGGTAACCAACCAAGTATTGCTTTGTGTCAGCGTGAAGAGGTTCACCGACCAGTGACCCGGTTTTCATATTCAGACAAATAGGCAACGCATTGTGCGGAGCCGTCAAAATAGGGCCAGCATCGAAGATTTCTACATACTTGTCTGGCTCAAAACCTTGGTCATTTAAGAGCTGATATTGAAGTTCAGCATCTTGATGAACTTGTCCCATAACCGCTTGCGCCTCTTCATTAATCAGAGGTACATAGAGCGGATAATGTGGCATCAGTTCTGCAACAAACGCTTTGTCGCGTGTGCCGTTGTAATATTCGACTTGGTTGTAGTCCATGCCGAAAAATTTGCGGCCAACGTGTTCCCAAAAAGGAGCGCGGCCTTGGGTGTCTGCAATACCCGGCAGCACCGCCATCCATTCATTCGCGAATCGGTTAGAGTTCGCATTCATGAACATCAAACGTCCTAGCGTGATTAACGCCGGAGAAAGCGTGTGGCGCTGCGATGGATCAATATAAAAAGAGCACAGTTGAGAGTGGTCACTTAAGTCATGATTCAGCGTCAATGCGTGAATACGGCTGTGAACATTTAACTCTCGCGAGGAGTGGATAATGATGTCGTTGCGAAACGAGTAGAACGCCTGACGATATCCCGCTAGCGCGTTGATGGCTCCTGTGCCCAACAAATGCCCAGTGTCGGTCTCTTCTAATACAAAGAAGTAAGATTCTTCGCCCGGACAAAAAACGTCTTGTTCGAATGAGTAAATGGACTGTTCAATTTTCTGCAATAGGTGTTCACGCTTCGCTGGCAGTGTGCACACCATTGGGCCGCTATCTACCGCAAGCTTTTCTATGTTGCTTAAATCAGTCAGTTTGACAGGACGTAATACAATCATGGGTTTAACCTTATTTTGTATCTAACAACGCTTCTATTACTTACTCAATTGAGCAAGGCCAGTATCCGATTCTTACTCAGTACTCTTCGGCTCTGATAAAGGGAAACGTCATTGTGTTTGCCTCTGTGAACAGTTCCATCACTTTCAGAATACGCGACGAGTTGCGACATTACGTTCGTAAAAACGACCAGTTTTTATAGATTTTCACCTTTTGTTAACAAATGTGAGGTCGCTTTTTTACATTAATTCTTGGTTGCATATAAACGTTTTGACCTCTCTTCTCTGGGTGTGATTTCAAAATACGATTTATAAGCAGACGAAAAATGCGGGCCACTTGAGAACCCGCAGGTCAGGCCGATTTGTACCACTGACAAATTGGTGGTCTGTAGCAGATCTCGTGCTTTCTTTAATCTCAATTGCAGGTAGTAACGAGCCGGCATGGTGTCGAGATAACGTTTGAAAAGCCGCTCTAGCTGGCGTCTCGATACATGCACTAAATCGGCGATCATATCTGCTGACAATGGTTCTTCCAGATTGCTTTCCATCAGTGATATGGCTTTTGCGAGCCTTGGAGGCAGCTCGATGTTTTCCAGTCCTCCATTAGCCAGTTCATCTTCTGAAGTGGCATTTCGTTGTTGTGACGACTGTTTGTCTCTGTCTAGGTACAACTCATCAGCGACGGAACGTGCGGCCACTTGGCTTTCATCTTTGGCGAGATACACCATTAACAAATTGAGGCAGTCGGAATAACTCGCGCAGCTTGCCAACTTGGCGGACTGACGAAAGTGTTCGTATTGAACAGTAAGGTCTGGGTATTTTGTTTTTATTTCATCTTCCCAGCGCCAGTGAATCGCCCATGATTCATCGAGCCCAATGCCATTTTCCAGCAGCCAGAAACAGCCAGCCTGAACACTGATAATGAATGTGTTTTCTTGCTGATAGTAGTGTTGCAGCGCGAGCTGAGCGGTTTTCGATAAGGGGGCTTTTGGTTGTTGTTCACTGGCAATGATAAGCGCATCGTATTCGGAAATGTCTGCGAGGCTTGCTTGCGTGACCAAGGTGATAGGGGGGCTTGCCATCGAATGTGGTAAACCACTGATTTCGATATTTGCTCCTGCCTTTTCTCCCACATAGATAAGCTGGAATTTCTCTTCACCCAGAATTTTGTTCACCTGCGCAAAAGGCTCGGTGATCGCTCCCAACGTAAGCAAAGAGCATTCATTTGGGATGAAAATTCCAATTCTGTGCTGTGAAGAAGTTTTAGGCATACTTATGTCAGCGCATCCTGCTAATAGTAAGCACTCCATTTGTCCGCAGACTCGACCGCTTACATTCGAAAATCAAATCAACTGTTACCAATACTAAAAATGAATATTTGGGTTACTAACGAATAAATAATCACTAAGATGTTTTAAAGATGAAAATATATTCAATAGATATGGCAAATATTAATAATTAATGCTGTTGACCATTTTGTTTGTTGAATGATTTTACCGCATAAAATTATTAAAGGCATAATTAAAAACTAACAAATGAAACAAATTGGAAACAATTGCAGTGTGTGAATTGTTTTTAAAGTTATGAAATTTATACAAAATTTTGTTAAACGCTTTTTGTTGGAAGTGCTGATTTTGAGGGCTTTTATCCGGATAGTGTCTGATTGACTATAAATATAATAAATGTGAATTAATATCTAATTATGTTGGTGAGTTTAAAGTTAGTTCATTAAATTTTATTTTGAAGTTTGAACTCTAAAAATAAAAACGCCCACCAGTTGGTGAGCGTTAGGATATTAAAGCAGAGCTTAGTGCAGACGCAGATAGTTCAGCAGATTACAGAACTACCCCCAAACCGCTTGATTAGGCTCAACTTGGCTTTGATGATAATGGAGAGACGGAGAGCGATCTTTCGACAGCAGTAACGGCCCGTCGATATCGACCCAGCGAGCTTGTTGAGCCAAAAGCAGGGCAGGAGCCATCGCCAGTGATGTTCCAATCATACAACCGACCATGATTTCAAAACCCATCTCTTGTGCGTCTTTAAGCAAGTCTAACGCTTCTGTCATACCGCCCGTTTTATCCAGCTTGATGTTGACTGCTTGATAACGTCCTTTCAAATTCGCCAGTGACGAGCGGTCGATACACGACTCATCTGCAGTAATTGGCAGCTCTGGTGTAATGGTCTCCAATAAATGTTCTTCCTGAGCATTTAACGGTTGTTCCACCATTTCTACGCCAAGTTTGGCGAGCTCCGGCAAGTAAGTTTTTAGCTGTTCAAAGCTCCAGCCTGTGTTGGCATCAATAACCAAACGTACATTGGGTGCAGCTTCACGAACGGCTTTGACGCGTTCTAAATCACCTTCACGGCCAAGTTTCAGCTTGAGAATGGGGCGGTCTTTTTGCGCCGCCGCCGCTTTAGCCATTTTTTCCGGCGTATCTAAAGAAAGCGTAAATACTGTGGTGACTTGCTTCGGTGCCTCTTTAAAGCCCGCCATTTGCCACGCTGTTTGCTTGTTCAGTTTGGCTTCTAGTTCAAACAGTGCGCAGTCAATAGCGTTACGAGCTGCGCCTGCGGGCATAATGTCGCGAAGTTTATCGCGGCTAATACCCGATTCCACTTGAGATTTGAACGCTTCAACCATAGCAAGAACGTCTGGATATTCAGGCTCGAATACATCCATACGTTCACATTCACCGCGACCAATGCAGCCAGCTTGTTCTATTCCCACAACAACGACTTCACCGTGCAGCATCGGAGCCATGCGAGAGATGACAAAAGGTTCGTGCAGTGGCCACTGTTCAACCTTGATCGACATCTTACGCATAACAAACCTCTTCAAGCTGATCGACAATTGATGCGATACCTGTGCGAACTGGGTCGACAACAGGCACACCAAACTGTTTCTCTACTCGTGCAATCTCTGCCAGCGCTTGTTCTTGGCTGAGATTTACAGTGTTAAGAGCAATGCCGCCTAAACGGATATTTGGATTGGTGACGCGACCCATAGTGAGGTTGATGTCGATAACGGTTTGCAGCTCTGGAACAGTAAAGCCAGGCATTTCGTCCATTTGAACACGGCCAGCTTCGTGACACACGATGATGACATCAGCCTGAGCGCCATGAAGCAGCCCCAAACTTACGCCAGCATAAGCAGGGTGTAGCAGCGAACCTTGACCTTCGATGATGTCCCAATGTTCTGGCGCGTTGTCTGGCGCTAGTGTCTCTACCATGCCAGAGATAAAATCAGACACAACCGCATCAACGGGTACACCATTTCCTTCAATCAGAATTCCTGTTTGACCTGTTGCACGGAAAGTTGCTGGAATGCCGCGTTTTTCCATTTCACGATGGATAGCGAGCGTAGTAAACATTTTGCCTACGCAGCAGTCCGTACCTACGCTGAGTAATCTTTTGCCCGAACGAGGAAGGCCAGTACCACACACCATTGGGCCTTGAGGAACTCGCACATCAAGCAGCTTTTGGCCTGTACGTTCTGCCGCTTCAACTAAACGTGGAATATCGTTCAGTCTCATGTGCAAACCGCTTGCGATATCTAGTCCAGCTTCCATTGCTTCAATCAGCAGATCCAGCCATTCTTCAGGCAGTGTTCCACCCACAGGTGCTAAGCCAAGAATAAAGGTTTTTGCGCCGCAAGCCGCCGCTTCGCGAGGATTCATTTCAGGTAAGCCCAAATCGGCTTTTGCACCAGCTAGGCGATATTGAGCAAGGCACTTTTCAGGACGCCAGTGTGCGACGCCTTTCGCGACTTTCGCCATGAGAAGATCATTAGCGTCACCAAGAAATACTAAATAAGGTGTTTTTAGTTCAATTGTATTCATCGTATAAATCCTTGTTCAGATAATGCGAATCCCCAAGAGCTGTGCCCCTGTAGACGGTTGTTTGTTGATATCAAAGTTAATTTGTTGCTGTTTGAAGTACGGGTTTATTCGGTGATCGTTGGATCTGATGTCGATACAGATAACGTTCAGCGTAGCGCCAAGCGATGACAAAGCTGATGGTGATCACCAGATACATCACAGCCGCGAGAAAATAGGTTGATATATCGAATGTCTGGGAAAATGCTCGACGCGTCTGACCCATTAAGTCCATTACCGTAATGACACTCGCGACAGCGCCACCTTTGAGCATCAAAATGCATTCATTGCCTAATGCCGGAAACGCAATTCGGTAGGCGAGGGGTAACACTATGTGTCGATAAAGCAGGTTGTTGTTCATTCCCATCGATTTGGCTGCTTCAATTTCACCCGCATCTACCGATTGAATGGCACCGCGCATAATTTCAGTTTGATACGCCAGAGAGTTCAGAGTGAATGTGAGTAACGCACAGTTCATCGGGTCTCTAAAGAATTGCCACAATCCCATTTCCATTAGAAATGGTCGGAACTGACCAGACCCGTAGTAAACCAAAAACAGCTGAGCAATCAGTGGCGTGCCGCGAAAGAAGGAAATAAACACCTGCACAGGAACGCGGCAAACAGCGGACTTTTGAATTCGCAAAATAGACATAGGTAAGGCAAGGATTGCAGCGATAACCACAGACACAACGGTAATCTTAATGGTCATCCATGCGCCACTAAGGAGCATAGGGGAGACTTTTTCAATAAAGTCTAGCATCGTCCTTTCCTCAACGGCTTACGCGGATACCACGTTTAGAGTGGGTTTCCATGGTTGATAACAAACGCTCGCAACAAGCGCATATGGCCCAATAAACCAAACAGATAGTCAGGTAAAACAGAAACGGTTTCTTGGTCGCACCAACGGCGATGTTGGCGGCTCGCATTAAGTCGTTCAAAGCAATCACCGAAACGAGTGCGGTGTCTTTGAGTAAGTTAATCCACAGGTTGCCTAAGCCCGGTAAAGCAAGGCGCAATAACTGTGGTCGCTCAATGTGCCAGAAAATCTGCCAAGGACTCATCGACAATGAATAGCCAGCTTCACGCTGTCCTTTGTCCATGGCTTTCCAAGCGCCACGCAATACCTCGGCTGCATAACTGCTGAAAACGAGTCCTAAAGCAATCACACCTGCACCAAAAGGGTTTAACTCAAAAAATCCGTTACTTGAGTCAATCCATTTCAGAGTTTTGTTAATCAGCAGCCCAACACCGTGATAGATAATGAACAGAGTAAGTAGCTCAGGAAGACCTCTCAATACAGTGGTATAGATGGTTGCAAACCAACGATGAGCGGGTCGAATGCTGACGGACAAAGCCGCAACGCAAGTTCCAATCACCATACCAACGGGCAGAGCACAGAGTGCAAGTCCCAGCGTTATGGCTAAGCCTTTCAGTAATTCATCTCCCCAACCTTGGTCACCAAAACTGAGATACATCAGATATTCCATTACACGTGTCTCTTTGAGTTATTGTTTCGCAATGGTTTGGGTGGCGTACTACCACCCATGACGTTGTTACTAAATAGCGATTTTGCCTGTTGAAATTCTGGGTCTTATTGAAGCGTTAAAAGGTTGATTGAGAAGAACTCATCGTTAATTTTCTTATACGTGCCGTCTGCGATGATGTTTTCCAGAGCCTGATTCAAGCGTTTTAGTAACTCTTCATCTTCTTTGCGCAGCGCCATGCCCACGCCGTCGCCCACATAAGTGCGGTCTGTAATTAAGTTGCCCGCTTTTTCACAACAAGAGCCGTCTTCAGAGTTTATCCAATCTGTCATTGGCATGATGTCACCAGCTTGTGCATCAATACGGCCGCTTGCCAAATCAAGGTTTACAGCATCTTGCGTTGGATAAAGGCGAATTTCAGAATCTGGGTATTGAGCAAGAAGGTATTCCGCCTGAGTGGTAGAGCTTTGTGCACCGATGATCATGCCTTTCATTGCAGCAGGAGAGACATCTTTGATTCCGGAGTTCTTATCAACAACGAAAGTCATTGCGGAAGCTTGGTATGGCGCGCTGAAAGAGACCTGTTTTTTACGCTCATCAGTAATAAACATTGAAGCCAGAATTACATCGTATTTTCCCGCAAGTAGCGCTGGAATAATGCCGTCCCAATCTTGTGCGACAAACTCACACTCAATCTTCATGTTGGCGCACAACGCTTTACCTATCTCGATATCAAAACCCGCAAGCTGACCGTCCGCGGTGTAATAGTTAAATGGAGGGTAAGCGCCTTCTGTACCAATTTTTAACGTTTCGGCTGCCGTACCAGTAGAAGCAAGCAGGGCGATACCTGAAGCCAGTAAAGTGCTAATTAATTTTGCTTTTACCATTGTGATGTCCTTTTCGTAATGGTTGCAGATTGGAATTGTTGTTTATTGAGTATGTGCAAAGTTAGCTAATGTCCATAATGATAAATAAATATGATATACATAGCCTCTCGCTATGGATAAGCCACTAAAAGGACGATGAGATGCTGAATGCTAAAGACCGACTACTTCGTAATCTGGATTGGAATTTGCTCTATACCTTTTTAACGATTGTGAATGAAGGGGGAATTAGTGCCGCTGCTCGCAGGTTGTCGTTAAGCCAGCCAAGTGTGAGTAACGCTCTTAAGCGATTAGAGGATCATTTGGATAAGCGCCTTATCTTGCGCAAGAAAGGCGTTTTTACCCTCACTTTGCATGGAATGCGCGTTTATGAATACGCCTCTTCCGTTGGCCGTATTGTCGGAACCATGGCCGATCAGTTTGTAGACCAGACCGATAATATTCAAGGTGAGCTAACTATCGAAATCGCAAGCCATCTTCAATGTCCGGCTTATGATGTGACGCTGGCTCAGTTCCACGGATTGTTTCCTAACGTGATTTTCAACGTTAATACGTTCCCCAGCGCAGATATTGTCAACCATGTGGCGGAAGGTGTTCTGCATATTGGCCTTAGCAACAAGAAAATAGCTAAGACAGGTGTTAGGTGTGATTTTCTCGGCTATGAGCAGATGGGCTTCTACTGTGGGCGAGCACACCCGTGTTTCGGCAGAGAAGATCTTACATTGGAAGACATTCGTGGTTTGCCTTACATCTCTTTTGAAAGTGACCAACCCGGTGAGGGCTTAGATGCGATTGCACAGTTCCGTGACCAGCAACAGTTCTGGGGTAAGCTGGTGGCGGTGTCTTCAAACCTTGAAGAAGTCAGACGCATGATTATGGCCGGAATTGGCTTCGGTGCATTAACGGTTGAAAGCGCGAAGCCGTTTGTTGCTCAGGAACTTTTATGGCCACTGCCGCCGTATGAGTCACTGCCAGTGACCGATATGTATTTGGTTACCCCAGATACAGTGAGTTTGAATGAAATTGAGTCCAAATTTATTCAGATGTTAAAGCAGAACACACAGTCGCTTGTGAGACGAAATTTAAGCTAGTTCTTTAAAGACTTCTACTCGGTTACGCCCGTGATGTTTGGCGCTGTAAAGCGCTTTATCGGCACGTTCGAGTATCTTATCAATGTCTGTATCCAGAGCATTAATGGTAGTAATGCCCATACTGGCGGTACAGTGAATGACGCTGTGATCTAATACCACCGGAGACTCTTCTATCCGCTTGCGTATGCGGTTAGTAAAGTGTACCGACATTTCGGCGGTGGTTCCGGTTAGTATCAGGCCAAACTCTTCTCCGCCTAAACGACCCACCGAGTCAACTTTACGGATTTCGTCACTGAGAATATTAGCAACCGAGATCAGTACCTTATCGCCTGCACCGTGACCGTAAGTGTCATTAATCGCCTTAAAGTTGTCTAAATCGATGAAAATAACCGTGACAGCGTCACATTGTTTGCGATGGTATCTTTCCATCTCAGTCGCTAGCCGTTCCATAAATACTCTGCGTGTTGGCAATTGGGTTAGCGCGTCTGTAGTGGCGAGTTTGTGGAGTTCCTTTTCCAAACGTATGCGGTCAGTGATATCTCGTGAAGATGCATAGAAATAGCGACCGTCAGCGGTCCTAATCCACTTGGCATTAATTTCTACATCAATAATGCTTCCATCTTTTCTACGATGTTGGGTTTCGAATTTTTTGGCTTCAGTTCCAAAGGTTGCCATAGTCTCGGCAATTTCGTCTGGTTTTAATCTTGCTTCCCAGTCGCGCATATTCAGCTTTGACATCTCTTCTTCGCTGTAGCCAAGCAATTCTGCAAAGGAATGACTAAAAGCAACGATGTTGCCGCTTTTATCGAGGACGTGTATGCCATCGCTCGCCATTTCCATATAGAGTTTGTTTTTCTGATTGAGGTTATTGATTCGTAAATTCAGATCCATCAACTTCTCAATATAGTTGCCACGATTGGTGTAATCAGTGAAAAACTTATTTAATACACTGGCGAAAATGAAACCAAAGACAACGGTAATAAACAAGGTGATTCCCGAGCTATATAGAAAACTCTTGTGAGACATTGATGCCTGCAAATGTGAGTAAGTGCTATTGAGAGAAAGAATTAAAATTAATTCCTGAGGGATTGGCAGGTTGAGTTTTCTCGAGTAAAAAATCGAATTTTGATAAGTACCGTTGTTCACTAACTCCTTAAAATCAGGAATATCTTTATAAATATTATCGTTGCCAGTGTATCGGCTCCATTCTCTGCTGTTGTCATAGTGAAGCAGAATTTCACCGTCGCTATCCACCAGTATTGAATTATATAAAGGCGTATTGGCGAAGGTTACAAATAGTGGCTGGAGAAAATAATTGACGATTAAAATGCCGGAGAAGGTGTCCGTATAAGAAAGGGGCATTACTGCGCGCAGTGTGGGCTTGTATGGTATTTCAACTCGGCCATTGTCTTCATTCAAATCAAGGTTTGAAAACCAAATTTCATCGGGCTGTTTCTCGATAGAGTCATAGAAAAAGTAACGATGAGACTTATTTTGTAGCTTATTGGCTTCAACAATTTTTGCTTGGTCGCCAAGCTGGTCTCTGTCGATTCTGACCACTTCCATTCCGCGGTTGTCGATATAACGGATTTTCATAATATCTTGCTGACTTTCCGCGATGGAGAGTGCCAATTGTTCAAAATCCTGTTTGCCCGTTTTCGGGTTGAGTTGAAACTGATTGAATGACGGACTCATTCTTATCGCTTTAATGGTGTTTTCAGAGTCGGTAAAGAAGTTGGCGAGTAAATTCTCTCTTTCTTTGGTTTTTTGATTGGCGTTGGTTAAAGCTATGGTCTCTGTTTGACCGGAGAATAGCAGCTCTCTTGTTAAAAATTCGGTTACGACAATGATCGCCCCAAAAGATATTAGGATAAAAATGAGTTTTGGAAGGCTTTTATGTAAGCGCATTTATCATTTCCGTTTCCCCTAGTTCTTTAAAGATAGACAGAAATGAAGTGGTTGTTTGTTTGAAATGCGTTTTTTATCTCATACCAAATATTCAACTTCTGTCGAATAACACATCTTTACCGAGAAAATAGGTTAGTTGAGACATATAACTATGTCGTAGATTCCACTTTTGTTCAGTGCGATTCCGATATTAGCTGTAATGGGCAATTAACGGATGATTTTCTTCTCTTATATCTGATATTGTTTTATTAGAGTTGGCTAAAGTTATAGATATGACGATTCAAACTTCACTGGAGAAGGAAATGAAGTTAAAGCCTCAGTTTATGCTAGTTACTGCTTTGGTGTTTATCGTCACGGCTGGCGCAGTATCTTGGTTAGTTCGAACGCTTGCTGAAGGAATCATAGAGCAGTGGGCTCCGCGTTATATTACGAAGCAAACCCTTTACGATAAAAGCCGAACGCTGCAGCCAATCTTGCGTGAGCTGGCGCTTTCTCGTCAGCTTGCTACTTCTAATACCATTAAACAGTGGGCACATTCTCCTCAAAATGAATCTCTGCAAGCTATTGCGCTCGACGAGTTGGAAAACTATCGCCAGAATTTTCAGGACAAAAGCTATTTTGTCGCTTTGCTGAGTAATGGACACTATTACCACAACAACGCATTAGATGAGTTTCGCGGTAAAGAATTTCGCTACATATTGGACCCGAGCAAGCAAGAAGACAGCTGGTTTTACAACCTAATCGAACAGAAACGCGACATTCATATCAACGTAAACCCTGACGTTGAGCTCGGCATTACTAAGTTGTGGATTGATGTACTAATTAAAGATGGTGAAGATATCTTCGGTATGGTTGGGACGGGGTTGGATCTCACCACCTTTTTAAACAGTGTGGTTGATGAGGTGGAACCGGGTATACACAGCTTCTTTATTGACCACTCAGGAGCGATTCAGCTTCATCGTGATAAAGCGATGATTGATTATGGGTCAGTGATGAAGGCGCATACAGATCACAAGACGATTGATCTGATTTTTGATAATAAAAATGACTTGGATACCATTTACCAGTTGATGCACCAGTTAGAGTCTGGTGACACGCAAGTCGTTACCACTTTTGTTGATATGCAAGGTTCTCGTCAATTGGTGGGCTTGGTTTATCTGCCGGAAATCGACTGGTACAAAATAACCTTGATAGATCTGAGCATTTTCCTTCCTGTCTCTCACTTCACCAAGATCGTTGTCGTGTTTATAGGCACGCTATTGATTGCTCTGATGCTAATGAACTTGGTGCTAAATCGTTTGGTGTTAAACCCAATCAGCGAACTGGATAAAGCGTTGGCATTGTTTGAGAAAGGGCAGAATCCGAAGTCTGAAATTACCAATCGCAGAAGAGGTGAGTTGGGGCGAGTGATTAACCACTTTATTCAGATGGCTGAAACCGTTTTGCAATCGAAGCGAGATCTTGAACTTAAAGTACAAGAAAGAACCGTAGAGCTAGAACGGCTCACACAAATAGACCCATTAACAGAACTCTATAATCGACGCGGTATGGCCGAGCAGATTGAAGCGAGTCTGAATCGCGCTGAACGTGAAAGCCTTCCATTGGGTTTGTTGTGGATTGATATTGATTGGTTTAAAGATATCAATGATACCTACGGCCATGCGGCTGGAGATGAATCATTAAAAGCGATAGCGGAAGTCATTCGGGAAACCATACGGTCTTATGATATGGCTGCTCGCTGGGGAGGCGATGAGTTTCTCGTGCTGTTGGTCAATGTTGATGAGAATGAGCTGGCTCAGTTGGCGGAACGTTTATGTTTGCAAATCTCTCGCCATGAGTTCTCAGACAGCTTCTCAATCAGTGTGAGTATTGGCGGTTCTATGTACGTGCAAGGGCAAGATATCGACACTCTATTACAAAATGCCGACCAAGCGTTGTATAAAGCCAAAGATAACGGGAGAAACTGCTTTTATATCAATCAAATGAAAGCACTGAGTGTTAATGAAAGTAACGTTTAAAGCGAATTCGCAATATAGGGAACTCGTATAGTCTTCAATTCATCAGGTTTGAAGACTAAGGCCATGCCCGTTTTTTCGCACCACCATTGGCTTTAATCATATCCATGGTTTTTTTCGATTGCTCTTCAATCGATTTCAAGCTTTTCGTTACAGAGTTTTGGAACTCTGCTTTGCCAGAATCGAACTGCTCAGCAGGCGGTGCTGAAGGGGATTTCAACTGATGTACAAGTTGTACTAATTGCTTATTTTGTCCTTCGAGCGCTTTGACCTGAGCGGTGAGTTCTCTGAGCATTCCGCTTTGCTCTCGGATTTTGGATTCAATGCTGTTAAAAGCTTGAAGGATTTGCCCTATGTTTTGTTCTGCCATCAAGATATCCATATTCGATGTACCAACATAGCTAAAGTATAGGCAAAGCTTTTGGTTTTATGAGCGGATTATTGGTCGATGTTAACAAATTTGTTAATTAGCCTTGGCAACAGACGTTAGGCATTCTACCGACTTTCTATAGGCCTCTTGCTGAAACAAGAGGCGTTCACGGGTCGGTAGAGTAGGTGCAAAAGAACTTGTTTCGATGTATTAGGGACGCGCTAGTAATGCTCGTTTTTACTTTTTGCTAAGAGATACTCTTCGACAGCTTTGACGATATCGGGACGATTAATGTACTTGCCAATGAAGTAGGGAGGTACAAAGAAAAACAAGAGGTAAAAAGATTCATCGATGAACTGATTTGCAATTACCACTTCATGATTAAAATAAGCGAATATCGCTAGTGCATCTAGCAAGAAATAGAGTCCACATAACACCACGGACATAATAAGTAACAACCCGAGTAGGTTTCTTAATATCACTTTAGACGTCGTCATTTTTAATCCCTCAAAAATTGAACAAGATCTAACGTACTCCTATTTGCTTGGTTGGTTTCTTGATATGAATCAAGTTTCTTTTTCTGTTCCCGAAAATTAAGTTTTCCTATCTGGTAGTACAATTTAAATGAGCGTGATTGAGGGAGTTTACTTGGTATCTGCAGAGCCTGTAATCATCCCCATTATTGCCGAAACTCGCCTATTGAGCAGACCAAGTTAGCATATTAAAACTAACTTGGTTAAAGGTAAGAAAAGCATTTGGACGCTTAGAATACTTGTTAAGCTCTGTACACATTGCAATTGAAGCAACCAGGATTTGCATTATGAATTTGCAGGTATGTGACCTCATTATTTAAAAGCTGGCCACGGATAACATTTCCCAGTTTTGCACCTTGTACGGTTTCTGCGCAAATCATCAAGTTTTTACTATTATATGCCCTCACTGATAACAGCCTTTCTAATAATATTTCTGGTATCTCGTTAATTTCCAATTCGGCGGTTTCAGCATTTTCACGAATGAAAATAGGGCCTGAAGCTTGATATGGTGATTGGACATCATGATGTTTAAAAGCGATGAGCAGAATTCTCTCTCCAACTTCAGCCTCTTTTAAAGATACCCGACAAGGGTAGCCTGGTTTTGAATCTGCAATCAGCCTCCTAGCATTAACTTCTGCGAGTTGTTCCTCACTCCAATTTAGTAGTTCAACAAAAATGTTTTTCTCAATTGGTTTAATTATAAAGTTCGTAGTCTTCATGGTTGTTGCCTATCTAAAAATTTTAGGATAGCTATGGCATCAATAAGTTTCTCGCCACAAACGGAACTGTAACTTAAGACTATGGGTAATACGTTCGACTAAAACTAAATGATACACGGTCGTTCTATCCGATTGTTTCCTGCCATGAATGGCTGACTGCCTGACATCAGTGCATGTATATCAAACTCTTTATCACGAAGTGCTAGGTACAAGTACGTTGACTTGCACTTGGGCATTTTAGGAGGGACAGACTTCACTAGCTCTGTTCAATTTCTTTACTAGGACACAATAGCAATTCACGTACTCTTTTCTATAGTTACTTTGTACAAGTTAAAATTGCACAAGCTAATTCAGAGGGAGGATAGAAATGATTTTTGATAGAATTTTGATCCCTATAGCCCCAGAACAAGAACTAAACGAATCCCTCCATCAGGCACTTCATTTGTCTAACAAATGTTCGTCGCAGGTAACTTTATTGTCCGTCATTAAAACTTTAGATGAGTTTAAAGAGATACATCATATCTCGGGATCCGCATTAGACATACTGGACGAAGCGACTCAGCATTACCACAACGTTTTAAAAGCACACATTCATGAACTGGGAAAGCAATACCCCAACATAAAGTTTGCTACGCAAATTCGCATAGGCATCCCTTTTATTGAAATTATTAAAGAAGCAAAAGAGACTAACTCCTCGCTGATTATGATTGATTCTTATCGCAATACTAAGAAGCAAGCGTGTCAAAGAGGCAGTAATACATTGAATTTAATGCGTAAATCTGAAATTCCTATTTGGTCTGTGAGCAAAAAGCCAAAGGTAATAAGCAACGTAGTGGCGGCGGTTGATTTGACGAACCAAGACTATCAAGATTTCAATTCAAAGCTTATATCTCTAGCCGTAGAGTTTTGTAAAACCGTTGGTGCTAGTCTTACCTGTTGTCATGTTTGGAAGCTTGAATGTGAAGATTTTCTTAAAAACTGGAGCGGCTATTCCGATATTGATATCGCTCTACTTTCGCAGAAATTGCGTAATGAAAGAATGGAAAGACTAAATTCGTTGTTACTTCCGTATGTTAACAACGCCGTACCAATACAGGTTAAATTACTTGAAGGGGAGCCGAGGGATGTATTGCCGAAGTATGTAAGTAGTAATGAGATAGATTTAGTTATTCTAGGTTCAATGTCTAGAGCTGGGATATCTGGCTTTGTGATGGGAAACACGGCTGAGTCTATGATTAACCAACTTGGATGCTCGGTTATAACTCTAAAACCAGATTCATTTAAATCACCTGTATCACAATGAATGAATAGAAATATAGCTAGATTATTACCAACTCAAGGTTGGGGATAACACATACAATGGTAGGACTTTCTACTCAAAAACGTTATTCGGTTCTTCTCCGAAGACATTATCCCCAATATTTTTAAGAATCCTTTAGGGTCTGGTTGAGTAAGTGCCAGTGCCCCAAGTTCTTCTATGCTGTAAATACCACCATTAGCGTTCTTAAATTCAGATTTAAGCCTGTTTTCCAACCTGTGGTATCAGGAAAACCAAACCACTCTCGTTCTCGGCTAAAGTCATTTTCCCGCTTTGGTCCTCATCCTGTAGAATTTCGATTTAGTTCAGTATGAATAACATAACATCACCATCTTCGGCGTATAATCGATAACAAGTGAATGAACTAATACTGGCGAAGAAGATTTAACGGATGTGTTGAGAGATATTTTTTACTCACATTTCCGAATCTGGCTTCATCACGAATTCGCACTACAGAAAAACAACCCATATCAAGTTCACAAGAACAATGTTTATCGAAGAATTTTAAGAAAGCCAAAAGGTCCAAGACCTCTGCCAGTTCATAACCTTTTCCATCGTTTATCGAGGTTAAAGGAAGGTGGTCTTTGGAACAAGTTACGCCATAGTTTGGTTTAGATGGCAAGCGAGAGAGGGTTTATTATGTTAGTAACATTTAGCTGTAAAAATCATGCAAATGTCACCATGTTTGGTGAAATTGCACAGGAAATGATAAAAATGATGGGGCATAGTGGGACTGTACCTGGTGCAATTTTGGCACCAAATGTTCCAGAGGCGTTAGCTCATCTAAAGAGCGCGCTTGAACAAGAAAAGCTACGAGATCTTAATATCGCTGAAACGGATGACGAAGATGAAAATGAAAACTCAGAGTACACCGTTTCGATTATTCACAGAGCTTATCCATTGCTTGAGTTACTAAATACAGCCATTGAGGGAAAATGTAACGTTATGTGGGAATCGCAATAACTTACAGGTGCGAGAGACAACTCACACAGCGAGCGGTATGTTGACCAAATTTTAGAAATAACACAATACCGAGTATTTCTCGGTAGTTGAGCGGTTGCCAAACTTGCAATCGTTTCCTGAGAATGAGAAAAGCTCAGTTGTTGAAAAATCTATCCCTTTCTAAGCCGTAATGGTGCCCAGGTTATGGTAAGTGATGTAGGGGCAGAATACTAACCAAGCGCATGTCGGAGTACCTCTCTAGCTGTACCAGATGATACTAATTGAAATGTTCATCGTCCTAACATTAATCTTGTTAAGCTAGGACGATGGTCGAGATTGACTATTCCCAGAATGCTTTATCTGTTTCTTTTTTTGCAAGCTGCTTGTCTATTCCTAGGTCATCTAAAAGGTAATCGGGTAAATCTTTTAGGTGTCTTCTTGTTACTGAGTTTTGGTGCCAGCGCTTAATGGTAAGTAAGATATTCTTACCTAAGGATAGTGGTGGTTGATCTTGAACTTCAATCCAGTATTTACTGTGCTTTTCTAAGTTATTCATGCGATCACCTATAATTATTGAGTTCGTTATGCTAAATAATCATTGAGGAATAGATGTTTTACAAACGATAGAAATTGATGTTTGGATAAGGAAATCTTAAGTGAAAGAGAAGTTACCGCCATTACGCTGGTTATATTATTTTTATGTAGCAGCCGAGAATGGAAGCTTTAAGGTGGCATCAGAGCAGCTATTTGTTACGGCTGCAGCGATAAGTCAACAAATCCGACTGCTTGAAGAATGGTTAGAATGTGAACTTTTTGTCCGTCAGCACCGTAATGTGGAGTTGACTTCGGAAGGGCATATTTTGTTTGAATCTGTCAAACAAGGCTTTTCTCATATGTATGAGGGTATCCGAAAAATTAATCAGGATCCTACCCCAAATCAGCTTTCCATTTCTGTTCAGCCGACCTTTGCTCAGTACTGGTTAATTCCCAAAATTAAGCAGTTTCGCGTGCAATATCCTCAATTATCTTTAATGATTGACCCAACCAATAGGTTAGTGAATTTTCAGAATGATTTAGTGGATATCAGTATTCGTCATGGAACTGGAAATTATGCTGATTGTGAGTCAGTTTGGCTGATGGATGAGGTTATTTATCCGGTATGTCATAAAAATTATCAGAAAGAAAAACAACTATATGACCTTAGTGATCTCATAAAGGCAGATTTAATTGAAGAGATCTCACCAGATAAGGATTGGCCTAGCTGGTTAGAAACCATGAACTTACCCGTTGTTAATGCCTCTCTCCAATATGAGGGATCTCAATTCGTTATGGATGCAGCTCTAGCTGCTCAGGGAGTGGCATTGGTAAAACATAGTTTTGCTCAACGATACATTCAGGATGGACAATTAGTTCGAATTGGCAATAAAGCAGTAAAATCCAGATACAGCTACTATCTGTGCTCACTTCGTAATCATGCCAATCGCGAGAAAAATAAGATATTTATGCAATGGATAAAGTCTGAGGTAGATGCGGTACATAAAAACGACACATCTGGGATAGATTTACGTGAGTTAAAACCAAATGCCAATGGTGTGATTGAGTTCTAAACCGCTGAAGTAATATTGAACCCCGAAGTGAGTTTGGAACGTTAGATTTTTCGCTTAATAATAGATTTGTTCGAAGAGCCCTTATTCTAATCTGAAATAGGGCTAACGATCTAACAAGCTTATATCCCTTGATGTATTACACTGAGTAATCGTGCTTCTTCTAAGTTAAAAATTAGTCTTACTTTTCTGTCTCAGTATCACTTGCTGTTATCAAATCTTAAAAATTAATCATTTACGTAAATATTGCTTAATTATTGTCATATCCGTAAATTCACCATCACTCTATAATTAATCAGACATTTAATTAAAGGGACTTTACGTGTGACCACCCATAACAGAAAAGCAGGTCGTCCCAGGGACAATAATATAGACGTTAGGCAAAAGCTTATCGAGCATGCTCGTGAACTGTTCACGTCTATGCCTTACGATAAAGTTTCAAATCGTCAAATTGCCAATCAAGCTGGTGTGAACATAGCGATGATTCACTATTATTTCGGCAACAAAGAAGGGCTATTTGAAACGGTGATACGAGAAACGATCAATCCTATGAAAGAACGCATACACATGATGATAAAAGACAGTTCACAAAAGAACTTTCTCGACATTATGCGAACCTACTATCATGAAATGTTCAAAATTCCACAGTTTCCCCGTTTAGTTTTTCAAATCATGCACATGGATACCTCGGATACTCAGCGTAAACTGCTCGAAAAAGTGTTCGCCGATATCAGTCAACCCATGCAAACGGTGATGTTTGACAAGCTCGTCAACAGTAATATTTTAAAGCCTGATGTAGAGCCTGAATTATGTAAAGTCTCCTATTTTAGCTTGATGGCCTTTCCATTTATTGCCCCGCCAGGGCTCCTTTCCCTACACGGTATTGAGCTTTCTGAAGATTTCCTTAACCGACTGCTTGAACACAACATAAAACTGATGACTGATGGCATGCTACAACCCAAAAACTTGCAGGATTAACACTTATGAAAATCAATAAAAAATTACTGTTTTTTCCGGCACTTGCCATAGGGGTAATCACGTTAATACTTGCCATAAAACTTAAGCCTGATTTACCCGTTAAGCCTGCTGCCGATCGCGCACGTTTGGTGGAAACTGTCCCGTTGCAACGCCAAGCTATAGCGCCACAAGCAATTGGCTATGGCAAGATTGCGCCCAAGGTTGAATGGAAAGCCATTGCAGAAGTAACGGGCAAAATCGTCTACCGACACTCTAAATTAGAAAAAGGCCAAATTCTTCAGGCCGGAACAGAAATACTGCGTATCGATCCACTCGACTACGAACTTAAATTGGTCCAAGCACAGGCGGACCTCAGTTCTGCTCAAACTTCTCTCGCTAAGCTAAGCCAAGAAGAGCGAAATCTAGAGCAGACGCTTAAAATTGAGCGTAATCGTTTAGTGATCGCCAACAAAGAGCTCGAACGTAAACAAAATTTACGTACCAAAGGACTCACTTCACAATCAGATGTCGATCAGCAAGAGCAAAGCGCACTTTCACAGCGCAAGTTAGTGCTCGATATTGAAAATCAAATCGGTTTGATGCCCGACGAAAAACGGGTTGCCGAAGCTTTGGTCAAAGTTAACTCATCTAAAGTGGAAGAAGCGCATCGTTCACTGGAAAAAACCATCATTACTTTGCCCGATGACCTGCGTATTGCTCAAGTTGACATTGAGCAATATCAGGTTGTTAATCAGCAGCAAACCATGGTAACCGCACACGGTATGGACATAATGGAAGTCGAGGCTCAACTTTCTATTCATGACATGCGCACGCTCGCCTCAAGTATTGGTAAAGTTAACCGCAATGAATCGGGCATTCCCCAACCCGATATGACCTTTATTGACGCGAGTATTGAATTTAGCAGCGGCAATATGAAGGCAAGTTGGCCTGCGAAAGTGAGCCGAATTAGCGAAACCGTAGACCCAAATCAGGCCACTGTCGGTGTGATTCTGGAGATTCAACAAGATTATCGTCATCTAAATCCAAGCTCGCGACCTCCACTTGTCAACGGCATGTTCGTCAGAGCGTTTATCGAAGGGCAGCCGAATCCAAGCTGGGTGATTCCTGAACGAGCATTGCATGGCGATAAAATTTATTTGATGGATGAGGATAATAAGCTGGTGATTGAACCCGTGTCGGTTCTCTACCGTCGTGACAACCAAGTCGTGGTAGAAGGTGACCTAGAGGAAGGGCAAAAGCTGATTCTCAACGATCTGCTACCAGCGATTAATGGCATGCTGCTTAAAGAGGCTGACACAGGCCACGAGGAGTCAGCGCTATGATTCGATTCTTTGCCAAACATCCAACCGCAGCCAACTTGCTGATGTTGTGTTTGCTTGTATTGGGGGGGACATCGTTATCCAACATTAAGCGCGAGACTTTCCCTGCATTCGATCCTGCTTACATAATGGCAGGCGTGGTCTACCCCGGCGCGTCTCCACAAGAAGTAGAAGAGAGCATTTGTGTTCGAATGGAAGATGCAGTTGACGGTCTTGCGAATATCGAAGAAACGCAATGTGAAGCGGTTGAGGGCTCGGCAAGACTGATCCTGAAGCTCAACGGGAAAGCGGACATCGGACGAATGTTGGTCGATGTGCAAACCCAGATCAACGCGATCAATGATTTTCCACAGGAGATTGAATCTCCTGTGGTTCAGGAACTGGACTGGAATGAACCTGTGGTGGATGTGGCTATCACCGCAGATACTACATGGCCGGAATTGAAAGCTTACGCAGAACAGCTTAAGAGTACATTAAAGCTCGATTACGACGTTTCTCTGGTTAATATAGCGGGGTTTTCTGATCACCAGTTTCGTGTCGAATTGGACTCGAAAGCCATGCGTCAACTTGGCTTGAGTGTCGGCGACATTGCTACTCAAATTGGTCGTCAGAACATTAAGTTACCAAGTGGTTATATTGAAACACCAGACAAGAACTTTCTTATCCGTTTTGATGACAGGCGTATATCACCGGAGCAACTTGAACTGATCGTCATTGGCTCTGGAGCCAACGGCTCACTGATTCGACTTAAAGATATTGCTACGATTACCGACCGCTTCGAATTAGATGAACAAAAAGTTCTTTTCGATGGTCACCCTTCAGCCCTGCTCAAAGTGAGTAAGAACAAAGAAGATGATGCGCTTAGAATTAAAGAGCGCGTCGCTCAGTTCGTTGAGCAGCAACAAGCAATCGCTCCTGATGGTGTCAGACTAGAAATGACTAATGATCTCTCGTCTGTACTGTGGGACCGCTTAAGCATGATGTTTAATAATGGTTGGCAAGGTATCATACTCGTGTTCGCAACCATGTGGCTGTTCTTTAGTTTTCGTTATTCATTCTGGGTTGCAGCTGGCTTACCCGTTGCTTTCCTTGGTGGTTTATTTCTGATGGCGCAACTCGGGCTGTCAATTAACGTCATGTCTCTTGTCGGCCTGCTGATGGCGGTCGGTATTATGATGGACGATGCGATTGTGATTGCCGAATCCATTGCCTCTCACCTTGATAGGGGGGAAGATGTCGATAATGCCGTTATCAAAGGAGTGAAAAAAGTCCTTCCTGGGGTTGTTTCTTCTTTCCTTACCACTGTGTGTATTTTCGGTAGCTTGTTGTTTTTGCAAGGCGAAATGGGGGCTGTGCTCAAAGCCGTTCCACAAGTGCTGATTCTCGTTCTGATGCTGAGTTTAGTTGAAGCTTTTCTAATTCTTCCTAACCATTTATCGCATTCACTGCATAAAGAGAAGAATGAAAAACCACCTGCAAAATTTAAAAAGAAACTCCTTGATGGTTTTGAGAACTTTCGCAATACAACTCTAGTCAACGCCGTGGAGAAAGTGGTTGAGTTTCGTTACGCCTTTATCGGTGGGATTCTTACACTACTTCTGATTTCCGTAGCTACTATAGCTGGAGGTTTACTCAAGTTTCAGCCTTTCCCGGAGTTAGACGGTGATATCGCCGAAGCACGCATCATTCTGCCCCCTGGGTCATCACTGTCTCAAACTGAGGCCGTGGTTGGCAAGCTCGTTGCGTCTGCTCAGAAGCTAAACAAAGAATGGACACGAGATGTTGAAAACGGTGTTCCACTAATTGAGCATATAACCAGTCAGTTTAATGCCAATGCTGACGCTGACGAGTCGGGACCACATATCGCCACCGTTCGACTTGATCTACTCGGTGCAGAAAGCCGCAATACCGTGATTGATGAGTTCATCACCGCTTGGCGTCAAGATATTGGTGAACTGGCTGATCCCATTTCGCTGGTCTTTAAACAACCAACCATGGGGCCGGGTGGGCGTGCGATTGAAATTCGCGCCAAACATGATGATCTCGATGAACTCAAAGCGGCTTCAATAGATATTCAGCAGTATCTCAACGAATTCGATGGGGTACATGGCGTGCTTGACGATATGCGTATGGGTAAAGAAGAGGTGCTAGTCAAACTTCGTCCAGGCGCTGAAACTTACGGTATCAATGGTCAGTTGGTTGCTAATCAGTTACGTGCGGCCTTTTTTGGTCAGACCGCTGATGAAATTCAGGTTGGTGTCGAAAACATCTCAATTGAAGTGCGTCTCGATAAAATTCAAGCGGGCGACTTACAACAGTTGGCAAATTTCCCAATCATCATGTCGGATGGTAGTCAGATACCACTGGCAACCATTGCAACGTTAGATTTTCAACGTAATTATGTCCGAATCCAACGTATTGATGGCCTTAGAACCATTAGCGTATTTGGTGATGTCGACAGTACCAAAGCCAGCTCAACTGCGATCATCGCTCAATTCCAACGTGAAGAAGCGTCTAAACTGATGGCGAAATACCCAGGGTTACGTTTCGATTTTGAAGGCCAAACCAAAGATACCGCCGAAACTGGCGCATCAATGGGCAAAGGTTTCTTACTCGGTCTGTTCGGCGTGTTTGTCATACTTAGTTATCAGTTCCGTAGCTATCTAGAGCCCGTAGTCGTTATGCTTGCCATCCCATTAGCTTTCATTGGCGTGGTTTGGGGACATATATTGCTCGGTCACTCACTGAGCATGCCTAGTTTGTTGGGTTTTGTTTCACTAGCGGGCATCGTGGTTAACGATTCAATCTTGCTAGTGCAGTATATACGTCATCACGTCGATGAAGGTGATAGCGTTCACGACTCTGTGGTGAAAGCAAGCCGAGAACGTTTCAGAGCGGTGTTTTTGACTTCGATGACCACGGCTGCGGGTTTACTCCCTATATTGACTGAAACCAGCTTGCAAGCTCAGGTCATTCAACCTTTAGTCATCTCTATTGTGTTCGGAATTTTTGCGTCAACCTTGTTGGTGTTATTTATGATCCCGGCAGCCTATTCGGTTCTTGAAGACTTCGGCTTGGTACATAAACACGAGGAAATCTAATAAAGGCAAAGCGGGTTAATTGACCCGCTTTGCCTTAAGTTAAAATGTTTCTGCTGAGTTTGCTTCTCATCATTAAACCGCTATTGCCTGAGTTTTAAGTCTGGAGGAGGCTGAGCTGTTTACTCGGGGAACTCACATTCGTTTTAAAGGTTTTACCACACTGTCCAACCCTTCAATTTTTAGTGCCAGACAGAGTTGAAGCAATTGACCTAGCTCTCCTGCGGGCCAGCCTTTTTTGTCAAACCACAACAGGTATTCTTCGGGTAGATCAATCAGTACTCGGCCTGCGTATTTGCCAAAGGGCATTTGAATGCGTGCAAGTTTGATGAGGTTTTCTTTTTCTAACATGAATGGAGCGCCGATCTGTTGCGTTATTTCTGAGTATTGTGCCATCTTTCAATGGCACATTGATCTTTTTCTTTTTATGGTCAGTCACCTTTAAGTCAAGATGACCGAAGCTCCTAGATTAGAGTTTAGCAAGGGTTACGGGTTTAACTTTACTGCGCTTTGCCTGCTGTTTTTGAATACGTTCAACTAACTTTTCAAGTTCGTCCGTTTTGATCTCTTGAGGTGTCGAAGAATAGAGTGCCTGATTGATATCATTCAGCGCTTGATTGATCGCTACCTGTTCTTGCTCTTCTAGTACTATAGTGTTAAGCCAAGCTTTTATCGCAGCACTCATAGCAATGCCATCAACCTTGCCAGACAAGGCATTTTTGACCGCCTGATGTTCGCTTGAGCTTGTTGTTTCTGTGGCGGTTGATTGGTCTGACGCTGATGATTTAAAACGCCATGCAAGCACACCAGTGACAACCCAAAGTACTGCAAACAACGCGGTTAAATAAGGCCAAAAACCAGCATCTTGAACGGTGACGGTTTCCACTTTTGTTGTGGGTTGTACGGGAGTAGGTGCCGCAACCAGTGGGGTATCATTTTGTTTAACGTTTAAGGTAAGCCCTGAAACTTTACTCGCTTGTTGTTGTTTTGCTGTGGTGTTCCACCAATCCACAGTTATTTCAGGCAAAGCAATATCGCCACTTTGACGTGGGATAAGTACCTGTTTCACTGTCATCACAACGTCTCCGTTATCCAGCGTTGTGAATTGAGGTTTCTCATCGTAAATACTTAACGAAGTAGGGTAGCTGAGCTTAATGTTTGGCAACTGTTCTTGGGTTAGCCCCGCAACTTGCAGGTTCACTTCGCGGGTAATGGATTCGCCAACCTGAGTTTTGTAGCTGTCGCCAGAAATCGCATTTCCCTGACTGTTCGTCCATTTTTGAGTCAGGCTCAACTTACTCGTAGGGAGCCAAATACCCTGATAGTTTGACGGTTTAGGATTGACGGTAATCGAATATGTCTTCGCTTGAGTTTCAATAGGAACCAATCGGGTGCCACCGCTGTAGTTGCTACCGTAGACAATGGTGCCTTTGAAAACTGGCTCATTGAGTTGATAAGTCCCAGCTTCTTTTGCTGTGATACGAAAATCCTGATCGACGACAGTCACTTCTACACCGTCTAACACCGTTTGATACTGATTGGCTTCACTGGCAGCGTTAAGTTCAAGCCCTTCAACGGCTGGTGGAGCGACGGTCGGATTTTGCAAACGACGTGGGTCTGCTTTGATGATTAATCGAGCTTTTAGCAAGGCGCTTTCATTCGGATAGAGTTCGGTTGTTGATAGTTGAGTTTGCACTTCAACCAGATCACTCACCTCTGGCGCTTGTTCGTCTTGTGCTACCTGAATCGCGATTGGCTGAGTTTTTTGTCCGTTGAGTTCAAAGCTCGGAATCGTAACAATACCTATATGCGTGGCTGCGAGTGATATTGTCCATTCGCTTTTGTTGCTGCGCGTGCCGTTAATGATATTGATTGATGAACCAAAACTCGGGCGTCCCAACAGGAAATCACTGCTTAATACGGTGAAATCAATATCGTCTGATGAGGCTTTTTGATCACTCACCACTCGTAGCTGAAAAACTTCGTTTTTTACGACTTTGTTCTTACTGACGCTGGCATAAAAGGATGCCGCTTGAACGGAAAAACTATTCAAACTAAGAGCTGCAATAGCTAAGAATAGAGCAAGTCGTCCTAAGCGAGAGATGTATGCAAATCGCGGGGAATTAGCGAATGGAGAATGTAATACGTTCATCATTACCACTTTTTACCATCAGTTTGTGGAGGCTGTTTACTGTTAGCCTGAATAATCAATTGAGCACGCAATAGCTGACTTGGGTCGCGAGCGCTTTCAACTTTTTCCAGCTTCCTTAATTCAGGATCGATATTTTCAGTTGTCGTTGAGGTTGCCGTTGTCGTTGTCGGTTTTTCATCAGGCTGCGATTCCTGCTCTGGTTTTTCATCTTGTTTACCGCCTTGGGCGTTGGCTTGAGCATCGGTCTGTTGAGTAGATTCTTTTCTACTATTTGCATTTTTGTTTCTATCTTGGTTGTCTTGTGCAGAATCCTTACTCTGTTGGCCTTGTGACTTATCGTCTTGAGAGTTTGCTTGTTTTTGATCTTGCGACTGTTGCGCATCGTTTTGTTGTGGTGACTGTGAATCCTGCTGCTGTGATTCGTTGTTTTGCGATTGACCAGAATCCGATCCCGATTGAGACTGCTGTTGCTGTTGCTGTTGCTGTTGCAGGGCTTTTTCAACAACATCGAGATTGTTTTTAGCATCTTGGTTGTTGGGATCTTGCTGCAACACCTGTTGATATAGCGCTTTGGCTTTTTCTAAGTCACCGTTTTGAGCATACGCATTGGCAAGATTGTATTGTGTTCTCGAAGAGGGGTTTTCTACTTTAGAAAAGCTCTCTATTGCGCCTTTAAAATCTTTGTTCTGATAACGAGCGACACCTTGCCATTCCGGATCGGTAAACTGCTCACTGGCAGTTTGATAATCTTTGTTATTAAAGGCTTCCATCGCTTTCTGATTGCTGTTCTTCCAAGGCGAACCAGTATCCAGCCAAGATGCGGCGCTTGCATCTGGCGACATGACACTGAATCCTGTGGAGAGAACTGCAACAAAGATCAGCCCACGGCGGAAAAGTAGTAATGCGGGCACGATCAACAGAGGAAGTAGCCAATAGCCATTGTTGACGTTTTCAGTCAGCGTCTTTTTATCGTCTTTCTTGCTCACATCTTGCTGTAAACCTTGTTCAGACAAGATACGTGCAACGTCTTGACCATTCGCTTGGTATGGCGTGAAAACTCCGCTGACGTTTTTCGCCAGAGACTGCATGGTTTCAAAGTTGGTTTTGGCAACGACGGTTTGTCCATTGTCGGTTTTCAGAAGTGAACCATCACTGAGTGTAATTGGCGCACCAGAAACCGTACCAATGCCCAATATCACTAGCTTAAACTGTGTACCAGATAGTTCATTTTCTATGTCTGATTGTTCTTGCTCATCAAGATCATCGGTTAGCAGGATGAGTTCACCGCGTGCCATTCCTGCGTTTCTAAGCATCTCTATAGCCAGTTTTACACCTGATGCGGCATTGGCTCCCTGATAGGGCATGATGTCAGGGGATAAATTAGGCAGCAAGTTAGCGATGGTTGCACTGTCGCTAGTCAGCGGGCTAACTGTGTACGCATCACCGGCATAAGCGACTAAGCCTGTGCTGCCTTCTGTCCAACCTTTAAGTAAGTCGAGCGCTTTGTAACGAGCTTGAGTTAAGCGATTGGGTTTAATATCCGTCGCGTACAGTGACAAAGACATATCCATCACCAGAATACGAGCGTTGCTATTGGTGTAGCTTGGGCGTGTTTGTTTCTCGAAACTTGGCCCAGCTAAAGCAATCACAGTAATTAGCCAACTAAGCGCTATCAATAAGAGAACAGATTTGGTTTTGTTGCGATTTTCGATTCCCAGCGCACTGGCTATATGGTTGGCGATAAGCCCTTGGCTTTGTTTATGGGTTGAAAGCCAAAATAGAATTGCGGCTAGGGGAATAAGTGCTAAAAGCCATAAAGGAGTAAGGAACTCGAAATCAGACATGGTCTCTCCTTACGATAAACAAAATGACAGACAAAAGCAGCGCAACTGCTAGTGGATAACCAAACCACTCAGTTTGTGGACGCCAAGTCTGAGTTGCCTGACTAATTGGCTCCAGTGCGTTGATGGTGTCATAAATGGTCGCGAGTTCTTTTTCATCACGAGCACGGAAATATTGACCGCCAGTGATTTTGGCAATCTCCATCAAGCTCTTTTCATCCAGATCTTGAGCAGTGTTAACTTTACGGGTGAGGAAGAACTCTTTCACCATCATTTCGCCTGCGCCAACACCCACAGTGTAGATGGTCGCGTTGTACTTCTTAGCAATTTTAGCGGCTTCAATCGGGTCAAGAACACCTGAGGTATTACTACCATCACTGAGTAAAATCATTACACGCTGGGGTGCGTCACTATCTATAAAGGTTTTGGTTGCGAGGCCAATACCTTCACCAATCGCTGTCTTAGTACCGATCAATCTTAATATGGCTTGATTTAATTGCTGGCTGATCGTCTGACGGTCTAAAGTCAGAGGTGTCTGCAAATAAGCGTGATCGGCAAAAAAGATCAAGCCCAGCCTGTCGCCCTCGCGCTTGCTGATGAAATCACTCAAAACCTTTTTAACCGCTGTGAGCCTGTCAATGTAATCGCCGTCGGATTTCATATCCTCTTGGCTCATTGAGTAAGAGAGATCGACAACCAACATCATGTCGCGATGTTTTGGCGAAGTGGTGACAGGGTCGCCATACCAAACCGGGCGACAAACAGCGGCAATCAGGCATAGCCAGATCAATACGGCTAACAGTTTGCCCAACCATTGTTTAGGCGGTGCGACGGTATTTTGTTGAGGTAAGTAGGGCAACTGTATGGCTGCCCTTTCCTTTACAGGAGGTAAAATACGATGAATAACTAGCGGCAGTGGCAATAGAACAACTAGCCACCACCATACGAACTCAATATTTGCCAACGCTCAAGTTTCTCCTTTTTTGCGGCGGCAACGCTGTGTTCACCCATTGATAGCAATCCGCCACCAAATCTTGTGCATTTTCGACTTTTTGTTTTTGATACAAAGCCTTCTGCCAAGTTTCCTCATTCTTCGTGAAAATAGGGGAATCAACTTGGGAATCCAAAAATGCATACCAATCTGGACCGGTTAAATGAGCAACCTGCTCACGGGGGTAATAACATAACGCTGCTTGACGAACCAACTCAATCGCTGATGATGGAGTTTGATGTCCTAGTGCTGGGTTAAGCAAACGTAAAGCGGTTTTCTTCGGCGCCATACGTTTCTTTTTAGCACGGACAATTAAAGCAATACTTACCAGTACCACGACAATGGCCAATAGACTTGCCCACCATCCCCAAGAAAGTGGCAGCCATGAAGGTACTTCAGGTAAATGCAAATCGCTAAGATTGAGTAAATTTGATGATTCTTGCATATCTTTTAAATTATCCAGAAAGTTGTTGTAGCAAAGATATATCGCTAGAAAGAGAGCGGTAGTCCATTTCCATAGATTGGCTCAATGATTCTAATTCTAATTTTCGAGAATCAAAGGCATTTTTGATGCTTAGACGGTCAGATTTGGACGAAAAGTTAAGCCAGCGCGCATTTTTGCCATCGCTCACTCTCTCAATTCCTCTAAATTGGGTTTCACCTTGCTCAAGGGGATCAAAAATATGGACTAACTTCACGCGATTGTGCTTACGTAACTGGTTGAATAATGGTCGGAAAGAATCCTCATAATTAACAAAATCGCTGATCATTATTACCTCGCTGCCTTTCGGGCAGAGACGGTTTAATGTCATTAAAACGGTTTGCATGGAACTGGGTGCCGAAGCGCCTGAAAGTGCCTGTTGTTGGCACTCAACCAACTGGGCGATGATTTGCAGTGGACCTTTGTTTCTGCTGGTTGGTTTTATTTCAACGAGACTTGAGCCTGTGTCAATCACCGCACCGATACGATCTTTCTCTGCAACGGATAACCAACTGATCAAACTCGCTATATGTGCAGCCTGTACCGATTTGAGTAACAGAGAAGAACCAAACTGCATGGTCGAGCTTAAATCTACATAGAGAATCACGGGTTTTTCCCGTTCTTCAGAAAACAATTTGGTGTGCGGTTTACCTGTTCGGGCGGTGACACGCCAATCAATAGCGCGAATATCATCTCCCGGCTGATATTGGCGCACTTCGGCGAAGTCCATACCACGTCCAAGTTGCTTGCTCTGATGTTGGCCTAAAAGCTGTGACCATAAACTTTTGGCAGGCGGCAACCATTTCACCGTATGTTGCTTGTAGGGCAGTAGCTCTTCGAGACAAAGATGAACGCCATCAGCATGTGCGGGTAATAGTTGTTTTACAGACTGAGCCATAATACTTGCCTTACGCGCTGCCAACCAGAGTCAGTAAATGAGTAATGACTTGGTTTGGATGTACGCCTTCCGCTTGTGCCTGATAGGTCAACAATAAGCGGTGTCGTAAAACAGGAAACGCCATTGCTTGTACGTCTTCAGGACTTACGTAGTCGCGACCCTGAAGCCATGCGCGTGCGCGTGCGCAGCGGTCAAGAGCTATAGTCGCTCGCGGGCTGACTCCCATTTCTAACCACTGTGCGAGTTTTGAATCGTATTGTTCAGGTTTGCGAGTCGCCATCACCAAACGCACCAAGTATTTCTCGATGGTTTCCGCCATATGAATGTTCAGCACTTCTTGGCGCGCAGCAAATATTTGCTCTTGGGTGAGTTTCGGCAGATTAGGTGAAGCTTGACCTTTCGCTTCGCCGCGGTTTAGGCGAAGAATCTCTAGCTCATGTTCGGCGTCAGGATAATCAACATTTAAATGCAGCAGAAAGCGGTCAAGTTGCGCTTCAGGTAATGGGTAGGTACCTTCTTGTTCGATCGGGTTTTGCGTTGCCATTACCAGAAACAGTTCAGGTAATCGATAGGTTTTTCTGCCAGCAGTAATTTGCTTTTCTGCCATGGCTTCCAGCATCGCAGCCTGAACTTTCGCCGGTGCGCGGTTAATTTCATCAGCAAGGACGAGCGAGTTAAAAATAGGCCCAGGTTGGAAGTTAAACTCACCTGTTTCAGGGCGAAAGATGTCCGTACCCGTTAAGTCTGCGGGTAGTAAGTCTGGCGTGAACTGAATGCGGTGGAAATCCCCTTCAATGCAGTCTGCTAACGATTTCACCGCACGAGTTTTTGCCAGACCCGGAGGGCCTTCAACCAGAATATGACCGTCTGCTAATAACGCGACCAGTAATTGCTCAACAAGAGCTGATTGACCAATAACCTGTTGGTTTAAATGCTGCTGTAGCGAATGAAAGGTTTCTGACTGCATGAAATCCTAATCTCCTTGATAATCTTGTTCTTAGTGAGCCTGAAACTCAAAAAGTTCCTTGTGAGGCAAGATATTCGTTTGTTTGGATAAATATTAAACAAACGGATGAATTATAAGATGTTGCTTGATATTCAATACATGGAGTCTGTTTCCACTTTTCTAAACCTTTTCAAAGAAATAAATGTACATAGCAGCTTTCGGCCTATTTGATTGATAAATTTGGTGAATTAATTGCCGTTTCACAATAAAGATTTATGCTTTAAAGTCGATATAACATTCGTTAAAAATAAATCGCCAAATAGGTAAAGAATAGATGCTCAAATTTAGTAACGTCAGTATTAAGACAAAGGTAGTCGCAGGTATTACCTTTGCGGTATTGGCCTCAACAATTATTGTCGGGGTAATGGCACAACGTCAGGCAAGAGACGTATTGGAGCACCGATTGGTGGACATAGAGCTTCCGTCTATGCTTCAACAGATCAGCAGCTCAGTGAATAGCGAAGTGACACAACTGCTATTGGCTGCCGAACAGATCACTCACAGTGAATTTATTAAGAAAGCGATTGCCACTAAGAACATTGATTCTGGTGATGAAGCTATGTTGGTTAAGCAGCTAAACAACATCCGTACTCAGTTCAAATTGAACGATGCGTCTGTGGCGAACCGCAAAACAGCATACTACTGGAACCAAAATGGTTTCCTGCGTGAGCTGAACAAGCAACAAGATGGTTGGTTCTATGGTTTTGTGAGCTCTGGTAATCCAACCATGGTGAGCATGTTCCAAGAAGCAACGGGCGAAGTGAAGATGTTCGCTAACTTCCAAGATGTGAACGGCGATACTATGTCAGGTTTATCTAAATCGATGGATGACATGGTGAAGTTGCTTAACAGCTACAAGATTGAGCAAACGGGCTATGTGTTCCTTACCGACGCGAAAGGCGAGGTGCAGATTCACCGTGAAAAATCGAAAGCTAAGTCTAGCCTGAGCCAGTTGTTTGGCGCTGAGACGAAAAATTTGCTTAACAAATCTGGTTTCAACTTGATTACGGCACAACATGATGGCGTTGATGTGTTCGTTGCGAGTTATTACGTGAAGTCTATGGACTGGTTCGTAGTGGGTACTGTGCCAGTGAACGAAGTGTTCGCAGACTTAAACGATGTTGCTCACCGTATGTTGATCACGACCATTATTGTTGCAGCCATCTTTATTGCGATGGGCTTGATTCTGGCGAGCAGTATTGCAAACCCAATTCGTCAAATTGCGATTCGCTTTACTGATTTAGGCAAAGGCGATGGTGACCTTTCTCAACGAATCGAAGTTCAGGGTAACGACGAAATTGCACAACTTTCTTCTGGCTTTAACGGATTTATCGAGAAGATTCATCAGTCGATGAAAGAAGTGGCGTCAACCAGTCATGCATTGCAAGAAGCGGCAGAAACGGTGTCTACTAAAGCGCATACCACGCATGACAACAGTCAGCAGCAACGTGACCAAACGATTCAGGTCGTAACGGCCATTAACCAAATGGGCGCAACCATTAGTGAAATCGCTTCAAACGCAGCAACCGCAGCTGAAACAGCGAACCAAGCGACATCGAACACCGAAGTGGGTCGTACTGTGGTGAATCAAGCGAAAGATGCGATTGCTCGCCTAGCAGATGATATTGAAAACATTGGTCAGGTGGTTAGCCAGCTTGCGTCAACCACTCAAAATATCGGTTCAATATTGGATGTTATCCGCGACATTTCTGATCAAACTAACTTACTAGCGCTAAACGCGGCCATTGAGGCAGCGCGTGCCGGTGAGCAAGGCAGAGGCTTTGCGGTTGTTGCTGATGAAGTTCGTAATCTCGCAAGCCGCACCGCAGCATCTACCGAAGAAATTCAGAAGATGATTAACCAGCTTCAAAGCGACGCTAAAGACGCGGTTTCTGCGATGGAAGCAGGCAAGTCAGTAACTCTGGAAGGTGTTTCTTCTTCTGATGAAGCGGTTCAAGTACTGATCGGTATTTCCGAGCGTATCCACGATATTTCAGACCGAAATACACAGGTGGCAACGGCAACAGAAGAACAGTCAACCGTGGTTCATACCATCAACATGAACATTGAAGAAATTAACTCTATCAACGAGATCACAACGGGCACGGCCGAAGAGCTTGCAGGCGCAAGCCAAGAGCTTCGTGAACTCTCAGCACGTCTAGATAAGATGGTTGGTAGCTTTAAGCTCTAGTATCCTGCAGGGGAGTTGGGTTAAACTTCTCCCCAGTATTTGATATTTAGAACTTTGAAGTTTAGGTAAGAATAATGAGCGATTTTGAAAAAGAACTAGAGCAGATGACTCAAGAAGCAGGTAACGAGGCAGAAGTTTCATTACCAAGTATTGAAGAACAGAAAGCGATAGTCGCAGAACTTAAGCGTTTGGAAGCGGAAGGTAAGCTAACTCCAGAAATTCTGGAACAGCACTTTGGGAAATTTAACGCGAAAAACGAAGCACCTATTCACTAAACTTGCTTCCTCACTATGCGATATTGATAGTGACAACATTCCAATAAAAAGGTCTAGTTTAGCTAGACCTTTTTTAATGACTAGGCCTTACAGTTGCTGATTGAACTGACGAACCGCTTCAACGACGCGAATGGCGCCTTGCTCTACTTGCTCTATTACTTGTCCTGCTTGGGTTGATAGATCCAGAGCTTCGCCTGCTTGAGATTGACACACTGTAACGAGTTCAACTGCTTTTGCGGTAAGTTTCATATTTTCAGCCACGACGCTCACAATTTCTTCGGTTGTGTTATTGGTTCTTGAAGCAAGTTGACGAACTTCATCTGCTACCACAGCGAAGCCGCGACCTTGTTCACCAGCACGCGCCGCTTCAATTGCTGCATTAAGCGCCAACAGGTTAGTTTGATCAGCGATACCGCTTATGCTGCCAACCAAATCGCTAATGCTTTTAGAATGCTCATTCAGTGCTTCGATATCTTTGCTTGCCTGCTTCATTTGTCGCACTAAGTTATCCATCTTAGCGATGATGGCGGTAATAACCTCTTGTCCTTGTATTGTTTGGTGTCCGGTTTCTTCCGATACGTTGAACGCTATTTGTGCAGCTTCCTGAGCAGCCATCTCCTGATGAACTTGCTCTGTGATAACAGTTGCAAACTTAACTACTTTATAAAGTTCACCAGCGTCATCATGAATAGGGTTGTAGGAAGCTTCTAGCCAGACCACGTGCCCATAGTTATCGACACGTTTGAAACGATCCGATACAAACTGGCCTCGCCCCAGTTTTTTCCAAAACTCTGCGTATTCTTTTGAGTTAGCTTCCGTCGTTTCACAGAAAATTCGGTGATGTTTACCTACGATCTGCTCGCTTTTGTATCCCATCGTTTTCAAGAAATTCTCATTAGCACGAAGTATGGTGCCATCTAGAGAAAACTCGATAACCGCCATTGAACGGTTTATCGCTTTGAGCATATCTTCATGCTCTCTGGAGGCTGATATGGTTCGAGTTAACTCTGTGGCATAAACAGAAAAACGAAGCAGTTTTTTCTGCATGTCAAAGATCGGCTGCAAAATGATGCGCAACCATGCTTCCTGACGGTTTGCCTTAGTAATTTGTAATGCGCCGTTCCAGTGATGTTTCTGCTCTAATGCGCTTTTTAGTTTCTGAAAATGCTTAGTTTTCTTCGCTTTCTCTGGGACTAAGGAAGTGAGGTGAGAGCCTGATATTGTCTCAAGTCTAATTCCAAGCTCTTGTTCAAAATTAGCGTTAGTGGAAATAATTTTACCTTGAGGATCTAACGTTAACCTCAACATGTCCTCATCAAGGCTCTCTCGAACTTGTTCAAGTGGATAAAGTTTCTCTTTTAATTCTTGGTTTTCTTTTTGAAGTGACTTATTAAAAAACATAGTAACCTTAGCTTTGTTTAAGCGCCGATCTCTAGTGGGGGAGTTACCTAAATCTTGTCTAGGTAAATAATAGTTATATTTATCATTCAATATTATTATTTTGTCTAAAGCTTGAGTCTGTCAAAGTTAATTTTGGATTTAGTGGTCTTATGTGTTCTTCATTCATAAGCTTTAAATGTCAGGATTATGCTCAAGTTTTAGCTCAAGAAAGGTATGCCGAATTTTGGTACGGATGCAGTTTAACCGAACTAGGAGATAAAGTGATTATTCGCTTGATGCAGGAAGGTGATTTGTCTGAAGCCGCGTTGGTTCACCAATCAGCCTTTACCAGACAACGTCGTTCGTTTGAATGGCTACAGTGTAACTTAAAGGCTTTCCCTCGATATATGATCTATGTTGCCGAGCTCGATGAGCAACCAGAGTCCAAAGTGGTGGGTTATATTATTTGGGTTCAGAAAAGCGGCTTTAGACCGGAAGCTGTATTGGAGTTAGAGCAACTGGCTGTGCTGCCTGAATGCCAGGGACAAGGAGTTGCAAAAGCGTTAATTTTGGAATCTTTGCCGTTGGTTAAGCAGCAATTGGCTGAGCAGGATTCAGTGCTCAAGCATGTGCTCGTTACCACAAGAGCAGATAATTTTGCCCAGCAGTTATACAAAAAGACATTAGGCGCTGAAGTAGAAAGCACCATTTCCAATCTGTATTCAGCAGATGAGGTGTTGATGATAGCCAGAAACGTTGGCGACACTATTCAATAATTGCGCTTCAGATACCTGATATGAAAAGAGACAAAACCGAACTCGCTTTTGTCTCTTGGTTTATCACTGTTTGATAGCTCGGTGACGTTTATCTCAAGCTGTTCTGATGCTCACTGATCAGCAGTGACATTTGTTCTTCTGCCCTTTCTTGCGCGCTCGCAAAGCTCTCGTTTTTAGCGAAACTGCCAACCACCTCGTAGTAGCATTTGAGTTTCGGTTCTGTGCCGGAAGGGCGAACAATAACGCGTGAGCCGCCTTCTAAGTGGTAGATCAGCACATCACTGCTAGGCAGGTTGATTGTCTGCGTTTTTCCATTGCTGTCTGTGCGCACAGAGTGTTTTAAATCCTCGGTAACTAAAATTTTCTTACCAGCAATTTTTTTCGGAGGATCTGCTCGAAGCAGTTCACCCACTGGCGGGTAATCAGGGTCAAGCGCAATACTACGTTGAGCATTAATGTACATACCATGCTCGCGGTAGATCTCTTCAAGTTGATCCCAAATCGTTTTGCCTTGGCTGTAGAGTTCTGCTGCTAGTTGTGCAAAAGCGACCAAAGCGGATAAACCATCTTTGTCCCAAACGGTATTACCGACCGTGTAACCAAGTGCTTCTTCGTAAGCAAACAGGAATTTGTGTTCATCACTTTGCTCTTGCATTGCAATGTTAGTCAGCCATTTAAAGCCAGTCAGTGTTTGGTAGTACTTCGCACCATGCGTTTTTGCCACTTTGCTTAACAGGCTGGAAGAGACAATGGTATTACCCACTAACTGGGATTTTGCATCGGTTTTACTAAGCAAGTAATGACCGAAAAGAGTACCCACCTGGTCACCTGTGAGCATTTGGTAACTTCCATCGGGTTTGCGTACCGCAACAGCAAAACGGTCAGCATCTGGGTCGTTAGCGCAAGCAAGTTCCGCTGAGATCGAATCAGCCAGTTCAATCACCATATCCATCGCGCCCGCTTCTTCTGGGTTAGGGAAGTTAACGGTTGGGAAAGTACCGTCTGGTTCGCGTTGCTCTTTTACACTCATCACTTTCTTAAAGCCTGCATCATGGAGAAGATCTTCCGCCATGTTTGCGCCGACACCATGCATTGCCGTGTAAGCAATAGAAATGCTGCTTGGGTCGGTATGATGAGAAAGCAGAGGATTACTGTTTATCGCTGTACGGTAAGTTTGGTAGTAATCATCACGTAACCAAACCAGCAGACCTTGGCGCTCAGCTTCGGAATGCGGCATCAAAGGAATCACGCGGGTCGCTGCAATATCAATCTCTTGTGCAATACCAGAATCGTGCGGAGGAATGATTTGCGCGCCGTTTTCCCAGTAGACTTTAAATCCGTTGTACTCTGGCGGATTATGGCTCGCTGTCACCACAACTGCCGCCGCCGCGTTGAAATGCTTCACACCAAAGGCCGCAATTGGCGTAGCCGCCACTTTATGGGTTAAGTAAACCTTTATGCCTAAAGCACTTAAAACTGCGGCTGTGTCATGCGCAAAGGATTTGGAATCTGTGCGGCCGTCATAGCCGATCACCACGCCACGCTGTTTGGCATTCTCGACGTGTTTCACTAGGTATTCACCAAGACCTAAAGCGGTTTGTTGAATCACTAAACGGTTCATTCGGTTTGGACCACAACCTACTTTTCCTCGCAGACCTGCTGTACCGAATTCGAGTCGGCATTTAAAGCGGTCTTCTAACTCTTCATATTCTTTATGGTCAATCAGATATTGCAGTTCTTCCCGAGTCTTAGGATCAGGATCTGCTGATAACCATTGTGTGACTTTTTCCATCATGATTGCCACCTTGTGTATTAATTTGAGCACGCAGCATAATTGATATTTATTCTCATTTATGAGTGCGCAATCGCTAAAACTTGTATTAAACCTTAGGTCAACAGACGCCAGTCGTTAGATTTAAATATCTTCATGAGTTTTAAAACTATTCTAGGACAGTTTTTGACAACCCACTTTTATCAAACTGTTTTGATATTTTCTTGAACAAATCTAAAACCCTAACTAGCCTTTACTTAATATTTTGAAATAACAAAAAATTAACAAATGTAACAATTGAGTCAAATTTGCTGTTTGTGTCGATTCACGTTCCATGTGTTGAAGTACAGCGAAGCAGAGGAGAGAGCTCTTGAGAAGATTTGTAACCGATCTGTGGCTGCCAATGGTTGGGCTGTTACTCAGCTTTTCCCCACAGGTTTTTTCTGCAGAACGAGCATTAAACATGACACCGGGTGTTACCGAAATTAGTGGTAAGGTGTATGAGCTACACATGCTTATTTTTTATATATGTGTCGCGATAGCTCTCGTGGTCTTTGGTGCCATGTTCTACGCCATTTTTAAGCACCGCAAATCGAAGGGAGCGGTGGCGGCTCATTTTCACGAAAGTACCAAAGTCGAAATTATTTGGACGATTATCCCAATCATTATCTTGGTCGCCATGGCGATTCCCGCAACGAAAACTTTAGTTGCGATGGAAGATACTTCTCAATCTGACCTCACTATCAAGATCACCGGTTCACAATGGAAATGGCATTACAGCTATTTTGAGCAAGACGTGGAATTTTTCAGTCTTTTGGCGACATCGCAAAAACAAATTCAGGGCGATGAGACCAAAGGCGCTCACTACCTTTTAGAAGTGGATCAGCCTTTGGTTCTGCCGACTGAACGTAAAGTGCGCTTCTTACTGACATCTGATGATGTGATCCACTCTTGGTGGGTTCCGGCTTTTGCCGTTAAGAAAGACACCATTCCGGGATATATCAATGAAGCTTGGACGCGCATTGATGAACCGGGCGTTTATCGCGGTCAATGTGCGGAGTTGTGTGGACGAGCCCATGGTTTTATGCCGATTGTGGTTCAGGCAATGGAGCCGGAGAAATACGATCAATGGCTCGCGGATAAAAAAGCCGAAATTGCAGCCGTCAGACAAGAAGCGGAAAAAGCACTGCAAAGTTCAATGTCGTTGGATGAGCTGATGGCTATGGGTGAGAAAGTTTACATGGATCGCTGTGCTGTCTGCCATCAGCCAACAGGTTTAGGTATACCGGGTGCTTTTCCCGCCATCAAAGGTAGTCCTGTGGCAACGGGAGATATAAGCGCTCATCTTGACGTGGTTGTTAATGGTCGTTCGGGAACAGCAATGCAGGCCTTCGGCAACCAGTTGAGTGATCAAGAGTTGGCTGCGGTGATCAGTTATCAACGTAACGCTTGGGACAACAACACTGGCGATGCGGTTCAAGCATCCGATATTAATGCGTTTAAGTCACTAGGCGCTGGAGCTTCTGGTCAATCGGGTAATGGAGGACAAGGACAATGATTCACAAGGAAAAATCGGCTCCAATGGCGGATGCTGATATCTCGAATCCAGATACCGGTTCCGTTGATCATGGCGAAAGTGAACATGAACATCACGTACCTAAAGGTCTAGGGAGATGGATCTATTCAACCAACCATAAAGATATAGGCACTTTGTATCTCTGGTTCAGCTTCACCATGTTTTTGATTGGTGGCGCAATGGCAATGGTGATTCGTGCTGAGTTGTTCCAACCCGGTTTACAGCTGGTTGAACCTGACTTTTTCAATCAGATGACCACTGTTCACGGCTTGATTATGGTGTTCGGTGCCGTAATGCCAGCATTTACAGGGCTTGCAAACTGGATGGTGCCTCTAATGATTGGCGCACCGGACATGGCTTTACCACGGATGAATAACCTCAGTTTTTGGATTCTGCCATTTGCCTTTTTAATTCTCCTTGCATCTCTGTTTACGGAAGGTGGTGGCCCTAACTTTGGTTGGACATTCTATGCGCCGCTATCGACAACCTATGGCCCAGACAGTACCGCATTGTTTGTCTTCTCGGTTCATATTATGGGCATCAGCTCGATTATGGGGGCGATTAACGTCATCGTGACCATAGTCAACATGCGAGCGCCGGGTATGACATGGTTTAAATTGCCGTTGTTCGTTTGGACTTGGTTAATCACCGCGTTTCTCTTAATTGCGGTGATGCCAGTGTTAGCTGGGGCGGTCACTATGGTTTTGACCGATAAGTATTTTGGTACGAGCTTCTTTGATGCGGCTGGTGGTGGCGACCCTGTGATGTTCCAGCATATTTTCTGGTTCTTCGGTCACCCTGAAGTGTACATCATGATTCTGCCATCCTTCGGCATTATCTCTGCCATCGTTCCTGCTTTTAGTGGCAAAAAATTGTTTGGCTATCATTCGATGGTTTACGCAACCAGCAGTATCGCGCTGCTTTCATTTTTGGTTTGGGCTCACCATATGTTTACCACTGGTATGCCGGTGTTTGCCGAGCTGTTTTTTATGTATTGCACCATGCTGATCGCCGTACCAACAGGGGTAAAAGTATTTAACTGGGTTGCGACCATGTGGCGAGGTTCGCTAACGTTTGAAACGCCAATGCTGTTCGCCATTGCCTTTATTGTGCTGTTTACCATAGGTGGATTCTCGGGGCTGATGCTGGCAATTGTGCCTGCGGATTTCCAGTATCACGATACCTACTTTGTGGTGGCGCACTTCCATTATGTTCTGGTTTCTGGTGCTGTGTTCTCGATTATGGCGGCGGCTTATTACTGGCTGCCGAAATGGACAGGGCATATGTACGATGAGCGCCTCAGTCTGTGGCATTTCTGGTGTTCTGTTATCTCGGTCAATGTGTTGTTTTTCCCGATGCATTTCTTGGGTTTGGCGGGAATGCCAAGACGTATTCCTGATTACGCGATTCAGTTCGCCGACGTAAACCAGATTGTTTCGATTGGTGGCTTTGCCTTTGGTTTATCACAACTGATCTTCTTGTGGGTTGTGATTAAGTGTGTGCGGGGAGGAAAACCTGCATCGGCTAAACCTTGGGAACGAGCTGAAGGATTGGAATGGACGGTTCCAAGCCCTGCGCCGCACCATACATTCTCTACACCACCCAAAGTGGAATAGTTGGGTGGATTAGGAGCGTGAAAAATGGACAACGAATCACTTAAAAGCAAGAATCGACAACTGATAATAAAACTGACCATTGGTACTGTGCTGATGTTCGGGTTTGGTTTTGCCTTGGTGCCTTTGTACGACGTGATGTGTAAAGCACTAGGCATCAATGGGAAAACCAACGAAGTGGCGGCAGTTCAACCGACAACCATGGTGGTAGACGAATCGCGCACGATTCGCGTTCAGTTTATGGCACATGTCAGTAATGGCATGCCTTGGAAATTTGAACCTAAAGTTTCGCACATGGACGTGCATCCTGGGCAGGTGATACAAACGGCTTTTTTAGCTAACAACTTTTCCAATGACGAACTTGTCGGTCAAGCGGTTCCTTCGGTATCTCCGGGGCAAGGTGCCAGTTACTTCAATAAAATCGAGTGTTTCTGTTTTAATCAGCAGCCACTGTCGGCCAAGGCAGATGCTGAGATGCCGCTGATATTTTATATCGAGCCGGATATTCCCGATTCCATTCATACCCTCACGCTCTCCTATACCTTGTACAACATAACGGAAAAAACAGAGCCTCAACTGGTCAAAACAAGCCAAAGTGCTCACGTGAACGGCGCACCAACGCAAGGAGCAAATCTATGAGTACTAAACACGATTCTTACTATGTTCCGGCTCAAAGTCGTTGGCCGATTATCGGCGCTGTAGCTCTGTTTTTGGTGGCGGTGGGGGCAGGTTTAACAGTGCAATATGTTGGCACTGGTGGTGCGGGAAGTGTCTTTGGCAAAGCCATTTTGATTATCGGTTTTATTGTACTGCTCAGCATGTTGGCGGGCTGGTTTAGTAATGTAATTGGTGAATCATTAGCAGGGTTGTATTCCAAACAAATAGCACGTTCATTTCGTCAGGGAATGAGCTGGTTTATCTTTTCGGAAGTGATGTTCTTCGGTGCATTTTTTGGTGCTCTGTTCTATGCGCGAATGGTGGCTGTCCCTTGGTTAGGTGGTGCCAGCAACAATGCCATGACCAACGAACTGTTGTGGCCGGGCTTTGAAGCGATATGGCCACTGATTACAACGCCAGCAGGGGAGACGGTACAAGCCATGCCTTGGCAGGGGATTCCACTCAAAAACACCATTATTCTGCTGATGTCTTCGATTACTTTGCACATGGCACACATCAGTTTAGAGAAAAATCACCGTATGGCACTGATTGTATGGCTGGAAATTACCATCGTTCTTGCTGGATTTTTCTTGTATTTCCAAGGGGTTGAATATGCTCACGCTTATCAGGAAATGGGACTGACTCTGCAATCTGGCGTGTATGGTAACACCTTCTTTATGCTCACGGGTTTTCACGGCTTACACGTTTGCCTCGGCACACTGTTTTTAATTGTGCTGCTTGCGCGTATCGCGAAAGACCACTTCACGCCCAAAGATCATTTCGCATTCCAGGCGGGTAGTTGGTATTGGCACTTTGTCGATGTGGTGTGGTTGTGTCTGTTTGTCTTTGTCTATGTCTTATAAGCACAGAGTTAACGCTTTAGTAAGGTGTGTGGTTGGGGTGAAGCCAGCCGCTGAGGAGAGCAAAAATGAGCAATATAACGACGAAAGCTGAAAATATAAGGCGTCGCCCAAGGTAATAGCTCATCGGGCGCTCATCGTCATCATTGGGTTCTCTAACCATCTGAATTAAGGCGCGAGCAAGGTTGAATATGATGAATAGCAGAAACAGAACCAAAATGATTTTTACAACAAGTGGCAGCATGTCTGATCCTCTAAAGAGTCGAGTGTTGTCTATGAAAGTAATCTTAGGTGCTGTTTTAACTGTGGTTGTGTTTCTGTTATTGGTCAAATTGGGTTTCTGGCAATTGTCGCGTGGCGAAGAAAAACAGGCGCTTGAGCAGGAGCTGTTGCTTCGTCAGCAGATGGAACCGATATCTTTAGGCATGGCTTTAGAAAGGTATCCAGTCTCAGATTTGACGGGTTTGCAGGTAAGAGTTTCTTTCTCGCCAGTCAGCAACATGACGTTTCTGCTCGACAACCAAACCTATCAGGGAAAAGTTGGCTATCTGGCTTACCAACTTGCAAAAGAGCGAAACGGGCACTGGATGTTGATCGAAAGGGGCTTTGTTGCAGCAACCAACGATAGACGCGTCTTGCCGGAGGTTAATTGGCTTGTTGAGCCTCAAGAGTTAGTTGGGCGTCTGTACCAAAAATCCCACAATCCACTGAGTTCGGATTTGAATATTGAAAGCGAGACGCCGCATCGTATTCAGAACCTAAACATTGAGCAGCTTTCTCAGTGGTTGGGAGAACCCATTTTGCCTGCTCTGTTTCAACCACAGGAAAAGAACTGGCCATACGCGCAGCCATGGGTTCCTTTTCCTCTCAGTGCGGAAAAGCATTTTGGCTATGCCGTGCAGTGGTTTGCCATGGCAGCCGTATTGTTAATCATTGTTTTGCTTATCTGTGTCAGAGCTTTTAAAGCAAGGAGGCCATGATGAATTCAAAGACCAAAGGGCGTTTGATGTTGCTAGCGATTGTGCTTTTCTTTGCGCTTCCTGCCGTAGTGGCAAAGACGGTCTTAACTAACCATTGGTATCAGTCAGGAGTGACCAATAAAGGTGTGTTGATTGAACCAAGAATTACTTTGAGTTCATTAGGGTTAGGAACTTTAACACAGGATAAGCTTTGGCGCGTAGGGTATGTGGTTCCCAAACAGTGCGATGAGCAGTGCCAACAGCATATCTATATGCTGATGCAAAGTCATACTGCACTGGGCAAAGAGCAGGGCAGAGTTGAACCGGTATTACTGATTGAACCTGAAAGTGACATCCAAAGCGTTGAGCACATCTCCGTTGAGAAATTGGCGATCAATCAAGCTTTTATAGCGGCTATTGAGAGCTCTGAAATTGTGATTGTTGATCCGCTTGGTCAACTGGTTATGCATTACCCCAAAACGGACCCTTCGCAACTAGTGATGCAAAGTAAAAGTGTGCTGGCGGATTTACGCAAGTTGCTCAAACTTTCTCGCGTTGGGTGAGGTGGATCATGACCAATTCCAATACAGGGTTAATTCGATTAGTTAAGTTTGCGCTGTTGTTAACGCTGACCGTAATTGCATTGGGTGCTTATACTCGTTTATCCGATGCTGGATTGGGCTGTCCTGACTGGCCGGGTTGTTACGGTCACTTCACGGTTCCGCAATCTTCCCAAGCGCTGGAAAAAGCAGAGCTGTTATACCCTCATCTCGATGTGGAGCCGCATAAAGCTTGGCCGGAAATGATTCATCGTTATTTTGCAGGCATTCTTGGGCTGGTGGTGTTTTTAATCACTTTTCTCTGTATTAAAACTCGACCTGTGGCGATAGCTCTGCCTCTGATGATTGCAGCAGTTGTGATTTTTCAGGCCTTACTCGGTATGTGGACGGTAACCATGATGCTGCTGCCGATAGTAGTGATGGGGCACTTACTGGGGGGATTCACCTTGCTCGCCAGTTTGTGGTTACTGTTGTGGCAGTTACAACGGACGTCAGCGCCTGAAAACAGAGATCTTATAAGTTCATCAGCACTGCCTTTCTCTTCGAACCTTAAGCTCGGGGCGGTACTTACTATGGCGGTGGTGGTCGGGCAGATCATGCTTGGTGGCTGGACATCGTCTAACTACGCGGCTTTGATGTGCAGCAGTCTGCCAATATGTGAAGGTAACTGGCACTCTTATCTGGATTTCAAAACAGCCTTTACTTTGATTCATCACGGACATGACAGTTATGAGTTCGGCGTTCTGGAGTACGGTCCAAGGCTGACTATCCATGTATCGCACCGGTTTGGCGCTATCTTGACCATCTTAGTCGTTTCAGCGTTAGCGTTTCGTTTATGGAAAGTCGGCCTGCTTTCTCTATCGAAAATGTTGTTAGGCGCGCTTTTGGTTCAGGTTGTTCTCGGCGTCAGCAATGTGGTTTTCAATCTGCCTTTAACGATTGCAGTTATGCACAATTTGGGCGCAGTACTGCTCATGATTGCAGTACTCAAATGCAACTATCGATTGTGGTCTTCTCAGCCTGTGAGCCAAGCAATCATTGACGCTAAAGCCAATTCTAAAGTTACAACAAGGAGTGTTTCCCATGAATAAGTCGGTCACTGTCGCATCTGGTATCGCCGTATCTCCTTCTCGTTGGAGAATCTATTGGACTCTGACCAAACCTAAAGTGGTCGCATTGATGCTGCTTACCGCTCTGGTCGGAATGTGTTTAGCCCAGCCAGACGCGCTTCCTTTGCAAGCGGTGGTATTGGGGTTGAGTGGCATTGCCTTGATGGCAGGCTCTGCGGCAGCGTTCAATCATCTGATTGACCGAAGAATCGATGCGATTATGGCGAGAACGTATCGTCGTCCGCTACCTTCTGGAGATATTCAAGCTTATAAAGTTTTTGCATTTGCTACGGCGATTGGAATCGCGGGATTTGTCGTGCTCTATGCTGGGGTAAATGCACTGACCGCTTGGCTGACATTTGCCAGTTTGTTGGGGTATGCGCTGGTTTATACCGTTTATCTTAAACGTGCAACACCGCAGAATATTGTGATTGCTGGTTTGGCCGGAGCAATGCCGCCACTATTAGGCTGGACAGCAATAACCAATGAACTGCACGGTCATGCTTGGTTATTGGTGATGATCATCTTTATTTGGACACCGCCTCACTTCTGGGCTTTGGCGATTCATCGCAAAGAAGATTATGCCAAAGCGGATATCCCTATGCTGCCGGTGACGCACGGCGTGGAATACACTAAAACGTCGATTCTGCTCTATACAGTATTACTGGCAATCGTCTGTTTGTTGCCAGTCTTGGTGGGAATGAGCGGGGTGCTTTATTTTGTTGCATCCACTATTTTGAGCATAGGGTTCATTTATTCAGCATGGGTACTGAAATATCGCTCAGATGAGCAGTCAGCCATCACCACGTTCAAATACTCTATTTATCATTTGATGATGTTGTTTATTGCGCTGCTGCTCGATCACTACTTCGTGTAAGTAGTGAAATGAGAAGTTTATGAGGCGGAGTTAAAACAGTTTTGTACTGATGGCTCTGCTTCCATTTCCACTTCAAGTTGTTCCCACCATCTTACCGATTGAAATGATTCATTTAACGACATGCGTTGACCAATAACAGGCGTGACCAAAGTAACGCCTAAAGATCTTGCGAGATTAGATGCTTTCTCAAGTGGCTCATACCAACGGTGCATAGACAAATCAAAAGTGCTGTTGTGGATTGGCATCATCATTTTGCCTTTCAGATCGATGTGCGCCTGTAAGCTTTGGCGAGGAAACATATGTACTTCAGACCAAAGTTTGTTGTAAGCGCCAGTCTCAATCATGGTTAAATCGAAAGGGCCGTATTTATTGCCAATCTCTTTAAATCCACTGAAATAGCCGGAATCGCCACTAAAGAAAATCGACTTTTTGCTGCTGCGAATAACCCAGCTTCCCCAGAGGGTCTGATTGCGATCCGTCAAGCCTCGGCCAGAGAAGTGTTGAGTGGGTGTGAAAGCAAATTCAACAGAACCTCGGTTCGCACTGTCCCACCAACTAAATTCCTGAATCTTGCTGGCAGGTACGCCCCATTTCTGCAATAAAGCGCCCACTTTTGAGGGAACGAGAAAATGGTCAACTTTGTTCGCCAAGCTTTTTACAGCGGCTTTGTCTAAGTGATCGTAATGGTCATGGCTGATTAACACCACATCAATGGTTGGCAGATCCTGAATGGAGATGGGTGGCTGGTGGAAACGTTTTGGTCCTGCCCATTGCACCGGTGAAGCGCGGTCACTGAAGACAGGGTCGGTAAGGATCCACTGACCATCGAGTTTCATCAAAATCGAAGAGTGACCAAGTCGATAGACCACATCATCGTTTTCAACTTCCAGCTGTTCGTTAGTGATACTTTGCACCGGAATCGGCTTTTTTGGCACTGTATCCTCGTGTTTCTCAGTCAGATAAGCCCAAGAGATAGCTAAGAAATCGCGAATGCTGTTTTTGTTATCCACTTCGTGGTTAGCAAATTTGCCATCAAGTGCTGCTGTATCTGAGACTTGATTGTTTTCAACTGTATTCATTGTCTTTCTCCTGTAGCCAAGTGAAAAGTTTCCTTACTTCTGAGCTCTATGATCGAATAGAGATATGAAACGTTTGTGACGTTTCTTAGAACTTTTAAAGTAAACTATACGGTGTAGTTTACGTATTTTTGATGAAAAGTAAACTGAGTAGTGTAATATTGCTGTCAGAATTATTTTTCAAGACATATGCAGAACACAGTGATGAAGAAAACTCGAAGTGAACTAAAACGTGAAGCGATATTGTTGGCAGCAAAGGAAGCTTTCCGAGAGTTCGGGGCACAAAGCACCAGTATGGATAAGATTGCGGCGTTAGCGCAGGTTTCCAAGCGCACCGTGTATAACCACTTTTCGTCAAAAGAAGTGCTGATCATGACCTTACTGGCAGACTTGTGGAGTGCAACGGCTAACCTTGTCGATTCTGATCAGCTAATGTCACTGCCAATGGAAGAGCAGTTAGAACAATTGCTTTACAGCGAAATAGAAATTCTGTCGTCAAATGAGTATATCGACCTAGCGCGAGTGGTACTCGGCTACTATCTTTATCGCCCCGATGAGTTGATTGAACAATCTGAACTGATGGCAAAAAAAGAGGGGCAGATCCTCAGTTGGCTTAAACATCAGATTTCGTTAAAAAACCTTGATATTCAGGATGTTGATCTCGCTAATGGTCAGTTGCACAGCCTAGTTAAAGGTGGTTGCTTCTGGCCGCAAGTTATGGGGGTTAAATCCAGTTTGTCAGACCAAGAAAAGCGCTATTTGGCACAGCAAACCACGTTATTCTTCATCAGTCATTACGGGTGTAAAAATTAAGTTACACCATTTCTATTTTGTAAATATTTTCTGCATATTGCATTTTATTTAAAATAATGGTTGCACATGTCTGCCTAGGTAGATTAAGTTACGGACTGAGGAAACGAGACTGCCAAAGGATTTGCTATTCACCGTTCAATAGCACCAGCAGCAAAGCAAAATAGGAAGAAGTAAGCGATGTATCAAACCGACGATGTAAATATTAAACGAATTAAAGAATTATTACCCCCAGTTGCCGTATTAGAAAAATTTCCAGCGACTGATGTTGCTTCTTCAACAACGTTTCAAGCGCGCCAAGCAATCCACAACATTTTGAATGACGAAGATGACAGACTACTCGTTATTGTTGGCCCATGTTCTATCCACGATACAGAAGCGGCGATCGAGTACGGTAAGCGTTTGAAGAAACTGCGTGATGAGTTAAGTGGTCAACTTGAAGTTGTGATGCGTGTTTATTTTGAAAAACCGCGTACAACAGTGGGTTGGAAAGGTCTGATCAACGACCCATACCTTAACGATACTTACAAGATTAATGACGGTTTACGCATGGGTCGCAAGCTATTGCTTGATTTGACAGACATGGGTATGCCGACTGCGAGTGAATTCTTAGATATGATCACTCCGCAATACGTGGCTGATTTAATTAGCTGGGGCGCTATCGGTGCTCGTACGACTGAATCACAAGTACACCGTGAACTGGCTTCTGGTATTTCATGTCCGGTTGGTTTTAAAAACGGTACTGATGGCAACATTAAAATTGCTTCTGATGCGATTCGCTCAGCTGAGTCATCACACCACTTCCTATCAGTCACTAAATTTGGTCATTCAGCGATTGTTGAAACAGCAGGTAACCCTGATTGCCACATCATTCTTCGCGGTGGTAAAGAGCCAAACTACAGCGCTGAACATGTTAGTGACATCAAGAACCAGCTGGAAGCGTCTGGTCTGCGTCAAAAAGTGATGATTGACTTCAGCCACGCAAACAGCTCTAAACAATACCAACGTCAAATGGTTGTAAGCGAAGATGTGAGTGCACAAATCGCTGGTGGCGAACACGCAATTTTCGGTGTGATGATTGAGTCACATCTTGTTGAAGGTCGCCAAGACTTAGTCGATGGTCAAGCGCCGACTTACGGCCAGTCGATTACAGATGCATGTATTGGTTGGAATGATACCGAGACTGTATTGCGTCAACTTGCTGATGCGGTAGAAAAACGTCGTAAAGGCTAATGCATAAGTGCATAGATGAAGAAAAGGCTCTCAATTGAGAGCCTTTTTTGATCAGGAAGTTTGAAGCGTATAGTTCTGTTCTATCTGTTTCAAAGTTCTTTGATATACCCACCAAGCGGTGCTGCCAGCCAATAAGTTACCGATAAAGGCACCGATAAACAGACCTTGTAATCCGCCGAACTCAGAACCTATCCATAGACAAGGCAGGAAGAAGATAAACAGCCTTAATGCTGAAATCGTTAAAGCGATGTAAGACTTACCCAAAGCGTTGGACACTGACACCATCAGCATACAAACCCCTAGCGAACCTAAGCTTAACGGTACAATCATTAAGTGCCAGTTCAAGATAGTCTCGACACTCGCTTCGCTGGTCATCAGTGATGCCAGAGGCGTGGATAGCACGATAGTAATCAGCGCAATAGCGAGTTGGGAAATCAGAATAAAGCGAATGGCAATATTCACCAGCTTCCTGATATCCGCGAGCTTTCCTGCGCCCAACATTCTGCCGATCATCGGTGGCATTGACATAGTCAACGCCAATACCGCAACGATAGCAAAAAATTCAAAACGTGAACCCAGCGCCCACGCTGCAACCGCTGTCGCGCCAAAGCTTGCTAGTAGTTTAGTTGCCAGCATAGAGGAAAGCGGTGGTAACAATTGGCTCAGCATTGCTGGCCCCATGATATGCCCGATAGATTTCACGCTAGCGACAATATCCAGATCATGCCATTCGTAGCTCATCCAGTGCTTGTTATAAACTTTTGGTAAAACAACGGCCACACCGATGCCGAATGCCAGAATGGTTGCGATTGCCGCGCCATTAATGCCGAGATCGAACACAAAGATAAACAGTGGGTCCAACACAAGGTTTAATACGCTGGTCACCATCATCATGGTGCCCGGAAGCATAGTATTTCCGTTGGCACGACAGACACTGTAAAGAAAATACAGAACTGCGCCTGTCCACGCGCTGATGGCCCACCAAATCCAATAGACATCAATAATCAAATAGATGGTTTCAGGAGCATCAAGCAATGAAAGAATAGGGTATCGAAGTGCGTAGATGAGCAGACCGAAGATAGCGACGCAACCGCTACCCATTGCCAATACTAAACCGCCTAACTGTTTAGCGTATCGTGTCTTTTCAGCCCCTAAAGCCTTGGAGATTACAGCTGTTGTAGCAATGCCTAGACCGACCTGAACGCCGATAATCACCATTTGCAATGGCATAGTGAAGCCTTGCGTAGCAAGCGGCAAAACACCAAGTTGACCGATAAATGCACTATCGACTAACTGAAAGCTCATTAGTGACAGGACGCCAAAAAGCATCGGCCAAGTCATTTGAAATAGCTGATTAGATAATGATGGAGGATTCATTAGTGAATTATGATCTTAGTTGTTTTGAGAATGTTAATGACGTTTATTATGAGCCAATGTAGCCGCTATTGGTACCTTGAAAAGCCAACTAATAGGTCAGATAAAGAAAAAGCGCCTCAAATGAGACGCTTTGAAAAGAGTTCATGTCTTATAAACGGCGGAACTGTTTAACAAGTACACCTTGTGAAGCTAGGTTAGAAACCAGTGCCTTACACTGCTCATGGGTGTCATTTGCTAGCAATAAAGTAGCGGCTGAACCGTCGCTGATAGACTGCACACTTACGTTCATGCTTTCTGTTACCCGTGCCATTTCATCTACTGCTGTCGCTATATGTTCGTTTCTTTGAGCAATATCGGCCATCTGCGCCAGCAGAGCTTTAAGTTTGTCACCAGATTCATTTGCACTGTTCACACAACTTTGTGAAAGCGAGTTACCTTGACTGATCGCTTCCACCGCTTCGCGTGTGCTGCTCTGAATGGTTTGAACAATATTTTGTATTTCACTGCTGGATTCTGAACTGCGTTGCGCCAGTTTGCGGACTTCATCAGCAACTACGGCAAAGCCGCGACCTTGCTCTCCTGCTCGTGCTGCTTCAATTGCAGCGTTTAGCGCAAGAAGATTGGTCTGATCCGAAACACTCTGAATGACTTCTATAACCTGTCCGATGGTTGCACTTTGGGCAGAGAGTTTTTCGATAACAGTGGTAGCAGAATCTAGCTGTTTGGCTAACTGAATAATCGAACCCACAGTATCTTCGACAGAATCCATGCCTTCACTCGCAGCTGTCTGGGCGCTGTTTGCGGCTGCTGATGCGGCTTGCGCGTTATTTGCAATTTCGTTGGCTGTCGAGTTCATTTCGGTAATAGCGGTAGCCACTTGTTCAGTTTCGCGCGCTTGACCATCTAGGTTGTCAGCAGTGTGGTTGCAGTTTACGGATGATGCTTTTGCCGCTTCAACCAATTGCAAATTCGAGTCCTGAATTCGACCTACTACCGCGTTTAATTCAGATTGACGCATTTTCAGCGCAAGCTGAATTTCTGAAATGTCATCCACTCGCTTGTTGTAAACAAGTTCCATTAATGGGTTATCAAACACTTTACGCGCCGTTTCCGTTACTCTTTCTAAACGACGAGTTAAGCTGTAGCTGGTCACGATACTCAGTAGCAGCATCATTGGGACACCAGCACCAGTCAAGAAATGATCTACTGCGGCTGCAATGACTGCGGCGCCAAGAAATCCTACTGTCATACGCTGCCATAAGCGCGTTCTAGGTAACTTGAGCTGCCAGGGCGTTTTGTTAGCACGGATTTGCGAGTACACCTTTTCCGCATTCTCAACATGCTCGCGATTAGGTGACAGGCGGACGGATTGGTATTCAACAGTCTTACCATTTTCAATAATTGGAGAAGCAAAAGCATCAACCCAGTAGTGATCACCAGATTTAGTTCGGTTTTTAACCAATCCCATCCAAGATTGGCCGTTTTTTAAATGTGACCACATGTCCTGAAATGCCGCTTCTGGCATGTCCGGATGGCGAACCAAGTTATGAGGTTGACCTACCATCTCTTCTAGGCTGTATCCGGCAACTTCACAAAACTCTTCGCTAGCATAAGTGATATGACTATTGGGTTGAGTAATAGAGAGTAAGTTGTAATGAGGAGGGTAAAGAACTTCTTTTTGTGTAACAGGTTGATTAATACGCATTGTGTTGAGCACCCTAAAAATAATTCAAAAATGTACACCTAGCGTTTGACGAGATTTGTAGTTAAAAGACGTCGCGTACTTATTATTGTTGTAGGGCTTATGATTATTATTTGCTCAATTTATACTCATGTCACATTAGAAATGCAATCACCAAACAGGATGTAGTTTTAAAACGGGATGTGCCTCACTAAATTTGTGCTACTGGTCTGATATCGAATGACATCAGACCGTCTGAAATACATTTTTAGTCAAGGTAGGTCCAGCTGTCAGCGCCATCAAAATGTCGAATTTTGATACTGTTTAGCAGAGCTGGCTTAAACATGCGGTAGTTAACAGCGAGCCGATCGTTGTCAGATTTGCTCGCTGATGAATAATGAGTAATGCAACCACAGTTTTTGCAATGGTAGAAGAGAATCTCTTTATCTCCCCAACTGTAGCTTTCCACGCCGCTCTCTTTTACCGTGAGAGTGACTTGCGACTGTTTGAAATATCCCCAAATGGAAGCGTAACGTGAGCAAATGGAACAGTTACATTCTGTGGCTGTTTTTGAAGGGTAGGGAATGGTTAATGTGACATTCCCGCAGTGGCAACGGCCAGTAAGCATTTCTTCACTGTCAGAGTGCGTCATGTTTTACCTTTATTCACGCATATCAAGTTCGTTGTGAATAAGCGTAATACATTGGGAAGCAAATAGCATTTTTGGACCTAAGCTGAGTTTCTCAACGCCTAACCGTTTCAGTGAATTACCGGTTTTCTTTGGCATCGGAATATGATCAGTCAGAAGGAAACAAGGGTTTGGACCAATGTCGATGGTACGAATGGATTCGCCTTTCTTATCCATCATATACATAGAATGTGTATCAGCCAGCTTAGTGATCAAGGCTTCGAAACTGATTGTCTGCACCGTTAGACCAGGTTGCACTTCGCGAATTTGTTCTTTGGTCATACCAAGAGATTTATCCAATGCTTTGACCAACAGAGCAATTAACGCCGATTCGTGGAAACCGCCAACATCGCTGATGGTGTTCGCATCAATAGTGATGGTACGCGAGTAATCTTGGGTACTTTCCAGCACGAGGTGAATAACAGCATCTTCACGGTGCGACTGAGCGGTGAAAATCGCGTTCATAATACCGTGTGCAAGAATTTCAGCGTGGGCTTTGCCACCCACTTCAGCTTGCAGTTTTTGGCTATCGGTTGGGGCTGAACGTGCTCTAAGAACAAAAGTACGCATTGGGTTCCTCTAATGTGTAGCGAAATTAGGAGACAACAAAAACACAAAAGGCCGCATATAGCGACCTTTTCACGTCAATCCGAAGATTGTAAGCAAGCTTAGATAACAGTTACGTTAGCAGCTTGTGGGCCTTTTTGGCCGTTTTCAACAGTGAAAGAAACCTTTTGGCCTTCTTTCAGAGTTTTGAAACCTTCTGCAGTGATTGCACGGAAGTGTACGAATACGTCTGCGCCGCCGTTATCTTGAGCGATGAAACCAAAACCTTTAGTTTCGTTAAACCATTTAACGGTACCAGTAGTGTTAGACATGATGTCTCCAAATCTTAAAAAATTAATCTATTTAGCCAAAAGAAGGCGCTTATTACTTAGGTGACGTTTGAACAAAATGCTTCTACATATAACTGGCTAAACGCTAGTACCGGAAGGTTTCCTTCGCACAACCTATCGAGCGTGAATCGATTGGACGCGCGCATAATAACGCAAGTACCCGTAATAAACTAGCGAATATTTCAAATTAAGTGAAAGCACGCACACTCAAACGAAAACAAAGTAAGTTTAGACCATAATTATGTAACTTTTGTGGCTCTGTAAAGTTATTGGGTCACGTTTTAGCCGATTGATTGAAGCTGATGCCAAAAATTTTTGCAGTAAACAATGATTACCGAAAACTTCGATGCACATAAATAGCATATGCTACTTATCATTTACATTGTAAAAGGTTAGGAACGTATTGATATGAAGCATTTCCATAAATCACATGTCATGTGCGCGGTGTGTGGTAAAGAAGAAAACAACTACTACTCATTGGGTGCGGAATTTAAGGTGGAAGAGGACCATACCGTTCAGAGTGATTTTGCGGTGTTACCTCGGCATCAGGGTTACTTTGGTTTATTGCATGGAGGAATAGCGAGTTCGTTGCTTGATGCAGCAATGACGCACTGTTTGCTTAGCCAGCAAATCACCGCGTTAACTGCTCAGTTAGATGTGCGCTATCACAGCCCGATAAAAGTCGGTGATCAAGTCAAGGTTGTTGGCGAGCTGTTGACGGTGAAGCGAGGTATCTATTTCTTAAAAGCGTATTTGAAAGTGGGGCAAGATACACGTGTGTCTGCAAATGGAAAATTTATTGCTTCAAAGCTCGCGGAGCATCATTGAAAGAGAAGCTAACCAAATAAATGGTTAGCTTCTAAATAATTAGCCTCTAATAAAGAGTTAGCTTCGTTTCTATTCGTTAGGATCTACACATTCGTTTCTATAAAATGGGCCTAGAGACCTCATCAACCAGATATAGAATCGACTGATAGGTGATTCCGCTGTGATGTGATAAACCAATTTCACAGGTTCGGCTATTGCTGAATCCTCTTGTGCAATCTTCAGGAACTTGCTCTTTGAGTGGATGAACCGCGGCTGCATTGAGTTCTGGGGTGGTAAAACCTTTGTCACCCGCCCAACCACAGCATTCAATATGCTCCGGTATTACAACATTGCTTACACAGGCTTTGGCGAGGTTCGCCATCTCATTAGTAAGCCCCATTCGTCGCGAACTACAGGTTACATGCAGCATCACGGTTTCTTGCTTAGGCGTGATACTGAGATGTTCCAGCAAGTATTGGCTTACAAACCCAGAGGGCTCGTAAATTTTTAGCGGCTTTGTGAACCGCTCAATACTGCGTTTAGCACATGGACTGGTATCCATTAACACTGGGTAACGACCAAACTGACTGGCTTTCCATAGTACTTCTTCCAGTTGATGAGCTTTATCATTGGCAATATCGCTCATACCTTTACTGTCGTAAGGCATCCCGCAGCACTGTTGATTAATATCGTCAGGGAGAATTACCTCGTACCCGGCTTTATTGAGAATGGAAAGAGTGACTTCTGTTAATGGACGCTGATCTTTAGCATCGGTTTGTTGCCCCATGCTACGGCTGGCACATGATGGAAGATAAACCACTTTCTTGTCACGTTGCGGAAGGTCACTGGCCGCTTTCTCAAGCGGATATCGGTTTGCTTGCGGCATTTCTGCAAGCCAAACAGGCGTTTTCCCATGAGTCAGTTTTCGGGTACCTTCGACAATACGCTTGACCGATGTTTCACCAAGGATTCCAGAAGCGAGCTTATTCATTTTTAAAGCAGAGCGTGTTATCGCTGTTGTGGCGGAAAAATGATCTGCTGTCCAACGTGCTATTGGTGTGAACTTTTCGTATTTTGCACTGCGCAGTTTCTTCACAAGATCGCCAGTATTGATTCCAACGGGACATCGGTCGGCGCACAGTCCGGTCGCCGCACAAGTATCTAGACCTTGGTATTCGAACACTTTATTTAATTCTTCAGCTGATGCCTGTTCTCCGTTTTTGCGTCGACGTTGAAGCTCACGATAGAGAACGATACGTTGACGTGGTGACAACGTCAGCGTTCGAGATGGGCAAACAGGTTCGCAGAATCCACATTCAATACAGCGATCTACAAGTTCATCTGCCGCTGGCATCAGTTTCAGGTTATCTAAGTGCGCTTTAGGGTTGCTGTTGATGATTACCCCAGGATTCAACAAGCCGTTTGGATCAAATAAGGCTTTGATTTTCTGCATCAATGCATAGCCTTCTTTACCCCACTCGAGTTCAACATACGGAGCCATGTTTCGCCCCGTACCGTGTTCCGCTTTTAATGAACCTTGATATTTCACCGCAACCAAATCTGCTACGTCATCCATAAAGGCTCCGTATCGCTCGATTTCCTGTTGTTGTTCAAATCCCTGAGTAAAGACAAAATGCAGGTTGCCTTCCAGCGCATGGCCGAAAATGATCGCTTCTTGATAGTGGTATTTATCAAATAGCTTTTGTAGGTCACGAATACCGTTGGCAAGATTTTCAATCGGGAAGGCGACGTCTTCGATAATAACGGTAGTTCCCACTTCTCTTACCGCTCCGACCGCAGGGAACATGCCTTTGCGAATGCCCCAAAGGGTTGAAACAGTATTAGCGTCTGAAGTGAAAGGAACCGATTCGATGATATTGAAGTTTTTCAGTGACTCCATCACTTCACCGCATTGGTGCTGTAATGCTTTATGGTGACTTGCGTGAGATTCAATAAGCAAAGCCGCTGCTTCTAAATCGAGAGATTTGATGAAATCAGGCATACCTGCTTTGTCAGCGACAGAACGTATGGCTCTGCCATCCATCATTTCAACCGCAGCAACGGGTGATTGTTTTAAGGTGGTTACGGCTTGGCTTGCTTGCTCGATATTTTCAAATACCAGCAATGCTGAGGCTTTATAGCTGTGTTCGACCACTGTGTTATAGGTAATTTCGGCGATAAAGCCGAGTGTCCCTTCAGATCCAATAAACAGGTGTTTCAGGATATCAATCGAGTCTTCGTAATCGACCAGCGCGTTGAGGGCGTAGCCGGTTGTGTTTTTTAAGCGATATTTGTGCTTGATTCGAGCGCTCAGTTCTTCGTTCGCCAGCGTCTCCTTTCTTAACGTTTCTAGTCCAGAAACAAGATCGCTTCTTTGTTGTTTAAAGGCTTCTACACTGTTTGAATCACTGGTGTCCAACACAAGACCATCAGCAAACACCACCTTCATATTATCGACAGTTTGATAAGAATTTTGCGCGGTGCCGCAGCACATGCCGCTAGCATTATTCGCAGCAATACCGCCAATTTTGCAGGTGTTTATAGACGCTGGATCTGGGCCTATTTTGCGTTGGAAAGGCGCGAGATATTTGTTGGCATCGGCGCCAATCACTCCCGGTTGCAAACGGATTTTATCGCCTTGCTCTAAGATCTGATGTTTACGCCAGTCATCGGTTAAGGTAATCAGTACTGAGTCTGACACGGCTTGGCCGGACAAGCTCGTACCTGCGGCTCGGAAGGTGAAAGGTAAAGCCAACTTCTCACAGCTCTTAATGGTGAACACCACCTCTTCAAGGCTATTAAGACGCAGCACTACCTGTGGAATAAGCCGATAAAAGCTGGCGTCTGTACCGTAAGCGAGTCTTTGGGATTCCTGAGTGATAATGCGTTCTTCGTCAATTTCAGTTTTCAGAACATCTATAAGTTGTTGATAGCGAGTCTTGATTTCCATTTTAGTTATCTCGTTGCCATTTACGCGATGACTTACCGTTCATCTATTATTTATCTTTCGTCTATTTATCATTAACAATGAGGACGATAAGTTCGCTTGGTCCATGTGCGCCATAAGCTAAGGTTTGTTGGATGTCAGCCGTTTTGGAAGGCCCCGATATCAAAAGTGCGTTGGTCGGCATGTTTGCTGACCAGTTTTGTTCAGTCATCACTTCGAGAAAGTGATTGTGTAACGTAGATGCGCGCATCACAGCAATATGGCAGGGCGGTACCAGTGATAATGTTCTTGGTTCATACACACTTGGCCATAAGACCAGAGCGCCAGTGTCAGCAATGCCTGCTAATACATGTGTGACCCCCACATCTACTTCATGGAACAGCGCACTTTTCCAATTTTCGATGTCATTCTGATATTCAATAATATCTAACGCTTTTAAGCCTTGTCTGAAGTCGTTAATCCATTCCCCTTCAGTGCCAATGGCGGCTCGGTGCCACCCTTTTTCTGAGCAGAGTGTTTCTAGAGTCGTACCAATTTCTGAACTCTCTAGTTGAATAACCTGAGCATGGCTTGCGGTGAACGCTTGGCAAAATCGCGCCATTTTTTCCTGCTCAGTTTTACTCTTATCGAAACCCCAGGGTTCGAAAGCAAATTCTGTGCTTTGGACTGGTATAGCGTTGGCGTTTCTGAGTCTTTTTAAGATGTTATCGCGTGCCGTACTCATGATTTGTCCTCACTACTTTTGTTACCTGAGTGGTCGTCTGCCAAGGTTTGCTTTTCTTTGAGCAACTGATGCAAGGTTTTACTCGCAGGTTTTGGTGCGGTTCGACATTGTGTCCACGCGCCAAGCTTGTTTGGGATAAGCGCTTGCATCTTGGTGGTAAGCCTTGTTGCAGAGTGGTAAAAAGTAGGATGCGTTGCTGCAAAGGCAAAGCTTGTCATCGCCATACTTTCTAGATTGCTGTGCGCGGCTTTCTGTCCTTCCATGATAGTGCTACCTAATTTCGCATCATGCTTTGCTTCTCTGCGCAGGCGTTGTAACAGTTCAGGAATTGGAATTCGTACTGGGCAAACTTCACCGCACGCGCCGCATAAGCTTGATGCGGTAACCAAATCTTTTGTCGCGTCTAAACCCAATAGATGAGGTGAAATGATTTTGCCAATCGGACCCGGATAAACGGTTCCATAAGCGTGCCCGCCAATTTTGGTGTAAACCGGACAGTGGTTCATACAAGCACCGCAGCGGATGCATTGTAGTGTTTTACGCATTTCCTCGTCTTGATAAGCCTGACTGCGACCATTATCAAGTAAGACCAAATGCACTTCTCTCGGACCGTCTTTCTCGCCTTTTTTGCGCGGAGAAGTGATCATATTGAAATAGGTGGTGATAGCCTGACCTGTTGCTGAGCGAGTTAAAGCACTGTAAAGCGGTGGAACATCGGCAAGGTATTCAACCACCTTTTCTATGCCTGTGATGGCAATATGAACCTTAGGAATCGTGGTCGACATCCGGCCATTTCCTTCGTTTTCAACCAAGCAAAGCGTGCCAGTTTCAGCAACGGCGAAATTAACCCCTGAGAGACCAATATCAGCATCGTGAAATTTCTGGCGAAGACGGGTGCGCCCCGTTTGAATCAGTTCATCAACATCGAGAGTTGGGGTAAAGCCATCAAGATTTTTCTCGAAGGTATCACTCACTTCCTGCTTATTTTTATGAATCGCCGGCATGATGATATGCGAAGGTTTATCTCCATCAAGCTGGACAATGTATTCCCCCATATCACTTTCTAAACATTCAATACCGAGTTTTGCCATTTCATGGTTCATCTCGATCTCTTCGCTGACCATCGACTTACCTTTGATGATCATTCTCGCCTGATGGCGCTGCGCAATTTCGGCAATAATGCCATTGGCTTGTTCTGGGTTTTCTGCCCAATGGACATAAATACCGTTTTCGGAACATTTCTGTTCAAGTTGTTCCAGTAATGTTGGCAACTTACTCAGGCAGCGTTGTCGGATAGATTCCGCCAAATCACGAATCGCTTTCTCTTCTTTTACATCTGAGAATGCCGTTTTACGTTTATCTCTCAGGTAGTCCATAGCACCACGAAAATTAGCGCGTAGTTGAGGATCTTCTAACGCGGTTTTTGCCTGAAGATGAAACTGTTGAGGAGTCTGACTCATGATTGGGCTCCTTTAGTGCGCTCTAATAAGAAACTTGCTAAGTGGCGGCCTTGTAGTGCTTTGCCTTGGTATTGCAAAGCGCCATTGATATTGAGCAGACATCCCCAATCGGCACTGACTAACGTATCTGCATTGGTTTGAGTAATGTGATGGGTTTTATCTTCAACCATGGCTTGAGAAATATTGGGGTGACGGACTGAAAAGGTGCCGCCGAATCCACAGCATTCACTCTCATAGTCCTGCATGCGAAGCTCTACACTTTCAAGCTGATTCAGCAATTCTGTGGCCGTAACATGGACATTCATTTCCCTTCGAGCAGCACAGGAAGTATGCATGACCACGGAAGTGGGTTCGCCAGTATCCGTCAGCTTGACACGGCAGACATTGACTAAGAATTCAGTTAGTTCGAACACTCTGTCGCAGAATTCATTAACCTGATCTTGCTGCGAATCCTCTTTGAATAAGCGTCGGTAATGATGATGCATCATGCCTCCACACGAACCCGATAACACAATCACTGGATAAGGTTCAGGAAACAGCGCGATTTGGCTTAATGCCACGTTCTTGGCTTGGTCGTCATAACCCGAGGTGTAAGCGGGCTGTCCGCAGCAGGTTTGTTTTTCAACGAAGATAACTTCAAGCCCTTGCTGTTCAAGAAGGGTTATCGCATCTAGCCCTGCTTGAGGGTCAAACAGATCCACCAGACACGTGGCGTAGAAATACACTTTTTGTGGTTTTGCAGGGTAGATACGCATTGCTTCTCCTAACGGGAGTTATTGTAATTATCGTGTTAATTAAATGTGAATCTAGCGCTTTCCTTTTTCTTAATATAGGGAAATAATGAAAATCATTATTTCCAAAAGTGACATAATTTGATGCGTGCAGACGATTTAATCTTGTTTTCCCAAGTGGTTGAATTTGGCAGTTTTAGTAAAGTGGCTGAACAAAATAACCTGACAAATTCAGTAGTTAGCAAAAGAATTGCGCGTTTGGAAGAAGAGCTGAGTGTGCAGTTATTATATCGAACAACGCGTAAATTAACTTTGACTGAAGCGGGTAAGGCTTTGATGTCGAGTGCTAAAAATGTGAAGCAAGCCACTCAGGAAGCGATGGATGCCGTTGCAGGATTTGGCGAGAACATCAGTGGACACATTAAGATGTCCGTACCTTCTATTTCCGGCGATCTGATTCTGGCCGATGCTGTGGCGGAATTCTGCAATATGCATCCGGGATTAACAGTGGATATGTCACTCGACAATCGCTTTGTTGATTTGGTGGAAGGGGGCTATGACTTGGTTATCCGTACCGGTTATCTGGATGATTCCAGTCTGATTGCGCGTCATATATTGGATTCGCAATGGGTAGTGTGTGCTTCCCCTTCGTACATTGCTCGCAACGGTAAACCACTTAAACCAGAAGATTTGGTCAACCATAATTGCCTGCAATACGCGTATCAAACCACTGGGGCGAGTGACTGGGAGTTTAAGGGCAGCAAAGGCAACTATATCGTTAAAGTCTCTGGCACTTTTTCAACAGATAATGCGACCGCACTGCGCAAAGCTGCGCTTGGAGGGCACGGTATTGCTTATGTGCCGAGATGCTTGGTTTATCATGATTTTAGAAACGGCGAATTGGTGGATATTTTCCCAGAGCAGGTGGGTAAGAAGCTTGGCATTTACGCGGTCTACCCGTTTACACGTCAGCCACCGAACAAAGTCCGTTTGCTGATAGAACATATCCGTACTCGTTACTTAGCTATCTCTCATTACTTCTAATCAACTCAGTTTAGTTAAGTGTCGGTGTTTCTAAACAAAGGCCGTAAGAGAGTTTTAGCTGAGTAAAGTACTGGTGAGCTTTTTCAATATCCTGATATTCCAACTGCCAGTTTGCGTCTCTTTGTGCGAGACAAAAAGCACTTAAATGCATCAATAAGTTGGTACTGTATTTATCGAGAACAGATGCGACTGCCGAAATCAGCTCGCTTCTTTCAATCGACATAAACTGAAGCATTCCATAAGCCTGATTGAGTGCGTCAAAAGCCCGTTTCTGCTGTCCCATATTATTTAGGATCTCAGCCTGATGGATAGCTGCATCGTGTAATCCTGAAATCAGACAAACAAGCTGGCACGGCTTGGCAGCAGGATCTCGTGCTGTGTTCTCAAGATGATTGGGAAGGTTATGCAGGACATCTTCAAGCAAATAGTGGGCTTGAGGCCAATGACCAGCTTTTAAAAGTTCTTCTGCTTTTGTGTAGTGTGCCCAGCACTGTTTTAAGTTCATCACTTGTTCTCGTTCGCTCGTTTGTACTTATTTAAATGCAATAAAATCTCAAATGCAAATGATTATCAATGATAAAAATTAACGATTTTGCTTAATATTTGTCCGCTTGCATGTTAAGAGGGGCTAAATCACTAAAAAGTCAAAGCTTTACGGCTAAACTTGATATACAAAAGAAGAATATAAAACCAAAGGAGTGGAGCTATGGCTATTCAACAACTGAACGCAGAACAGCTTTACCACGTAGCAAAGCTAGAACAATTGCCTTGCAAATCCACCAAAGAACTTCCCCCACTTGACGAAATCGTTGGTCAAGAACGTGCGCAAAAAGCGGTAGAGTTTGCCATGTCGATCAAAGAGAAGGGCTACAACATCTACGCGATTGGCCGCAATGGTTTAGGCAAACGCACTATGATCATGCGTTATCTCAGTCGCCATAAATACGAGACAGATAACCTGTATGACTGGTGTTATGTCGCAAACTTCGATGACATCCGTACTCCAAGAGTATTAAAGCTACCACGTGGTGTTGGCAGCGCGTTTCGTCAAGACATTGAAAAGCTAATGACCAAGCTAATGAACGGTATGCCGTTAGCTTTTGATAATGAGCTATACATTGGTCGTGCTGAAAAGCTGAAAAATCAGCTCGATCAAAAGCAGCAAAGCGAACTGGAAAACATCACGAAAGATGCCAAAGAAAAAGGCATCAGCTTAACTATTACCAACCAAGGTGAATACCAGTTTGTTGCTTTGAATGGTGAAGAGCTGCACACCGAAGAATCTTTCGATGCGCTAACCAAAAAAGAACAAGAACATTTTAGCCAGACGATTGATGAACTCGAAGTTGCGTTACGTAATATGGTACGTCACTTAACTGAGTGGGAAGAGTCGTACACGGAAAAAATTAAAAAGCTTAATGATGACGTGACGCTTGATGTCGTTGCTCATTTCATTAAGCAGTTAAAACAAGATTATTCGCAGTATGCGGAGATCAAAAGCTACCTGACAGACCTGCAAAAAGACATTCTGGAAAACGTAGATATCTTTTTGGAAGGCGCAGGAGAGCAGGGTGATATTGCAACGGCAGCGTTAGATAAGAAACTGCCACGTCGCTATAAAGTGAACGTGCTGGTGAGTCGTTGTTCTGACGATTTCCCTATTGTGGTTGAGGAAAACCCGAACTATCACTCTCTGTTTGGTTATGTGGAAACCGCAACTTATAAAGGCACAGTGTTTACCGATTTCTCATTGATTCGTGCGGGTAGTTTGCATAAGGCAAATGGTGGCGTATTGATGATGGATGCGGTGAAGGTATTGGAACAACCCTACGTTTGGGATGGTCTGAAACGTGCGCTGCGCTCGCGTCAAATCAGTTTCACTTCGTTGGAAAAAGAAGTGACGCTAACGGGTACCGTCTCTCTGGATCCTGAACCTATTCCGCTGGATGTCAAAATCATTCTGTTTGGTGATTACCGCACTTATGAATTGCTTGCTCACTATGATCCAGAGTTTAGCGAGTTGTTCCGTGTTACGGCTGATTTTGAAGATGAGATGAAGCGTACTGATGATACAGAGCTTCACTATGCGCGTTTCATTTCCAGCATTGTGCACGACAGCAGCTTATTACATTGTGACCGTAAGGCCATCGCGAGAATTATTGAACACAGTTCGAGAATGGCAGGCGATCAGTCAAAACTTTCTCTTCATTCGGCTCATATTGCTAACTTACTGCGTGAATCAAACTACGTTGCGAAGCAGGCGAACTCGAACATGATTCGCCAAAGTCATGTAGAAGAGGCTCTGAGTAATCAGCAAATGCGCGTCAATCGTTTGCAAGAGAGTGTGATGGAAACTTTCTCCAACGGCACAACACTTATTCAGACCGAAGGCTCAGCGGTGGGGCAGGTGAATGCTTTATCTGTTCTGGCTACCAAAGATCATATGTTTGGCGCGCCAAACCGTATCACAGCGACAACGTCTTACGGTGAGGGTGACATCATTGATATTGAACGCAGCGTCGATCTAGGGGGAAGTATTCACTCGAAAGGGGTGATGATTCTTTCTGCTTATCTGAATTCGGTGTTTGGACGTACGGCGCGTGTACCGCTAACCACCACCATCACGTTTGAGCAGTCTTACGGCGGTGTTGATGGTGACAGTGCAAGTATGGCGGAGTTCTGTGCGATCGTTTCGGCGTTTTCCAAGCAGCCAAATCGACAAGATATTGCGATTACTGGCTCTATGAACCAGTTTGGTGAATCTCAACCTATCGGTGGAGTGAACGAGAAAATTGAGGGCTTCTTTGATGTGTGTTGCATCAAGGGGAGAAGTCATTCTCAAGGGGTGATCATTCCTCAGGCTAACAAGCACAACTTGATGTTAAGACCTGATATTGTCAGAGCCGTAGAAAAAGGCGAATTCAATATCTGGGCGATAAGCCATGTTTCTGAAGCGATTGAAATTTTCACGGGTAAAAAAGTCGGTATCGCGACAGAAGATGGTAGCTACCCGGTGGACAGCATATACGGTTTGGCTCAGGCCAAATTGAATGCGTTAAGAAAGTAACTGCGTAAGTAAATGAAACAATACATAAAGGCCTTCAGTAGAAGGCCTTTTCTATATTTTTTCCGAGTCATATTAATTAATGAATTGATGCCATGTTATTCGAGATGCTTTTTAATAGTTCAACCAGTCGCTCTGTGGATTGAGCGCCGGAGACGAGATGTTTCTGATCGATAATAATGGCGGGGACGGCATGGATACCAGCCTGAAGCCATTGTTGCTCAGTATTCGCGACTGCTTTCGCCCATGAATCATCATGTAATACTTCTAGGCATTCTGCTTCATTTAGCCCTGCATCAACGGCGATTTGTATTAACACATTCTCGTCATCAATTTTCTTTTCATGGCGGAAATACGCTTCGAACAATGCAAGCTCAAGCTCATTTTGTTTGTGATGTTGATTAGCCCACATTAATAGCTGATGTGCTTTTCGCGTGTTGTAGATTCGCATCTCTTCATAGAAATTGAAATGGAATCCCACTTCGGCTCCTAGCTGAGTCAGTGTATTTCTGGCTTCAATGCTCGCTTCTTTAGTCGTGCCATATTTGCGAGCAAGATGATCGCGAAGGTTTTCTCCACCTTCAGGCATGGTTGGGTTGAGTTCGAACGGATGCCAGTGTATTTCTGCCTGAATCTCATTCGATACCAGTTTCAAAGCCGCTTGCAGGCGCTTATATCCAATAATGCACCAAGGGCAGACTACATCAGAGACGATATCGATTCTTAGGGACCGCATATAATCCTCCATAGTGAGCAAAATGATCACTTATTAATGACATCAAATCCTGATGTCTCGTAAATGAAAACAACGTTGCACAGCCTAGTTAAGTATAGGCGTCTATACTGTGATGAGGTTAAGGATAACCCAACCCAGCTTAAATATGTCAATCTACGCCTTCAATCTCCACCGTTATTTAGCATTAAGAGGTGGATTTCAAATAGGTTGAATATTTTATACTCGGTTATATATCAGGGCTGTTAGCCCTAGCAAGCCGCGCATTCATTTTTAGTTTTCATTCGGCTTGTAGAGTAACAAGGAGTATTTACAATGAGTCTTCATCAGCCAACTGACGTTATTTTGCACGCATTTGACTGGCCTTACGCCCTCGTATCTGAACGAGCTTCAGCAATATTCGAAGCAGGGTATAAAGCCGTATTGATTTCCCCTCCAATGAAATCCGCGAAAAGCGACCACGGTACAGAGTGGTGGCAACGCTACCAACCTCAAGATTACAGAGTCATCGACAATCAACTCGGTGATACCCAATCATTTAAAGATATGACCAATGCTTTGAAAGCTTTTGGGGTACATGTCTACGCCGATGTGGTATTCAACCACATGGCCAATGAATCGAAAAAACGCCTCGATCTTCAATACCCGAGTGAAGAGGATATGAAGCACTATCAAAAATCTTCTCGCTATTATCAGAAACAAGTGTTGTTTGGTGATTTGTCTGAACCTTTGTTCAAAGAAGAAGACTTTGTTGAAGCCTTTGGTATCAAAGATTGGAAAGACAAATGGCAAGTGCAAAATGGGCGTATTACGGGCGGTCCACATGATCAAGGGCTACCAACCCTAAGAGATTGTCCGCATGTGATAGAAATGCAGCAAACCTATCTTAAGGCACTGAAAACATTGGGTGTGAAAGGATTTAGAATTGATGCAGCTAAGCACATGTCTATTGAGCATCTGAAAAAAGTCTGGAGTGATGAGATCACCAGAGATGTGCATATTTTCGGTGAAATTATTACCGATGGCGGTGCAACCAAAGAAGAATATAAGTTGTTCTTAGAGCCGTATTTAGCCGAAACCCAACTCGGTGCTTACGATTTTCCTTTATTTCAGACCGTGTTCAACGCACTACAAAAATCGGGCAGTTTGAAAACACTCATAGATCCTTACTGTTTTGGTGAAGCGCTTTCGAAGGAACGAGCCATTACCTTTACTGTGACCCATGACATCCCGAACAATGATGTATTCAAGAACTTAGTAATGGATGAAGCTTTAGAAAGCTTGGCGTATAGCTATATTTTGGGGCGTGATGGCGGTGTGCCGTTGATTTACACCGATCTGGATACCAGCCACATCAAAAACAAATCGGGTCAGCCTCGTTGGGTCAACGCATGGAACGATCCAAAAATCATCGCACAAATTGAGTTCCACAACCGGATGCACGGGTTGCCTATGGTGATGATTGAAGCCAGTGATGACTTACTGGTGTTCAGTCGTGGCGAGAAAGGAATTGTTATTATCAATAAATCTGCAAGGCCACAGACAGTAGAGCTTAACTGGAATCACGCACTACGGGATTTGTTAAGCGAACAAGTGTTCTCCAGTACTGGTACGAAAGTTGTAGTCGAAGCGGCTCCTCTATCTAGCTATATGCTTTGCAAGCAGTGATCAAAAACTGACTACCCCTCCAAAAAATAAAGACAAAAAAATGCCGCATTCAGACTGGATGCGGCAAAACTATTTAAGCTAGCAGTAGTTTAATAGGGGGGTAACTTACTTAACATGAAAAAGTACCCAGTCATCATGCATCCACTCAGTTAAATGTATGCTTGGTTTCTGCCAGCGTTATGTCAGGATTCATGCGGTTGAAATTTTTCTGACATTCAACATATTTGACTAATTTAGTCTTTCGTTTCTAAACCATAGTTCATAAGAATATAAAAGGTAGTGGAAATGAAAGTCTTGCCAATATTGCTCTTAACGGCTCCTGCTCTGATACTCTCAGGTTGCGGAGGCGATGATTCGGGCTCAACACAAACGTCTAATGTTTCGTTTTCAGTTTCAGATGCTCCGGTAGATGAAGCCAGTTCTGTCACCATAGGCTTTACGCAAGTTGAATTGGTGAAAAGTGATGGTCAATCCATTTTCTTGGAAGTCGAGCCTTCAACACCAAGTCATGATTATGAACAGATAGATCTGTTGGACTATCAGGGACAAGATTCGGCTTTAGTCATTACCCAAAAGCCGATTCCAGTAGGTACCTACAAGAATCTGATTCTTCATATCAGTAACGAATCGGGCGTTAACTTTGTGGTCGATGCGGATGGTACCCAAGATCTTAAGCAGCCGAGTAACAAATTGAAACTTGGTGGATTTGAGGTTACGGCAGATGAAACTCAAGCTTTTACCATCGAGTTTGATTTACGCCAATCGCTGGTTATGCGTGGCAATACAGGTTCGAACAAAGGCTACATTCTTAAGCCTCACGGCGTAACTATTCTAAATGACAAAGAAGCGGCAAACCTGACGGTTACGGTAAACTCTAGCTTGTACGCAAACATCGAAGGGTGTCCTACGACAGCGGATAATGCATTTGTTTACTTATATCAAGGTACTGAAGGAACCTTGGTTGATTTAGTTGACCCGACAGATATCGACTACACAGAAGGCACCGCCTTACCTAGTGATGCACTCAAACCGTTTGCGACTGCGAACGTAAGTGATGTTGACGGCACATACAAGTTTGGCTATTTGCCAACAGGCGATTACACTGCCGCGTTTGTTTGCAATGGTAGTGCGGATGACCCGATTCAGTATGATCAACTGACTATTCCGAAGCCTTCTACTTTGGTTACAACGATTTCTTTGTCTGCTGGAAGTAATTCGCTTGATATGAGCAGTAACTAAACTTTTATTTACTTACGGCGACCAAAAAAATCCCCAGTTGAGCATACTGGGGATTTTTATTTTTTGAGCCTTAATGTTTTTTATGAAACCTCGTAAGAAGTTTGACGTTGTCAGCATTAAATATTTTCTAGGGGGGAAAATAAAGGAGACATGGATAAACTTAGCTGCACAAAACTTAAACAGCAAAGTTGTGAATGATTTTCTTTTAACCTTTTTAGTGGTTTGTGATGTTAATTCCAACTAGATGTAGTGAATGAAACAGAGCATTTATTTATGACACGCCTATTATGCTCAACATCCTTTCCTCCGTACTCCATCAATTTCCCTGTCTGGGCTTATCTTCGCGCCTGTACCGCTTAAGTTACCAAAAACTGATTTACAGCAATTCTTACTTTCAAATAAGACGTACTATGGAATGCAATAAGCTGCGTATCACTTAATGCTGGGATACGCGTTGCAGCATAGAGCTTTCTGTTGCTGCCTAATGAATTCAAAGCGGAACTTGTTATGGAAAATCTTATTCAACGTTTTTTAAGTTATGTTACTTACGATACCCAATCAAAACCCAAGAACCATCACTGCCCAAGTTCTGCGGGGCAGAAAGTGTTTGCCCAAGCACTTTATGAAGAATTGCTTGAGCTAGGCTTAAGTGAGGTCTCCATTGACAACCATAGTTATGTGATGGCGAAACTGAAATCAAACGTCGATTACCCAGTTCCGGCTATTGGTTTTATTGCTCACATGGATACAGCGCCTGATGCATCGGGTAAACATGTGGTTCCACAGATTGTAGAAAACTACCAAGGTGGAGATATTGCTTTGGGCAAAGGCGATGAAGTCCTTTCTCCTATTCAGTATCCAGAACTGCATCAACTGCATGGTAAAAATCTGATCACTACCGATGGCAACACGCTTTTAGGTGCAGATAATAAGGCGGGTATTGCTGAAATTATAACGGCAGTCGAAATGCTGCTTGCTGATCCATCTATTCCCCATGGTGATATCTGTATTGCTTTTACGCCGGATGAAGAAATCGGTCGTGGTGCGAACCATTTTGATGTGGAAAAATTTGGTGCCGAGTGGGCCTATACCATTGATGGTGGTCCTGTCGGTGAGCTGGAATACGAGAACTTTCATGCGGCAACTGCAGAAGTGACATGTCATGGTGTGAGTGTCCACCCTGGCACTGCTAAAGGCAAAATGGTGAATGCCATGCATATTGCCTCACGCTTCGTAGTTATGATGCCAGAACAAGAAACCCCACAGAATACCGAAGGATATGAAGGTTTTTACCATCTGTCTTCGGCATCAATGGGTATCGCCAAATCTCAACTGAACTACATCCTTCGTGACTTTGAACGAGAGGGTTTAGCTGCTCGCAAAGCTTTCATGCAACAAAAAGTGGATGAACTGAACAAACAGCTATTAAAAGGCAGCGTTGAACTGGTGATTCACGACAGTTACGCCAACATGAAAGAGATGGTTGAACCACACCCGCATATTATCGAGTTGGCAAAAATCTCGATGGAACATTGCGGTGTTGAACCTCTGATTAAACCGATTCGCGGTGGTACAGATGGAGCCCGTCTTTCTTTTATGGGATTACCTTGCCCGAACATCTTCACGGGTGGTTATAACTTCCACGGCATCCATGAGTTTATAACTATTGAGGGGATGGAACAGGCGGTTAGTGTGATCGTGACCTTAGCTGAGAAAACTGCACGGCATTATAAACAATAAACTGCTTTATCAACAATTTCGGTCGGTTATACTTAGCTGAGCGTTGGCAATGATGTGTTTGCCAACGCTTTTTTTATATCAATACCGACAGAACTTAGTCGTCATAGGTATTTCAGTAAGTTGATCGGTTGTTTGCAGTAGGAAGAATTATGGAAAAATTTAATGCGGTGGTAGATTTTCTATTCGCGCACAAAATGTTGTTATCCACGCTAATTTTGGTTGTTGTATGGCTGGTGCGCCGAGTAGTTCTTTCATACATCCGTGGTGATGTTGCATTTATTACAGAGAAACAACGTAAATGGATGTCGCGTACAAAAAACGGCGCATTTACCATTATCGTGCTTCTGTTGTTCATGCTTTGGCAATCAGAGATCAGTGAGTTTGCACTCTCTGTAACGGCTATTGCTGTTGCTATCGTTGTCGCATCAAAAGAAATCATCCTGTGTTTTACAGGTTCTATTCAACGCGCGAGCTCTCGCTCATTCCGCATTGGAGATTGGATTGAAGTGGGTTCAATCAGTGGCGAAGTGATTGAACACAATATGATGGCAACGGTTATTCAAGAGATAGCGTTGCAAAAATCCCATTACCACTACACGGGTAAAACGGCGACGTTACCAAACAGTATGTTCTTTCTTTATCCGGTAAAGAACTTGAACTTTATGAAACGCTATGTGTTTCATGACATCACCATTGTGGTGCCAGAGTTCGTCAATCTTTTCCCTTTGATTCCACAAATACATGAACGTATCGAGGTTCACTTTGCTCACTTTATGGATGTTGCAAGACGCTATAACGCTGTTATCGAGAAACATGCGGGCGTTGACTTGCCTGGTGCTGATCCGCATGTGGAAATCACCAGTACTGCGGCAGGTGAGCAAGTCGTACATATCAAAATTTTCTGTCCAACAGAACGCGCTACCTATTTGGAGCAGTTGATAAGAAAAGACTTTATGGAACTCTATGAGCAGAAATATCCAAGAGTACCCGTGGAAATGATGGCGCAAGCTTGATTCCAAAAGCGATTGCTAAAAAGGTCTGTTTATACAGACCTTTTTCTATTTTAGGGCAGAATTATTCAGGAAGGTTTTGTAAAACTTCAAAGGCGATTTCATGACTTCCCATATCGCCTTCAACGAATAGAGATTGCCCTGTAATCATCACGGAAAGATCGACCGTTCTTACTGGTGATGCAGAGATAAGATTGATGGCTTCTGGATCGAAGCGTACCACCTCAACAGGAAGGTAGCCGAATTTACCTTTGTGTTGATTCCACCAAATGTCAGAACGTACTTGATAAGTATAAACTTTCACCACATCTGCAATGCGCGTGGCTTTTTTTACTCGGTCCACGTCTGGCTCGCCTAGCTCAATCCACACTTCTGAACGACCTTCTAGATTTTGTTGCCAGATATCAGGTTCAGCGGTTGTTGATATGCCCTTAGTGAACTGCAAATCAGGATGCGCATTTAAACAAAATGCCATGATTCTAGCCATCATGCGTTCATTGGTTTCGGAAGGGTGTAAAGCAACGGTTAAGTTTAACGAGTCGTAGTAGTCACGATTTAGGTCAGTTAAGGCAATTCGAAATTTATAGATAGTTGGTTTAAGGGCCATGAGGAGTTTTTCTCGTAAAAACTAAATAGCCAGCATTACGCTGGCTATTAAACAAGTATGTAGCAATAAAATTAGATAACTTTAATGCTTTCAGCTTGTGGGCCTTTTTGACCTTGAGTTACAACGAACTCAACTTTTTGGCCTTCAGCTAGAGTGCGGAAGCCTTCGCTTTGAATTGCACTGAAGTGAGCGAAAACGTCAGGACCGTTTTCTTGCTTGATGAAACCAAAACCTTTTGTTTCGTTGAACCATTTAACGGTACCAGTAACAGGTGTAGACATATTTCTTTTCCTAAAATTTTTACTTTAAAGCCGATTAGGGCGCTGATAGCGTGGAAAAATAGATTGCTATTGCGTACGACACGACGGGGGAGTTACAAGTAATCCAACGAAACAATGTGTATACAAAGAACTTCTTTCTAGCTAATGACGAGTCTAGGCAATTGAATTGACTTGTCAATCGGATCTTGAGGTCAGTCGAATCAGTGAAACAAGTTTCAACCAATTTTTTGCACTAAACACCATTTCTTAGCGATTTAAGTGAGGTTGAATAACTTTTTGATTGTTATCGATTCGGCGATTTTATTGACACTTTCAATATTGAGTGCAGAATACGCATAACTTTTAAAAGGAGAGTGAGATGAGTAAATCAATCAAAAAATCTCTACCAAACGAAGTTGTTGATACTGAATTTGGTCGAGGTGTTATTAAAGACAACGCATTAAAAGCGGTAGTAACCAGTCAATTATTTAGACAAAGAGTAGAGAAAGCGAAAAAAGGTAAAGGAAGTTTCAATCGCAAAATGAAACATAAGGGTAAAGAGCCCTATTCAAAAGCTGCTTAATTGCTGTTTTCGAATAGGGCTCTTTCATTACATATTTAATTAAAAAGCGGTTACCTGTCTATTTGCGGTGAATAGATTGAGTAAGCGGTAATTTGTCCTGCAACAATCGCAGAGAACATAAACAGCGCCGACAAACCTATACTCGGAATTGGCAATATAGACTGCTCAAATACCGACTGACTGGCGCTGATCAACACGCGACTTCCCGGTACCAAAATAATGATACCTTGGACAATATATATCGAACCCGTTAGCTCCATTTTCTTTGCCAGCCACGTTCCATATAGCGTAATCAGCACAGTCGTTATCCAAGTGCCGACAACCCAACCAGCGTCAAAGCCTAGATAAAATGGCCCCCACATACCTAATACTGCAACGGGTAAACCAAGCAGGATATCTTTTGGTCTTGCATTGAAAATAACACCGATTGAAACAGAAAGAAGAAACAGGCCAAAGATGTGCAGCAACATCGGCACTTCGTTCTTGTAGGTTGCTGCAACTGCTTGCCCCCAAATGGCTTCACCAATGTTCAGGCCGATCACAATACCCACAAATAGCTTAATCAGAGTTAACGCACTCTGCCCGAGTAAACTGGTGCCGGAAACTAAGTCATTAAAGGCTAAACACTCAAGCGAGTTAGCAATAGACAAACCGGGCACAAATAAGATCACTGCAGCGACACATAACGCCCAGACAGGAATGGGCAAGCCAGTGCTAGCTAAAAACGCAACAAATATGCCTGTAAGCATTGAGGCAAGAAATTCTGCTGCAATCGCTCTTCTTGAATGACAGATCAGTTGGCTTAACCAAACCACAAGCCCTAAAACTACTGATATAGAGACAGCTTCGAGAGTACTACCCACCAGCATTAAATACGCTGGTGGAATGCCCATGTTAGCTAGAGCAATAATCCATTTTGAATAACCAACAGGCTCTGGCAGAGGTTCACTGCTTGGTTGGTTGATTCGAATGATGGTGTTTGCCAACAGGCTTAGGTTAATCGATGCGGGTTTATGACGCTTCATTACCACAGCGTTGTTGTCGTCAGGAAATTGGTAATTGATGGCCGTAGGTGTCGCTTGGATCATTACATCGACACCGTGCTTTTTTGCGTAATATTGGGTGTATTTTTCTACTTTGTACGGTGCACATCCACTACGGTGTAGCGTGTCGCCAATTTCTACAATTTTGTTAATTCTGTGTTGAGACAACATGGTTTTTGAAGGCTGAAATGAAATTGGCGTAAAGGTATCAGAGCGTTGTCTAATTGGCGAGAGGTTAGTGATTGTTACCAACAAAAATATAGCGTTTTTTAATTTTAGTGCGTCTTTTATTGATTTGGCTTATGAACGATTGACATTTTCTGTCTGAATTAAGTTGTAAATACAAAATCTCTCTATTTAGTTACATTTTGTAATACTTTTTTTGAAAATATTTACGGTTAAACAAATGTTAATAAATAAGTCTTTTATAATCCGTTTTCTCGCAAATTCTGGCTCTTATCTTTGTAAGTAAATGTGACAATTTAACGCATATTTAACATACCAACAGGTTGTTTAATAAGTATAAGTTTTGTTGATTTTTCAACCTTGAAATAAATAAAAGATGAGCGAAAATGACTGAAAAGTTAATTTCCAAAATTGAAAGGATTCATTGCTGTCACTTAAAGAGGTAGGCATGTTATGAAACTATTATTGATATTAATGACGTCGCTTTCTGCTGGTGTCGCTTCTGCAGCCCATATTCATTCTTTCCTTTTAGGTATGTCTGTCGCTGCTCTGGCTGTAGGTAGCTGTTATTGGTTTGCCTTCAGAAGTACTCGTGTACCTGAACTGGCCGTTTTCTTATTGGTTTGTGGTTTGCTAGCTAAGTTAACGGTTACCGTTATTGGTGTCATGTGGGGGCTATCAGCGCAACTTATTACGTCTCCTCTCGTGTTTGCACTGTCGTATTTATTCTTCTCTATTACCGTAACCTACTTGTGGTTTAGCTACCGAGAAAGCATTACAGAGTTACCAAAGAAAGTTCGTAACCGTATGGCGCATTTGTAAAAGTGCACTAGATTCTGCATAATAGATTAGATTTTTCTAAGGGGGCCAGTCGGCCCCCTTTTTGCTGCGTGTTGTACGACTATAGTCCTAAAGTGTCCTGTTGTTTTTCCTTATATACTTATTTGCAAATGATGTATGAAGGAAATTTTATGGATATTGCACTGTTTTGGATTGAAAAAAGTATCTTAGTCGCGGGTATCATCTTTGTTCTCACCAGCATTACGCAATACGGCCGACGCAGCCATGACTGGAAAGGCATCATCACTATGTTCTATAAGCGCGTTCCTATGTCGATTTCCGAATATAAATGGTACCGAATAGGCGTAGCCCTACTGGTATGTTCCGTTCTATTACGTATTATTGCGCTTACTCTTTGGCCGTAATCTCTAAATTAATCAATAACTAGTCATCTATTTTTAGCCTTAATCACATTTTTAGGTATACACTTTAGAGAGTCTTATCAAATTAAAGGGAAGGTGATGATATGTCGTTTCCTGTACTCATCTGTGATGATTCAGCTCTTGCTCGAAAGCAGATGGCGCGTTCCCTACCTGCGGCTCTGAATGCAAATATTACCTTTGCTGAGCATGGGCTAGATGCGTTGCAGATCCTGCAACAGCAAACATTCAACCTGATGTTCCTTGACCTGACAATGCCTGAGCTGGATGGCTTTGGTACGTTAGAGGAAATGAAGAGTAGAGGTATCTCTACTCCTGTCGTGGTGGTGTCGGGCGATATTCAGCCTAAAGCGAAAGAACGTGTAATGGCTTTGGGGGCGAAAGCCTTTATTCAAAAGCCAATAGATATCAATGTTCTTAAAGACGTACTAAAAAACCTCGTCGAGCCAGTCTCGGTTCCTAAAATAGTCACTCCGGTTTCACTTGAATTACCCGTGCTTCGCAGGCGTGATATTTATATGGAAGTAGCCAACGTGGCTATTGGTCGTGCTGCGGATGCACTTGCAAGGCACTTTGACGTGTTTGTTCGTCTGCCTTTACCGAATGTGAACATCTTTGAAGTTACTGAACTGCATATGGCACTTCGCGATCTTGCGGATAATGCGCACGTGTCCGGAGTATGCCAAGGATTTAGTGGTGAGGGCATCGCAGGTGAAGCTTTAGTGCTTCTCAGTGATACCAGTGTTTCTGATTTGAAAAAGCTGATGAAAGTGCCCGCAGAGAGTGAAGATCTCGAAGAGTTGGAACTGCTAATGGATGTGTCCAATATCCTAGTGGGTTCATTTCTTAATGGGCTAGGAGAACAGGCGGAAGTTCGCTTTTTCCAAAGCTCGCCAGTCCTACTTGGTCAGCACATTACGATTGATTCTGTGATCAGCTCAACGGCGGGATCGTTCAGCAAAACAATGACGTTTGAGGTCAGCTATACCATAGAAGACACTTCGATTCGATGTGACCTGCTATTTATGTTTGTCGACGAATCATTGCCTTTGCTCGACAGCAAACTTGCCTACTTGATGGAGGATTTCTAATGTTGTCTCTTCCAGCAGAATTTGAACAGTTTCATTGGATGGTCGACATGGTACAAAACGTCGACATGGGATTAATTGTGATCGATCGTGATTACAATGTTCAGGTGTGGAATGGTTTTATGACACACCATAGTGGCAAAATGGCTCAGGAAGTGATCGGGAAGTCTTTGTTCGAGGTATTCCCTGAGATTCCGCAAGAGTGGTTTCGTCTTAAAACTAAACCTGTTTACGATCTAGGTTGCCGAAGCTTCATTACATGGCAGCAACGTCCGTATTTATTTAAGTGTCGCAATGTTCGACCTGTGACACAGCAAGCGGATTTTATGTATCAAAACATAACGTTAAACCCAATGCGTACGCCGACGGGTGCGATAAATTCACTGTTTCTTTCTATTCAAGATACAACCGCAGAAGCGCTTGTGGTTTTAAAAGCACACCAGAGTTGAGCGAGTTACCGTTTCACAATTGATAGATTTCAGCATTGGGGGAGCAGAGAGGGATTACTATGCCTATACCCAGCGTTTTTTACACAGCCCAACAAGTAAAACAAGGCGAAGTTCTAGCTGCAAAATCAACGGGACTAGAAATGTTCAGTTTGATGGAAAGAGCAGGACAAGCAGCCTTTACCATCGCCTTCGCTCAATACCCAGGGACGCATCATTGGCTTGTATGTTGTGGCGGTGGTAATAACGGTGGTGACGGTTACATCGTTGCCTGCTTGGCTAAGTCGATGGGCGTTCATGTGACTGTGTGGCAGCATGGCGATCCTGAAAATCTTAAAGGGGATGCGCTTTCTGCTTATTATCATTGGTTGGATCACGGTGGTGAAGTTTATCCTTTTGATGACGTGATTCCCGATGATGTTGATCTCATCATTGACGGATTATTAGGGACGGGTTTATCCGGCACGGTTCGTGAGCGAATCTATGATCTTATTCAATTGATCAACGCAACTAACGTTCCCGTCGTCGCTATAGACGTTCCTTCAGGGCTATGTGCGAATACTGGTGCGGTTCTTGGCATCGCAGTAAAAGCTAATCACACCATTAGTTTTATTGGTCTCAAACAAGGCCTTGTCACGGGGCAGGCTCGTAACTACGTGGGACAGCTACATTTTGCGGGCTTAGGTGTCGAAGAAAGTTTTGAGCAGCAAAACACACCTACATTAAGATCAATCTCTCCAAAATCCATCAAATCGATATTGGCTCAAAGAGAAGCATGTGCTCACAAAGGTTTGTACGGTAAAGCCTTGCTTATCGGTGGTAATGAAGGGATGGGCGGAGCAATGATTTTAGCCGCTCAAGCTTGCGCCCGAGTGGGGTGCGGTTTAACAGCTTCACTGCTTCATTCCTCAAATGTTTCCTCGATTTTGGTATCAGTACCTGAAGTGATGAGCGCGGGTTGGGATGATGAGCAGCGAATTCAACAGCGGATTGAATGGAGTAACGTTGTCGCTATTGGTCCCGGACTCGGAAGAGACTCAAAGTCAGAGCGACTCTTCTGTCAAATACAGGATCTATCAATAAACAAAGTGGTTGATGCTGATGCTCTGTACTTCCTCGCGAAGAATCCCAATTTCGACGCTAACCGGATCATTACTCCTCATCCTGCGGAAGCCGCAAGGCTGCTTGGTGTGGAAATTGCCATTGTTGAAGCAGACCGATTCAAAGCCATTAAAGAACTACAGAAGAAGTTCGGCGGTATTGTGGTACTGAAAGGTGCGGGAACATTAGTCAGTGATGGCAACGAAATATACGTGTGTTTGGCAGGTAATCCGGGTATGGCGAGCGGCGGCATGGGGGATGTATTAACGGGCGTGATTACCTCACTTCTCGCTCAAGGTTTAAGCTGTTTCGAAGCGGCAAAACTGGGTGTTATTATTCACAGCAAAGCGGCGGATCTCAACGCCAAAGAAAAAGGCGAACGAGGTATGTTAGCCAGCGATTTACTTAGCCATTTACGTAGCTTAGTGAATTGATTTGCTCAGTCATTCAATAACTTGGCTTACAAACTAAATTTCGCGCCCAGAGTAAACGAAGTCGCTGAATATTCGTTTTGTAAGTCTTGATACTTGAGTTCGACACTCAGTTCTAGTTTCTCAACATACATAGGCTGAATTTTAGCGCCGATGCCTATGTATGGATTAATACCTGAATGATCTTGACTGGTTTCTGGCACAACACTGGTATTTGTTTCTTCTACGTTTGTTTGCCCAACACCACCTCTTGCATACACACTGGTGAAGCTATTGATGGGTTGCTCTATCGTTGCACCCGCAAAAAAACTACGGTACTTAACCTGTTGTGAATCGCCGTTTTTGTCATAAAACGTCGCACCATCAGACATGGTATCGGTATAGCCGAAGTCAACCCCAACAAAGGGAGACAAAAAGTAGCTGTAACCAAGGGTTGTTGTCCAAGCACTTTCTGTAGAATTGCTGTTATCGATGTAATTAAAGCCGCTATCGGCGTAAAACTGATGTCTGCTCTCTGCTGCTAGAGTTGGTAAAGCCAAAAACAAAAAGATTAAACCAACACAAGTTTGTCCTAAATATTTCATCTTTGTTCTCCACTGCCATCTGAAGATGCACTGGTGTCTTATAGAATTTTGACACTCTGTCTTGTTCGTTTTAATAACTCGGTTTCTTTTAAATATAAGCAAGTTATGAACCGCTAATTGTTTTTATCTCTAGCGTAAGCAAAAAGCTGTGATCAGACGTTGATTGAGTGAAAAATGAACGAAAGTTAAGGTGTAGAATTTTCAAATTAAGGTGATTTAGTTCACGTTATTCGAATGGCGTACTGCTGTTAAGCCAATAACTAATCGTTTGCCAAGCGACGTGAATTTGACCGATCAATGCTAATTTATTGATATTTAAATTATTGTTGAGCTTTGAATCTAAAGAGAAAGATTATCAGGGCAGGGGATATGAAATCTTCGACAGGATAACACAAAAAAAATGCAAATATCAGACTTGCCGGAAAGAAATCACAACCTATAATGCTGAAAACCGGAGCGTCTGCCAACGCTCCGGTTTTTTTGTGTCCGAAAAGTGACTACGTCTGCCAACGTGTTCACTACGCACTCTGCAAAAGAGACACAAACTGTGAATTAATCAAGGAATTACACAATGCGTATCGAACAAGAACTTAAGTTAGGTTTCAAAGATGTACTGTTTCGCCCGAAACGTTCAACCCTAAAAAGCCGTTCTCAAGTAAATTTAACCCGCGAGTTTACCTTCAAGCATAGTGGTCGTCAATGGTCTGGAGTACCTGTTATTGCTGCAAACATGGACTCTGTAGGCAGCTTTAAAATGGCGGAAGCGCTCGCTAAACACAACGTGATGACAGCTATTCATAAACACTACAGTGTTGAGCAATGGGCTGAGTTTGTTCAAAACGCTGAAGCTCAAACGTTGAGAAACGTGATGGTATCAACGGGCACATCAGATAATGACTTCCAAAAAACGAAAGACATTATGGCGATGAGCGAAGAGCTTATTTTCATCTGCATAGACATCGCAAACGGCTACTCAGAACACCTTGTTGATTACGTTCAAAAAGTACGTGAAGCATTTCCAAGCAAAGTGATTGTTGCTGGTAACGTAGTGACTGGAGACATGGTTGAAGAACTGATTCTTGCTGGTGCGGATATCGTAAAAGTAGGGATTGGACCGGGTTCTGTATGTACAACACGTGTGAAAACCGGTGTTGGTTACCCTCAACTGTCTGCAATCATTGAATGTGCTGATGCTGCTCACGGCCTCGGTGGTCGCATCATTGGCGATGGTGGCTGTACATGTCCGGGTGATGTGGCAAAAGCGTTTGGAGGCGGTGCAGACTTCGTCATGCTTGGCGGTATGTTAGCGGGCCACGAAGAAGCGGGCGGTGAGCTCGTTGAGAAGAACGGTGAAACTTACATGAAGTTCTACGGAATGTCTTCTAAGAGCGCGATGGACAAGCACTCTGGTGGTGTTGCTGGCTACCGTGCAGCTGAAGGAAAAACCGTATTAATCCCATTCCGTGGCCCGGTTGAAAACACCATTCAAGATGTCCTTGGTGGCGTACGTTCAACTTGTACATACGTAGGTGCAGCCTCGCTTAAAGAGCTAACTAAGCGTACAACTTTCATCCGCGTACAAGAGCAAGAGAACAACGTTTACGGTAAAGAGTAAACTTCCAACTCTTCGGAAATGTTGAAACAACCATAAATTGATGTTGCCTCTTCGTAGTATAGACTTATGTAAGTTTACGATAACATTGTGAAGAGGCAATATCATGTCTGCTCAACCTTTCCCTTCTACTGCCCACGCTGATTGTACTTGAAAGTGCATTTGTTACTTCTGCTCGAAACTTAACTAAGCCACGTGGAAAAAACATGAACCGTTACATCAGTGCTAAGACGGGAGAAAGAGTTACAGTAGAATCTTTTTTAGAATGTGCTGCTTGTTAGGCAGTATATTTATTAAAGTTTGCGTAGTCACATTTTTACTTAATTAATCTAATGTCACTATAGAGTTTATTCGGCTTTATTACCGGATTTAGTTTCAGAGTTAACTCTCCACAACTTGTAAGCTGCAGTAATGAAGAGACAGCGAGCTCTGAGTAGCTGCTTCACCCAATAAATGGCGGTTTTAGAAAAAGCCTCCCCCCTGTTAACCATACTTGTTTCCGCTCTTGTTCGAACCATAGAGCTATTGACAACCAACAGCATGATTACAAGAATGTTTTTTTAGAAAGGCTGAAAACGGTCAAGGATATTGGGGTTGTCCAAAAAGAGAAATGACGGCAAAACTAAAACTAACGTTAGCGGTTAGTTATTGTTCATAAATTAAATATTCAATAAAACAGGCTTGGTAATGAACATTGAACACTACATAGTTGTGGATCAGCTCGGAAATGGAGATGTTACCACTATTCAAGAAGCATTAGATTTAGCACCTCAGAGTGATATCCCTTTTACAATATTCATCAAACCTGGGCGTTACGAAGAAAAATTGCACATTGTACGTCCGAACACTCACTTTATTGGGGCTTCAAAATCTGACACGATCATTAGCTATACATCTGCAAATGGATTACTGACTAATGATGGAAAAATATGGGGTACTTATAACAGCTATGTAGTGAATGTCGATGCTAGTGATATCACTTTTCAATCATTAGCAATCGAAAACACTTTTGATTTTATAGGCAACCAACGTTTAGAAGAAAATGATCCTTCCCGAATTAGTGCGACTCAGGCTGTAGCGTTACTTATAGGCCATGAAGGGGATCGAGTTCAGTGCATCGATTGCACATTGAAAAGCTTTCAAGACACTCTCTATGTCAGTGCCGGCAAGAGCTATTTTGAATCAACGGATATCTGGGGTACTGTTGATTTTATTTTTGGTGGTGGCACTGCGGTCTTTAATTATTGTGAGCTGGTTTGTCGTTGGCGAGAAGATACCATTGAAGGTGAACCTTTAGGCTTTGTGAGTGCACCATGCACAGATATTGAAGCGGAATACGGCTTAGTTTTCTTTCGCTGTGAATTGAAGAGGGAAAGTGAAAGTGTCCCAGAGAAAAGCTATCGATTGGGACGCCCATGGCATCCAACTACTGAGTTTTCTGATGGCTCGTATGCTAGCCCGAATGCTGTTGGTCATTGTGCCTACATACGATGCGACTTTGAGAACCATATTTATGGCTGGGATAAGATGCATGGTAAAGCTAAAGATGGGGAGCAAATATGGTTCTATGCTGAAGATTCGAGATTTCATACATTTCGAAACCAGACCTCAACAATATCAAATGAGTATAGCGACTTCGAAATGAGCACAGATCAAGTTAGCACCTATACATTAGAAAGAATTTTTGACCATTGGCAACCAAACTTAATGGTCAAACCTATTCTTTGAAAATTCTATTCTTAGTGCTTTTGCAAATTCCGGTTTGCCAAAAATGCCTTCCTTTAAACTAAACTCTCATGGTTAGACTGAGCTAACTATGAGAGAACCTTCTACACAACTTCATTTAGTTGAAGCTTTGAGCCAACTATCGTCAGTTTGATCTAACTTGTTTGAAACAACGACTAATGCGCTGTATCCCAAATGGTCACTACCACTGCTACTAATATAATTGTGGTGAATTTTCTACAATTACTCCTCCTGTTTTTGAATATCTTTCATTGAAAAAACGACTTTAAGAACGACTTGATAATAAAAATAAACCGGCGTTTTGATTTTAATCACATACTTTTCCATTTTCATAATAGAAAATAATTGGAAAATTTTTGATGTAAAACTTATGAGATATCACTATGCAATATGATTACATTGTAATAGCTGGCTACTTCGCACTAATGGTTGCGATCAGTCTGCTGTTCAAAAAAATGGCTAGCAATAGTACCAGTGACTACTTCCGTGGGGGCGGCAAAATGCTCTGGTGGATGGTTGGTGCTACAGCATTCATGACTCAATTCTCAGCTTGGACCTTTACAGGTGCAGCCGGTAAAGCCTTCAGCGATGGCTTTGCAATTCTAGCCGTGTTCGTAGGTAATATGGTTGCATATGTATTTGCATACTTCTACTTTGCACGTCGCTTCCGTCAAATGCGAGTTGACACTCCTACTGAAGCAGTTAAACGTCGTTTCGGGGATACGAACGAGCAATTCTTTACTTGGGTTATTATCCCACTTAGCGTAATCAACGCGGGTGTTTGGTTGAACGGTCTAGGTGTATTTGCTTCAGCAGTATTTAATGCAGACATTACAACGACAATTTATGTAACAGGTGCAGCGGTTCTAATCATCTCTCTTTTGAGTGGTGCTTGGGGTGTTGTAGCATCAGACTTCATTCAAACTCTGATCGTTGCTGTTATTTCAATTGCTTGTGCGGCTGTAGCTCTATACTTTGTTGGCGGCCCTTCTGAGATCATCAATAACTTCCCTGGTGGTTTCGTAATGGGTCCAGACATGAACTACCCATTACTGCTTGTTGGTTCTTTCATCTTCTTTATCGTGAAACAGCTTCAAAGTATCAACAACATGCAGGAATCTTACCGTTTCCTAAACGCTAAAGACTCTAAGAACGCGAGCAAAGCTGCTCTTATGGCTCTAGTTATGATGGTGTTCGGTGCAATCATTTGGTTCATCCCACCGTGGGCTTCTGCAATTCTTTACCCTGACGCAGCCGCGGCATATCCTAACCTAGGCGCTAAAGCTAGTGATGCTGTATACCTCGTGTTTGCTCGTGAAACAATGCCTCTTGGTACTGTTGGTCTACTAATGGCCGGTCTGTTCGCTGCAACCATGTCTTCTATGGACTCAGCATTGAACCGTAACTCAGGTATCTTCGTACGTAGCTTCTACGCAACTATCGTTCGTAAGGGCAAAGCAAACGACAAAGAACTTCTACGTGCAGGCCAAATCGCTTGTACTATCAACGGTATCTTAGTAATCCTAATGGCCCAGTTCTTCAGCTCACTGAAACACCTAAGCCTGTTCGATCTAATGATGCAAGTTGCAACGCTACTTCAATCACCAATCCTAGTACCGTTATTCTTAGGCATCCTTATCCGTAAGACGCCTAAATGGGCACCTTGGGCAACGGTTGTCTTCGGTATGTTTGTATCTTGGTTAGTAGTAAACGTATTTACTCCAAACTATGTGGCAAGCTGGTTCGGTATTGAAGAGTTGACTCGTCGTGAAGCTGGCGAAATGAAGACTATGATTACAATCGCTGCTCACCTATTCCTAACCGCTGGTTTCTTCTGTTTAACAACTCTATTCTACAAAGAAGAGAAAGACACTCATAAAGAAGTGGCGGTTGAATTCTTCAAAGACGTTGACACTGAATGTGTTGAAGAAGAAGGCCAAGATGTGGTTGATCGTATGCAACGCGCTAAGCTAGGTACTCTAGTTATCTATATGGCTGCAGGCCTAACAACAATGGTTCTGATTCCAAACCCACTATGGGGGCGCCTACTGTTCTTGGCATGTGCGGCTGCAGTATTCGCTGTTGGTTACGGCCTGAAGAGAAGTGCAAAAATTGACGATTTGAACGAAACAATTTCTGTACGTTAATCAATCTTGAGTAGGCAGCATATTGCTGCCTACTTCATTTATATTAGGAGATTTATCGTGGCTAAAGGTGACATCCTAAACCTTGAATTCGAAACTTTTACTGATAGTGACACTAACGTAAAAGTAACGCGTATCACCCCTAAAGACGTAATCTGTCATCGTAACTATTTCTACCAGAAGTGTTTTACTAACAATGGTGAAAAGCTACTTCTTGCTGGTGATTTTGACGGTAACCGTAACTACTACCTTGTTGATCTTAAAACTCAAAAAGCAACTCAACTTACTGAAGGTAAAGGCGACAATACATTTGGTGGTTTCATTTCTACCGATGACAAATCATTCTTCTATGTGAAAAGTGAACTCAATCTAATGCAGGTTGATCTAGAAACGTTAGAAGAGCGTGTGGTTTACACCGTTGATCCTGAGTGGAAAGGCTACGGTACTTGGGTTGCTAACTCAGACTGTACTAAGCTAGTGGGAATCGAAATTCTTAGAGCAGATTGGGCTCCGCTCACTTCTTGGGAAAAATTCGCTGAGTTTTACCACACCAACCCAACATGTCGTCTAATCAAAGTAGACATTGCAACTGGTGAGCTCGAAGTTGTTCACCAAGATAAAGCATGGTTAGGTCACCCTATCTACCGTCCATTCGACGATTCAACTGTTGGCTTCTGTCACGAAGGACCTCATGACTTAGTTGACGCGCGTATGTGGCTTGTAAACGAAAACGGCAGCAACGTTCGTAAGATCAAAGAACATGCTCCTGGCGAGTCTTGCACGCACGAATTCTGGATTCCAGATGGCAGCGCAATGGCTTACGTATCTTACTTCAAAGGTCAATCAGACCGCGTTATCTACAAAGCAAATCCTGAGACTTTAGAAAATGAAGAAGTCATGGTAATGCCACCATGTTCACACCTAATGAGCAACTTTGATGGTTCTCTAATGGTGGGGGACGGCTGTGATGCTCCAGTAGACGTCGCAGATGCCGAAAGCTACGACATTGAAAACGATCCGTTCTTATATGTTCTCAACACTAAAGCAAAAACAGCAACCAAACTTTGTAAACACAGCACATCATGGGATGTACTAGACGGTGACCGTCAAATTACGCACCCACACCCATCATTCACTCCTGGCGATGATGGCGTTCTGTTTACCAGTGATTTCGAAGGTGTTCCAGCGGTATACATCGCAGACCTACCTGAATCATTCAAAGCATAATTGTGAATTATTGTGCGCTGAAAACCACCGCTTAGGGCGGTGGTAATTGTTTGTAGAATCTATATTAGATAGCAAGAGAACAGCGCATTATCTTAGGGCTAAATTCAAATTAAACCTTCTGCGCAGAATGATATGGGGGGGGCGTATCAAGTAAAAGAAAGGTAAACAGCAGTATTTAACGTATTACCACCAAATCCTTGTTCAACTGCACCTTCGTTTTTTCATTTAACTGAAAAAAGCCAACCAGAGCTGGTTGGCTTCAAATCATTTATTCCCGATAAACGATTTGCATTCGATTAAGCAATAAGAGACTTAACGTAAGCTTCAATTTCTGCATCTTGGCAGTTATTGAAGAAGCACTCTTGGAATCGAGCGCCGCCAACGGCAGTTTTTACTAGCTCTTGGTCGATAGAACGTAAAGCATCAACAATGCTGTCTTTCGCTACTGCCGCTTTAACTTGGCTCAAGATACCAGCGTTACGTTGTTGTGGTTCCGCACGCTCTTTAGGGTAGCCTTCGCCACGTGGACCTGTGAACGCTTTTTCGAACATGTAACGAACGTTCAGTTCACCAGCCCAGCCGAAGCCTTTCGCGAATGCGAGAGCAATAGCGTTACCGTTGTTGATTTGGTTGAACAGGAATGCGTCAGATGGCTCTAAGCAGTAACCACAAACCACACCTGGGTGTAGGTTTAGCGACATCATTGCGCCTTGACCAGTACCACAACCTGCCACAACGAAGTCAACCGCGTTAGAGTTAAGAAGGATGCTAGCCATGATGCCTAGGTGGATGTAAGTCAGGTGGTGATCCGCTTCATCGCTCATACCCACGTTGAAAACATCGTGACCAAGAGGGCCCGCAACCGTGTTCAGTTCATTAAGAACCATTGCGTTTTTGCCTGCTTGGCTGTTTTCCATCATCAATGCAATTTTCATCAGAATCTCCTGCAACCGTAGTTGCTTAAATTATTTAAACTTTTAGTACGCTTCAACGAAGCTCACTAACGTTAACGTAATCAATACTGTTAGTTCTAAACACCGGAAGACAATGCTCACAACTAACACTCTTAGCCTCTAACTCTATGATGTTGATAGAGTATAGAGACTAAGAAATCAGATGGGTTTATCTGATAAGGTCAGTCCGAATTAACGCGCTAACCAACCACCGTCAACAGCGATAGTGTAGCCGTTGATGTAGTCTGAAGCTTTAGAAGCGAGGAACACACATGGACCCGCTAGGTCTTCTGGCGTACCCCAACGGTCAGCAGGGATGCGCTCAAGGATAGCTTGGTTACGTTCTTCATCAGCACGTAAAGCAGCAGTGTTGTTGGTTGCCATGTAGCCCGGTGCAATCGCGTTCACGTTAATGTTGTGCTTAGCCCATTCGTTCGCCATCAGACGAGTAATACCCATTACGCCGCTCTTAGAAGCCGTGTATGAAGGAACACGGATACCGCCTTGGTAAGAAAGCATAGAAGCAATGTTGATGATCTTACCGCCATTACCTTGAGCCATGAACTGCTTAGCGACTGCTTGAGACATAAAGAATACAGACTTGATGTTGATGTTCATTACGTCGTCCCAGTCTTGCTCTGAGAAGTCGATAGCGTCGTTACGACGGATGATACCTGCGTTGTTTACTAGGATGTCAATGCGGCCACACTCTTCTACAGCACGGCTAATGATGGAAGGAATGTCGTCCAGTTTCATTAGGTTCGCGCGAATGTCGATGAACTTTTGGCCAGTTGCTTTGATAAGTTCGATGGTTTCAGTTGGTTCAACAATGTTTACGCCAACGATGTCACAACCTGCTTGTGCAAGACCTAAAGCCATACCTTGACCTAGACCAGTATCACAACCGGTTACGATTGCAACTTTACCCTTCACATCAAATGAATCAAGAATCATTACTTTCCCCTCAACGTATTCAAATTAAAGATGAACAGGAACGCCCTGAACACTACACACAGCAATATTAACAAAAAAAAATACAATCAACAATTAAAAATGAAATAGTGTTTCAAAAAAATAATTGAGCGTAAAACAATCAAACAAACTGAGTGATATAAAAATTAAAGTTTCTACAACTTAAAGTTATAAAGATGACTGGTTTAGAAGTTTGAGAGTTCTAAATCAATGTTCATTTTCTGAGATAGTTGTCTACTCAGTGGCTCCAATCTTGGAATAGGCATTAAGTTTGAAAACTGTGATGCTAAGGTTGCCGAATTTAGTCCATGGCATGTGTACTTAAGTGAAACAATTGATAAGTGGTCACTATGGAAACCAAATCGAGATTTTGAGGCGCAGTTACAACGGAGAGTTTAGTAACTACGCCACAATACTCTTTTATAGAAAATGTAACCCCCGCATACTAAAACAACGGATTATTACAGATACGAACTAGTTCAATAGTGAACGTAGTTTTTGTACTTGCTCATACATTGACTCTTCGCTAGTAGAATTAACGTCACTGGCATTTTTAAGTTCACTGACATCTTCCTTCACGATTTTGCCGTTTTGGTCAACAATATGGCCGTCAATAAAGAACTGGTTGTTAACCAAAGTATCTCCGTTGACAACATCACTATATTTGCTTTCAACAAAAAAACGGTATGAGCGGTTATCTTCAAAATATCCCTGTTTAACTTGACCAGCGTATGGGCTCTTACGGAATAAGAAATTGAAACGCTTATTATCGATAGAAACGTTATTTTCTAGCACAAGAGAACCAGGGTTAAAGTTGTCAGTAAAGCCATCCATGTTATTTTGGAAAGCTAAGCTGTTTTTCACTACGTGGGCAACAGGTAAACCTTCACCACCTAATTTAAAACCATTACCTCTACTTCCGCCTTTACCTGCAACCGTTAGCGTTTGACCATTTCGGTATGAAACAGAATCAATGATCGTCACAGCGCCATTGGCACCATCTTCTACTTTGTTGAATAAATCCCAACCATCATCAATGTTGTGGTGAGACACACAACGGATGAAGGTGTTTCCGTCACCAATTCGCATTTTGGCGGCAAAGCCATCTGCGTTGATTTGAGATTTATCCATGTTGTTGTAACTTTCGCTGTCACTCACAGTGTTATGACTTGCCCATAAAGCTCGTCCCAATTTGTCTGGTGATGTAATCTGGAAGCCCGTATCAGGAGCGCTGTGTGTGACAATGTAATCGAAGTTGTTATGGCTACCCCAAACAATGTAACGTGCACCTGAGACTTCAATATCTGAAACGTTCCAGTAACTTGCATTGTGTTGAATGTCACCAAGGAAGCGAACGTGTTCGCCTTTCGCCAAAAGCGTTTTTGGCAAGTCAGCAGTGCCGCTTGCTGAAACTGGAATAGTGATGCCTTGGTAGTCGCCGTCTTCTAGGGTGATAATACCGCCAGGAGCAACGAGTTCGATGGCTGTTGCAAGATCTAAATGACCATTGCTACCGTCTGGATTTACAGAAATATTCATTGGATCCGCTAAGTTGACCTTTTCAACTTTCTGTTGATAAGTTTTAGGTGTTAGATTCGGGCCTTCTGTTGGTGTATATGTAACAGTAAATGCAGTGCTAGGAGAGGTGAGTGTTGCATCAAAGCGGAAGAAGTCACCCGCTGGAACATCTTGCTTTTCTACAACCACTTTACCTTGTTGGCTAACACTGAAAGTACCAGAGTAGTTTGCTCGTGATTGCAGACTGTAGTTTTCAATTGCACTTTTGTCAGGCGATGCCTGTTGTAAGACAACATCCGTCAATTTCGCTGAATATTTTGGTGCATCAACGGTATGCGCATCGCTAAGTTCAATCTGAACGTCACTGACTGAAATCTTTGCGTTACGTGAAGCAAAGAATCCAACATATTGGTTATCAGGATCTTGCATCTCTACGATATTAGCGTTTGCTCCCTCAACTTCATGGGTTTCACTGATGCTTCCATTGTCATAAGTGACAAAATAACCAGTATCTGTTCGAGTTAGAGACATTTTGAATGGCTTACCATCGGTGAAAGGCACATCTTTTATAAACTCGTCACGTGCCATTTTGTTACCGCCAGTTCCCCATGGTTGGTAGATACCTTCACGATAGTTCGCATTGATATTAATTAAACCGTTATTCTCTTTTTTGCTCGCTCTTAAAAGGTTCATCACCATATTTGATGCCGCAGGAAACTCTTCTAAACCTTCAGGTTGAGGATCTAATCGTGGCTGACCAATGATGTCGCGAACCATAATTCCTGCACCTTCCTGACGGTTAGGTGTAGAGCCTGTTTCTGGACCCAATTGCTCTAAAACAACCGAAGCGGATAGGGTGAAATTTTTGTTGGTAGGAAGTTTGGTGTAGTAGAAAGTGACGCCTTCATGGGAATTGGCCAGTTTACCGCCGCGGCTTTCAATAGTGAAAGTTTCGGCAAGTTTTCCTGCTTCGACCGGCTTTCCATTCACTAATACTTCATTTGTCCCTATTTTTTCTGGAAGGATTGTAGAGCCGAAGTTTAAGTCAGTAGATTGGCCGAAAGTGATAGCTTGCCACGTCAAGTTTTCTGGTGTTACCTCTGTTTGCACCATAGTGCATGCACTGAGCGCAAATGTACTACTAAGCGCAAGGGCAATTCTCGATAGTTTCATAGTTCACCTTATGTAAGCATTAAAAAGGCTGACCTAGTGGAAGTTAAGTCAGCCTTGAAAAGACAGTTAGGATTTACTTCAAGATTTAATTAGAAGTTGTATTTCAGGCCAACACGGTAACGTGGACGGTAATCACCTTTTTCTGTGTCTGTGCTGTATTTTTTCGTCGGTTCGAAACCTAGTTCAGCAAATGGACGCCAGCCACTTTCAAAACCTTTATATTCTCCGGTGAAGTTCACTTCGTTAACGCCAGCTTTGTTACCTTTCCAAGTGTCTTGGCCTTCTTGTCTCCAGCGGTAATCTAGAGAAGCACCAAAACCCCAATCTTCAACACCAGAATAACTAGCGGCAAACGTACCTTGGTTGTAGTGTTCACTACTTTCCTTGTTTGCTTGAGTTGTATAGTTGTAACGTTGACGGTACGAAACTGAAAGGTCGTCGTTAACTTTGTAACCTAGTGTCAAGTTGAACTGATTGCTCATCTTGTCGCTGCTGTTCATTTCAATTTTGTATTGAGGAGTTAGCGTGAATGAGTCATTCAATTTGTAGCGGTAGCTTACGTTTGCTTGGTGACCATTTTGAGTAAATTCATCAAATGCATCATCATTTCCAGTCGTGTTCGATTTGTATTTTGCTTCAATTTCAAAACCTACACCGTTTGCGAAACGATGGCTAACAGCAATACGGTCACCATGATATGCATCATTATCACCAAATTCAGATTTATATTCATGACGTAAGTTGATTGTTGCAGCTTGTGCAGCAGTAGCTGTAATAGCGAGTGCGATAGCAGAGATAAGTACTTTTTTCATTTTAAAACACCGTTTTTGTAATTATGGTTCGGTGTTTAATTTATATAAAAATATTTAGTTTAAAAATGTTTGTTTGTGGAAGTGTGATCATTGAAACACTGTTTCATGTTTGGTGTGTATTTAAAAGTGATCAACTTAGCATATTTTTTTAGTATTTTAACTCTGAACGGGTGGGTAGCGGTGAGTCACTTTTATCATGAGGGTTAATGAGTTGTTGTGAGCGATAGGAATTTATGATTTTTCCATATAAAACATTCTGTTAAGTTATTTTGGCTTTTGGTGTTCTCCTTGGCTAGGTAATCATTAATTTTCATTTATGTTGGTAATATGTTGTGATTTTTATAGGAAATAGAGTGAGTAAATAGGTTTAAGGCTATGTAAACAACAAAGTAGACTCCTTGGGTTACTTAAAGAAAGGGTGATTGTTTAGCTATTTAATGTGTAAAAGAACATTAATATCATAGGGATGGCGAGTGACTGTACGTTGTATTTCTTGGGAAATTATTTGATCAAAATTTTAAAGGGTAGAGGGTTTCATTTGCAATGATTCTCTTTGTTAATAAACGATTTCTTTACAAAAATAAGTTGTTTTTATTTGAATTTTTTCATGAAAAATTAATAAATTAAGTAATAAAATCTGCGTCACTCACTACCCGATCAATACATCCTTTCTAGCCTATCGAGAGATTAATTATTATTGCTCGGGTTTCTAATGCTTTAGTTTATATTCACTCAAAATATATTTTTAAACGTGAAAAAATATATTTTTGATAAAGATCAAATAATTTATTTTTAGTGTGTGTACAGAGATTGTGTGTCAGAGAGCACTCTCTATGTATTATGTGTCCCTAATTTTGCTTAACTAAATGATTAATAATAAGAAATCTTCTAAATCATGACTGATGAATCCCAACTGAAAACCTGCTGAGTTTAAATTGATTCATTTTTTGAGAACGCTTAATCTATAAAACAGGAACTATGTTTCATTTTTTTATTTTTTATATTTAAAAATAATATCCAAGATCACAAATTGCGAATTTCCGCATGGTAAACGTTATAAATTCACGTTTAATGGCTAGCAGAAGTCGATGGGTGTCTTAGGAAAGAACTTATCTAACCCATGGGCAGTTAAACTTAACGAGGACGAGAAAATGTATGAAAATCGTAAGCTAGGATTAGCGTACTTATCTCCCTACATTATAGGGTTGATAATGTTTACCGCTTTTCCGTTTATTTCATCATTCGTGATGAGCTTTACCGATTATGACCTGATGACTTCACCTGAATTCATCGGTATTGAAAACTATCGGTACATGCTCACTGAAGATGATATCTTTTGGAAGTCAATGAGCGTCACATTCTTGTACGTTTTCTTGACCATCCCGGTAAAACTAGCGTTCGCACTAGGGATTGCTTTTATCCTTAACTTTAAGTTAAGAGGTATTGGCTTCTTCCGTACTGCTTACTATATCCCTTCAATTCTGGGTAGTAGTATTGCAATCGCGGTACTGTGGCGTGCTCTATTTGCTATCGATGGTGTTCTTAACGGTGCCTTAGGCTTTATTGGTATTGACCCAATTAACTGGCTAGGTGAACCAGCTTTCGCGCTATTCTCAATCACACTATTGCGTGCGTGGCAGTTTGGTTCTGCGATGGTTATCTTCCTAGCAGCACTACAGAATGTTCCTCAATCTCAGTATGAAGCTGCGATGATCGACGGTGCAAGCAAATGGCAAATGTTCTTGAAAGTAACTGTGCCACTAATTACACCGGTTATCTTCTTCAACTTCATCATGCAAACAACTCAAGCATTCCAAGAGTTTACAGCGCCATACGTTATCACTGGCGGCGGCCCAATGAAGTCAACTTACCTGATCTCTCTATACATCTATGAGACAGCGTTTAAGTTCTTTGATATGGGTTACGGTTCTGCATTGGCATGGGCACTATTCATCGTAGTAGCAATCTTCACGTCAATCACATTCCGTTCGTCGAAGTACTGGGTATTCTACTCAGGTGATAAAGGAGGCAAATCATAATGTCTACTTCAATTGCTAACGCAGCAGCAGCTGCAAACGAAGAAAACGAACGTACGATTCGTCGTGAGAAAATCAATGCGGCTATTCGATACACAGTTCTTATTATCGTTGGTTTCTTAATGCTTTACCCACTATTGTGGATGTTTACAGCGGCAATGAAGCCAAACCATGAAATCTTCTCTTCTATGAGCTTGATCCCAAGTGAGTGGAGTTTAGAAGGCTTCATCAACGGTTGGAAAACCGGTACAGAATTTACATTTGGTCACTACATCCTGAATACATTCTTCTATGTATTGCCAAAAGTATTCTTTACTGTTGTTTCTTCAACAATCGTAGCTTACGCGTTTGCGCGTTTTGAAATCCCATGGAAGAAATTCTGGTTTGCTACGCTAATTGCAAGCATCCTGCTTCCACAATCTGTACTACTTATTCCGCAATACATCATGTTCCGCGAAATGGGTTTACTTGATAGCTATCTACCTCTGTACTTGCCACTGGCATTTGCAACACAAGGTTTCTTCGTATTCATGCTGGTTCAGTTCCTACGTGGCGTACCAACAGACATGGAAGAAGCCGCAATGATTGATGGTTGTAACTCGTTCCAAGTGCTTTGGCACGTAGTGGTTCCAGTTATCCGCCCAGCAATCATCTCTGTTGCACTGTTCCAGTTCATGTGGTCAGTAAACGATTTCTTAGGCCCACTTATCTACGTATCAAGTGTAGAGAAGTACCCAATTGCACTTGCTCTGAAAATGTCTATCGACGTTACAGAAGGCGCGAAGTGGAATGAAATCCTAGCAATGGCATCTATCGCTATCATCCCGTCAATCGTCGTGTTCTTCATGTCTCAGAAATACTTTATTGAAGGCGCAGCTAGCAGCGGTATTAAAGGTTAATTTTTTGGAGTAAGTAAAATGGCTGAAGTTAAATTTAATAAACTAGAGAAAGTTTATTCAAACGGTTTCAAAGCGGTACACGGTATCGACCTAACAATTAAAGATGGTGAGTTTCTAGTAATAGTAGGCCCATCAGGTTGTGCAAAATCAACTACGCTACGTATGTTAGCGGGTCTGGAAACAATCAGCGGTGGTGAAATTACTATCGGCGGTACAGTAGTAAATAACCTAGCACCAAAAGATCGCGGCATCGCGATGGTATTCCAGAACTACGCTCTATACCCACACATGACGGTAGAAGAGAACCTAGGTTTTGGTTTGAAACTACAGAAGTTACCAAAAGAAGAAATTGAGGCTCGCGTTAAAGAAGCTGCTGAAATTCTTGAAATTGAAGAGCTACTAGATCGTCTACCACGTCAGCTATCTGGTGGTCAGGCTCAGCGTGTAGCGGTAGGTCGTGCAATCGTTAAGAAACCTGAAGTGTTCCTATTCGATGAACCACTATCAAACCTAGATGCAAAACTACGTGCTTCGATGCGTGTTCGTATCTCTGACTTACACCGTCATCTGAAAGAAGCGGGTAACCCTGCTACTGCAGTATACGTCACTCACGACCAAACAGAAGCGATGACCATGGGTGACCGTATCTGTGTAATGAAACTTGGCGAAATAATGCAAGTTGATACTCCAACTGAATTGTACAACAGCCCTGTAAACATGTTCGTAGCAGGTTTCATCGGTGCTCCGGAAATGAATTTACATGAAGTCGTAATCGCGGATGAAGATGGTGAAATGTATGTAGCATTTGGTGATCAACGTCTGCGTTTGCCAAAGGTTAAAGCCGAAGCTGTTCGAGCACATGGCTACGACAAAACTGTGTTTGGTATTCGTCCAGACAATATCACGTTGTCACTAGTTGAAGACGAAAATGTTCAAACTATGGTTGGTGATGTTGTTCGTATGGAAAACATGGGACACGAAGTATTTGTTTACTTCCGTGTTGGCGACAAAGAGCTGACAGCACGTGTTCCAGTTGATGATGTACGTGAAAAACTAGGTATGCAATTACAGAAGAATGTGAAGTTTGCCGTTGAAATGAGCAAAGTGCACATTTTCGATAAGAAAACTGAGAAAAACATTTCTCTAATAAAATAAAACTGGAGATATATCCATGAATCAAAAGGTATTGACTACACTTATCGCTGCTGCAATCGGTGCAACTTCTGCTTCAGCATTTGCTGACGTAGAGCTACGTATGTCTTGGTGGGGGGGGAACTCACGTCACCAAGCTACACTGAATGCAATCCAAAAGTTTGAAGAGCAAAATCCTGGTATTAAAGTTAAAGCTGAATACACAGGCTGGGATGGCCATTTATCTCGTTTGACTACTCAGGTTGCAGGTAATACTGAACCAGACGTAATGCAAACTAACTGGAACTGGTTACCTATCTTTTCTAAGAATGGTGATGGTTTCTACGACATGAACCAGCAGAAAGACATTCTGCATGTAGGTAGCTTCCCGAAAAATGCTATCGATATGACAACTGTCGAAGGTAAGATCAACGGTCTTCCTGTGTCTATGACATCACGTGTTTTCTACTACAACACTCCAACTTGGGAGAAAGCAGGTGTTGAGTTCCCAACCGATTGGGATCAACTAATGGCTGCGGGTAAAGCGTTTGAGAAAAATCTAGGTGCTGATTACTACCCACTAGTGATTGAAGCGCGTGATGTGTTCGCTATGAACCGTTCTTACATGCTTCAAACTACAGGTAAAGATATCATTGATGCACAAAAGACAACTCTGGCTTACTCTCAAGAAGAGATGGAGAAGTTCTTCCAGCTATACGTAGATCAAGTTAATAACCACGTATTCCCATCAACGAAAGAGTTTTCTTCTTACGGTAAGGGAAACCTTTACGAAATGCGTCCATGGATTGATGGCCGTTTCGGTGGTGTATACATGTGGGATACCGCAATTGCTAAGTACACAGCTAACCTAGCACCTGGTCTATATATGGATTTAGGGCCATACCCAATGGCTCCTGGCGCAACTGACTCAGGCCTATTAGCTCGTCCATCAATGATGTTCTCGATTGGACGTAACACTAAGCACCCTGAAGAGGCAGCTAAGCTAGTAACATTCCTCTTGAATGATCCAATTGGTGTTAAAGCTCTTGGTCTAGCTCGTGGTATTCCTATGAGCAAAGAAGGATTACAAACTTTGCACGAAGCAGGTGAGATAGATCCAGAAAGCTTGAGCTACCAAGGCTACCTACAAGCTCAAGGTTTACCAAAACAAGTTCTTCCAACGACATTCACTGACAATGCTCAGTTAATGGAGCTTTTCGGCGAGTCAATGGAGAAACTAGATTATGGTCAAACTGACGTTAAAGGTGCTGCTCAAGATTTCCTACGTCGTGGTAACCGTATCCTAAAACGCATCGCTAAATAATAGTCATGTGTTGTTCTAGCCTCCCTTAGGGGAGGCTATATACCCAAGTGACGTGTGTTACTTGGGTATAGTTGTTTATACCAAAAAGAAAAATTTTTGCTTCAACTGAGAGTTATTCTTTTTGTTATCAAAGCCTTCCTATTATTGGAGAAAGTATTATGTCTGATTCTCGTGTTTCTCTGCTTCCTATTGTTAAGCGCTTCTACCAGCAATCGTTAGATTTAGGAAAAGCTGCACATAGCCCATTAATGGCTGATGGCATTGATGTGAAAACTTTAAAACCAGCCAAGTGGATCTATCCTGACGGGGTTGAAGTACCTATGAGTAACTTTGCTAGTCAGCAAAATCTCATGCGTGGGTATCTGGCGTTTAGTATGTTAACGGGTAACAATTTGTACCTACATGAAGCTCAGAATATTACGGAATATTTTCTAGAGAACTATGCCGATAAAGCGAGTGGTTTATTACAGTGGGGCGGCCATCGATTTGTAAACCTAGAAACTGGTGACATTGAAGGCCCAGCAAGTAAAGAGTGTGTGCACGAACTTAAGCACCATTTCCCGTTTTATGATTTGTTGTTCCAAATGCAGCCTGAAGTCACAGAAAGTTTTTTGAAAGGCTTCTGGGCTGCGCACGTTACAGATTGGGAGAAACTTGATCTGACCCGTCATGGCGAATATGGCAGAGAATTCCCAGCAGACCTATTTAAAATTCATCAACCGAAAGAAGTGGTTGATCCTGCGAAGTGGCCTGAACTGCCAGAAACGGTCGGTTTAACTTTCGTTAATGCTTCTACTGATTTGATTTATGCAGCTTGTCATTACTATCGTTACACAGGTGATGAAGATGCGCTTAAATGGGCGAAACACTTATATCGTCAGTTTGTGGCGGCGCGTCACCCAGAAACACGCATGCCTGTTTATCAGTTCTCTTCCCCTAAGCAGCGTGAACCGATTCCGGAAGATGACCGTCTGACTTATTCTTGGTTTGGCGACCGAGCTAAGCGTCAGTTTGGCCCTGAATTTGGCGATATGGCTCGCGAAGCAAACGTGCTGTTTCGAGACTGTTGGGCGGTGGTTGTCGACAACCCATTAGCTATGTTGTCTTGTGTACAAAATATTAATGACGAAGAGTGGCTTAATTGGGTAATTGAAGGGATTGTTGGTTACTTCTCTCATGCCTGGGATGAAGAAAGCAACGAAGTTCTTCCAATGTGGACGGACGGCACGGATTTAACAGGGTATACATTCAAACGTCACGGTTACTATGGTGAAAAAGGTACAACCTTAGCTCGTCGCCCAGCGGATCCCGCATACTTGCTGACTTTGGTTCGTACTGCTCGAGTAAGTTCTAATCAACAGGTTAAAGCGCTGACGGCGAAGATGTTTGAGCGTTTTAACTTAGGTTCGCTTGATGTTGAAACTTTGGTTCCAGTAGAGGTCGCTGAGAAGTCAAACCTAGCGTCAACTTACTTGTTATTTGCGCTCCTAGAACTGCATCAGCATAGTGAAGACAAACGTTTATTGGTTCTGGCTGATAGCGTTGCTCAAAACTTGCTTAAGAAACATTACCACGAAAATAGTGGCCTATTTGTAGAGGACCTTACTCAGCAATATGCACGCTTAGATGATCCTATTGCATACGCATTGTTAGCGTTAGAAGCAGCATATGCTGGTGTATATGACGATATACCACAAATGATATCTACTGGTGGATACTTACACGGTGACAGGAACATTAACGGTGAAATAAAAGTTGTCTATGATCGCGACGTGATCTACGGGCAACCACATAACGAAATGGCCATGGTTGCACGTTAATAGGAGTCACCATGTCCAATTCACATTTAGAGCCTGGATCTTCAGACTCTAGCGTTATTGGGTCGAAAGCTACAAAGTTTTCACTCAAGTTCCGTTACCGTCATAAAACTTTGTTAAAAAGACATGTTTGGCCTTTTACTTGGCCAATCATTTTAGAGTTATTTTGTGTCGTGTTGATGGGGATCATCAGTACTGTCCTTGTTGCCCGTCTTGGCGCGGACAAGACCGCTGCTGTGGGTTTTACGGATGGTATTACCTGGATAGTAATTTCTGTTATGACCGCTGTAGCTCTTGGTGGCTCAGTAGTTGTCGCCCAGTCATTTGGCAGAGGAGACCGCGAGTCGTCTCTATCTGCTGCTGGACAAGTTATGGTTCTGGGCATTTTTGTTGCTATTACCTTTATGTTGTCCATCTTCATGTTTTCCGATTCTATGCTTTACATCGTAGCCTATGGAGCAGAAGAAGAAGTTATAGCGTTAAGTGATAAATTTCTAACCATTGTAGCGTTAAGTTATCCGGCATTAGCGATTACTCTGGTTGGTAGTGGAATATTGCGCGCAGTAGGTAACTCTCGTTTACCTGCTATGTCTAACATAGCAATGAACGTGCTTAATATATTGTTTAGTTATCCTCTGATCTATGGCGTTCATGGATTGTTCGGTACCGAGTGGCAAGGTTTTGGAATGATAGGTGCAGGTGTTGGGATTACCTTAGCTAGGTGGGCCGGCGCTGTTTTTATCTTAGTATGCCTAATGAAAAATAGTACGTTTAAGGTGAGTTTACGCCAATATTTTGTTGGTTTTGAAAAGAAGATTCTATTGGACATCCTAGGAGTTGGCGTACCAGCTAGCGTTGAATCGTTAATGTTTAACTTAGGTAAGCTAATTACCCAAATTATGGTCGCAGGCTTGGGGACGGTTGCTATGGCTGGTAACGTCATTACATTCTCAATGCTGTTATTGCTAAATATTCCGGGAAATGCGCTAGCAATGACATCAACGATATTGGTAGGTAAAAGATTAGGGCAAAACAAGCCAAAGGTTGCATTTCAAGAAATGCAGCTGATCTTCTGGACAGCAACCATAGTACTTTGTTTGTTCTCCATCATATTCGTTCTTTTATCACCTTATATAGCGGCTTGGTATACCGATGAACCGGAAGTGGTGGATGTGATTCTTAATCTGGTTATTCTAAACGCTATTATGATGCCAGTTTGGGCCGCTTCTTGGGTATTACCTGCTGCATTTAAAGGTGCAAAAGACGCCAAGTTTGCCATGTATATATCTATTGCCAGTATGTGGGGAGGACGTATTGTTCTTGGCTACATTTTTGGAATTTACTTCGAGTTTGGCATTTATGGTATTTGGGCGGGTATGTTTGCCGACTGGTGGATTCGCGGAACGATCTTCTATCTAAGAATGATGCGATTAGGTTGGCTGAAAGCCTATCTCAAAAACGTAAAAAGCGCCTAGTAAGGAGCTTTCCTTTGCTGTGTCATTCTGGGGAACTCGTAGCATTTACCAGAATCTAGGTTTCACCGATGCTTAAATTAGATTCCGCTGGTGCTGCAATGACGAGTTTGGAAATTTATTGTTGTTTCAATATATGGCAAATCCAATTATTGAAAAGTTCTGGCCATTGCCCTGCGGGTTTGTTTTTCACTTTTTGAATTCCAAACCCGTGTCCGCCTTCGTTAAACAGATGGAGCTGAACCGGAACACTTTCTGCGCGTAAAGCATTCCAAAGAAGTAGGCTATTTTCTACTGGCACCGAATCATCATCGTTAGCATGCACAAGAAAACAAGCAGGCATATCACTATGCACACACTTTTCAATAGAGTAGCGATTGAGTTGTTCTTCGGTCTTGTGTGCACCTAACAGCTCATAAGCAGAGCCTTTATGTCCGAATTCGTCGTTCATCGTGATAACAGGGTACATCAGTCCGCAAAAGTCTGGCTTAGCGGATAGGGCATCAATTTCATCAACATTTTCTTGTAATTGGGTAGCAAAACGAGTCGCTAATTGACCTGCTAGGTGACCGCCAGCGGAAAACCCAAGCACACCAACAGAGCGAAGCTGCCACTTATCTGAATTTGCACGTACCCAACGGATAGCACGCTGTGCGTCTGCTAAAGATGTTTCAGAACCTAAGTTATGACCTTCACCCGGCATGCGATAAGTAGATACGAAAACAGTAAAACCCAGCGCAGTTAGAGAGTTGCCAACATCTCTTCCTTCGTTATCAATAGAGATTCTCTGATAACTCCCCCCTGGAAAAACAACAATACCGATACCGTTTGATTGCTGAGGCGTATAAACCATTATCTCTGGGCATGAGACACCCGATATAAGTCGGTTAGAAGTGAGATCGTTAAGATCACGGTGCTGGACTATTGCAGTGGCATTCTCACTAATTAGAGTAGGCGGCCACAGGGGAAAAACTTCAGAGGTTTCGTTCAGTTGTAACAGAGATTCGAAGTGAGAGTGATATTCCATGTTAGCCTCAGCAAAACTTCAGATAAAAAAAAGCCAGTCTACTAGACTGGCAAGGAGATCCATAGGTCCCTTTATGTCGGGAGTAGGAAGATAGTTTTTATAAGAAATTGATTAATTAAGCGATGAAATCTTTACGCATTGGCGTGAAGTTATCGAGTAGAACGCCTTTTTCTAAACATACACAGCCATGCATAACGTTTGGCTCTTTGTACAGTGCGTCACCAGCTTTTACGATTTTCTTCTCATCACCGATAGTGAATTCGAATTCGCCAGAAAGAACGTAAGTTAGCTGCTCGTGTGGGTGGTTGTGAAGAGTACCAACAGCACCTTTTTCGAAGTAAACTTCTACGCTCATGATGTTTTCGCTGTATGCGAGAATTTTGCGAGAAATGCCATTACCTAAATCTTCGAGTTTCACGTCTTTGTTGTATACGAACATAGCTTGCCCTTACTTAAATTGCTTCTGATGGAATTACAGTGTTCTTTTTATCGCTAGCAAAGCGATAGATGGTAAGCAAGTTAACGCAAATCAACGTTGCTTCCGGCCTAGTTCTGCCAATGTCTAGTAATGACAAGGCTTAGGACTATAAATATGGCAGCAACATATAGACACACGCCCGCTCGAGCCGAAAGTTGGTCTCTATCTAGGCGAGTTATTTGGTTCACATCACTTATACCAATAATGCCAAATTGGAAATTAATGCTAGACCTTACACTAGCATCAGAATGTCCTATTGGTTGTATAATACAAAAAACACACTGTAATATCAATAAATTCAAAACGATATTTCATTAATGTGATATGGACATTGTTGTTTTACAAGAACACTAATAAAATTAAGTAGATAGAATTTAACGCAACAGTTTCCTTTGAAAACATATTGTTGTAGGTGATTGTTAAACCACTAGCCAAAGGACACAAAGGTTGAATGAACATTGATACATTTTAGTAGCAAAGTCGAAGTGGGTTACTATACAATCACCACAATAAATAAAACGTCGTTTTAATATTGTGATTTATGGTTGAGCAAGCTGAAATGCTTCCTGTGATAATTGTGCGGATGCGACAACAGATTTGTTTAGTTCATAGTTAATGGTGAAGATAGGTGAATATGGGTACTTCAATTACTCCGAACATTCAGAGCTTTTTGGTCAAGATAGATCCTTTTGACCGGTTACCATCCTCTGTTGTTGAGACAATCGCAAACTCCATCAAAATTAAGTACTTGGTTGAAGGCGAGGTAATTGGTTTCAGTGCTTTGTGTGAACAACGTTATCTCTACATTATTAGAACAGGTGCAATCGAACAAAGAACACCACTAGGCGAGCTACGAGCGCGTTTGGGTGAAGAAGACCAGTTTGGTTTCACATTCCTTCAGCCATTAGCGCACTCTGAAGACGGCTATCAAGCAGAAGCTATTGAGGATTCATTGCTCTATCTTATTCCGCACAAAGTTCTGAAAGATGTGTGTGAAAGCCACCCTGAATTTGAAGATTATTTTGCAGCCAAAGCGAATATTCGCCTGAGTTCCGCGATCAATCAGGTAGCTCGTAAAGAGGATAAGGGACTATTTTTCAGAACAGTTGGCGAAATTGCCAGTGAAAACATCTCTATCGTTGATGTCGATGATTCAATAAAAGATGTTGCCCGCGAGATGTGTGGTAGGCAACGTAGTTCATGTGCTGTTGTGATGAAAAACAACGAAATTGCTGGTTTGGTGACTGACCGGGATATGACTCGTTCGGTCGTCGCGGCCGGTATTAATACTGGCATGCCGATATCAATGGTGATGACCCCTAATCCTGTGCTGGTTGAAAGCAGCTCAAAAGTGATTGAAGCCATCTCATTGATGCTGCAATACAATATACGTTGTCTACCAGTCGTAAATGATAGGAAAGTAGTGGGATTACTTACGACAACGCACCTTGTCCATAACCACCGGACGCAATCACTATTTCTGATTCAGAAGATTAAATACACGAGCTCTATTAGCGCCCTAGCGGCTTTGAAAGAAGAACGTGAAACCATTTTTCAAGCTTTAGTTGAGAGTGGTGTGAGTGCTGAGATTCAAGGTCGTGTGATGTCGACGATTATGGATGCATTTACTCGTAGAATTATACAATTAAGTGAAGACCTGCTTGGCCCTCCACCATGTGATTATGCTTGGATTGTAGCGGGTTCACATGCTCGTAATGAAGTGCATATGCTTTCAGATCAAGACAGCGCTTTGGTTCTCTCTGACGATGTGAGCGATGAACAAAAAGCGTATTTTATGCATTTAGCGATGAAGGTTTGTAATGGTCTGGCTGCGTGTGGATATCCACTTTGCGATGGTAAATACATGGCAGCAACGCCTAAGTGGTGTCAACCAATCTCGGTTTGGAAAGACTACTACAGCAAGTGGGTTTCAAGTCCAGAATACAGCAAGCTACTGAGTATCAGTGTGTTTCTAGAAGTTCGTTCTATATATGGTAACCGAGATTATGTAGAACAAATTCAACAGCATTTGCACGACTGCATTCAAAAGAGCGGTAGGTTCATTCCAGCTTTAGTGCGTGATGCAATTGAAACTCAACCACCTTTGAGTATTTTTAATAGTTTAGTTTTGGAAAAAGGTGGTGAAAACACAAACACCCTGAATATTAAAAAATATGCGCTCAACCTGATTATCGATTTAGCTCGAATTTTCAGCTTATCTGCTGGTGGTTCATTGACAGGAACAGAAGAGCGTTTTCGCTATGCTGCTGAACATGGAACTTTGTCTGAAGACAGTTGCCAGAACATTATTGGTGCATATCGATTCTTAATACAGGTGCGTTTTCGTCATCAGCTAAATGCAATTTTGTCTAATCGTGTACCCAACAACAATATTTCACCTGATGAGTTCAGCAGTTTTGAAAGAAAGCATTTAAAAGATGCGTTCAAAATTATCAGTGAATTACAGGATGTGGCAAAACTGAAGTTCCTAGTGGGGTAGCAGCATGATTCGTCGTATGTTTAAAGGGACTGAGTGTCATTCGGCGGCAGAACAGTTAAGAAAAACAATAGAGTTTAATGATAAATGGCCGACAGCTGTCAAAGAGTATCTCTCACAGCCTTTGATGGATTTAAATACACCATTAGACAAGCTAGAGTATTTGGCGGTCGACTTCGAAACCTCAGGATTAAATGCTCACAAGGACAAGGTTCTATCGATTGGTATGGTTGAGTTCAACTTAGAGCAAATTGACCTTTTCAGCTCTGAGGAGTTGCTGATTGATAATGGTGAGTACGTCAACGCTGAATCTGCTGAAATTAATGGACTAACACCACAAGCTTTGGCTGATGGTGTTTCTATCGAGCAGGGTATTGAGCGATTATTAGAGCGAGCCAAAGGTAAAGTCATATTGGCCCACAGTTGCAATATTGAAAGAAGCTTTATTGAAACATTTTTGGATCATAACTATCAGCTCAATGCGTTCCCAGCGCATTTCATAGATACCATTCATGTCGAAAAGCGTTTCAGCTACGCTGGTAAAACGGGTTCTCATAAAAGTTATCAGCTTAATGACATGCGCAATCACTACAAACTCCCAAATTATTTAGAGCATTCTGCGGCGAGCGATGCTTTAGCCTGCGCTGAACTATTCTTAGTACAGATCAAGAAGCTCAAGTTGGAACATATAAAGGGAATGAACCTTAAGAAAATTCAGTTCTAGAGACAAAGTGCTAGAGGGCTTGGGCAACAGTTTCGAATCAGAAATGAACGAGTGATATTACCTAACTGTCTTTCTCTTAGGGATAGTTGAACTTAGCTGAATAGTAACGGGACGACTATCAGTATCTTTTAACTATGTTTATGTTGTTAAATATGCGGTTGCTGGTGAGAAAAGTCGAAACCAATCAGCATCGATGATCTGCGTACGAGTACTTACACTTCCCTAAATTCATAACCTCCGAGGACACTTTAAGCAGAGATGACCATTATATTTTTTGTGTGTAATGTCACATTTTAGGTTGGCTTGTGTTATCTGCATCACGCTTTACTGTTTTTTGAAGCGAACAAATAAACCGATAAGTTTAAAAGTGTTGTGAAATTATATTTAAATTAAATATTAGAAACTATTTAAATGGTCTATTTTATAAAAGGATAATTATGAAACTTAAGAATGTGATTTTATCTGTCTCTATATTTATGGCTCTTGGAGTGAATGCCGCAGAGTCAAATTTAAAAGTATCTCCTATAAGTTATGATTTGACAGTATTAGAGAAAAATAAAAATCATCTTGTGGGTGTTAATTCTTCATATGAAAATTTGATATCGAAAGCAGATAAAGCTCTATCTAATGCTATTGATCCGGTTGTAAATAAAACATTATTACCCGCTAGTGGTGATAAACATGATTATTACAGTTTTGGTCCTTATTGGTGGCCGAATCCAGACACAAAAGATGGATTGCCTTATATAAGAAAAGACGGTCAATATAATATGGATACTAAAACGTCAGCAACTGATAAGCAGAGACTTATTTCATTTGCGAACGACGTGAAAATATTAGGTCTTGCGTATTACTTTACGGAAAATGAAGAATATGCCAATAAAGCGGTCGAACAACTGAAGGCTTGGCTTGTTGATCCCGATACTCGCATGAATCCGAACATGAATTATGCTCAGGCAATCCCTGGCATTGTTGATGGTCGTGGCATCGGAATCATTGATAGCCGATTACTCATTGGTGTTGTTGACAGTGTTGAACTCATTAAACCGAGCTTATCGGAGCAAGATTACGCTCAAATCGTCTCTTGGTTTAAACAATTTAATGATTGGTTAATTAGTAGTAACAACGGGTTTGAGGAAGATAACTGGCATAACAACCACGGCACATGGTTTGATGCTCAAGTGGTTGCTTTTTCTATTTTCACTAAGCAACCAGATCTCGCGAAAAAGAGATTGAGAGTGACGCAGATGCGCCGGATCGGTGGACATTTCAATACCGAAGGGCAACAACATGCTGAGCTTGAACGTACACAGCCTTGGCATTACTCCAACTTCAATCTAGAAGCATATAATTTGCTGGGACATTATGGTGAACTAGTTGGTGTTGATGTTTGGAATTACGAAGTAGACAAACATAGTTTAAATAATGGATATAAATACATCGCCAAATATGTTATTACCCCTAATGAATGGCCGTATAAAGAATTGAAAGGAATGAAAAAAGATATTGCATACGAAAATATGTTATATGCAGAAAGAGCTTATGACGACGAGATCTTCGATAAAGCACTATCTGAATTAAAACAATCTAAAGAGAATGAAGAAAAAATAATTAATTTGCTATTTTAATTGGACATTAATTTAGCTATCCAGTGTTTATCATTTGGTTTCATATCGTACAAAGTGTTGCCGATGTCACATAAATAAACGACCTTTGTGATAATGGTCACATTGAATGAAAACTTGCCAATTATATATTTAAATAAAATTAGAAAATTAACGCGTGAAAGAGTTCTATTTTATTTAATTACAGAAAATTTTATAAGCACATTTTATTTATAAGAATAAAACAAATTTTAATGGGAGTACAAAATGAATATAGACATACTTGTAGTATGCGTATACTTCGTTTTTATGGTAGCAATAGGCGTTATATTTAAGCGATTTGCTGGGCGTTCAACGAGCGACTATTTTCGGGGCGGCGGTAAAATGTTGTGGTGGATGGTTGGCTCTACAGCGTTTATGACACAGTTCAGTGCGTGGACTTTTACAGGGGCCGCTGGTAAGGCATTTACTGATGGCTTCCCAATCATGGTTGTTTTTATGGCTAACGCGTTTGGCTTTTTACTGTCATGGTTGTTTTTCTCTTACCGTTTTCGCCAGATGCGTACGATTACTCCAATTGAGGGGGTTCGCCGCCGCTTTGGTGCCACCAATGAACAAGTATTTACTTGGGCAACAATGCCAACAAGTATTGTCTATACGGGTATCTGGTTAAACGGTCTGGCATTGTTTGTAAGTGCCGTTTTTAAAGTCGATATTAGTACAACAATTGTAATCACGGGTGCCATTGTTCTGTTTATTTCACTGATTGGCGGTTCGTGGGGAGTTGTAGCGTCAGACTTTGTACAAATGGTTGTTATTATGTCGGTAACGGTTGTTTGTGCTGTGGCGGCGATTGTGAAAGTTGGTGGGCCAAGTAATTTAGTTGAACAGTTCCCTGTAGACTCGATTATGGGGTCAAACATGAATTACCCATTGCTATTTATTAGCTGGTTTATCTTCATGTTTGTTAAGCAATTACAGAACATTAACAATATGAATGATTCTTACCGTTTCCTAACGGCTAAAGACTCAGAGAATGCGCGTAAAGCAGCGTTGTTAGCTTTTGTTCTTATGCTAATAGGACCTGCTATTTGGTTCATGCCTCCATGGGCTACAGCTATTCTATATCCTGACGCTGCAATGGCTCACTCTGCTGAATTAGGTAAAAAAGCAGCAGATGCAGTTTATTTAGTGTTTGTTGAAAGAGTAATGCCAGCAGGTATGGTCGGTCTGTTAATGTCTGCTGTTTTCGCTGCAACCATGTCTTCTATGGATTCTGGTTTGAACCGCAATGCTGGTGTGTTTGTACGCAACTTCTACTCAATCTTTGTCGATAAAAAAGCTTCTGATCAGATACTACTGAAAGTCAGCCAGGTGGTAACGTTAGTATTCGGTGTATTAATTATTCTGGTTGCACTGTTTATTAACTCGCTACGTGGTCTAAGTCTATTTGATGCCATGATGTATGTAAGTACGTTGCTTCAAATGCCAATTCTAGTACCGTTGTTCTTTGGTATTTTTATCCGCAAGACTCCGGACTGGGCTGCATGGGCAACACTCGTTGTGGGTATGGTCGTTTCTTATGTGGTTAGTTTTGTTATTACTCCTGATGTAATTGCAAATTGGCTTGGCTTAGAAAATGGTTTTACTGGACGTGAAGCTTCCGACATGCGAGTGATGGCAGGTATCATCGGACATCTATTTATTACAGGTGGTTTCTTCTGCTTAACAACCAAGTTCTACAAAGAGCCTGCGAAGGAAAGAGCAGAAGAAATCAAAGCATTCTGGAATGACGTTGAGACTCCTGTCATTGAAGAAGCTGGTCAGGATGAGATGGATCGTCAACAACGTCATATGCTAGGCAAATTGATTTTAATCTTCGGTGCTGCGGTATCTGCAATGGTCTTAATTCCGAATCCGTTCTGGGGACGTATGGCATTTGTCTTCTGTGGTTTGGTCATCGTAACTGTTGGTGGCTTATTGCTTAAGAGTGCAAGGACTACTGAAGAGATAGCACAATCTCGTCAAGTTAATAGTTAATCGTAATAAATGCAGAGCCTATTAAATTAGGCTCTGCTTAAGAACAGGTGAATTATGAACAAATCATATATTCATGATGATTTTCTATTAACTAACCCGTTAGCAGAAAAGCTCTATCATCACGTTGCCAAATCTATTCCAATCGTTGATTTTCATAATCATCTAGATGCGCAGTTATTGTATGAAGACTGCAAAGTTAACAATCTTTATGAGTGTTGGTTGAAACACGACCATTATTACTGGCGTGCGATGAGGTCAAATGGAATAGAAGAAAGCTTTATTACTGGTAGTGCAAGTGACTATGAGAAGTTTATTAAGTGGTGCGAAACCATGCCCTACTTAGTCGGCAATCCATTACATCATTGGTCTCACTTAGAATTAAGTCGATTTTTTAATATTGATGAAATCGTAAGTGAAAAGACAGCACAAGACATTTGGTTTAAAAGCATTCAATACATTCAAGAAAATGACTTGTCGTATAGGAAAATCATAGAGCAACTCGACGTTAAAGTACTGTGCACAACAAATTCTCCATTGGAAGACCTAAAGTATCACGCACTTTTGGCAACGGAATACGATTCAGAAAAAATCAACGCGAAGGTTTTACCTACGTTTCGAGCTGATGAACTATTTGATTTTAATGACATTCAATCGTTTTGTCTGATGTTGTTGAATCTCAGCAAATTACAAAACAACTTAATCACAACATTGACTGAGTATATCGCTTTTGTGAAAGAACGAATGGTGTACTTCGATTCTCACGGTTGTCGTTTAGCTGACTTAGGACTAACAGAGGTTGACTTCGAGTTGCCGTCAAAACACGAAGCTGAAAATATTTTTTTGCAAGTCCTCACCGGTCATGAATTGAATAGTCAGCAAATACGAAAATTCAAATGCTACTTTTTTGTTGAGTTTGGCAAGTTATGCCATCAACTGGGTTGGACTCTTCAACTCCACATTGGTGTCGCACCAAACATTAATGCTCGCAGAAAGATGGAAGTTGGGGCGGGTACGGGGTTCAGCGCCATGTCAGACCTTCCAAAAATAAAAAACTTAGGTCTGCTGCTTAATGAGTTAGACGTTAGTCATCAACTACCCAAAATGGTGCTGTTTAATCTCAACCCTAGTGAAAACTCTGCGCTAATCGCGTTGTGCGGTGCCTTTCAGGACAGTGATTCGGCTGGTGGAAAAGTCCAGTTTGGACCTGCTTGGTGGTTTAACGATCACAAACAAGGGATCGAACAGCAGCTTACAACTTTAAAGAATCTGGGGCTACTAGGACGTTTTATTGGCATGACAACGGATTCAAGAAACATATTGTCTTTAAGCCGCCACGAATATTTTCGACGCATTTTTTGTAATCAGCTAAGCACTTGGGTTTTGCAAGGTGATATCCCCGATGATTGGGAGCTTCTTAAGTTTACCGTGCAAAACGTTTGTTATCGTAATGCTCAGCAGTTTTTTGAATTTTAGATTAGTAAGTTATTAATTATGTTGCAGTTTACTTCCCAAGAAATAACACGAATTCGTGAGAAAGTTACCAATGAGCTGATTGAAAAGCTGATTGCAGATAATTTCGATGTTTTAAATAGTGAAACCCTCGTTCCGCCTGATGCCCGTGCAACTTGGAATCTGTATTACTTTTGCCCGGAACATGGCGTGCGGCTGAACTGGGATAGAAATAGCCCAACAACACACGCTTGCCCAATTGATAATCAACAGTTTTGTGGTGAACCGTATGACGGAGCTTGGTGGCGATGGTTAAATACGCTGAACTCAAAAGCCTGTTATGAACTTGGGTTACTGTGGCAGCTAACACAGGACCCTAAGTATTTAAGTAAGGTTAAAGATATTTTACTCCAATATGCTCAGTATTATCCTGACTATGAAGTTCATGGCGGAATTCCTTACAATGGACCAGGAAAAGCGAATGCTCAGACGCTTTGTGAAGCAAACTGTCATCTGGATTTCGCTCGCGGGTATGACTTTATCTCTGACGAGTTAAGTGATGCTGACAAACACTTCATAGAAGAGCGTCTTCTTCGTGAGGGGGCTGTGTTCTTGATAGAGCACCGCACAGACCAGCTTCATAACCATGAAATGAAAATCAATGCGACCATAGGAATTATTGGGTTGTTACTCCAAGAGAAAGCGTATTTGGAATTTGCGTTGAACTCTAAGTACGGGTTGCACTACCAGCTAAACAAAGGTTGTTTAGGAGAGGGAATGTGGTTTGAAGGCTCCATTCATTATCATTACTATGCCTTACAAGCGTTATTGGCTTATGAGAAAGTCGCATGGAATACGGAGTATTCGGTTTCTAACAATCCGAACTTAAAAGGAATGCTTAAATTTCCGTTAAAACTCCTGATGACAGAAAAACATTTTCCTCGCCTGAATGATTGTATCGCCGGTCAGGAAGAATTATCCCATGTTCATATCTTCGAGTTTGCCAATAAGCTTTTTCCAAATGAGGTGTTTAATAAGGCGTTAAGTACAATTTATCAGACAATGAGCCGTAATAACCTTGAAGCTCTGCTTTATGGTGACGACGCTTATGCTGCAACAGAGATGCTTTCATGCAGCTCGATACATGCGCGAGATGCTGGCTATACATTGGGATATGAGTCAGAGTCTAAGAACAGTTACTTATTAAAACACTCCCCATACGGTGGAGAGCATGACCATTATGATCGGTTGGGATTAATCATTGTTAGAAACGGGCAAGAGATACTTCCAGATCTTGGGACCACCGGATACGGTGCCTGCCTGCATAAACAGTATTACAAAACCAGCTCGACACATAATACATTGGTAGTGAATCAGGCGAACCAACCTCCGATTAACCCAATTGTGCATATGTATCTGGAACAGGATGGCTACCAGTTCGTAGATACTGAGGTTTACTGGGGAACTAAACTGGCAGAGGTGGATAGTCATACCATTGATGAGTGGGATACTGAAGCTTACGCGAACGTAAGGTTTAGACGTTGTATTTTATGGCTTGGTGATGCACTCATTGAGTTAAATACGGTTCACAATCCTGACTCTCAACGGCTTGATTTAACTTATCATGCCCGCGGGCAACATCTGTTGAATCCTAGCTGGACGGTTGTTGAAAACACCTTGGATGGTCCTTTATCTATCATGAAAAACTGCCACGAGAGAAAGAGCGTTTATGAACAATCTCTGGTATACCGCATTGATGGGCAAAGTGATTACAAACAAACCGTAGTGACGGATAGTTGTTGCGATTTTCTGGTCGGCAATGCTCCGGATAACCCAGCTACCACTGACCTCGCTTATCTGCTAGTCACGAGTCGATCATCGGTATTAAATACGTTGGTTTTACATGATCTATTAGAGAGTGGTCACTATCAGATAAATGATGCTCAATGGCAGGATAACTGTGTCACTTTTGTGGTTACCAACAATGAAGAACAAGTGTTTTTTCAATATGATTTTTCTTCATGCTTGCTGATTAGAAACGTATTACATAGTTAAGTGGTTTGGCTTAGAGGTATTTATGCTGCAATTTGACGAGAAAGAAATAAATGAGATTCGCCAACGGACCACGTTGGCAATCATTAACAAGCTCGTTAAAGATAACGAAGTAATACTGACCAGTGACACTTTAGTGCCGCCGGATGCCCGTGCTACTTGGAACTTATATTATTATTGCCCAAAACATGGTGTCAGGCTCATTTGGGACAGACATAATGACAAAGAGCATCGTTGTCCCGTTGATGGCAAGGTATTTCGGGGTGAACCCTATGACGGTGCTTGGTGGCGTTGGTTGAATGATCTCAATTCAAAAGCCTGTTATGAGCTTGGCCTATTGTGGCAATTGACTCAAGAGCCTAAGTACCTCAATAAAGTTAAAGATATTTTATTAAAATATGCCATTAACTACCCCCATTATGAAGTGCATGGAGATATTCCATACAACGGTCCGGGTAAAGCGAATGCTCAAACATTGTGTGAAGCAAATTGTCACTTAAATTTCGCACGAGGCTATGATTTTATTCGGGATGATATTCAGTCATTTGAGCGTGAAAAAATTGAAGAAAGTCTGCTACGTGAAGGTGCAGAGTTCCTTATCGCTCATCGTTCTCCTCAACTCCATAACCATGAGATTCGGATCAACGCAGCAGTCGGTGTCATCGGTCTTTTACTCGGCGATGAACGTTATATCAACTTTGCCCTGATTTCAGACTACGGACTTCACTATCAACTGAATCATGGTGCTATTGGGGAAGGGATGTGGTTTGAAGGATCAATTCACTACCATTACTATGCGCTCCAATCGTTGCTGATTTACGAGAAAATTGCCTATAAAACGCCTTATTCGGTAGGCGCGAACCCAAATCTTCTTAAGATGATTAAGCTACCGTTGGATTTGATCATGAGTAATGGTCGATTCCCGCGATTGAATGATTGTATCGCAGGTCAAGAGCAAGTGATTCAATCCGAGGTGTTTGAGTTTGGATATAGAGAATATCCATTTACGATTTTGCACCAAGCATTACAGTACATTTATTCCTTCGAAGATCGCCATAATCTTGAAGCGCTTTTATACGGTGTTGATATTCTTAAGCCAGTGGATTCACTGAAATGTCAGTCCTCTCATAAACCGTATTCTGGATATACCAGCGAGTTCAATGAAGAACGTAATCACTTTATGTTGGTAAAACATGCTCCTTTTGGCGGTGAACACGATCATTACGATCGCTTGAATCTGGTGTTATGCAGAAATGGCAAAGAAATTATCCCGGACCTCGGCACTACCGGATATGGAGCTGAGCTGCATTACAATTACTACAAGAATAGTGCTACCCACAATACATTGACGGTTGATGAGTGTAACCAGTCTCCCAATACACCAGAAGTTCTGTATTACGATAAGAATGACAGCTATACCCTTTTAGATGTGGTTGCCGATTGGAATTCTCCTCCTCCGGAAGTAGATAGCCATGTAATTAACCAATGGAATAACGAAGCTTATAAAGGGATTGTGTACCGTAGGACATTTATATGGTTTGGCGATTGCGTACTAGATCTGACGAAAGTGCATAACCCCAACAAGAGAACGCTGGATATGACTTATATTGTGAGAGGAAGTCATTGCCATGATGAGTCGTTTATTCCCACTATTAATCCTTTTTCGAAAGTATTGGCTCGCTTAGAAAATTGTTTTCAGAAAAGCTTTGATGAACAAGCGTTACGCTACCAAATTGAGGGCGAAAGCGAGTTTAACCAACAAATATTCGTAAACCCAAAGTCGCAAATGTATCTATGTAGTGGCCTCGATAATCCAGCAACAAGCAAAGTCGCTTACACTGTGGTCCGTAGTCAATCAGAGCAATTTAACTCGGTTGTTCTTCATGATCTGGATGGGGGAGCTAAGGTTAAAAGTGTTAGCTGGGTCAGTGACGTTCTGGTTGAAATCGAGCTTTGCCGAAATGGTGTGAATAGCCGATACCAATATAACTACAGCACATCGAAACTCGCGTTTGTATAATCTTTAACTCATTTTCTCTTCTCTATTTATTGAGTGATTACAGACTTTATTTATCTCGGCTATTTGATTAGTTAGGGAGGCTTTGTCTTCAAAACCACTCTACGAAGGATGTTTTGAGAGAAAACAAAAAGTTGGAAAGTCTAATGGATAATTTAATTCAGCAAGATTCGGTTTCTTCTGTTCTGAAAGTTTTTACTATTCTACAAGCATTAGGAGAGCGAAATGAGAGTGGATTATCAGAACTATCTAAACGTCTTAAAATGTCAAAAGCGTCAACTTACCGATTTTTGCAGACTATGAAATCTATAGGCTTCGTTGAACAAAAAGGAGAAGCTGATAAATATGTATTAACCCTAAAGTTATTTGAGTTAGGCTCAAAAGCGCGAGAATATACGAATTTGATCGACGTTGTAAAAGATGATATGCAAGAGCTAGCTGAAGCAACGAAGGAGGCAGTACATCTAGGAGTACTCTATGAGCATTCTGCTCTATATCTACACAAAGTGGATTCATCTCACCATCTGGAAATGCATTCTAGAGCAGGTAAGCGTATTCCACTATATTGTTCGGCAATGGGAAAGGCTCTGCTGAGCAATATGTCTATAAATGAGGTTATCTCTCAGTTAGCGCCGGTAGAGTATATTAGGCATACTCAAAATACTCATGAAAATATTGAACTGTTATTGAAAGATCTCAGGCAGGTAAAAAAACAGCGATATGCTGAAGATAATGAAGAATTAGAGCCAGGGCTTATCTGTGTTGCCGTTCCCGTTTGTAATTCAATGGGCGCTGTTATTGCAGCACTTTCTATATCGCTTCCTGTTTTTCGGTTTAATGAAGAAAATAAATCAAAGTATATAAATTGGCTGCAAGCTACAGCCTCAAATATTTCAAATCGCCTATGATATAAAACTGTCTGCCATCTCTTATTTACCAAGCGACCTTGTCATAAGTTAACTAGTGACTCGATTAGTTCGTGAGGTGAGGGGGAATACAAGTTCATATTTTGGTAAGAAAGTTTCCTACACAAGTTTTACTCTCAAATATACTGCATCACAAAAATATCAATTTATGGTTGTATTCGTTGATATCAATGTATGGTTGTATTTTTGATAACTAACTGAAATATAGGGAAACACGAATATCACTTTATGGTTGTATCAACAAAAACCGAGTTATTGAGAGCCGCTTTTTGCGGCTCTTTTTTACCCAGCGTTATATCTGTACATGGTCGGCTCAAGATCTTCCGCTTTAGGTTTCCAGTTTGTAATTAGCCTAATTTTTCCTCCGTCAGTTATATATTCTCCAGCACTCATAACCGACACTTCGATACCACTAACAATGAATAAATCCGTCTCACAATTTTCAGAAAGTGCGTCTTGTACTTCATTTCTTGTGACGTTAACAAACTGACCTGTAGACATTGTCCCTTTTACTTCAACTCGGCGAAAAGACTCGTTTTGAAAACACTCTAAATCGTAGGGACAGTTAGATGATGTATCCTTTACGTCATATCCCAATTGTTGGTAATACTCAATCGCAACTTTCATAGCATGCAGCTCGATAGCTTTCTTCTTTTTTGAATCAGTCATTCTGCCTTGAGCAGAGTTTTTGACTTTCATTAAAGCTTTAGGCAAATCGCTAAGCAGTGACTCTTTGGTATCTGTACTCCATGCGTAAATTTTCCCCAGTAAAGCATTTGGTTTATTGTGATAGTTCTCTACTTCAAATAGCACTTCTACAGGGTTAGTTTTGTCGTGTTCCAGATACTTTAGTTTTCCCGCAAAGATAAAGGGCTGAGTGACGCCTTTTATTTTGTCATGGATACGTACAAACAAAATAGCTGGATATCCGTTGATAATATTTTGAATAGCGGGGGATTTCGGTGTGTTTGAGTTTTGTGATTCCCAAAAAAACTGTTTGCCATCAAGTAGAAATGTATCGTTGTATCTGTGCGCTTTCTCTTTGTTTGATTTATCCAATGTGACGAATAGAACGATAGAATTATTGAAGCGAGTAATACCTGTAATGTCGCGAGCTTGTTGGGGAACTGTGACTTCTCCTATCTTCATCACGCTCATACGATCATACTTTTCTCCCACAACAAATTTGTCATAAAAAAAATCTTCATCTTCTCGTGCCATAGGCCCTCACTAAATGCATGCGAACAATATACTGTAAAGATATACGGTATACCGTTTATTTCGCTCGCACAACGTTTGAACCCTGCAAAAAATGGGATCATAATGACAAATGTTTAAAGTCTTTAGTTGAGTAGGTAGTAGTTATGAAAACAAGGTCATATGGAAGTAACTCTCCGGTAAAAGTGGCCTGTGGAGTTGTAATTAATGAAGATGGATATGTATTCGTATGCCGACGTAAGCGAGAAAAATCACTAGGGGGATATTGGGAATTTCCTGGTGGAAAAGTAGAAGAAGGTGAGTCGTTACAGGAATGTTTGAAGCGAGAATTGCTCGAAGAGTTAGACATGGAAGTTGACGTAAAGGATCATTTAAAAACTGTATTGCACGACTACGGCACGTTTCAAATAGAGTTAGTTGCTTTCTCTTGCGATTTTCGACGAAGTAGCTTCGTAATGACCGACCACGATAAGTTTGAATGGGTGAATGTTTCCGCCCTTTTGGTGAAAAATTTGGCGCCTGCTGATGTACCTATTGCAGAATGTTTAGCGTCAATTTTTGATAAGTAGCTTCTAGTCTAATTGAGTTACTTTGATTGGAGTATATTGCTTTGTCAGACAGATATACTCCAAAACCTCACCTTATATACCTAATTAGCCCCAAACTTCCTTTGCAATTTCAACAACGTGTTTGAATTTGTTCCATTGCTCTTGTTCTGTGAGGATATTGCCTTCTTCCGTCGATGCGAAGCCGCATTGTGGGCTCAAACGTAATTGCTCAAGGGGGATGTATTTTGTGGCTTCTTGAATACGTGATTTTATGTATTCTTTCGGTTCAAGCTCTGGGGATTTAGAGGTAATTAAACCTAGAACAATGAACAGGTCACTTCTGGTAACGTATTTGAGAGGGTCGAAACCACCAGAACGCTCGTCGTCATACTCTAGGAATAATCCATCAACCTTAAGTCGCCCAAAAATGGTTTCTGCTGCTGTTTCATAACCACCTGAACCAAAGTAGGTTGATCGAAAGTTTCCGCGACAAATATGCATGGTGATAAGCATATCTTCTGGTTTGTTTTTAATGGATTCATTCAGCAAGTATTCAAAAATAGCGAGTAGCTTTTCAGTGCTGTAACCAAGCTCTTTGAGGCCATTAACCCCTTCTTCTGAAAAGAAGGACGCCCATGAGGTGTCATCAAGTTGTAAATAGCGGCATCCCTTATCGTAAAAGGCTTTGATAGCGTCTTGATAAGTCTGAACTAAGTCGCTGATGAATTTTCCTTCATTATCCTGATAGCATTCAGCCACATTTTTTCCGCGAAGGAAGAGCATGTTTGGGCTTGGAATGGTCTGTTTGGCAACATGCTGCGCTGGGTCGAGCAAAGAGCTGAGAAATTCGAAATCGCCAAGAAAAGGGTGGTTAGGGTTGAAGCTGATTTTATCTGTGATTCTGATGCTGTGAGTTTTCGGTTTTGTGCCTTTAAAGTTAAGTGGAACTTCAGGAGTGTAGCTTTCAACGCCGTTCAAACCTTCAAGAAAATCAAAGTGCCACCAAGCTCGTGAGTACTCACCGTCTGTAATCGCGGTAAGGCCAGCCAGTTTCTGCTGCTCTACATGCAGACGCGTTTCCTGTCGTTGGATTTGAATAAGCTGCTCTGTTGTAATCTCGTTGTTCTGCTTTTGTAAGCGAGCGGCTTTGAGTTTTTCACTGCGTAATAAACTGCCAACTTGATCAGCGTAAAACGGAGTGATTAAAGGGTTGATATGACCTGACATGTGAATACCTCGAAATGCTGGGAGTCCTGAATACGTCTAGACGTCCAAATGATTACTTATAAATGTGTACGTACTCAATGGCATTTTGGTCATGTTGCATATGAATTAATTTCACTTTGGCCTTTTAAACCCTTAGCTGTGTTTTAACGTTAATTCGTTACATATCCAAAACACATTTCGATTTGAAGATGCTAGTATGGCTCTCATTGAGCAGTATTGAGAAGGTGTCAGGAAGACGTATGGCTAAAGCAGGTATATCGCTAAAGGGGACGAAGGTAAGCACGTTAAAGAAAAGTCGCTCAACGGTAGAACCCGGAGTTCGTAGACGAAAGAAGTTTGACGATAAAAGGCAGTTCATTCTTGAAACGGCGCTGGCTGTGTTTTCACAATATGGCTTTCACGGAACAACGATTGAACAGATCGCCAACGGTGCTGATATCTCTAAAACCAATCTGTTTTACTACTTCAAAAGTAAAGAAGAGCTTTACTTAACCATCTTGGAAAACATCCTTAATGACTGGCTTGCACCGATTGCTGGTTTTGACGAAGTGGATGATCCGAAAACCGCAATAGAAAACTATATCCGCCTTAAGTTGGAACTCTCTAGAGACCAGCCGCAAGCTTCGCGTCTGTTCTGCTTGGAGATCATTCAAGGCGCTCCGATTCTTAAAAGCTACTTAAATGGTGATTTGAAAAACATCATTGAAGAGAAATCTAAAGTTATCGAACGTTGGATAAGCCAAGGCAAAATTAAGCCTGTCGATCCAACACAATTGATTTTTACTATTTGGTCGACCACGCAACACTACGCGGACTTTAGCGTTCAGGTTAAGGCGATTACAGGTAAGGACCTGACCAATAAGAAATTTTTTGAAGATACTTGCCAGTCTATCCAAAACATTATCTTTAATGGTATTGCTTAACGCTTAAGTAAGCGCTTTTTATACCTGCTGTTTCAGCTTTGAGAGGTCACCAAAATGGTGACCTTTTTCTTTCCTTGTTCCTTTCCTTGTTCCTTTCCTTTTATCTGTCATTTCACCCCTCATCTGTGCTTATAAATCTACTCGTTTAGCTGCATGTTCTCGTTTGCTTTTGTACGCACATTGAGTGTTTTTTGTGCACTTGATTAGTGCTTTTGCACCATTCCAGATGTTTCAAAACAGACCAAATGGTCTGGTTTCTGGGTATAAAGAACGTTAACTAATTGTTAATTAAAGTAAATGGATTGTTGGCACAAACTTTGATTTAGATCAATGCGAGGAAGTAAATATATGCATGGTTAATTACAAGGAGTTTTATATGCAGATTGGTGTTTTCATTCCTATTGGAAATAACGGCTGGTTGATCTCGGAAAATGCACCTCAATACATGCCGACTTTTGATCTGAACAAAGAGATTGTGTTGAGAGCAGAACATTACGGATTAGATTTTGCTCTATCGATGATCAAACTACGCGGTTTTGGTGGAAAAACAGAGTTCTGGGAGCACAACCTAGAGTCATTCAGTTTAATGGCGGGCCTTGCTGCGGTAACGTCTAAAATTCAATTGTTCGCGACTTCAGCAACTTTAACCTTGCCGCCAGCGATTGTTGCTCGTATGGCTTCCACCATTGACTCCATTTCTCATGGTCGTTTTGGCGTTAACTTGGTGACAGGTTGGCAAAAGCCGGAATACACGCAAATGGGCTTGTGGCCGGGCGATGAGTTTTTCTCTTCTCGATATGATTACCTTTCTGAATATGCACAAGTTCTTCGCGATTTATGGGATACCGGATCTTCGGATTTCAAAGGTGACTATTTCACTATGGAAGACTGCCGGGTAAGCCCTAAACCGCAGGAAAAAATGAAGATCATCTGTGCTGGTTCCAGTGATGCGGGTATGGCATTCTCGGCCAAATATGCCGATCACAACTTCATTTTTGGTAAGGGTGTCAACACGCCTAAAGCGTTCGCTCCGCAAGCGAGTCGTCTGCTTGAAGCAACCGAAAAAACAGGGCGTGAAGTGAGTTCTTTTGTTCTGTTTATGATCATTGCTGACGAAACAGATGAAGCCGCGCGTGCGAAATGGGAACACTACAAAGCTGGGAAAGATGACGCAGCGTTGGAGTGGCTAGGCGTTCAAGCTGCGCAGGATACTAAGTCAGGTAGCGATACTAACGTGCGCCAAATGTCGGATCCGACTTCAGCGGTCAATATCAACATGGGGACTTTAGTTGGCTCTTACGAAACCGTTGCCCGTTTGCTGGACGAAGTGGATGAAGTGGAAGGCACAGGTGGCGTATTGCTGACTTTCGATGAGTTTGTTGAAGGGGTAACTGCGTTTGGCGAACGAATTCAGCCACTGATGAAAACGCGCCAACACATCTCAGTTCAAGGAGAGTACGCAGCATGATCAAGCAGTCTATTTCTGGCTACTCTCTGAACACGGGTGAATCTGCGCAGGTAATACTCAACACCGAGCCTGAAAAACTTGCTATCAAACCGAGTGAAACTGCTCTGATTGTGGTGGATATGCAGAACGCATATGCAAGCAAAGAAGGCTATTTGGATTTAGCTGGCTTTGATGTTTCTGGTACGGGTTCTGTTATTGAAAACATTAATAAAGCCATTGATGTCTCGCGCAAAGCGGGAATCCAAATAGTATTTCTACAAAACGGTTGGGACAGCAATTACGTCGAAGCGGGTGGTGAAGGCTCGCCAAACTGGCATAAGTCGAATGCTTTGAAAACCATGCGTAAGCAGCCAGAGCTTTCTGGCCGCTTCCTGTCAAAAGGTGGCTGGGATTACGAACTCGTCGACGAAATCAAACCGCAGCAACAAGACTGGATTATTCCCAAAACTCGCTACAGCGGTTTCTTCAATACCAATTTGGACACCATGTTGCGCTCACGCGGCATTCGTAATCTCGTCTTTACCGGCATTGCTACCAACGTTTGCGTTGAATCGACATTACGTGATGGTTTTCATCTTGAATATTTTGGTGTCGCGCTTTCAGATGCCACACATCAGGCTGGCCCGAGGTCGGCGCAGGATGCCGCGTTACTCAATATCCAAACCTTTTTTGGCTGGGTGACGACAGTGGAAGATTATTCAAACGCTTTGGTAAATGTTGGCTAAATAAGGAGATTACTATGCCTAAACAAACCGTACTTCCTGCAGGAACAGGAAAACCGCTCGCCCCTTATGTGCCAGGTTCTATGGCAGATGGAGTGTTGTATGTTTCCGGAACACTGCCATTTGACAGTGAAAATAACGTGGTTTTTCCGGGAGATGCAGCAGCGCAAGCTCGTCACGTGCTCAGCACCATTCGCAGTGTTGTTGAAGAAGCTGGCGGCACAATGGATGACGTTACCTTCAACATGATCATGATTAAAAACTGGGCGGACTACGCTGCGATTAACGCTGTGTATGCGGATTTCTTTCCGGGTGAAAAACCGGCTCGCTACTGCATTCAATGTGGCTTAGTGAAAGAAGAAGCGTTGATTGAAATTGCGTCTATTGCACACGTTGGTAAAGCCTGAGTTGCTTTGACTCAATGCTTCGAAAGGTAGAGCAGCACATGTATTACGAAATTCATGACGATGGTCAGGGAAACAAAGAGACGGTGATTCTCTCCTCTGGTTTGGGTGGTTCGCACAGCTATTGGCATCATCAGTTGCCACAGTTGAAAAGTCGCTTTCGAGTGCTTGTGTATGACCACTTGGGGACAGGGCAAAGCCAAGGCGATATTCCGCAAGGTTACAGTATCGCGGACATGGCTAAGGAAGTCGTCACCTTGCTGGATCAAACAGATGGCGAACGCGTTCATTTTATTGGTCATGCGCTCGGTGGTTTGGTGGGGTTACAACTCGCGGCTGAGTTTCCAAACAGAGTTTCAAGTTTGTTGCTCATTAACGCTTGGGATAAAACCGATGAACACACCAAGCTGTGCTTTGAAATCAGAAAATCACTGCTGCGAAATTCTGGTGTAGAGATGTTTTTCAAGGCGCAACCACTGTTTTTGTATCCTGCGGAATGGATGAAGAATAATGCTGCTTTGTTGAAGGAAGAAGCGGATAAGGTTCTTTCTTCGCCTTTCAATCAAGACAACTTACTGAGAAGAATCGCGGCGGTGGAAAGGTTCGATATCTCTGAAAATATTGATTCGATTCGTTGTGTTACAGGCGTTATCGCCAGCTGTGATGATTTACTGGTGCCATATTCCAGCTCAGAAACGTTACACAAAAAACTCAGACACTCTTCGTTTTATTTATTAGAGAAAGGGGGACACGCCTGCAATGTTTCCGACCCAGTGACGTTTAATAAAACGATGCTTGATTTTTATAACGAGATTTAAGGAGAAATCCGAATGAACGAGACGATGGATTCGTCAGCGTTAAAGCAACTGTTTACAGAAGCGAGAACGCACAACGGTTGGTTGGATAAGAAAGTCAGCCAAGCGCAGATTGAACAGTTGTATCAACTGACCAGTTTAGGGCCGACGTCGGCAAACTGCTCTCCTGCGCGCTTTGTTTTTATTACCTCTGACAAAGGGAAGCAGCGTTTAGCTCCGACACTGTCGAGCGGTAATTTAGAAAAGACCATGACCGCACCCGTGACGGTATTAGTGGCTTATGACCGCAATTTTTACGACGCCTTACCAACACTTTTCCCTCATGGTGATGCGAAAAGCTGGTTTACCTCAAGCGAGGCGCTTGCGTCTGAAACTGCGATGAGAAACAGCTCTATGCAGGCGGCTTATATGATTATGGCGGCGAGGGCGATGGGACTCGATACGGGGCCACTTTCGGGATTTGATGCAGCAGCGGTCAATGAAGCGTTTTTTTCAGGTACAAGCTGGAGCGTCAACTTAATCATCAATATTGGCTATGGAGACGCTTCTAAGTTGTATGGTCGTCTGCCTCGCTTAGCGTTAGAAGAGGCGTGTTTGTATGTCTAATTTGGCTATCAATATTCCATTTGCGTTAGCAAACGAAAATGAACTCAGCTTTACCCCGTTTGCTGACACTGACGACAAAGGTGTAAAGCTTTACCGCGATGGCATGTCTGGGCTTGGTGCTTCAGTGAATGTTATTACCACTATGGTTGACGGCAAACCTGCGGGGTTTACTGCAACCGCAGTCACCAGTGTGACTGATGCTCCGCCAACGTTATTGGTGTGTTTAAACCGCTCGTCATCAGTGTTCTCCGTGTTTGATAAAGCGGAGTATCTGTGTGTAAACACACTGGCAGCAGGTCAAGAAACGGTATCGGGTGTGTTCGCCAGCAAACTCAATCAAGCAGAACGTTTTGATTCGGTGGAATGGCAGCTGTTTGTCACAGGTTCGCCAGCGTTAAATGCGGCATCAACCGTGTTTGACTGCCGCATTTCATCACGCACATCGGTAGGTACTCATGATGTCTTTTTCTGTGAAGTGCTCGGAGTTGGTCAAACGGAACAATCGTCGAATCTTGTCTATTTCAATCGCAAGTATCACAGCCTTGTTTAAAAGGGTTACTTAAATAAACGACTTAGTGAAGGAGCTCAGCAATGACGATGTCTATGGATACGTATTACCTATACGGATTTTGTTTTAACGATATACCCTTCCTACTTGAAGCTGCAGCGGTGTTGGCTACGTTCGTTCGCCCCAATCACATAGTTATCTATGCTCATGGGGGGTCACTCACTTGCCGCCTACCTGCAACTCCAAGTAGTTTGGGTATATGAACAATCAGTAACAGTGATTTTTATCTTCACGTTTCATGTTTTCCAGAATTTAACGAGTGGTTTAGTGGTTCATTTGATTTATTTGGATAGGTAGCAACATAAAGCCGAAGGGAAATAATCAATCTCAATTAGGAAGAGGGGATTCAAATGAAAACGGAAATGAAGCAAGTGGGGGATTTCTACGAATTAGAAGTCGGTGAAGACCTCATCTCTAGCAAAAATTTCAACAGTGATTTAGCACCAACCAAAATCAAAGAACGTACCTGGAACAAGTTCAATATCGCGGCTTTGTGGGTCGGTATTTCGATTTGTGTGCCGACATATACGCTGGGCGGCATATTAACCAACTACTTTGGTTTATCTGTGGTAGAGGCTCTACTCACCATTCTTATCGCGAACATTATTGTATTGGTGCCTCTAACGTTGAACGCCTTCGCTGGGACGAAATATGGCTTGCCGTTCCCTGTCGTACTTCGTTCGTCGTTCGGCATTATGGGCTCCAATGTACCTTGTGTGATTCGCGGTTTTGTCGCTTGCGGCTGGTTTGGTATTCAAACCATGTTTGGTGGTTTGGCTATTCATTTGTTCTTATCTGAAGTGTCATCAGGGTGGGCATCTTTAGGTGGCGTAGGTGAAGTGATTGGCTTCTTCATTTTCTGGGCGCTGAACATTGGTGTTGTGCTTAAGGGGGCAAACTCCATCAAGTGGCTGGAAACATTGTCAGCACCGCTATTGTTGATTGTGTCGCTTGGACTGCTATTTTGGGCAAGTGATAAAGTATCTTACACAGAATTGCTTTCGACACCTGCCAATCGTCCTGAAGGCGAAGGTTTCGCGAAGTATTTTATGTCTGGTTTAACAGCTATGGTGGGCTTCTGGGCAACGTTATCTTTGAACATTCCAGATTTCAGCCGCTATGCAAAATCGCAGAAAGATCAGGTAGTAGGGCAAATCATGGGGCTTCCGCTCACCATGTTCTTGTTTGCTTCGCTTGGTGTGGTAATGACGGCCGCTTCTGAAACTATGTTTGGTCAAACCATCTCAGACCCAATTACGCTGATTGGTCAGATTGACAGCCCATTTCTAGTGGCAGTAGCTATGGTGATGATTGTGATTGCAACGCTATCAACCAATACCGCTGCAAACATTGTTTCTCCAACTAACGACTTCCAAAACATATCTCCGCAACATATCGACCATACCAGAGGCGTACTGCTTACGGGTGCAATCGGAATTTTGTTGATGGGGTGGGAGCTATTGAAAAAGGTTGGCTGGGTCGAATCCGATCTGAGCGTAGAAGCCTATATTTCTAACTGGCTATTAGGCTACTCAAGCCTGCTTGGCCCAATTGCTGGCATCATGATTGTGGATTATTTCCTAATCAAAAAGCAGAAGTTAGATGTATTGGCGCTGTACAAGGAAGATGCCTATCCGGCGTTCAACTGGGCTGGGTTCATTGCGTTACTCATCCCTGTTAGTTTCACTATGATGGCGATTTTCTTCAATGTGATGACTTGGTTCTATGACTATGGGTGGTTTACAGGTGCTTTCAGTGGTGCCATTTTGTACTACGTTATTTGTAAGTTCACGCCTCAGTTGGTGATAAAAACTGAGCTGGAAAAAGCGTAAACCATTGTTCGAAGGGTATGGGGGCATTCCCTATACCCTTAATTCACTCAAGATTTAAGGGATAAAATTGATATGGGTAAAGTGGTATTTATTACTGGAGCAACGTCGGGATTTGGACGAGCAGCAGCGCGGAAATTTGCCTCTGAGGGCTGGGCGTTAGTAATTACTGGCAGACGTGAAGAGCGTTTGAAAGAGTTGGCGGCAGAGTTGTCTGAAATCGTTCCAGTACACTACCAAACACTCGATGTGCGCAGTAAAGAAGAAGTCGACGCTCTGGTTAAGTCGCTACCCGAATCTTTCAAACAAGTTACCTGCTTGGTGAATAATGCGGGGCTTGCTTTATCTCCGAATCCTGCTCAAACCGTCGATATTCAAGATTGGCACACCATGATTGATACCAATATCACTGGGCTAGTTAATGTCACCCATGCGCTGCTTCCAACATTGATTGAAGTGGGCAAAGGCGCGTCTATTATCAACGTTGGTTCGATTGCAGGTCAGTGGCCCTATCCGGGCAGTCATGTTTACGGCGCAACCAAGGCGTTTGTGAAACAGTTCAGCTATAACTTGCGTTGTGACCTTTTAGGCACAGGTGTGCGAGTTACAGATCTCGCTCCGGGAATTGCGGAAACGGAATTTACTTTAGTGCGAACCAAAGGGGATCAAGCAGCATCGGATGCGCTTTATGCAGGCACTCAAGCTTTAACGGCAGAAGATATTGCAGACACCATGTTTTACTTAGCGACACTTCCTGCACATATGTGCATCAACCGCCTCGAAGTGATGCCAACGGCTCAGGCGTGGAACCCTTTCGCGATTCATCGAGAAAGCTGATCTATCATCGACAAACTCAAATAGGCGAATTTTTAAAAGGAATTAAAAATGGAACTGAGTGCAATTGAAGAGATTATCGAAGACATCCGTTTAGGAAAAATGGTGATCTTAATGGACGATGAAAACAGGGAAAATGAGGGCGATATTATTGTCGCGGCTGACAAAATAACGCCCGAAATTGTTAACTTTATGGTCACTGAAGCTCGTGGTCTGTTATGTCTGACGATGACTGAACAGATGGCTCAGCAGCTAGAGTTGCCTTTGATGGTCAAAAACAATACCGAGCAGTTTGGCACCAACTTTACGGTTTCAATTGAAGCAGCCAAAGGTGTGACAACAGGAATCTCAGTGCATGACAGAGCCGTCACGATTAAGACCGCAGTCTCTGGAAGTGCCACACCCAAAGAAGTGGTTTCTCCCGGCCATGTCTTTCCTGTTGTCGCGCGCGAAGGCGGAGTATTAGTTCGTCCCGGTCATACCGAAGCGGGGTGTGATTTAGCCGCTCTCGCGGGGCTAACCCCTTCTTGTGCGATCATCGAAGTATTGAATACGGACGGAACCATGGCTCGCCGACCAGACTTAGAAGTATTCGCCAAAAAGCACAAGATCAAATTGGGTACTATTGCCGATTTAATTGCTTACCGACTAAAACAAGAAACACAGCAGGAGCTTGTTGCTTAGCGTTAACTATTTGGAAGGATTAGGAACCACGGTGTTGTGATTCCTAAATAAAATGATGCTCAGCCCAGAATGGTATCTAATACCATCATCAAAGCAAAACCTAACATTAAACCAATGGTCGCTAAGGTTTGATGACCGTTGCGGTGTGTGTCGGGAATTACTTCATGTGACACTACAAACAGCATTGCACCGCCAGCTAAGCCGAGCCCGATAGGGTAAGCAATCATTAATCCGCCAGCTAAACTCACACCGAGCAAAGCACCAATCGGTTCCAGCAAGCCAGTCAGTGCGGCGACTAAAACCGATAATCTTGCATTGAATCCTGCGGCTCTAAGAGTCACGGCCACGGCTAAACCTTCGGGAATGTCTTGCAGAGCAATGGCTGTGGTCAACGGAATACCAACTGAAAGATCGCCCTGCGCATACCCGACGCCGATCGCCATCCCTTCAGGAAAGTTATGTAACGCAATGGCGAATACAAACAGCCAAGCGCGGCTGCATCTGTCGTGTCCCGGACCACAAGGCCCTGTTTCCAAATGTTCATGGGGGGTGAAAGCATCCAGTCCGAGCATCAGTGCTACACCGATAGCCATGCCGAGGATAACGATCATGCCACCAAGAAATCCATCATCAAAAAACGCTGTGCCTGCTTCTATACCGGGCAATAAAAGTGAGAAAGCAGAAGCGGCGAGCATCATACCTGCGGCAAAGCCAAGCATGCAGTCAGAAAGCTTTTGCGGAATATCTCGAATGAACAGAGCTGGTAAGGTGCCAGCCGCAGTGGCGAGAAAAGCAATACCACCACCAACCAGCGCATATTGCGCGTTTAGTTGTCTTTCACCGGTTAAGGCGTGGAAAAGGAAAAAGGCGATTAAAAGCAAAGAGACAATCAATCCACCCGCCATTATTGGGTGTTGGTTTGAGTGTCCTCTTAACACTTCAACCCATGACTGTTCTTGAGTGTGGTTCATAGAGTCAATCCTAGAGATTATTTATAGAAATATACGGTTGTTTCCTGCTCACATGTACCTTTACCCAATGTCGTAAATCTACCGAGTGGCAAATTTCGACTTTATCCTGCTCTTTTAACTGGGATATAGTGGTAACCCATACGGTTTACGTTGCTTCCATAAATCGAGTAGTCTGGGTTTATCTTCTTATTATTTAACGCTTAATTAGGGCTAATAATGACACAGTTTGTTTATTTGTCTAACGCATTATCAGGGACAATTTCTCGCTATAAACTCCATCAGGGCGAGCTTACATTGCTAGGAGAAACAGAAGTAGGTTACATGGTAATGCCAATGGCGGTAAGCCCTTGTCAGAATTACCTTTATGCGGCCATTCATAGCGAACCGTTTCACTTAAAACAGTTGAGAATTGATCCGCAGACGGGCGATCTCACTCTTGAAGGTGAAACGCCAGTTAATGAGGGGCTTGTCAGTTTAACTACCGACAAAAACAACCAGTGGTTGTTAGCATCATCATTCGATCAACATAATGTTGTCGCCAAACCTATGACTGAAACTGGGCACTTTACCGATAAAACGGTAACGATTCAGCACAGCAGCGCTTGTCATACTTGTCTCTTCAGTCCTGATGATAAATGGATGGTGGCTACAGAATTCGGAGTAGACAAAATAATGGTTTACCCGCGACCAAACTCAGAGGGAATGGTTGATAAGCCTGTAGCGAGTTATCAGTTTGCCAAGGACGCTGGCCCAAGACACATTGCGTTTTCGCCGTGTGGAGCATTCCTCTATGTAGTGACGGAAATGGACGCGACAGTGGTGACGTTAACGTTTGATTCTGAAACAGGACAATTGGCATTCGTTGCAGAATCACCAGCGATACCAAGAGAAGCGTTAGGGTTGGAACGAGGCCTTCCGCCAGCACAAAAAGTGGTCAATGATGTACCAAGAGTTTGGGCTGCAGATATCCATATCACACGCAATGGTCGGTTCATTTATGTGTCAGAGCGGACACTAAGTGTGATTACATGCCTTGAAGTAGATAAAGACACGCATATTCCTTACTACCGACATCACCATCAGGTTGAGAAGCAACCGCGCAGTTTTATCATCTCACCTGATGATCAATACATTTTAGCCAGTGGCGAATTGGCAGATGAACTGGGCGCTTACTCAATAGATGCAAATACAGGGCAATTATTTAAAGTATCTGCTGCGCCATGTGGTGAAGGTGCTGGCTGGGTTTCGATAACGGATTACCGCTTGTCTTAGCTCACACTTTGAGGCACTCTGCTGTTTCAGTTTGGTTAAAATTTGTTTATGCATATGTACTGAAATCGCCTATGTGAAGTGCCGATAGAATGTATCAAGGATGCGTAGAGTAGCGTTTTAAGGATATTGGATGTCGGTACGTGATAGGTTTTTAGCTCTTGCCATTGTTTTGGTGTGGGGTGTTAACTTTGTGGTTATCAAAGTTGGCTTGCAAGGAATGCCGCCTCTTCTGTTAGCTGGGTTACGTTTTGCGTTTGTCGCTTTGCCTGCCATTTTCTTTATTAAGCGACCTCAAGTGCCTTTGAAATGGCTAGTGGCTTATGGCTTAACCATCAATTTTCTACAGTTCTCGTTACTTTTCTGGGCTTTAAAAGTGGGTATGGCGGCAGGTTTAGCCTCTCTGCTTTTGCAGGCGCAAGCGTTTATTACTCTAGGCTTTGGCGTTTTGCTGTTGAAAGAGAAAGTACGCATTCACAATATGATTGCGGTGTCTGTTGCTGGGGCGGGGATATACCTTCTCGCGGCAGCTCAGGGACATGATTCAACGTCATTAACCTTATTCACCTTGGTTTTAATTATCGGCGCGGCGGCCTTTTGGGCTCTGGGTAATATCGTGAATAAAGTCATCATGCAACGTTATCCGGTTCCGACCATGTCGCTCATCGTATGGAGCGCGCTGGTTCCAATGGTTTCATTCTTCATTTCCTCGTATGTGATTGAAGGGCCTGAGCTTATTGTTGAATCATTGGTCAATATCGAATGGCATAACGTTTTTTCGATTGTTTACTTGTCTCTACTGGCGACAATTCTGGGATACGGCGGCTGGAGCTACTTACTTAGTCGTTATGAAACCTCCATGGTTGCTCCGCTTTCGTTGTTAGTGCCAGTATTTGGTTTGCTAAGCGCATGGATACTGCTTGGCGAAAGTCTAAGCCTTTATCAAATCATCGGCGTGATAGTGATCGCAATGGGCCTAGTAATCAACGTATTTGGCAAGAACTGGTTTGGTGTGAGAAGGGTAGCTAAAGCGCCAGCGCTTGATAAATAAGAGCAGGCAAACAGTTCCAAAAAGCAAGAGCCGTTCAACGGCTCTTTGCATTTAAAAGTAAATGTCAGATCCAATCGGGCCTTCAGGATGTTTACCTTCCACACTGTTGGCGAGCATCTATGCTGCTCGCGGAACCATTTCAATACAATCAATATTCTCTATCGTGAAAATTTCCCTTGGGTACTTGGCTATAACCACGTACTGAAGCTTGTGCGACTTATTTCTTCAATTGCAAATAGAACTATAAATACTAGCAATTATCATTTACATAATGTTACCATCTGACCCTAAAAATTAGACCGGATCTTGCAGGTGTGTGGCGGTGAAAGCCACGTTTAGCAAGGTCTGGAGATTAAGCGATATTCTAAGTTTGGTGAGTTAAGATGCTATCGGATGTAGTACAGCAGGCCGTAGAGGCGCAGCGAAAAAGCGAAAAGCGTCGCGGAATGATATTAACCAGTTTTGGCGCATTACTCGCCGCTTCTTTTGTTCTCGATATTATGACCGGCCCTTCAATGATTGATGCCAGCTCGGTTATTTACGCTCTGCTAGAGTGGGTTGGATTACCATTCCAAGTGGATGCTTCCACGCAAGTCATTGTTAGTAATCTACGTTTACCTATAGCACTGATGGCCATCTTTGTTGGCGGATCTCTAGGGATGGGCGGTGCAGAAATGCAAACCTTGCTGAACAACTCCATGGCAAGCCCATACACTTTAGGTATGGCTGCGGCTGCGGGTTTTGGCGCGGCATTGATGCTTTACACTGGCTCTCTGGGTATCGATAGCAACTTAGCCGTACCTATCGGTGCATTTGTCTTCTGTATGATTTCGGCGTGTTTCTTGTTTGCATTGGCTTCTGTACGTCATATCGGGTCGGGGCAGTTGATCCTTGCGGGTATCGCGTTACTGTTTTTGTTCCAATCCTTACTCTCATTGGTACAGTTCGTCTCTTCACCTGAACTGAGCCAACAGATTCTTTTTTGGCTATTCGGAAGTCTTTCAAAAGCGACCTGGACAAACCTAGCGATTACCGCGACGGTAGTTATGGCGAGCCTGTTTTTGCTACTGCAAGATTCATGGAAATTGACCGCATTGAAACTCGGCGAAGAGCGTGCGAAAAGCCTTGGTGTGAACATAGTAAAACTGCGTTTAAAAACCTTGCTGATTGTCGCGGTGATGACAGCAACAGTGACCAGTTTCGTCGGTATCATTGGCTTCATCGGCATTGTTTCACCTAATATCGCTAAAATTCTGGTTGGCGAAGATCAGCGTTTCTTCCTTCCACTTTCATTCCTAATCGGTGCATTTTTGTTGTCGACTGCTTCTGTTTTATCAAAAGTGATCGTACCGGGGGCGTTGTTCCCAATCGGCATCGTAACTGCCATCATTGGTGTGCCTTTCTTCTTCTGGCTCATCATCGCAAAGAGAAGATAATATGTTTGAAGTCAGTCAGTTATCGCAAGCACAAGATTCAGCGCCACAACGTAACCTATTGCAGGTGAATAACCTCAACGTACGATTAGGCGACTTGGTGTTGGCAAGAGACATCAGTTTCCAACTGCAACCGGGGCAAGTGAACGTTATTCTTGGACCAAATGGCACGGGTAAAAGTACTCTGTTGAAGACTCTGTTCGGTGATATTAAAATCGTAAGCGGAGAAATTCAGTATGGAAACAATGTGTTATCTGGTAAGTCGTTGATTGAGTGGCGAACTAAGTTTGGTTACATGCCGCAAGATATCCACCTCGATGTCAATATGACGGTAATCGAAGTGGTGTTGTTAGGCAGACTTGATGCACTCAGCATGCGAATTGAAACTAAAATGCTGCAAGAAGCGTTGAGCATTCTCAAGAGCATTGGTTTGGAACATCTTGCCAGCCGTGATGTGAGAACTCTCAGTGGTGGTCAGTGTCAGATGATTCTGTTTGCACAAGCACTGATGCGTTGCCCTGAAATACTGATGCTGGATGAGCCAGTAAGTGCGTTAGATTTGCACTACCAACACGTATTACTAAATCACTTGGTTACTCAGACGAAAAAGCAAAATTACACCACCTTAATGGTGCTGCACGACCTTAATTTAGCGGCACAATACGCTGATAACCTTTTGATATTAAAACAAGGTGAATTGAGAGCCTTTGGTAGTCCGAAGGAACTGTTAACCAGCGAACTGATTCACGAGCTGTATCATGTGGAAGCGGATGTTCTTACCGATGAAAATGGTACACCTTTCGTCCGCACTCGTAGACCTAGCGCGGCGTAACTCAGAACATTTGCTCATTCCATTGTGATATGAACAAGATATAAAAAGGCCAGAACTGATGTTCTGGCCTTTTTGCATGGATAACACCGACTCTCAGAGCCGGTGACTAAAATTGCTTACAGTTGAGTAACGAACGTACCTTTAGGTACCACTGGTAGGTAGTTCTTGTAGAAGTCCAAGTACGCTTGGTTTGGATCTAAATCGGCAAACAATTCTGGATACATCGCTTTTGCGTAGAACTGAATCAGCGCGCCATCAAGAATGGTACGGCATGCGCCGTGGTAAGCCGCGTACATACGGTTGTTTTTAACTGCTGAAATTGAAGACCAGCCCGTGCGCTTTTTGAATCCTTCTAAACGTTCTTTCGCTACCGACTCTTCTACACCTTGACCCATTAACATTGCATCGCTGCCGCCATTTTCATAGCCAGTCATAACGAGCACATCTGGGTTTGCTGCAATGATTTGCTCAGGGTTTAGTTTACCCCACCATTCAACATAAGGTGCAGAAATGTTGTCGCCACCGGCTACAGTAGAGATTGCGCCCCACATGTTTTTACCAAAGGTGTAGCCGATTTCGTTTACGCCTGAAGCACCGAATTCAGTGTAAACTTTTGGCTTTGGAAGGTTCGCTTTTTCTAAACGCGCAGTGATCATTTCGATGTTCTGCTTGTACTCGCTAGCTATTTTCGCTGCACGTTCTTCTTGACCTGTGATCACACCGATTAGCTCGGTACTTTTAATGTGACGTTCTAAAGTTTGAGCGTTGTAATCCACAACTACAATTGGAATGCCAGCACCTTCAAGACGTTGGATATCACTACCCAAGGCTTTATATTGCCAGTCAGCCAGCATGATGAGATCCGGATTAAGGCTGATGACTTTCTCTACAGAGAAAGTGTTGGTATCAACACGGCCAATAGCGGCAATCTCGTCTAGAGAAGGACGGTGCTTAACGTTCATTTCCCAGTTTGCTGAGCGCGCTTGCCAAATGTATTTCGACATACCCACAACGTTGTCATACGCAGCTTCCGTACCAATTGCCATGTAATCTTCTGGATAGAAGCCGACGATAACGCGTTTTGCCGGCGCATCGAAAGTAACTTCACGATCAAGCACATCCGTAATGGTTGTCGTTTGTGCAAAGCTGTAAGAAGCAAATAGCAAAGTAGAAAGGCTAATCAGTTTCTGAATCATTTATTGGAACCTACTTTTGTCCTTGTTGAAAAGATAGTGATGAAACGAATTCGCATTGACTGCGAAGGGCATGATTATATTGCCAAAGAAAATGCATATGCAAACTATTATCATTTATTTTTAGAAAAAGAGTTGTAGCGATAATTGACTCATTGTGCGTGCAAGTTTAAAAATCAGTCTATTACGTTCAATGTTGTGCCTCTCATACGCATACCTGAATGTTTAATCTCTCAACAAGAAAAGGCCTATAGCCATGATCATCTTCGCATCTGGTGTTAGAACAGCTATGTTTTAGTAGTGATGCTTTTAAAAATGACTTGGCGGCAAAAAGGAAGACTAGGGACGTGGTTATGAAGAAAAGGATAACGCTGCTGTTGATGTCGGTACTACTCATAGCAGGGTGCAGTACCAAGTTTGTTTACCATAATATGGACTGGTTTATTCTTGAGTACCTAGATGATTATGTGACTTTGACTGACCAGCAGGAAAGTTTGGTGAAAACGCAAATTGATGCGCTCAGCCAATGGCATCAAACTGAGGAGCTAAACAACTATGTTATGCAGTTTGATCAACTGCTTGAGCTCAATCCTAAAACTCTCACACTGGAACAGCTTCAACAGCATAGAGAGTGGATTTATGAGCATTACCAGAGTTTAGTGACTCAAATCTTTCCGAGTATTTTTCCAATAGCCACCGCTTTGTCAGACAAACAGGTGGATGAATTTATGCAGGGGTTAGCAAAGCGGCATCAAAAATACGCCGATAAGTATGCGGATTTGAATGAAAGTGAAACCAGAGCCAAGTATGAAGAACGAATTATTGATCGTATGGAACAGTGGTTAGGTTCTCTAACTGCTAACCAAGAACAATTAGCAGGACAATGGGCGAAAGCTCTACAAATAACGACCTATGACTGGATAGCGTTTCAAAAGACGCAACGAAACGAAATTCAATCACTGTTGAATCAACGCCATAACCAAACTGATTTCAATCAGAGATTACAGAAACTTCTCTTTTCCCAAGAAGAGTCCTACAGCCCTGTGCTCAAAGCAAAGCTCAACTACAACGAACAGGCATCAAACGAACACATACTCAGTATTGTCCACCTCTCTACTCCCAAACAGATCGAGCATTTTAAAGAGACTGTCTATGAATGGCGAAGTTTAGCCAGCGATCTCCATGCCGCCAAACGCTGAGTTTTTATTACGGGTGTGTCGTTGGGTGGCTTAAAAATGATGATATTCATTAGGCTAATGTGTTGAGAACATTATTAATTAATATTCTCAATTGGTGTTACAATCATCGGGCAAATGTAACAATAAGTAAATTTGGTCTAGCGCATATAAATCCTAATCCATTGATTATTCAAAACAATGCTAGTCATTTTGTAGTAGGGATACTGATATACATGAAAAACTTTTCTTTTAAGAACAAAATTATAGCGTTGATTGCTAGCATTATTACTGTGACCATTTTTGTGTCATATATGAGTGTGAACCACTTTATCAGTGGTTATATCTATGAGTCAGACACGGCAAGAATCAAACACAATATTGATTTGGTCACCGCTCAGCTAGAACGAGCATTGCAAGAAAAGTTAACACTGACGAAAAGTCTCAATTTCAGCATGATGGATATTGCAGACACCAAAGAGTCGACAGGCTTTGCGAGCATTGTGTTGGTAACGAATGGTTATGCTTTCGATGATACTGCTAACTCGCTTGATGATGAGCAAACGGAAACTTACTTGAAGTTGGCTGAACAGTTAACGGAAGAGCCAACGATGAGTGATGTTGAAATGGTGGATGGAAAGCCAACGGTTCGTATTTCACTTAAAAAATATGATGGTTCGGCAAACTTCTTTACTCTCGACATTAGCAACCTGAAAGACGTTATTGAAGCTTATTCATTGCCGGGCAGCTATATGGAACTGATATCGGCAAACCAAATCACCATTTTCTCTGATAAATCGAGTGACAACGTCATTCCAGTTTCAAAACAGTTCACAATTGATGGCCAGAATTGGTCGTTGAATGGCTATATCGATTTAGACAATATCCAAACAAACACAGACAGTCTCAACTGGGAAATCACTCTGGCGTTGTTGATCTCTGCAGCAATCATTATCTGTCTGAGTGTGCCAATGCTGAATTTCGCATTCAAACCTCTAATGCGCCTCAAAGAACTGGTGGCTGATCTGTCTCAAGGGAATGGAGATTTAACTCAGCGTTTAAGTGTCACTTCGAACGACGAAATCGGCGAAATTTCGACTTCTATTAACCGCTTCATTGAACAGCTTCAGGGTATGTTTATTGAAGTGTCCAGCTCATCATCCAAAATTGATACTGCGGTGAGTCATCTCAGCAGTCAGTCTCAATCAAATATGCAGATGTTAAATGCGCATACCATTGAGACCGAGCAGGTGATCACAGCGATAGACGAAATGAGCGCAACAGCAGGATCAATCGCACAGAGTGCCGCAGACGCCGCCAAGCTTACGGAGTTAACCAACGCTTATGCAGATGAGTCTAAACAAACCGTAAACCAGGCGGTGCAAAGCGTGACCGCATTGGAAGCCGATGTGGCTGAGATGGCGAACACCATCAGTGCCATGAATCAAGATACCAAACAAATTGGTTCGGTACTTCAGGTGATTGGTGATATCGCTGAACAAACTAACTTGTTGGCATTGAATGCTGCGATTGAAGCGGCGCGTGCAGGTGAACAAGGTCGCGGTTTTGCCGTAGTGGCTGACGAAGTTCGAGCACTGGCGGCTCGCACACAGCAAAGCACAGGGCAGATTAACGACATGCTGTCTAAGCTCAACAACACATCCGAAAATGTGGTGAGTAAGATGGAAACCACTCGTAGGAGCTGTGAAGCGACATCGCAAAGCACTCATAAGGTGATGGAGTCATTGAATACAGTGACGACATCTGTGGTAGAAATTAATGACTTGAACACATTAATGGCCACATCTGCTGAGCAGCAAAGCCATGTGACTGAAGAAGTCAGTCGTAATATGGCAACGATTCAGGAGTTAATCGGCCAGCTTAATAACAGTGCTTCACAGACAAACACCATCAGTCAGGAACTAAGAGGCACATCGACTGATCTGTCTGACGTTGTTACTCAGTTCAAAGTTCACTGAAAATAGTCGTCCCCAAGAAGACTGAAAAAGAGCGCCAAATGGTGCTCTTTTTTTGTAGAAACGGTAAGGTTGAAAAATATATCTATTAAAAATGAAACGATGTATTAGATAAAATGCGACTAAACTCTAAAAAAATATGACCGGAGTCTCATTTACCGAACGATGTTGTCTCACTTTTGAACTAATACTCATTGTTTCATATTAAGTTTGGATACAATGTGCCGAATAATAAACGTGGCTTAGTAAAGTTGTAGGAATAATCCCACTTCGAACTGTTGTGTCAAAGAGTAGAAAATCAGCTTGGTAGTCGATACCAAGTGCTAGCCAACAAGCAGTTAACTGAGAACCCGCATAATAATTAATACTCTATTCACCATTCGCTCACTGATTTTATCGGGGTCAGTAAGCTAAAAACTTTGTGAAGGACGCGAAGAATAATGAAGAGTTTTTCCTTTAAAAACAAAATTATATCGCTAATAGTTGCCATAATTTCAATCACCATTTTTGTTTCGTTTCTCAGTGTAAACCACTTTATCAGTTCCTATATTTATCAGTCAGATATAGAGAAAATTGAACATAACATTGAGTTAGTGAACCGAACACTGGAAGGTGAGTTACGCGACAAGCTTAGTCTGGCGAAAAGCCTTAAATTCAACATGATGGATATCGGCACCACCAAAGAGTCGGCTGGTTTCTCTCATATTGTGCGTCTTGCAAGCAGCTATGCGTTCGATGATACGGGCAGAGTACTAGAACAAGATGAAACTCAAAAGTACATAACACTTGCAGAAGGCTTGACCGCTGAACCAACGGTGAGCGAAGTGACGATCATTGAAGGGCGTCCAAGTTTAAATATCTCAATTAAGCATATGGACGGCTCTGCTAACTTTTTCACGCTTGATTTGAGTGGATTAAAACCAATTTTAGAAGCCTATTCGCTGTCAGGCAGCTACATGGAACTGATTTCTTCAAATGAGGTCACCATTTTCACTGATAAAACCGGTGAAAACTTGATTCCTGTTGAGCGCAACTTTGATTTGGCTGGCCAGACATGGAGGTTGAACGGTTATATCGATCTTGATGACATTCAAGCCAATACTGACAGTTTGAACTGGAAGATCACAATGGCACTACTTATTTGTGCAGTGATCATTATCGGTTTAAGTGTTGCAATGCTGCACTTTGCATTCAAACCTTTACTGCGTCTAAAAGAACTCGTAGCTGACCTTTCACAAGGTAACGGTGATTTAACTCAACGTTTGAGCGTTACATCGAATGATGAAATCGGTCAGATTTCGACTTCTATTAACCGTTTTATCGAACAGCTTCAGGGAATGTTTATTGAAGTCTCTAGCTCATCATCGAAAATTGATTCTGCGGTTAATCACCTTAGCAGCCAGTCTGAATCAAACATGCAGATGTTAAATGCGCATACCATTGAGACAGAACAGGTGATCACAGCGATTGATGAAATGAGCGCAACAGCAGGGTCTATTGCTCAAAGTGCATCAGACGCAGCTAAGCTCACAGAACTGACAAACTCATATGCGAACGATTCTAAGAAAACGGTTAATCAAGCGGTACAAAGCGTAACTGCATTGGAGTCGGATGTAGCAGAAATGTCGAACACCATCAGTGCGATGAATCAAGATACCAAACAGATTGGCACTGTACTTCAGGTGATTGGTGATATTGCTGAGCAGACTAACCTGTTGGCATTAAACGCTGCGATAGAGGCCGCGCGTGCAGGTGAGCAAGGTCGTGGTTTTGCCGTGGTAGCTGACGAAGTTCGCGCACTGGCAGCTCGTACGCAGCAGAGTACAGGGCAGATTAATGAGATGCTGTCTAAGCTCAACAACACATCCGAAAATGTCGTGAGCAAGATGGAAACCACACGTAAGAGCTGTGAAGCGACTTCACAAAGCACTCACAAGGTGATGGAGTCATTGAACACTGTGACCACGTCCGTGGTAGAAATTAACGACTTGAACACATTAATGGCAACCTCTGCTGAGCAGCAAAGCCATGTGACTGAAGAAGTCAGCCGTAATATGGCTGCCATTCAGGCTCTTATTGGTCAACTGAATGATAGCGCAGCGCAGACCAATAATATCAGCCGTGAACTCGGCGGTACGTCGAGTGATCTGTCACAAGTGGTGGGGCAGTTTAAAGTTCATTAATGATTTGTTTCAAATGTCATAAAGAGCACCAATAGGTGCTCTTTTTTTGTCCGCTCTTCAATGCCATGTTCAAGGTAGGTTAGATGATTGTCAGTGTTGCCGACTCCGTATTGAGTGAGTTGTTAACACACGTTTAAATTGGTGACGAATCAGCTCAAAAGGAACCAATATGAAACGATATGGGATAATTGCACCGCTTGTACTGCTAGGTACATTAATGACAACTCACGCTCAGGCGTCGGATTCACAGGTAGACATAGAATTAGGCTGTGTCTCAGTTGCAAACAAAGACGTCTCAATAAAAACAGGAGATTGTCGCAACAGAAAAGTGGAAACCGTGAAAGTGGTTAAGGTCGTCAAAGTGGTTGAAGAAGATCATTATCGCAGCCACCCTGTACACGGAAAACATCCGGGCAAAGGCCACCACAAGAAAAAGTATGTTGAAGAGTCTTCATTCCATAAACATAAGCACTAAATCAACATCAGAAAAACAAAAGGGATGCATCAAGCATCCCTTTTCTGTTTGGTCACTTATAACGATTAAACGTCGTAAGTAGTAGACGCAGTGTTGCCACCTGTACCAGTCCAGTTAGTGTGGAAGAATTCACCACGTGCACGGTCTGTACGCTCGTAGGTGTGAGCACCGAAGTAGTCACGTTGCGCTTGCAGCAGGTTCGCAGGTAGACGAGCTGTTGTGTAACCGTCTAGGAACGTTAGAGCTGAAGTCATACATGGCATTGGGATACCTGCTTCTAGAGATTTAGAAGCTACTTTACGCCATGCCACTAGGCTGCTTTGTAGAATGTTCTTGAAGTACTCGTCAGAGCCTAGGAATGCTAGTTCTGGGTTCTTCTCGAATGCATCACGGATGTTACCTAGGAATGCAGAGCGGATGATACAACCACCACGCCACATTAGCGCTACGTTACCGTAGTTTAGATCCCAGCCATTCTCGTTTGATGCTTCGCGCATTAGCATGAAGCCTTGAGCGTAAGAGATGATCTTAGAAGCAAGCAGAGCTTGACGTAGTGCATCAACCCACTCTTGTTTGTCGCCTTCAACTGGAGTGATAGTTTTACCAAACAGTTTTTCAGCTTCAACACGTTGGTCTTTCAGTGCAGATAGACAACGAGAGAATACAGACTCAGAGATTAGAGTTAGTGGGATACCTAGGTCTAGCGCGTTGATACCTGTCCATTTACCAGTACCTTTTTGACCAGCAGTGTCTAGGATCTTCTCTACTAGTGGCTCACCGTCTTCATCTTTGTAGCCAAGGATGTCAGCTGTGATTTCAACTAGGTAGCTGTTTAGCTCAGTCTTATCCCATTCAGCAAATACAGCTTGCATCTCATCTGCAGACATACCAAGACCGTCTTTCATGAACTGGTAAGCTTCAGTGATCAGCTGCATGTCGCCGTATTCGATACCGTTGTGAACCATTTTAACGAAGTGACCAGCACCGTCGTTACCAACCCAGTCACAACATGGCTCGCCAGCGTCAGTTTTTGCAGAGATACCTTGGAAGATTGGCTTAACCGCTTCCCAAGCTTCAGGAGCACCACCAGGCATGATTGAAGGTCCGAAACGTGCACCTTCTTCACCACCAGAAACACCAGTACCAATGAAGTGGATACCTTTTTCACGTAGCGCAGCAACGCGACGGTTTGTATCTGGGTAGTTAGTGTTACCGCCATCAATAATGATGTCGCCTTTGTCTAGAAGTGGTACTAGTTGATCGATGAATGCGTCAACTACTGAACCCGCACGAACCATAAGCATCACTTTGCGAGGAGTTTCTAGTTTCTCTACTAGCTCTTCTAGAGAGTAAGCACCAATGATGTTAGTGCCTTTCGCTGGACCTTCTAGGAACTCGTCAACTTTTGACGCAGTACGGTTGTGAGCAACCACTTTGAAGCCGTGGTCGTTCATGTTTAGGATCAGGTTTTGACCCATAACCGCCAGGCCGATTACACCGATATCACCTTTCATTTGTTTCTCTCCTTCACGCAATCTTTGCTGCTGCGTCTAAATCTAAATACCACTCGGTTTCGCCAGTCTTTGACTGAACTTTAGCTGCTGGATAAGGCAGGTCAGCGGCTGGAGTAGTGTGAATTTCATTGACGATCTCGGTTTTACCTGCACCAAGAACGAGGTAACTAATACGTTTTGCTGCTTCCAGAACCTTCGCTGTTTTTGAAATGCGAAGTTGACCAGACTCAGGATGAGTCGCAACCAAAGAAAGGTTTGGATCATCGTAGTTGGTTACATTTGGGAATAGCGACGCAGTGTGGCCGTCAGCGCCAACACCAAGCAGAATCCAATCGAAAACAGGAGTGCCGTTTTCACATGGAACAACATCAGCCATCTCTTTTGCAAAACGTTCTGCTTCTGCTTGTGGATCATCTTCACCGCGAATACGGTGGATGTTCTCTGCAGGCAGGTTTACTTGGCTAAATAGCAGCGCATTCGCTTCACCGTAGTTGCTCTCAGCATCATCCGGTGCCACACAACGCTCATCACCCCACCAGAAGTGAAGGTTTTGCCATTGAATAGCTTCAGCATAAGGTGCACTTGCCAATAGCTTAAACAGCATTTTAGGTGTGCTGCCGCCAGACAGTGAAATGTGCACTGGTGTGCCTTGTTCACTGTAGCGTTGCATTTCATTGGCTAACGATTCAACAACCTGCTCAGCTGTCTGAAAAATCTTTGAATTGATCATAGTTCGCAGTAATCCGTGTCAGTAAGGTTTTTGCATGGGAAACGCCATGCTCTTCCATCATTATTTAAAAGGTCATCAGACTCTTTCGGTCCCCAAGTACCACATGCGTATCCGTATAGGGATTGTGGGTCTTGCTTGAAATCCAGAATTGGCTGAACGAACTTCCAACAAGCTTCTACTGCGTCTGTACGAGCAAATAGCGTTGCGTCACCGTTCAGTGCGTCTAGCAATAAGCGTTCGTAGGCAGTCAGCATCTTCGTTTCTTCTAAAGATGCGTAATGGAAGTTCATTGAAACTTCTTTCGCTTTGAAGCCTGCGCCCGGCTCTTTCAGGCCGAAGCTCATCAGGATGCCTTCGTCTGGCTGAATGCGGATGATCAGTTTGTTCTCAGGCGCATTTTTACCAAATACTGGGTGAGGAGTGCGTTTAAAGTGAATCACCACTTCAGTCACGCGTGTCGGCAGACGTTTACCACTGCGCACGTAGAACGGGATGCCATTCCAGCGCCAGTTGTTGATGAACATTTTCAGTGCGACATACGTTTCTGTACGCGAATCTTCTGCAACACCCGGTTCGTTACGGTAACCCGGTAGGAACTTACCGCGCACTTCTGATTCCGTGTACTGACCAAGCACTAAGTTGTTACGCAAGTCATCTTCAGACAGTGGCTGAAGGCTTTGCAGAACCTTGTTCACTTCGTTACGGATAGAGTCAGCATTGATTGCCGCTGGTGGCTCCATACCGATCATTGCTAATACTTGTAGCAAGTGGTTTTGGAACATATCACGAACAGCGCCAGAGCCATCGTAATAACCGCCGCGCTCTTCTACACCTAGGAATTCAGCACCTGTGATTTCAACGTAATCAATAAAGTTACGGTTCCAAAGTGGCTCAAACATACCGTTTGCAAAGCGGAACACGAGTAGGTTTTGAACAGTTTCTTTACCTAGGTAGTGGTCGATACGGTAGATTTGGTGCTCTTTGAAATGGTGGTGAATTTCAATATCCAGTTCTTGTGCTGATTTTAAATCGTAGCCAAATGGTTTTTCGATGATCAGACGTTTCCAACCATCTTTTTCATCGTTTAAGCCGTGAGCAGCAAGACAAGAAGGGATCACGCCGTAAAGGCTAGGAGGAGTAGCAAGGTAGAACAGGGTATTGCGTTGTTCAAATGCGTAATGGTCTGAAAGTGAGTCTAAACGATCTTTCAGTTTTACATAATCTTCGACATCCGATGTATTGATGGCTTGATAGTGAATGTATTCACAAAAAGCATCAAGAATCTCAGGTTCGGTTTTCTCTAATTCTTGAAGCGAGCGTTTCAATTTTTCTCGGTAAGAGTCGTCACTGTATTCAGTACGACTTACGCCTAAGATTGCAAAGGATTTTGGCAGTTGGTTACTTGCATATAGGTGGTATAAAGCAGGAATCAACTTGCGGTAGGTTAAATCGCCCGAAGCACCAAATATCACGATGCTGCTGTTTTCAGGTATTAACATCTTCTTTCCCTTAGAAACTAGGTGTGCCCAAAAACCAATGGAGTTGTTTGGGTATATTTAGCAATGGCTTACCCTAGCAGCGCAATGCACAAATAAGTAATTGGTTTTGTCTATTTCTGTAATTAGAAAAACCGAAACGCCCTTTGTACTCAATGTCATTATTTTACATTGGACATCGGGACATGGCTGATTTGGGGTCAAAATGTGACTTCAAACCAACGCGAGGTCGGTATTGTCTACGACAATTTGACGTACATCAACTATTGATCGCGCAATCGATTAACTTTTGTTCGATTTGTAACCATAAATTCATTTTTGTCGGTAATAGAGCCAGAATATGTGACTCTATTAACCGGTTTAGAATTGCTGTTTCATATACGCTTTCACAGTTTTGATGTGTTCTTCTTTGTCGATGTCACTGTGCTGGAATTTTGCCAAGAACATGTCGGCGTATTTCTGGTATACATCCTGTTCTAGGAAGAGCAGATAAAGTTTCGGGTCGATATGTCCTGAGGTCGCCATTCTGGTCATGATCGAGATTGACTCATCAATGGTTTTGGCCTGTTTGTAAGGCCTGTCATTGGAGGTTAAGGCTTCAAACACGTCCGCGATAGCCATGACTCTTGCCTGAACAGAAAGTTCTTCCTCGTGTAAGCCTCTTGGATACCCTTTACCATCCATACGTTCATGGTGACCACCTGCAATGTCAGGAACATTTTTGAGATGTTCAGGGTAGGGTAAACGCTGCAACATGGTAATGGTTTGTACTATGTGGTCATTAATCATAAAGCGTTCTTCGTTATTTAATGTGCCACCGCGAATCGAGAGGTTGTATAACTCACCACGGTTGTATTGGTATTCTCCCGGTTGAAGAACAAAAGGTTCCTGCCATGTGTTTTTCGGGTTGTTGTTGGCTTCCCATTTTACTTGGTGAACTTGTTTGTCTGCGATGAGGTTTTCCATCACGGGTAATGGTTGTTTTTCTCCTGCTCGTTGTGCCTCAATCCAAGAGATACCCAGCTGATCATCAAGGGTTCGTTTCCACTGTCTCTGCGCTATGGTTTCTAATCGGGCGACGTCATCATCAGACATGTATTCACCGCCGATGTTGCATTTAGCAACGAAAGCAAAGTCGTCATCCAGTGAGTGATGAGTCTGCGCTAAGGTCGCTTTCAGTTGGCTTTCATCGCCACCCAGAGCAATACCTTGCCAGTAATCCGCTTCGGCCTGTGTTTTCAATAATTCAAAACGCATACGAACTTCGTGTATTCGGTCATAAATGGTTTCGAGTTTTGTTGCTTTGTCCACTACGTATTCAGGCGTTGTCACTTTACCGCAGTCGTGTAGCCAAGCTGCTAGATTGAGTTCTTCCCACTGCTGTTTAGTCATTGAGAAATTGCGGTAATAGTGAGTATCTTTGTCTGCTATTTCTGCCAGCATCTTGGTCAGCGCAGGGACACGTTGGCAGTGACCACCTGTGTACGGAGATTTGGTATCGATGGCGGATGCTATTAGAGTAACGAATGCATTCAACATGTCTTTTTGTTGTTGAATCTTGTCGATGTTGTCTTTAGCAATTTCGGCAAAGCTTAAAAGTTCGCGCAAGAAGGCGTGCTTGTCATATTGCTCTGAGGTAATCGCACGCTCGTACCCCAAATTCAATACGCCGACTAACTGTTTTTGACGGTTGAGCAGCGGGAAGAAATAGATATCTGAGTTGTACAGATAATCCTGATGCTTTTTCAAAATATTGTCGTTTCGAGTTAAGTGAACCGTTTCACCTTTATTAAGCTCAGCCATTAGCCACGGTGTGCCAGTGATCAGTGAATTGAGATCGATCTTAAATGGAATAATCGCGTGGTCTGCGACGTTGGTGAATATCGCTTCCTCAGGAGAATAGGTGTAAAGCTGAATCGTCTCGGCGCGAGTGACAAGATAGCTCTGATGGGTGATGGTTTTTGCTAACACGCTAAATTCCTGATTCGACGCAGTATCGCGAAGAAGCCGCAGTAAATCGTGTAACGTGTGTTCCATCAATTCTATCGACTTGGTGAGGTTTGCTACCTCCTTAATAATACTTTTCGGGTAACGAGTCTTCTTAAACTCGAAACGAGTAATATTGTCAGTCAGCTCCATTAAATTCACAAGAGGTTTGGCAAGGCGAGCAGAGATAATCCAGACCGCTGTAAAACATATCACCATCAAGCCAAAAGCCGCTTGCAGTTGTTTGTTTCGCATTGAAAGCAAGCTGGCAATCAAATCATCCTGTGGAGTAGCATCGGCTAGAAGCAAATGAATACTTGGACTTAAAGCGACAGGCGTCAGAGTAACAGACCACGATTTACCATCACGTTCTACGGTTTCATATAACGTTGAGCTACTGATTCGATTAGCAACAGGAGTGAAAATGCTGCTGTTTAATTTCTGCTGAGTCGTTTGTTCATCATCAGTCAGGCTTAGTGACGTATTGTGTTGGGCTAATACTCGGAACTGATGATCAAAAAGCGCTAACTTAGCGTTTTGTGAGAAGCCGATATGCGAAAGCTCTTGTGATAGCGAATCCAGCGTAAAATCAGCACCGACTACCTTGTTGCCATCCGCAGAGCGACGTGACAGTGTGACACCTGGCGTTTGAAACAGATAGAACACATAAGGTTCTGTTAAGCGAATAACATCGTCTTCTTCCGCAGAGGTGTACCAAGGGCGTGTTCGTGGATCGAACTGGTTGCCTTGGTGATCAACATGACCCACTTGCGCTAGGTTTTGGTCGAAGAAAATAAACTTGTTGGTACCATCCATCTTGGTGTAGTTAATAAATAGGCGGGCGGTGTCTGGTGCGTTGACGCGCTCTCTGGATTGGTTGTCAAACAAGGGGCGAACTATGGTGAAATCGCCATCTTCATTACCAAAATATAGGGCGACTAAACTGGGTTGGCGTTCGAACAATAAGCGCATCGAGGAAAGCCAACGTGCTTGTTCGGAAGGTGGTTTGTTTTCATCGATAAAACTGCTGTAAGCCATGAAATCCAATGTGGAAAAGATAGGCGCGATGCTTCTTTGAAAGATGGACTCCAGTTTGCGGCTGTTTTCCTGACTCAACTCTTGAGCGCTGCCACTAAGTAACGGCTTTGCATGTTGAGAGCTGATGCTAATCAGTACCGCTCCTACAATAGCCGTTAATATGAAAAAAAGAGAACTAATGTGAATACTGAGTGAGTAGCGGCGCTTCATGCAGAATCCCTTCAACAATTGGTTGTATAAGTATTGTCGAACTTAGAAAAGTTGCAAAAAAATATCCGCAAAAATTGGTGTTGAAAATTTCACAAAATCATTAACTTATTAGTCTTTTTGTCGGTAATCTCTAGCCATAAGTACAAGGTAAGTGACCATCAATCTGGCTTGGAATCAGGTGTGGGCTGATATTCATCTAGTTTTACTTATGCTGTACGGTTGTAGTTCATAGTGGGACTGATACACTGCGTATATCGTGATGTAAGGAAAGAAAAATGAAACTCGAAGTAGATACCCATACCCACACTTACGCTAGCGGTCACGCATACAGTACCCTGATTGAAAATGCCAAACTGGCGAAGCAGAACAATCTCGCCATGTTTTGTATGACTGACCACGCTGAAACTATGCCCGGTGCGCCTCATTATTGGTTCTTTGCCAACCAACGTGTTGTTCCGCGTTTTCTAGAAGGGGTGGCAATTATTCGCGGTATTGAATCCAACATTATGAACGTTGAAGGCGAAGTGGATATTCATCCTACGTTAGATGAAAAGTTGGATTGGATAATTGCCAGTTTTCATGAAGCGGTTTTTAGACCTTCTAGCAAAGAAGATCATACTCAAGCACTGCTCAATGTTATCAAAGGTGGACGTGTTGACGCTTTAGGTCACTTGGGTAATCCAAACTACGATTTTGATTTTGAAACCGTGATTGCTTGTGCGGTTGAGCACAACGTGGCAATTGAAATCAATAACAGCACTCTAAAAGGTCACAGCCGAGTAGGCAGCGTCGATCGCTGTTATCGAATCGCGGAAGTTGCAAAACGACTAGGCGCTTGGATAACAACCGGTAGTGATGCTCATTTTTGCCAAGATGTCGGCGTACTGACGAAAGCGGAACAACTTCTTAACAATGTTGGTGTTGATTCCAAGCAAGTAATTACTCATAGTGCACAGCAGTTCCTAAACTTTTTGGCACTTCGAGGAAGAGAGCCAATAGAAGAGTTTGCGGACTGGTATAAATAACAATAACGATTCTGGCTTACTGTAAAAAAGTAAGGCGAACACGGAAGAGAAAGTAAATGAAAAAACTATTAACCATTGGCCTAGGGTTGTTGCTGTCAACTCAACTGTTTGCTGCTGACTTTGATCTTAAAGCGACAATGAAGCAGATGAAGCAAACATTCAAACAAGCTGCGCAGGCTCAGACTATTGAAGAGATGCAGCAACCAATCATCGACTTAAACCAACTGGTAGAACAGGCGAAGCAGGGCGATTACCCACCTGAAAAGAAAGACATCTATCTTGAAGGCTTCAACAAGCTGACGGTTGCTCTAGAGAAGATTGAAACTGATCTTCAAGCGGGTCAGTTCGAAGCAGCAAAAGAGTCATTGAAACAAATCGATGGTCTTCGTGAGGAGTACCATGACAAACGCAACCCAAGTATTTGGCAGCGTTTGTTTGGCTAATAGCCACAGATTAGTATGCTCAACAGCATCAGATGAGAATATCGAAGGTAGCCAAATGGCTACCTTTTTTGTGTCCAAGAAGCCGTGAGAAAGAAGCGTATGGCAGCTGTTTTACAAGAAGCTGTGTTGTAAATGATATGTATTATCGATGTTATTTCTGACTGTGGCTGGTATAGTACGCGCCCATAAAAGAATCATTCTAATAATCAATAAAAGTCACTCTTCAGGCACTCTATCTAGGTGCGTTACACAAAAAGGAAAGCTCATGTTGAGAAACTCAACACCTCCTCAGCCCCAAGCGACTTCTCGGGCAAAATCACTTTATTTCATGACTTGGCGCTGGCATTTTTATGCTGGTCTTTTTGTTATCCCATTTATTCTGATTTTATCTCTGACAGGCTTAGTGATGTTGTTCGATGATGAAATTGAACAAGCCCGCTATCACGATTTATTAATCGTAACCCCACAACATCATGAATTGGCGGTATCGGCACAAGTTACGGCGGTGCAGCAGCGTTACCCAGATTATGTTGTTACTCAGTTTATTCCCTCGCAGGCTGATGATCTGGCGAATAAGGTTTCGGTACGCACGCCGGATGGGATCAATCTTTTCGCAATGGTAGACCCATATTCTGGACAAGTTCTTGGCACTATTGATAGAAGCGAAAGCTGGTATTCGTTGGCCAATGAAATTCATGCCACCTTATTGATGGGTGACTTAGGGGACTATTTAATTGAAGTCGCAGCCAGCTTGGGCTTGCTTCTGCTAGTGACAGGCTTGTACTTGTGGTGGCCACGTGACAACGCTTCTAAAGCCGGATTTCTCAAGCTGAGAATGACTCAAGGCACGAGATTATTTATGCGAGACTTACACGCCAACCTTGGCGGAGTGCTCTCTATTGTGCTGCTGTTCTTCCTCATATCGGGACTTTCATGGACAGGTATCTGGGGTAAAACCTTAGTTCAGGCGTGGAACGCCTTCCCGACTTACTACACGTGGGGTGAAAAACCACAGTCGACATTGACTCACGCCAGTCTTAATCATGGCGCTGAAGAAGAGATGCCATGGAACCTAGAGCAAGCACCAATGCCAGAGTCTACGGCTGCACATGATCACTCTGCAATGAACATGGAGATGCCTGAAATGGCTCACGGTTCTATCAACGTGGATAAGATTGTCGCTAAAGCAGAACAGCTCGGTTTTACTCAATACCGTGTTTATTTTCCCAATGGAGAGAAAGGGGTGTACACGGTTGCTGCTAATACTATGGCCGGCGATATCACAGACCCGCGAAACGATCGCACTTCTCACTTTGATCAATACACTGGCAATTTGCTGGTGGATGTCACTTGGGCTGATTACACTCTTTACGCCAAAGCGATGGCCGCTGGCGTGTCATTGCACCAAGGCGATTTAAGTCGCTTAAACAAAGGTTTAAACGTGTTCTTTTGTCTGGCGTTTATCGCTATTGCCCTGACAGGTATTGTGATGTGGTGGATTCGCAGGCCGTCAGGTAGTGCAGCTTTAGGTGTGCCGCCTCGGTTTGCTACTTCAGGGATTTGGAAGACAGGTTTGGTAACGTTGATTTTACTGGCCGTCCTTTTCCCTTTGGGTGGCATCACTATCGTCATCACATTGATATTGGACTGGCTGTTGTTCAGCAGGGTAGAAAAGCTGCGTTTAGCTTTGCGTTAAAGTGAACTAGCTTTGCATTTAGGTTAAATAACTCAGCGGGAAATGGATTAACAAAAAAGGTCAGAGTGTTCTGACCTTTTTGCATTTGTGCAGTGATGAAATTACAGCATCACAAGGCTTGCGGTGCCTAAGAAAGCAAAGAAGCCAACCACGTCAGTGACTGTGGTTAATATCACTGAGCCTGCCAGTGCAGGATCTAATTCAAACTTGTCGAGGATAATTGGAATAATTACACCGAAAAAAGCCGCCGTGACTATGTTCACCACAATCGCTAACGCAATCGTGCCGCCAATCAGAGGTGACTGGAACCATAACGCTGCAATTGCACCGATTATTAGCGCCCAGAGTAAGCCGTTGATTGAGCCGATTCCTACTTCATTTTTGAGTAAGGCGAGACGGTTACCAACGGTGATCTGATTGAGCGCCATAGCGCGAACCATAAGTGTCAGTGTCTGGCTTCCAGCTATACCACCCATAGATGCGACAATCGGCATCAGTACGGCCAGTGCAACCACTTCAGAGATAACATCTTCAAACAAGCCAATGGTAATCGACGCAAAAATGGCTGTGATTAAGTTTATGCCTAACCAAACGCCGCGTCGCTTTGAGCTTCGAACAATAGGGGCGAAAAGGTCATCGCCTTCATCCATACCGGTACCCGCCATCAATCGGGCTTCGTAAATTTCGCGTTGAGTGCCCAGTGCAAACTGCCAATCGATAATACCCACTAAAGTACCGTCATCATTGACCACTGGAACAAGTGACTGTGTTGCGTGCTCCAGAGCTTCTACACCTTCGGCAAGCGTTAAATGCGCATTGATCACTGAGGTATCTTCCAGCACGAGAGTCTTTATTCTTTCTGCGCTGTCAGCAAGTAGAATGTCGGTATAGGTGACGATACCAATGAACTTCTTCTTTTTGTTGATCAGAAAAATATACTGTGGCGACTCATAGTGGTACTTATCCAACAGCATTTTTGCACGGGCAACGGTAATGCTAAATGGCAGGGTGTAGACTTTTCTGTCCGCCCAGTGACCAATCTCATCATCACCAAATTCGTTTGCTTGGTCATAGAGTTCAAGTTCGTCGCGGCTGATTAAACGCAGAGCTTCGGTAACAATATCGTCAGGAAGTGAGTCTTCCCATTCGATAAGAGATAAGTTATCCAGCTTTGCTAGTGTGAGTTTTAGCTCTGTGTCAGAAAGGCTTTTAATAACGGAAACACGTACATCCGCACGCATTTCTGTTAATACATCAATGTGCATTTCCAGTGGCAGACTACGCCACATTCGAACACGCTGATCAACGGGGAATGCTTCGAGAATAAGTGCGATGGAGCCTGAATCCAGAACGTTTTCGACCAGTTCATTTAGAAGGCTAATTTGCTGCTGGTCATCATCTGCTTTCGCCAGCATTTCAATGTGTTGTGCTAAGTCTTGATATTCGCTCAACGTGTAACTCCGATTAGCCAAGGTTGTAAATATATTATTGATGCCGAGGTAAAGTTGGCAACGTATTGTTAGGGTGGGCTTTTGTATTTATAGATATGTATGAATATAGCGCCATGCTCCTAGCGTGGTTAACTTACCATAATTCTTTTTAAATGCATGGCTATTTTCGAGGGGCGTTCGGTATATATTTTTCTGTAAGTGCTTAAAAAATGGGCTTAAAGGTGAATATGTTACAAAAAGCTAGCAAGCAGTTCCTATTTCCGCAGTGTTAAGAAAAATGGATACCCTCAGGATCAATGGCAAGTATCAAATCTTCGGGTGAAATATCCGGAGTGTTCATCATGCGAGAAACCCGTTGGAGAGACGATAGAATCTGCGTTTGCTCCCATTGATCTAATGCTTGAAATTGCTCAATGAAATTATCTTGTAGTAACTGTGGCGCTTGTTCTAAAACTTGTTCACCTTCGGCTGTGATAACCGCATGTACTTTACGTTTGTCTTTTGTGTCGCGCTCTCTCTTAATAAAGCCTCGTTTTTCCAGTCGATCAAGGATACTGGTTGCTGTTGCTTGGCTCATGTTGCTGTTGTTAGAGAGCTGACGGAGCGTCATTTTTGGCGATGATTGAATAGTCCGCATCAACAGTAATTGAGGACTGGTTAAGCCAAAATTCTTGTTCAATTGCTTTGAATGCAGATCTATTGCGCGAACAATTTGCCTTATCGATATCAACACTTCATCGTGGGTACTCAAGTAAACCTCCTAAGCCGTGTTTTAGAAAAGGGGGTTACTGAATGACAGCAACCCCACAGACGAATAGAATCAGTTAACTCTATTTTTATAGCGCTTCATCACATCGCGGCTTTTTTAGCTGTCTCAATCCATGAATCGAACGTTTTTTGGTTCGCTTTGATCCAACCATTCGCGTGTGCTTCGATGTCTTTCGCTGAGTTATGACCTTGACTCATCATCATGTTTTCAGCACTGACGTCGTTGATGTTCAGCTTCATGATTTCAAACAATTTCGCTGCTGCTGGGTTCTCTTCAGCAAATTTCTTGTTTGCAACGATCTTCATTGAGTTCATTTCGAAGCCATAGTTTTTACCATTTGGTAAGGCGGTATCAACGTTTGCACGATTACCAGGAAGTGAAGAGTAAGGTACTTCTAGCCATACTACATCTTTACCTGGAACCAATACGCCACTTACCCAGTATGGAGTCCATGTGTAATACAAAATGGAATCGCCTTTTTTATAGCGCGAGATGGTATCAGCAATGATTGCGGCGTAGTTACCTTGGTTATGCGTGATGGTGTCTCTTAGACCAAAAGCATCAAGCTGGTGTTCAATAACACTTTCACAGCCCCAGCCTGGGTTACAGCCTGTTAGGTCTGCTTTTCCATCATCATTGGCATCAAACAGCTTGGCAATTTTTGGATCTTTCAGTTGTTCAATATTGGTGATGTTGTATTTTTCAGCGGTTTTCTTATCAATCAGATAACCTTGAGCAGCACCTGAGATATATTCACCTTTACGATAGAACTTGTCGTAACCGCCGGAAGCTTTAAATTTGTCATCATGTAGCGGTGCCCAGTTAACGGCTAGGTAAGTCGCATCACCTTCCGCAATAGAGGTGTAACCAACGTTGTAGTCCACTTCTTTGGTCGGCTTAACTTCGTATCCGAGCGCTTCCATGGCTTTGTTAACGATTAAGGTTTGGAACGTTTCTTCCGCTACTGTCGACTGTACTGGTTGGACTGAAATACCTTCACCAGGTAATGACGCCGCGTATGCGGATGCGCTCATAATTGAACTCATAGCAATACTGCTGGTTAACAAAGTCTTCCATGTTAATTTCATTTCTGTTCTCCTAGTTTTTTGTTTCCTTCGGTATGTGTGAGTTTCTGCTTAATGCGGTATACAAAAGACGCTGGGCCTTTTTGATACCAACGAGTTTTTGTATCGTGGCTCTCGTTACCCACTTTTTGCGTGATTCGATCGAGCAGAATGGCGAGTATCACAATGCCTAAGCCACCTACCGCAGCAAGTCCCATATCTAAGCGACCGATACCGCGTAGTACCATTTGTCCCAGCCCGCCTACAGCGATCATCGAGGCAATCACCACCATAGAAAGCGACAACATCAGTGTCTGGTTGATACCCGCCATAATGGTTGGCATTGCTAATGGTAATTGGATGCGATAAAGCATCTGCTTGGGGCTTGCACCAAAAGCGTGTCCTGCTTCAATTAATTCTTCAGGCACTTGTTGGATACCCAATATGGTTAAACGAACAATAGGGGGCAGGGCGAAGATAATTGTCACGACGACGCCCGGTACGTTACCGATACCAAATAGCATCACAATCGGTACTAGATAGACGAATGCGGGTGTGGTTTGCATCGCGTCTAAAATTGGCCGTACGACTTTGGCGGCTGTATTACTTCTGGCAAGCCAAATACCCATTGGCAACCCAATCAGCAGACAGAAAAAGACGGACGTCATTACCAAGGCCAGCGTGACCATAGCTTCATCCCACGCACCAATAAAGCCGATGACGAGCAGTGATAAAAATGAGCTAATACCTAAGCGAGGACCTGCAAACTGCCATGCCAATAAAAATAGAATGAGCAGCATGATCGGCGCTGGAGTAGTAACCAGCGCACCTTCGAATGAACTCAAAATAAAATCTATGGGTACTCTGACTGCTTGAAATAACGGGCGTCCATGTGTAACAAGCCAATTAAGTGCAGTTTCAACCCAGTGATCAAATGGGATAATGGCGTCTTTAAATGGATGCATCCAGTCAAATGACTCAGGTTGCACCTGCGCGGAATTAAGCCAATCACTGCCTGAAGTGGATGCATTTGTAGCCGTTGACCAAGGATCATTGTTCGCTGCATCGGTTGCTGACTGCGTAGCGGCTCCCCACGGGTCGGCTGTTTCCGGTGCGCTAGAAACATTTTCTGTAGCCATGTTTATTCCCTGTCTAAAGTTTGAAGTAAGCGAGATTTGGTAATAACACCAAAATACTGTCCTTGGTCGTCGACGACGGGTACCGCATAGGGTACTTCTGCCACTTGACTGATGAGATCGCCAACGGAAACGTCAGGATGAATAGTGATGGTGTCAGAAAGCAGGGCACTGCTTAGCGAACGTTTTTCTTTCTTCGCTTCATTCAAACTGTGAATGGAAACAATGCCGCTGAATTTGTTGGTTCGGTCAACGACGATGCCAAAGTCACGGTCGTGATCCAAGAGCAGTTGCAGTGCGGCTGCGGGACCATCGTTGTCGTGTTTTTTAAACACAGCAGCAGGTTTTTTGCGTGCGATGTCTTTCGCACTGAATACCGATGCCACATTTACGCCACGGAAAAACGAACTGACATAATCATTGGCAGGGTTATGTAGAATCTCGTCGGGCGTCCCTACCTGAACCACCACACCGTCTTGCATGATGGCAATACGGTCGCCGATACGCATTGCTTCGTCTAAATCATGGGAGATAAAAACAATGGTTCGCTTGTCGTCGTTTTGTAGACGAATCAACTCATCCTGCATTTCAGCTCGAATCAGTGGGTCAAGTGCTGAAAAGGCTTCATCCATCAAGAGTATGTCAGGGTCATTCGTCAGTGCACGGGCAAGACCAACGCGCTGCTTCATACCACCTGATAATTCATCTGGAAAAGATTCGCAATAGGCATCTAGCCCAACACGTTCTAACGCTTTTCTTGCACTCTTATGTCTGGTTGCTTCATCAATACCTGCAAGCTCAAGCCCAAATGATGCGTTTTCCAACACAGTCATATGAGGCATTAATGCGAAGTTTTGGAAAACCATAGAGATGTTTTGACGACGAACTAATCTCAGCTCCTGCTCTGAGATATGGGCAATGTCCTTGCCTTTTATCAGAACGTTGCCCTTTGTTGGCTCTATCAAGCGGTTAAGCAATCGAACTAATGTTGATTTTCCTGAACCCGACAAACCCATTATGACGAAGATTTCGCCTTCGTTAACCGTGAGAGAGACATCTTTGACACCCACGGTGAGTCCCGTTTGTTCAAAAATCTCATCTTTACTTAACCCTTTCTCTATCAGGGGGAAAGCTTCACTCGGAGTTTCGCCAAATACTTTATAGAGGTTTTTGACCTCCAGCATGGTAGACATGTTTTTCATCCTTGTTGCTGTACGGTTTTGACGTGAAATATCAAAATAATTATTAGTACACTAATTAATATTTTATAGGATTACAAGGCGTTACTGGTGTGCTACAGGAGGGATTGGTCACTATAATATTGAAATATAACGAATATTTTTACCTATAAAAATTTTAAATTAATTTGAGTAGGAATGTTTTGTGTGGAAATTAAATTTTGAAATTTCAGCAGATGAGAACAACAAAGAATGGAAATTTTATGAACCGTTTAAACGAATTTTTTCGGATGGAGTGATAGAAATGAACGTTTTTTTGAAACAACATTTTTGCGTTTTTTTTACTACCCTTTATCAGGTGTGCCGAAACAATAAAAGTTTGTCTTAACGACAAATTATTATGATTAGACACACCCCCTGTTTTGTCCGATAAAGCGCGTGACATTTAGGGTGTCAGGTGTGGCTCTTGAAGCCACTTCATTCTCTCTTAGTGTGTGAGATTAAATGTGGAACAATCATCTAAATTAGATCGCGTACGTGCTGATTATAACGTTCATTATTGGAGCCAAGGTTTCTTCGGAATAGATAACCATGGTGAAGTCTATGTGTCACCAAGGAAAGATGGCCAATATCAAACGCAATTGAGTTCAATTGTGAGTCAGCTAGAAACACGCGGTTTGAATTTACCGGTGCTTGTTCGTTTTCCTCAAATCCTGCATCAACGTGTTCACAACATTTGTGACGCATTTAATCAGGCGATTGATGAATACGATTACCCGAACAAATACCTGCTGGTTTACCCAATCAAGGTTAACCAACAGCGTGAAGTTGTTGATGAAATCCTAGCGAGCCAAGCTCAGCTAGAAACAAAGCAACTGGGTTTAGAAGCGGGCAGTAAGCCAGAATTATTAGCAGTACTTGCAATGGCGCAACAAGCAAGTTCTGTCATCGTGTGTAACGGTTATAAAGACCGTGAGTACATGCGTCTTGCGCTGATCGGCGAGAAGCTCGGTCACAAAGTATTTATCGTACTAGAGAAGCTTTCTGAGCTTGATTTAGTGCTGAAAGAAGCAAAAAGCTTAGGCGTTAAACCTCGCTTAGGTATTCGTATTCGTCTTGCATCACAAGGTGCGGGTAAATGGCAATCAAGCGGTGGTGAAAAATCGAAGTTCGGCTTGGCTGCGGCTCAAGTGTTGTCTGTTATTGACCGCTTGAAAGCAGAAGGTCAGCTTGATGCTCTACAACTTGTGCATTTCCACTTAGGTTCGCAAATGGCGAACATTCGCGACGTGCGTAACGGTGTAAACGAGTCAGCTCGTTTCTACTGTGAACTTCGCGAACTGGGTGCAGACATTCAGTACTTTGACGTAGGTGGCGGTTTGGCTGTCGACTACGATGGCACGCGTAGCCAGTCGTCAAACTCTATGAACTATGGTCTGGTTGAATATGCTCGTAACATCGTTAGCACTGTTGGCGACGTATGTAACTTATACAATCAACCGAAGCCGACCATTATTTCGGAATCTGGTCGTTCGGTGACGGCGCATCACGCAGTGCTGATCACTAACGTAATTGGTACAGAAGGTTACACTCCTGAAGCGATTGTTGAGCCAGAAGCGGATGCACCGACCTTGTTACAAAACATGTGGCGTAGTTGGCAAACGTTGAACGATGATACCGATGCTCGTGCATTGATCGAAATTTTTAACGATACGCAAAGTGATTTGAATGAAGCACACATGTTGTTCTCAACTGGCGTAATCAACCTGCAACATCGTGCATGGGTAGAGCAGTTATCGCTACGTATTTATCATGAACTACGCATGAAAATGAGTGCGAAAAACCGTTTCCACCGTCCGATTTTGGATCAGTTACAAGAGCGTTTGGCGGACAAGTTCTTCGTCAACTTCTCATTGTTCCAATCGTTACCAGATGCATGGGGTATCGATCAGGTGTTCCCAGTTCTGCCTCTGTCTAACTTGCAGAATGTGGAAGATCGCCGCGCAGTGATGTTGGATATTACTTGTGACTCAGATGGTGCGGTTGAGCAATACGTTGAAGGTCAAGGTATTGAAACGACATTACCTGTTCCTGCTTGGTCAAAAGATACCTCTTACTTGATGGGCTTTTTCCTAGTGGGTGCATACCAAGAGATCCTGGGTGATATGCATAACCTGTTTGGTGATACACACAGCGCAGTTGTGAACATCACCGACGAAGGCGAATCAGAAATCACTTTCATCAATGAAGGTGACACGGTTGAAGATATGATGCGTTACGTGCATATCGACGTAGACGCAATTAGAGCTAACTACCGTCAGTTGGTTTCTCAGCGTGTGGCTGAAAACGAACAGCAAGACGTGTTAGCAGAATTAGAGCATGGTTTAAATGGTTATACCTACTTGGAGGATTTTTAAATGAATGATTTGTTTACTAAAACGGATTATTCATTGTATTCAAATGCAATGACGTTCCTTCGCCAGCCGTACCAGAGAGATCCGCTAGAGTCGGATGCTGATGTTGTGGTGTTAGGCGTGCCTTTGGATATGGCGACTTCAGGTCGACCAGGTGCTCGTATGGGACCAGACGCGATTCGTCGCGCCTCAGTTAACCTAGCGTGGGAAGGCAAGAAGTTCCCATGGGATTTCAACCTGTTCAAACGCATCAAGTTAGTAGATGCAGGTGATTTGGTGTTTGACTGTGGTGACGCAGAAGATTTCACTTACCGCCTAGAAGCGGCAACCAGTGAGATTCTAAAGAGTGGTAAGACAGTATTGGCATTGGGCGGTGACCACTTCATCACTCTGCCAATCCTTCGTGCTTACGCGAAACACTACGGTGAAATGGCGCTGATTCATTTTGACGCGCACACTGATACTTATGCAAACGGCAGCGCGTATGACCACGGCACTATGTTCTATCATGCGCCGAAAGAGGGTTTGATCTCTCCTCGTCATTCAGTGCAAGTTGGTATTCGCACTGAGTACAAACAGGAAGGTCACGGCTTCAACGTAATCAACGCGATGCAAGCGAACGATATGTCTGCGGACGAAATCGTTGAGCAAATTCGTGAAATCGTTGGCGACAAGCCAGTGTACCTAACGTTTGATATTGACTGTTTAGATCCAGCATTTGCACCGGGTACAGGTACACCAGTATGTGGCGGTTTAACTTCAGATAAGATTCTGAAAATTATTCGTGCACTGAAAGGTATTAACCTGATTGGTATGGACGTGGTAGAGGTTTCTCCGCCGTACGACCAAAGTGATTTAACGTCACTTTCTGGTGCGACAATTGCTCTAGAACTGCTTTACGTTTGGGCTTCAAACCCTGAGCGTGAATAAGCCGTTTACTGCAGGTTAAATCATTAAATTGAAAGCCGAGAGGAGAAATCTTCTCGGCTTTTTTATGTGCGTAACTCACGGGATAACTATTCAACAGGCAGATATAGGCTTTGCTTTGGCGTATCTAGTACTACATTAGTCATTACACGGCGAATTTGCGGGAACTGTTCCATGATGTGTTCAATAAATCCATCGTAACTTTTGGCATTTTCAGCCGTCATCACCACCATTAAATCGACATTACCAGTAACGTAAAACACCTGTTGAATCGAAGGTTGAGTCTCTGCCCAGCGTTTGAATTTATTAAGGACGGTGTAGTTGTCTCTGTCGATTTCTATTCCGGCAATAAAGGTCATTGGATGGGTGGAAAGCTCGGGTTTGATCACCGCTACTTCCGCCAGAATCGCCCCTTCATCCCTCAAACGTTTTATGCGTCTCTGCACGGCAGAAGCGGATAGACCCACCTGTTCGGCAATGATTTCACTCGCCATACGGCAGTTGCTTTGCATCAGTTCCAGTATTTTCTTATCGAAATTATCCAGAGTGGTTTCACTCATGGTTTTCCTCTTGCGGTTATTCCGCATTATTGGTGCCTAAATGCGGTAAATCTTCCATGTGGTGCCAAGAATAGCGGATTTTACTTACCAATTGGAATCCACAATTACTCCATTCGTACGGTTTAGAAAGAAAAACGGCTATCAACCTCAAATGGTTCTTAGCTCGTAACTTTGGTTAGTTTAATGATTATGGCTGGCCTAATGGCTATGACTGGATTAAAAAATGCTTAATGATGATTTTGATACAGGGTTAAACCCTGAAACCTTCGCTCCTGAAACACTTGCGGTGCATGCGGCTATTCGACCAGACCCTCATACGAACGCCATTGCTCCGAACATTGTGATGTCGGTAAATCACAGCTTTCTGCCGAATGAAGGCGCATTTTCAGCACAAGGCATGGAAGATATCTCCGACTCTCCGTTTCTCTATGCCGGTTGGACAAACCCAACGGTGCGCTTACTCGAACAGCGCTTGGCTATTTTAGAACAGGCTGAAGATGGACTCGCGACTGCCAGCGGAATGGCCGCAATCACTGCGGTATTTATGTCTTTACTCAAAGCAGGGGATCATCTGGTCATCAGCGATGTCTGCTATGCCGCTGTGTATGAGTTTGCTACCCAAGTATTGCCCCAGTATGGAATCGAAGTCACTGCAGTGGATACTTCATGCATCAAAAGTGTGCAAAATGCACTACGCCCTAGCACTAAGTTGGTGCACATAGAGACGCCATGCAACCCGTTATTAAGACTAACCAATATTCAAGAGGTCTCTTTGCTGCTTAAAAACAGTGGAATTTTGCTCAGTGCTGATTCGACCTTTTCAACCCCGGTTATTACCCGACCACTTGCACTTGGGGCAGATTTGGTGATTCATTCTTTAACCAAGTTTATTAACGGGCATGGAGATGTGCTTGGCGGATGCGTGCTGGGCTCAAAAGCCTTGATTAGCAAGCTCAGAAGCGTTGCTGGCGTCTATTTTGGTGCATCTTTAAGTGCGCAGAGCGCATGGCTAATTATGCGGGGTATGGAGACGATTTATCCACGTATGAAAACCCTTTGTGAATCGGCTCAAACCATTGCTGAGTGGTTAGAAAACCACCCCAAGGTGCTAAGGGTTTTATATCCCGGCTTGGCGTCTCATCAACAATTTTCGCTGGCTAAGCAGCAAATGACATTTTTTGGCGGCATTATTGCATTCCAAGTAGAGGATATCGAACTGATTGAGCAACGGTTTGCACATGAGTCGAGGATGTTTTATTACGCTTATTCCATAGGACATCAACGCAGTTTAGCAGTGGTGTTAAAAACCGATGATTTGGACAAGTCGACTTATCGATTTAGTCCGGAACAAAAAGCGAAGTTTTCTAGGGAAGCTGGCAAAGGCGTGGTCAGGCTCTCAGTTGGTCTTGAGTCACCAACTGATTTGATTCGGGACTTAAGTCATCTTCTTAGATGAAAGCTGAATTTTTATAGCATTTTATTGGTTTTAAATTCGGATAGTTATTGAAATGTTATTAGATTGTGTTGCATTATCTGGTGGTTTTTGATGTCAGTACGCGTTTGCGTGATATTCAATACAACATCGTATTTGTCATTGGACGAACAGAAAAATAACAAAATTTTTTATAAGGGATATTATGAAAAAATTTATTAAATCTTCAGCTGCTGGACTTGTTTTTGCCTGCTCTCTGCTTGGTGCTAATCAAGCAATGGCGGAGTCTGACCTAGAAGGTGTTCTTAGCTCAGGTGAATTAAAAGTTTGTTTCGACGCGGGCTACATGCCTTTCGAAATGAAAACCAAAGATGGCCGTTTCATTGGTTTTGATATCGATTTAGGTAAGCACATGGCTCGCTCTATGGGTGTTAAGTTCACACCTGTAAACACCGCATGGGATGGTATTATCCCTGCGCTTCAAACCAACAAGTGTGACATCATCATGGGTGGTATGACTATCACTCCTGAGCGTAACTTGAAAGTTAACTTTGCTGACCCGTACATTGTTATCGGTCAATCTATAATTTTCTCTCCAGCGCTTGAAGGTAAAATTAAAAGCTACGCTGATTTGAATGACCCTAAATACACAGTCTCAACAAAGCTTGGTACTACTGGTGTTGAAGCTGCGAAGAAACACCTTTTCAATGCAAAAGTTGACCTTTACGACACAGAAGTAGACGCCGTTCTGCAGGTTGTTAACGGCAAAGCAGACGCTTTCGTTTATGACTTCCCATACAACGCGATCTACGCTGCTCAAAACAAAGGCAAAGTTGCGCATTTAGCAGAACCGTTCACTTACGAACCTCTAGGTTGGGCGATTCGTCAAGATGACCCGAACTTCCTAAATTTCTTGAATAACTACTTACGTCAAATCAAAGGCGACGGTACTTATGATCGTATGTACGACAAGTGGTTTAAATCTGACGACTGGTTGAAAGACGTTCAATAATTAACGCCTTAAGCTGTAGTCAACTGGGCAGCGTAATGTTGCCCAGTTCATTAAAAAGAATAAAGAGAATCTGAGTGATGCAGTCAAAATCCTCAAAATGGATAGGACACGGAATTTACGTCCTAATTATGGCCATGCTTATTGGTGCGGTCTATTTCTCTGGGAAGAGTATTAACTATAACTGGCATTGGGATCGTCTCTGGCCGTACGTTGTTAACACCGAGATGCAACAACTTCGTGCAAACGGAGATGGTACAGCGGTGGTTAAAGCGGGTCAGTTAACGATTGAATTCGACGATGCTAGCCAACCACAGATCATTGATCATTACACAACACTTTTGGTTGGAAACGGTGATTTGGTTTTCCAAGGCGATGCCGTTGCACAACTGAATGAATGGAAGTTTGGCCCGATTGCTCATGGTTTATGGGTGACGGTTGAAATTTCCTTTATCTCCCTCATTTTTGCGGTTTTGCTTGGCCTTGTGTTTGGTCTGATGAGGGTGTCCAAAAATCAAGTGGCGAGAAATTTATCCCTAACCTATGTTGAACTGATACGTGGCACGCCACTTCTGGTTCAAATCTTCATCGTTTATTTCTTTATCGGAACCGTACTCGATTTCGATCGTTTTACTGCCGGTGTTGTCGCGTTATCAGTATTTACAGGTGCTTATGTTGCCGAAATCGTACGCGCAGGTATTCAGGCCATTCCAACAGGGCAGATGGAAGCCGCGCGTTCATTGGGTATGACTTATCCAAAAGCGATGCGCTACATCATTCTTCCTCAAGCTTTAAAACGCACGTTACCACCTCTGGCCGGTCAGTTTATTAACCTAATAAAAGACTCATCGCTGGTTTCTGTTATTTCAATTACGGACTTAACTAAAGCGGGTCGTGAAGTGGTCAGTGGCAGCTTTGCACCTTTTGAAGTGTGGTTTACCGTCGCAGCACTTTACTTACTAGTAACCGGGACTCTGTCTTGGGCAATTCAACGTTTAGAGAAGAGGTTATCAGCCAGTGACTAGTGAATATAACGGCGAAGATATGGTTTACGCCAGCAATGTCGACAAGTTCTATCCTAACGGTTGCCACGCTTTAAAATCGGTATCAACGACGGTAAAACGTGGTGAAGTCGTGGTTATCATTGGCCCTTCAGGTTCAGGTAAATCGACGTTTTTACGTACTCTGAACCAGTTAGAAGAGATCAGCTCAGGAACTATCATCGTTGATGGTTTCGATATGTACGCAAAAAGCACGGACATTAACGTATTGCGTCAGAACGTGGGAATGGTGTTCCAAAGTTTCAACTTATTCCCGCATATGACTGCGTTGGAAAACGTAATGATTGCACCCATGAAAGTGGCTAAGCGCCCTAAACATGAGGTGGAAGGTGCCGCGAAAGTGTTGATAAAACGTGTCGGTCTTGAAGATCGCATGAACAACTACCCAACGCACTTATCCGGTGGTCAGCAGCAACGTGTAGCGATTGCCCGCGCGTTAGCAATGAACCCAGACTTGATGTTGTTTGATGAGCCAACATCGGCCCTTGATCCTGAGATGGTAGGGGAAGTTCTGGACGTTATTAAAGGTCTGGCAAAAGAAGGGATGACCATGGTTATCGTGACTCACGAAATGGGCTTTGCCCGTGAAGTCGCAGACCGCGTGTTGTTTATGGAAGATGGTAAATTGTTGGTTGATGACAGCCCGCAAGCCGTGTTTGATAATCCAAGCCATCCTCGTTTGCAGCAGTTCTTGGCGAAAGTTCTGTAATAAAAATCTTGTAATAGTAGCGATACGATTAAACCAAAACCGAGCCTTAAAGCTCGGTTTTTTCTTATTTGCAGGTTACATGGCCCAAAGTATCAGCGCGAGTATTTGTGGCGACAGTATTCGTAGACACATCACCAGCGGATATACAGTGGCATAAGCTAGTGCTGATGCACCACTTGATTCATGTAAGGCATTGGCAAATGCGAGCGCTGGTGGATCGGTCATTGAACCTGCCAACATGCCACAGATAGTGAGATAGTTAATGTGGCCCAGCACTCTTGCCAATATGCCAACCGTAATCAACGGAATTGCTGTTATAGCGACACCATATCCCATCCAGCTAAGTCCATCGCCTTGCACCAGCGTTTCAATAAAGTTACCACCAGATTTAAGACCTACCACAGCCAAGAACAGTACGATACCAATTTCCCGTAGCGCCAAGTTGGCACTGGGTGGCATAAACCAGTACATTTTGCCGATACTGCCTATTCTGGCAAGAATGAGTGCAACGATCAGTGGGCCGCCAGCCAGTCCGAGTTTGATTGCAGCGGGGAAACCCGGTAGGTAAAAAGGAATTGAACCGAGCAACACTCCGAGACCAATACCGACAAACACAGGCAGCATTTGTACCTGTTGCAACTTTTGGTGAGCATTGCCGACCATGCCGCTAACCGCTTCAATGGCTTCCTGACGTCCGACTAAGTTCAAAATGTCACCAAACTGAAGGGTAGAGTTGCTGGTGGGGATCAACTCAACACCTGCACGGTTAAGGCGTGAGACAACAACGTCATATTTCTCTTTTAGATCTAAGTCTCTGAGCTTTTTACCCAGAACAACTTCATTGGTAACAACCAAACGTTGCACTCGCAGTTCTGTTCCTCTGGTAGAGAGCGATACATCAACCTCTTCGCCAATCACGAGACGCGCTTTTTCCAAAGCGTTCTTGTCGCCGACAAGGTGGAGCAGGTCATTGACTTCAACACGAGAATCCGGTTTTGGTACCAATAACTGTTCATTGCGTTTTAGGCGTGAGCACACAATGTTACCGTCACTAAGTGCTGGAATATCTTTCAAAAACAATCCGTTTAAGTTGGGGTTTTTAACAGAGATATTCATGGTGTGTAAACTTGATTTCTTGTGACCATTTTTGATTTCAAACTCATCGGCTTCTTGGTTCACATTGACGCGGAAGATAAGTCTAATCAACCACATAGTGAGCAATATCCCGCAGATACCAAACGGGTAGGCAATGGCATAGCCCATACCCGTCATATCAAGTAGGTTTTCCTGACCCCCGAGTTCCGTCAGGATCTGTTGACCCGCACCAAGAGAAGGGGTGTTAGTCACCGCACCAGAAAAGACACCAAGAATAACAGGAAGAGGGACATCAAACAGGTAGTAGAGAGCGACAGTAACCAGACACCCTAACAACACAATCAATGCGGCAAAGCCGTTGAGTTTTAAGCCTGAACTTCTCAGTGACGAGAAGAAGCCGGGTCCAACCTGAATACCAATCGTATAAACGAATAAGATTAATCCAAACTCTTGGATAAAGTGTAAGGTGTGGTAGTTGAGCTCAACGCCCCATGCTCCAGTAAAGTGACCAACGAAAATGCCGCCAAACAGCACTCCGCCGATCCCTAAACCAACGCCATAGAGTCGCCAGTTCCCTATCCACAGACCTAACACCGCTACCAGAGCAAGGATACTGATAGAGAGTGCGATATCACTCATAGTAAGTCTCCTGAACAATTACAAAAACGGTTGACGGGCAATCGTTGTTGAACATCAGGCAGGGGTAGGCGTAAGAACTAAAACGTGGTTATGTCTACGGCTGGAGGGTTCAGATATAGGCGTTGAATGTGCGAGGTATCTTGAGCAGTTCAACGTCACTTTATTGCCCTAACTATGCTATTAGTAATACTGCAATAGATTTAGATTGTTAACTCTAGTTATACAAAAGTGTGCTGTTTAGCAGGAAATAGATTTAGCCAATAAACATATGTTAAATAAGGGTAAAAAGCGTTTCCTAAATGCAAGTAAAGTAAACGCTGAGAGCCTGAATGTAACATAATATTTCACTGCATATTCCAATTAGATGAGTTTGGGATATGCAGAAAAAGCAGTTTTAGGCTTCGATCATTTGATCACTGGCATGCTGTAACAGATGGCAAATTAATTCTGTGGTAGTTGCTGGGTCACCAGCTTGCCGACAGTAGTCTATTACCGGGCCGCAGATCTCTTGGATCTCCATTGGGCGTCCTTTTTCTCGGTCGACCAACATGGATGTTTTGATAGCATCAAACTCACAGATAAGACTAAACATCTCTGCTACATCATCTTCAGTCATATTCACATTCGCACACCTTGCCGCTCTTGCTGTTTCTTGCATGATCTTATAAACGGCTTGTTTCAATACTGGGTCTTTTGTGACGGTTTGAGTATCTTTCATTGTTAAAGCGGTAATTGGGTTTATCGCGTTGTTTATGAGCAGTTTACGCCACAACGCATAACTTACATCTTCATAAAGCTGATTTGGAATATCTGCAGAGTCGAAAACTGAGCCAAGTTCGCAAAGGAAATCTTTCAGGTGTGGGTTTGCAGATTCTGATGGCCACGCGCCGAAATCGATTTGTGCCTTGCCTGTCGCTTCTATCTTTCCGGGTTCCAGAGCATGGGCTCCGATTCGTATTGCCAGTCCGCCAATGGTGCGTTTTAATCCAACCGTATTGGCGATAATGCCTTCATTCATCACGCCGTTTTGAATGGACAAAACAGGAGTATCGCACGCATCAAGCCATGGCTTCATTTGATCCATCATTGAGCTGGTTGTGCTGCCTTTTGATGCAAGAATTAGCAAATCAAAATCATTGCCGTTGTAATCATCACAAAGCCCTTGAATATCGGTAGCCGAAACGGGGGCCGAAAAGAAAAAATCTGGATGTGTTATCTCAAGACCTTGTTGCTGTAACGCTTTTAAATGTTCACCTCTGGCAACAAAAACAACATCGTGTCCTGCATTAACTAGCTTTGCCGCATAGTAGCAACCAATACCACCTGCACCGATCATTGCGAATTTCAAGAGAGCTCTCCTTACGTACACATTTATAAGCAAAAACAGATTAAACGCTTAAGAAAGTAATCACCAGAGTTAAGTGAGTAGGAATATACGATAAGATGTTGGCAGCACAATTAAAAAAAGCCACATCAACCTTGATGTGGCTTTCGCAAAATGCGGAATTAATAAGAAAAGTCAGTAGATAAAGTACTCGTAATTAGAACGAGTATTTTGCTACAAATTTAACTGCATGACCGTCTTCTTCAACGCCAGCTTTTTCGATTTCACCAGTTTGTAGAACGAAGTCAGTTTTGAATTCTTTAGTTACGTCGTAACCAAGACCTAGATATGCTGTTTGAGCGTCAAACGAGTTACCTTGGTAGTTACCTTCTGCATATTGCAGAGAACCATAGATTCGGATTACGTCGATAGTATAAGTCGCTGCAACAGAGTAAGTGTCGCCATCGTTAGGTAGATCAAGCTTTAGCTCAACACTATCGTTTGCTTTCAACGATTTTGCATTTTCAAAAGAAATGTAACCTGCAGCAAGTTTTAGCGAACCAAGAGTTAGGTCTGCAGCTACACCCATTGAATCTGCTTCATCACCGTCTGAACCATACGCAATTGCCGCAGAGAAGTTATCAGCTTTGTAGTTTGCAGAAAGAGCGTAGTTTGAATCGTTGCTAGATTCGCTATCAGTTTCATAGTTAGCTGATAATTCTAGTTTATCAATCGTTTTCTTATAACGGATACCCTGGCCGTCAACGCCACCTTGTCCAACGATGTATAGGTTTGCACCTTCACCAGATTTCGCTTTTTCAATTGAGCCAAATGAATTACCTGTGTCACCTAGAGATAGGTTGCCAAAGCCACTGTGATCAAATTCCAGTTTGATGTCTTCGAACTTTGCTGTTCTGTCACCAGCGCTGTCGCCAGTATTGATTGCAAATGAACCGATTACTTTAGTCTCTTCATTAAGGAAGTGTGTTGCTTTCGCTTTTAGGTGCGCATCAGTAAAAACATGAGTTTCTTTTTCTGCTTGGTCTGCCTTTACGTATAGACCAGTAGCTTTAGCCCAACCTGAAAGTTCAACTGTATTTGTGTCAGTAGCGTAGATTTCGCCTGCCGCTACAGAACCTGCTGCTAAAAGAGATACCACTGCTGCTAATGGTTTGATGTTCATATTTTACTCCATATTTTTATATTGATTACTCAAAAACGTAATCGAGTGTATTAATTTGCTTAACAACCTAATTTACTTGCCGGTGAGCAATATATTTTTATTAATCAAATCGACAGGTGAATCTTATACAAAACAACTTTTAAATATATTGAAAATTTATTTTTGAAATATTTTTTACGATCTACTTCATAATCATTGCGATATTAATGTTTGTTGTTAAGTAACAAGTTTCAATGCAATTAATAAATTTATTTATTCGATATTATTTAACGTATTCATTAATTTAATTTACATGGCTATTTATTTTGAGATGTGCCTCGCGATAGCTCTTGGGTGCTTGTTTACATTTGAGAAGATTGGTTTATATGGCAGCTAAGCACTGATATTCCTTACGTTGTTTTGTAATTGAGAAGGACGGTCACATAGGTTTTGTTCGGAGGGTGAAGTTCTTTACGTCTGAGGTTGGCCAAATAAGTAGATAGGGCTTTATATTTTTCTTGAGTTAAATTTTATCTGGATCGCAAATTGTAATACTTGTAAGTCATTATTTGAAACGCAATTTCAAATTGGATTGAACAAGGTGGCTTGTTGACTATAATAGCTTTTATTAAATAAGTGGTTTTGTTTGTTTTCTATTCTGGTTTTGACTGTTTTTGTGTGGTGATTCGCATTTTTAAAATAGTTGAATTCTAAATGTAAGAGATATTATGAGCGGTCGGTTTCTAACAGTTTTAGTTCGTTGTTTCCCTTTTATTGCTTGGTTGCCGCAAGTAAAAATGGACGTTGTAAAAGCGGATTTATTAGCGGGATTAACGGGCGCTGTGATCGTTATGCCTCAAGGTGTAGCGTATGCAATGATTGCCGGCCTTCCTCCTGAATATGGTTTATATACTGCAATCATTCCCGCCATTCTGGCGGCTCTATTTGGTTCTTCAAACCATTTGATTTCTGGGCCAACCGCCGCTTTGTCCGTCATTGTCTTCAGTACTATCAGCCAGTTTGCTGATACAGGAACGCCATTCTATATCCAGCTATGCCTTACTCTGACCTTCTGCGCTGGCATAGTACAGCTTTTGATGGGCGTGATGAGAATAGGAGCCGTAGTCAATTTTGTTTCTCATTCGGTTGTGATCGGATTTACAGCCGGAGCCGCGGTTGTGATTACCGTTAGCCAATTGAGACATGTACTCGGTTTAGACTACTCTTCGGCAAATACTGCGATTGAAAACCTGTGGTTGGTAATACTGCACCTTAACCAACTTCAGGTTTTCTCATTACTTATCGCTCTGATCACCATCGCAAGCTGTATTGTAGCAAAGCGATTATTGCCTGCCATTCCAAATATGTTAGTCGCGATGTTGGCGTCTGTGCTTTTGGCTCTTTTGCTTACTCAAATTGGTATTCACATCGATTACGTAGACCAAATTCAAAGCTCAACGCTCCAGCTGTCAGCACCAGAACTCGATTCAGCAATTATCGGAGAACTGTCCGGTGGGATTCTAGCGGTTGCATTATTAGGTCTGGTTGAAGCCATCTCAATTGGTCGTGCAGTGGCGTTGAAATCAAAACAACGTATAGACAGCAATCAAGAGTTCATCGGGCAGGGTATTTCAAACCTAGTGGGGGCATTCTTCTCTTGCTATATGTCTTCAGGTTCTTTTACCCGTAGCGGCGTGAATTTTAGTAGCGGAGCCAGAACTCCCTTAGCAGCAGTCTTTGCGGGGTTAATTCTGTTATTGCTGATGCCAGTGATGGCTGAGTATGTCAGCTATATTCCGCTCGCTGGTATGGGAGGCATCTTATTAGTTGTTGCCTATAACCTCGTTGATATTCCCTACATACGTTCGATCATTCAACAAGATAAGAAAGAGTCCGCAGTTCTAATGACTACTTTTGTTGCTGCAATCGTCTTGCACTTAGAGCTCTCTATTTACGTGGGCATCATGATGTCGATGTTTTTTTATCTTAGAAGAACTTCTCGGCCAGTGGTCGACAAAGTAACCCCAACTGAGCTGGATATTGATGAAGCCAGTTTTCCGGACACGCAGATCGTCAGAATCAATGGTTCTATTTACTTCGGCTGTGTAGAACACCTGCATAGAGAGCTGGATTCGATCAAGGCGCAGCGACTCATCATTTTAGGAAAAGGGATCAACTTTATTGACCACCTTGGTGTGCAAATGCTGGCTGAACTCTCCACACAAGGAAATCGAGAAATCTATTTCTGCCACTTTAAAGCGAACGCTAAACAAGCATTGCTCCATGGTTCTTCCGTTTTCAAAGAAACCCATTTCTCTGAACGCCTAACGCCGCTTTTGGCGGGGTGGCGTATAGATGTGCATTGATAGTCTGCATTCGAGAAGTGGGAAGGTGCGAATTTTACATTGTATAGAAGGATATTGAGTCACTATGAAAGCAACCCAGTTTGATGAAATTGAACATCCCCATCGCCGTTACAACCCTTTGTTGGGTGAATGGGTGTTGGTTTCTCCACATCGAGCGAAGCGACCTTGGAGTGGGCAACAAGAAATGCCGGCAACAGAGGTTTCAACCAGTTATGACAAGTCATGCTTTTTATGTGCAGGGAATGAGCGAATTAATGGAGATGTGAATCCAAACTATACGGGTACGTTTGTATTTAAAAATGATTTTGCTGCGTTAACAGATGACACGCCGGAAAAGGATTCGACGGATGATCCGTTATTTAAGCTTCAAAGTGCCAAAGGAGAAAGCCGAGTTATCTGTTTTTCTCCAGATCACAGTCGCACATTGGCAGAGCTTTCTCACACTGAAATCGAGCAAGTAATTGCAACCTGGATTAAAGAAACGAACAGCTTAAGTAAGCGTTATCCGTGGGTTCAGATTTTTGAGAACAAAGGTGAAACCATGGGATGTTCGCAGCCTCATCCGCATGGACAGATTTGGGCAAACAGTTTCATTCCTACCATAGTGAGTAAAAAAGACCATCACCAAAGGGACTATTTTGACAAACAGGGTTCGCCGTTACTGCATGACTATGTTCAGCGCGAACTGATGCATAAAGAACGAGTTGTCGTAGAGACAGAACATTGGGCGGTGGTGGTGCCATATTGGGCAGGCTGGCCTTTTGAAACACTTGTTCTGCCAAAAACAAAAGTGAGTCGCATCACTGATCTCTCTGAAGAGCAGCAAGCCGATTTGTCTATAGCTCTTAAAGAGATCACTACCCGTTATGACAATTTGTTCCAGTGTTCTTTCCCTTACTGCATGGGTTGGCATGGTGCGCCTTTCTCCTTGGGAGACAACAGTGACCATTGGCAAGTGCATGCTTCATTTTTACCTCCTCTTTTACGTAGCGCGACGGTAAGAAAATTCATGGTGGGTTATGAGATGTTTGCTGAATCTCAGAGAGATTTAACGCCAGAGCAAGCCGCAGAAAAACTCCGCGCTGTAAGCAATGTTCATTACCGAGAAAAATAAATTTAAGTTCTTAATTTTAATCTATAAAGAGTATTCACTATGACCGAGAAAGTATTTCTACGCCCATTGCCATCAGCGTTAGACGAGCAAAGTGTCGTTAATCATTTACCAACTGTTGTGGAATCGATTCGTCGCAATATCGCTAAAATTGGTGAGCGCAACCCTAAGATAGGTACGGCAACTCATCAGTGGGACTACTGCGATCAATTCGATTGGGTTTCGTCATTCTGGACTGGCGAATTATGGCTGAGTTACCAAATGACAGGGCAAGAGGTATTCAAGAACAGTGCAAAACTGCGTAAGAGCTATTTTGCCAATATGCTGCTGGATCCATTCTGGCTCGACCATGACTTAGGCTTTCAATACAGTCTTAGCTGTGTCGCAGATTACAAACTTACTGAAGATGAAGAATCGAAAATGATGGCGTTGAGAGCCGCTGATCATTTGATTCACCGCTTCAGAAAAATTGGTGGCTATATCGTGGCATGGAATGATACCCATCCACTCGGCCCTGAAGTGACGCTGGGCAAGTCAATTATCGACTCTTTACAAAATACAGCATTGCTATTCTGGGCTTCTGAAATTACAGGATCACCTGTTTATGCAAATGCGGCAAAGCGTCACAGCGAGACGCTAGCGAAACATATTGTCCGAGATGATTTCTCTACCTATCACTCTTTCAACTTCGATCCCATTACTCAGCAACCTTTGAAAGGTGAAACGTTCCAAGGCTATGCGGATGACTCTTGCTGGGCGCGTGGTCAGTCTTGGGCTATTCATGGTTTTGCTCAGACATACTTGTATACAAAAGATGAGCAGTTTTTAACGCTGGCAAAGAAACTGGCTAAGTACGCAACTGATCATATTACCGATGATGGTGTACCCGTGTGGGATTACCTGCTTCCAAATCATGAAATTCAATACAAAGACAGCTCTGCTGGAGCCATTACTGCAGCCGGTTTACTGCTTATCGCTCAATGTATTGAAGACGAACAAGAAGCAAAAATGTATCGAGACTGGGGATTGTACCTACTTCAAGGACTGATGAAGCAGTGTGACCTAACTCATGATGAAAGTGCGCTTGGTCTGCTGGCTCATGGGGCATCTTTTGTCAAAGTGGGTCTATGCGACAACATGCTTCCTTATGGTGACTACTACTACTTAGAAGCGTTAATGCGTGCGAACGGATATCAGAACTTCTTCTGGTAAGCCCTCTGATTGTCTTTACCTTTATTTTTTGATTTACGCGGGCAAGTCTGCCCGCTGATTTAACGTTTTGGAGTTTGAACATGAAACAGGTTTCTTCAACTAAAGGGCACATGACATTGCCTGTTGAGGTTGGACAAGAAGAAGTGGTATTGGATTTATACCAACGTTGGCAAGCGGACGCATTGCGAGACAGCGATGGTACTACTATGCCGGAATCATTAACAAAGCAAGACAGCGATATTTATTCTGTCGTGTGTTTGGTGCGCGCTGACCAACAGTTTGCCAATCAACACCCTGAGTATTTACATCGTAAATATCTGATGTCATTTCCTGTCACAGCTATGGCTGAGACGCTTGTTATCCAGCCTCTTGATGGCTATAGCAAAGACAAGTATGAGCTTGATGACGACAGCGATCCAAAATGCTGGTGGGAAGTACACAACCGCACGACCAATACCGTGATCGATGTGTCGCTGTGGGAATTTGACGCTGCTACTCAACAAGTTTTGATTAAGCAGACACAGCCATACCATGAATACACCGTGACTTTTATGGCTCGTCAGGTGTGGGACAGCGTATCTATGTACAATGCGCTAACCAATGATTGGAAAGGGCCGCGTATCAAGAGCTTAGACCCTTATCATCCAGAGTGTCGTGCACATTTAATTAAGCACTTTGCTCAGTGGTTGGATGAACATCCGAACACAACAGTCGTGCGATTTACGACTTTCGCATTCTTGTTCGTAATTGATACTGGTGAGCAAAATCAGGATATCTATCGTGACTGGACTGGCTACGGAGAAACCGTCAGCCCCCGAGCGTTAGAGGACTTTGAAAAGCGTTTTGGTTACGCTTTAACGCCAGAAGATTTCGTGGATGCGGGTTATTACAATGGCACTTACAAGGCACCATCAAAGCGTTACCAAGATTGGATGACTTTCGTTCAGGAGTTTATTGTTGATTTCGCCGCTGAGTTAGTCGCAATGGCGCATAAAGCTGGAAAGAAAAGCGCCATGTTTCAGGGTGATCACTGGATTGGTACCGAGCCGTTTTTAGAAAGCTACCAAAACATTGGTCTTGATATCAACATTGGCGCGGTGGAAGACGGGGTCGCACTTCGTCGTTTAACGGACTCCATGGGAGAACAAACCCGTGAAGCGCGTTTTTATCCTTACTTCTTCCCAGATGTTTTCCGTGAAGGTAATGATCCTGTCGTTGAGTCGATGTCTAACTGGGTGAAAATTCGCCGAGCGATGTTGCAGAAGCCTCTGGACAGAATTGGTTACGGTGGCTACTTGTCCTTAGCTAATAAATTCCCGCATTTTATTGACCATGTAAGTGAGATATCGCGTGAGTTTGGCGATTACCTACAACACACTCAGGGTACAGAATCTCAGAAGTTGACGGGAAAAATTGCTGTATTAAGTGCTTGGGGTAAGGCTCGCAGTTGGCTGCAAAACCAAGCGAGAGATCAACGTTTCTATGTTCCGCCACGCCCAGATGTGATGGAATTTGTCGGTAATAACTTGCTGGAGTGTTTGGCGGGTCTGCCGTTTGAAGTAGAGTTCATCAGTTTCGACGACATTATCCAAAACGGTATTAGTGAAGATATCAAAGTGATCATTAATACGGGTGATGCCAACTCTGCATGGAGCGGTGGCGAATGCTGGGACAACAGTGAAGTGCTGGTGGCATTGCGCAAGTTTGTCGGCCAAGGTGGTGGTTTGCTTGGGGTCTGTGATCCTTCAGCGTTTCAGAAAAATGGACGCTATTTCCAACTCGGTGATGTATTTGGTTTAGAGAAAGAGACAGCGCTGACTATGGGTCGCGTGGCGATGCCGCTGTCTATCGCGAAAGAACATTACCTAAGTCAATTCGTCACTGAAGGACTAGACTTTGGCAACCCTAGCTACGTATATCCGCAGGCGACAGATATTGCAGTGTTGGCCGCACAAGGTCAGCACCTTGCTTTAACGGCACGTAATTATGGTCAAGGGCGCTCGGTATACATGGGTAATCTGCCATTCAATATGAAAAATGCCCGTTTGCTACAGCAAGTATTGATATGGCTAAGCCACAATGAGACACAGCAGCATGCGTGGTTGTCAGACTATCCAAATGTTGATGTCGCTTATTATCCACAAACTGGCATGGTCGCTGCCGTTAACTACGTAAGTGAGCCTCAGCAAGTGACGATATCTAACGCTATAGGCGAGTTCGTGAACATCAGTTTAGAAGGCTATGAATGGAAGTGGATCTCCATCTAACCTTTCGCTAAACAGGGATAAAACAAAAGGTGCATGGGATTGCACCTTTTTTACGTTTAAGAGTGTCGATAGGTAGGTTAATCGCTGACCGTGATTAACCTAGCACTTTAACGAGTCTTTTCGTTCTTGATTGACTCATCCAGAAGCTTCTGCATTTGCTCCACCTTTTCCGGCATTGTATCCGCAAGGTTGTTTAACTGGCCGATGTCGTCAAACAGATCATACAACTGAGCCGATGACATATTACCTTTTTCATTACCAGTATATTGACAGATGAAGTCGTCATCATGAGGTGGAATGTAGGCGTAACGTTGATCACGGAACACTTTTTTATATTGCATTCCTTCCAGCACCATACTTTCACGTCCATATGGATCACGACCGATTAACGCTTCGAGCTGCTGTTCACTATCTGGTGCTTCGTCTTCCGTCAGCTCGTAACCAATAACTTTTGCCAGGCTGTGGTAAAGATCGACTTGGTTGATTAATGCATGACTGTGCTTTTCGCTGATAGTTTCAGGCCAGCGAACGATGAATGGCACGCGAGTACCGCCTTCGAACAAACTGTATTTTCCACCACGTAAAGGCCCAGCCATTTTATGCTGACCATTGAGCTCAATTGCTTGGTCTTTATAGCCATCATTGAGCACAGGCCCATTATCGCTGGAGAAAATGACGATGGTATTTTGCTTGAGCCCTAGTTCGTCAATTCTGTTGAGAACCTGACCAATGCACCAGTCCATTTCTACGATGACATCGCCACGCACGCCGTGTGGGGTAGCGCCTCTGAACTTAGGATTTGGAATACGCGGAACGTGTGGTTGATGCATCGCGTAGTATAGGAAAAACGGAGTATTTTGGTTTTGTTCTATAAATTCAATCGCTTTCTCGGCGAAACGCTCGCCCATGGTTTCGTCGTTCCAAATCGCAGATTGTCCACCGCGCATATGACCAATACGGCTGACGCCATTAATGATGGTGCCGTCATGCCCATGGTCATACATCACGTCGAGTAACTCTGGATGGCTACGCCCATTTGGCACATCAGAAAATGCGTTGTCCCAGTCGTAGGTCACTTCAATTGGGTCGTTTGGGTCTAGGTTTTCTACATTGCGATTGTCGATATACACACAAGGTACACGGTCATTGGTGGCGGCCATAATAAAGGATTGGTCAAAACCGACATCATTCGGTGTGCCTGAAATTGACTTATTGAAGTCGAGCTTGCCATCTCCCAAACCTAAATGCCATTTGCCTACAATACCTGTGTTGTAACCTTGTTTCTTGAACATTTTAGGTAGCGTTGGCTGATCTTTGCTGATGATTTGAGCGGCATCACCGGGTAACACGGCTGCGTTAGGATTTCGCCAAGGATAGCTGCCGGTTAGCAAGCTATAGCGAGAAGGGGTACAGGTTGCTGCAGTGGCATAACCCTGATGAAACTTAATGCCTTCGTCTGCCAGTTTATCGAGATTTGGCGTGGGAATATCGTTGGCACCATAGCAACTCAAGTCGCCAAAACCTAAGTCGTCGGCATAGAGAATGATGACATTAGGAGGAGTATTGTTCATTAACAGTCCTTAGAATGAGGATAAGGTAATATATCGTTTAGAATTTTCAGCTCTGCCCAAGGGTCTTGGATACGAGCCAGTTCTGCAGCAAGTTGTGAAAGTAGTTCTTGAGTGAGAGAAGCGGATGCTTGCCAAGCGATGTTGGCTAACTGGTAAGGGTCTCTCTTATTATCGAATAGTAAAATGCTATCGAGCTTAAGCTTGCGGTCGATTTCCAAGGCAAAGGTATAACGGTCAGTCCTAATTCCTCTGCTTTGTGGGAAGTAGCTAACTACTTTGCCATTCTCGTCTTTTTCGCCATCTAAATTGCGAATATAAAGGGCACAGTTCGAATGAATGTCGTTCTTGTTGTCGATAATAGACGACGCTTTACTTTGGCCTGTGATATTGGTTGGTAAGTCCTCTTTTAGACCTAGCATGTCTAAAATCGTTGGCATGATGTCTGCGCTGTTTAGAAAGGTTTCAGACACTTTAGGCAGATTTTGATCAGCGTCTTTGACTAAGAATGGTACGAGGAACGCTTCTTCAAAAATTACGTTTTTCGCATCTGTTAGGCCTTGGCTGCACAAGGTTTCACCATGATCGCTGGTGAACACCACGATAGTGTTATCCCATTCACCAATCTCTTTTAGAGTTTCAACAATTCGTCCGAACTGCTGGTCAACGCCACTGACATTCGCAAAGTAATATCTTGCGCTTGCGGCTTTCTCTAAATCCAGTTTGGCGTTGTCACGCACCAGAAGTTGTTCATCGATAAATGCCTCATAAAGCTGTAAATCTTGCTCACGACAATCTTCTAAACTTTGATAAGGGCTATGAGGAGGATTCATAGAAACGAAAAGAGCAAATGGACGGCTTGGGTCTCTTTCAGCATTCTCATTTTTTAAATAAGCGATAGCTTTATCTGCTTCATGTTCAGCAGACCAAGTGCGAGGTTCGTGTCTCACGCCATCAGTATCGTAGTAGTGGGGATTACGATGCTCGTCAAAGGTACCGTAACCATACCAGTAATGAATACCATGCCTGCGCTGTGGTTCCGTATAAGAATCCCAGGCTGGGACTGAGGAATCGACATACTCTCCGGGCTTATCAGGCGCATTAGGGGTTGGTAAATCAAGGTGCCATTTACCAATATAACCAACGTGGTAGCCTGATTGATCCAGAATGTCGGTAAAGCAAGTAGCACTAGCAGGGAGGTCAGATATTACTCGATCAGAATTACAGTTAAGAGGAACGCCACTTTTATTTGGATACTGGCCGGTAAATAAACTTCCGCGATGAGGGCTGCATACCGGACAATTACTTACAGCGTTCGGTAATAAATAGGCTTGTTGAGCAAATTTATCGAGGTTAGGCGTATATACTGGGTCAGCTTTTCCAGAACAATGTTCTTTAAATAGTAATTCATTCCACAAACTCATCGACATTTGTCGGAATTGATCTGGGAATATATAGAGTAAATTTGGTTTATTCATATAGACAACTTATGTATGAAAAATAACTGGATTTTATAACTATTTAGTTGAGTGTTTTTATGGCATTTTTTTAACTTACTCGCAAACGATAAATTAATAATTTGTTCGATATATTCTTATCTACCTCATGACTTTAATGCTTTAGTATTTTCTTTTTCGAAACTCAATGAAGCAACTCATATGCACATATTTACATCGAAACCAACCGCTTTAAATCCATTTCATGTACTTATTAAGCCCATTGGCCCCTTGTGTAACCTAGATTGTGACTACTGCTTCTATCTCGATAAGACAGAATATTTTCCAAATCAAAATCGTTTTGATATGAGTGACGCACTTCTAGAAGCTCATATTAAGGGATACATCGAAAGTCAGCCCCGCGGCACGGTAGAGGTAACCTTTGGCTGGCAAGGGGGAGAGCCGACTCTACGCGGTATCGACTTTTACAAGCGAGCCATCGCCTATCAGAAAAAGCACAAACGAGAGGACATGAATGTGTTGAACACATTTCAGACTAACGGTGTGCTTATCAATGATGAATGGGCGCAGTTTTTGAAACTGAATTGTTTTCTGGTGGGTATTAGTCTTGATGGCGACGAAGAGTTGCATGATCGCTACCGCAAACATCGAAACGGCAAAGGATCTTATCAGCAGGTATTAAGAGGGCTACGTTGTCTTCAAAAGTATGATGTGGAATACAACGTGTTAACCGTGGTTCAAGCAAATAACGGCAGTCACGGTAGAAGGGTTTATCAACATCTCACATCACTTGGCGTTCAGTTCATTCAATTTATTCCGGTCGTTGAAGCTGAGAAAGGCAAAGGTGTCACAGATCGAACAGTCGGAGCAAAGCAATTTGGCCGCTTCATGATCGAGGTATTTAACACTTGGCGTGAAAACGATATTGGTCGAGTGTTTGTAAGCCACTTCGACAATGCATTGGGCATGAGCTTGGGTATGCCTTCATCGAGCTGTGTTCATTCGCCAAGCTGTGGCAATAACTTAGTCATTGAACACAACGGTGATGTGTACAGTTGTGACCATTTTGTTTATCCGCAATTTAAACTGGGCAACATAAAACGCAGTGACTATCCAGATCTGATTGAAACACCAATCCAGCAGAACTTTTCTCGCGGAAAACCATCGTCAAGCGCGCTGCACTGTGGTCAGTGTTCACAACGTTATTTGTGTCATGGGGCTTGTCCTGCTCAGAGGATCAATCAAAACGGAGAGATCTCGTTCACTGAGAAGCACCATCTGTGTGAAGGATACTTTATGTTCTTCTCTTTTATTGAACCGTATTTAAAAGCGATGGGTGAATGTTTAAGACAACAATTGCCGGTGATTTATTACTCACATTTCGTCAAAGGGGAAGAATAAATAATATTGAAGTAAGTAAATATCTTCTTCTATAAGTGCGATGCGCTTAATGATTTTTTGGGTTCCATTTTTCTTGATTTATGTTCTGTTAATTTGTTTTTAATAATTTATGTAAAAGTGTGAATTAATCTTTCGTCAAAAAATGCGATGCAATCGAAAAATAATTGAGGTGAATGGATGGAGTTATGACTCAGATATCGAAAATATAAAAAGTCGTTTTAATAATAATAATTCGTGATATTAAATTATTTCCAACGAAGCAGCTTATTTAACTGAGTGATTATTTATAATGTCTGTGTGCTGGAAAGATTTAACCGAGAAAGACAATTTATTTGCGACTCGTCAGAGCGTTGCAGAATTAGCCAAAAATGTGTTGCATCAACACGTAATGATTATTTCCGACCAAGTTAAATTAGATGTTCAAGCAAATAGTGCCGCCCATTACACGCGTCAAACGGCAGATATTGAATATGTATGCCGTTTATTATGGTTAGCGGTTCCGGCAAAGCATGTTCATCCTGAAATCAATCATTTGTTGAGTCAGAGAATCATCGATGGAACTGCGCCTGATTCTAGTGAGTTTTGGCAACCTGCAAAGGACTATGACCAACGAGTTGTAGAAATGTCGGCCATCGCGATGGCGCTTGTGGAAGCGCCTGAAATCTACTGGCAACCATTAACTGAAGAGCAACAAGCGAATTTGTCTGAATGGTTGCTATCGTCTACGTACATCGCACTGCCACCCAACAACTGGTATTGGTTCCGCGTGCTTGTTTTGGAATCTCTGTCTTCGGTTGGTATTGCTGTTGATGCGTTGAACTTAGAGTTCGATCTACAAGCCATCGATGATATGCAGCTTGAGCAAGGTTGGTATGAAGATGGTGCCACTGGTGTTATGGATTACTACAATCCTATGGCATTTCATCTTTACGCCTTGATGTATTGTCGCTGGAATCCAGAATCACCACGTAAAGAATTACTGCTTAGTAACGCGTTAGAGTTCGCGAAAACTTACAGTGACTGGTTTGACGTTGAAGGACGTCAACTTGCCTACGGCCGTTCATTAAATTACCGTTTCGCAGCATTAGCTTTTTGGGCCGAACTTGCCAGAGTTAACCCAGAGCATCCTGATATTGGCTTATGGCGAACGCTTTGGACGCAAGGGATGAACTGGTGGGCGAAGCAGCCTATTTCTGACAACAACGGCTTACTTCTACCGGGATTCGCATATCCTAACTTGCTAATGAGTGAATTCTATACCAGCTCAGTGTCACCGCTATTAGCTTTTAAAGCGTTTAATGCTTTAGCGATGGAAGATACTCATCCATTTTGGCAGGTAGAAGTTGCATCACTGACGCCTACCACAAAACCACAGTGGGTAAACGACAGACATCTTCAGTGGCGTAACGGCGGTAGCTATTTATTGACCAACGCTTCTGGCAGCAACGAGCTGCGTGAATGTGTAGATAAATACTACAAGTTTGCCTATAGCTCTGCTCATGGGTTCTGTATAGACAGTGTGCGTTGGATAAACCAAGGGTGGGCTGGTGATAACATTCTCGCTTTCCAGCATCCAGACACGCTGCAGTGGTATAGCAGACCGAGACATATTGAAGCCTATCGAGAGGGAGAGGCGTTGGTCTCTGTCTGGTCTCCATTCAATGGTTGCAACGTTACCACCTACCAAAGTCTTCAAACAGATCGAGAAGTTCGCATTCATCGAATAACGAGTGACCGAGATTTGTCGTTCCTTATGACCGGATATTGTGTGGACGAGTGGCGAGGCTGGTTTAGTCACGCTGCCGCAGCGCCTTCGCGAATTGAATCCAAAAAATTATTTAGTGAATTGCGGTTGGTCAGAGGTCAGGGGCAAGCCTGTTGCTACCCGTGCGCTCCGAACACCAACGTGGTGTATCCGCATTCCAGTGTTCCCGCTATTTCGGGTGTCATCAATGTTGGTGACACGGACATAGAAGTCCATGTTCTGGCCGGAAATATATGAGCATTGCTTATGTAATGCCTTGAATTCCTTAAAACAAAAACCTTGAAACAATAGATCATCTTATGGAGTTAAATATGAAGAAACACAATAAGATACCTCATTTGGGCAAAGCGGCTTTAGCAGTTGCTGCAGCGCTGTCTTTCTCAAGTTGGGCAGGTACTTATAATGAAGCGCCTCAGCTGAATGAGTTGGTGAAGTCCGGTAAGTTACCTAAAGTTGAGGAACGTTTACCAGAAAATCCATTGGTTGTTGAGCCGAATGAGTCTATCGGTCAATACGGTGGAACCTTGAACCTAGTTGGTAAAGCAATGGATAACGGTCACCGCATCCGCACCATCGCTTATGACAACTTGTTTAATTTTGATACTACATACTCGAAAGTCATTCCAAACTTAGCGGTTGGTTTCACTTCGAATACCGAGAATACTGAGTTCACCATTCAACTGCGTAAGGGAGTGAAATGGTCTGACGGTACTGCGTTCACTGCGGACGATATTGCATTTTATATCAATGAAATCATCGGTGACCCAGAACATTCTGGTAACCGTCCTTTAGCACTGCCTGCTCATGATTCAGCAAAAGCAGAAGTGATTGACGCGCATACTGTGAAAATCACTTTGGCTAAACCAAACGGCATGTTTATCCGTACATTAGCGACTGTAGATAGTGAAAGTTTCACCGCTTTCCCTAAACACTACTGTTCTCAATTTATGCCTAAGTTCAATGACAAAGCGGTAGAAAATGCGAAGGCAAAAGGATTTGATTCTTGGCGCCAATACGCTTCAACACGTTGTGAAGCACATTATTTCCTTGAGCACCATGCAAACGTAGATCGCCCGGTACTTACCGCATGGAAAGTGACCACACCTCCGGGACCAAACGCGACGTATGCAGTTTATGAACGTAACCCTTATTACTGGCAGGTTGATACTGAAGGTAACCAGCTACCATATTTGGATTCTGTTCGCTGGCGTTACAGTGAAGATCAGGAAGAAATGGTGCTTCGTGCTGCAAACGGTGAAACGGATTTCCAACACCGCGATATCGGTCAGACATCGTACCGCTCTTTGTTGATTGAAAATGAAAAGAAGGGCAATTACACCTACAAGTTCCGTCCTAGCACACTAAGCACTGAGCTTGCACTGCCTTTGAACCAAACATCTAAAGATCCTCTGAAACGTGAGCTATTCGCGAATAAGGATTTCCGTATCGCTCTTTCACATGCGATCGATCGTTCAGAAATCAGTGAAACGGTTTATTCAGGTGTTGTAGGACCACATCAGGCTGCTCCAACAGATATTTCGCCTTTCTATGATAAAGATGCTGTAGAGCAGTACACGCAATATGATGTTAAGAAAGCCAACAAAATCCTTGATGATTTAGGCCTGACTAAACGTGATGCGGAAGGCTATCGTTTGCTTAAGAATGGCGAGCGTCTGCGTATTGAAGCGATATCTGAAACTCGCAGAAAAGGTGTATTTGCAGATGCATTAGAACTGATCAAAAACCAATGGAAAGACGTCGGTATCTTCCTAGACATCCGTATCATTGAATCTAATCACCTGATCAACCTTCGTCTAACGAATGATTTCGATTTGATTCCTAACCTAGGTGAAGGCGGTGTTGGTGTTATTGATGAAGCTCGTTACTACTTCCCATTCAGCCCTGAATCTACATGGGGTATGGGTTACTACCTATGGGCAAATGAGCCAACCAATGAGTTTGCCGTTGAGCCACCAGCTTACGTGAAACAGCAGCTTGAGTTGTGGAAAAAGGTAACAGAAACCTCTTCTCAGGAAGAACAACAGAAATACATGAAAGAAATCATGCAAATCGCGAAAGAAAATTTCTACGTGATTGGTACTGTTGAAGCTATGCCTGCTGGTGTCGTGGTGAGTAATAAACTGCACAACGTTCCAGAAAACATGCCTCAGTCTTGGAACTTCCCAACTCCTGGACCAATGCGCATGAGCCAGTTATGGAAAAGCCAATAATCAATAGCGTTTGAAAGTCCTTGCCCCACGGGATAGTGGGGCAATCTTTAGCACGAATAACAACAAATATACCTATAAAAGTTGCAGCTTGAGAAATGGTCCATTTCTTCGAGCTCACATTCATCACACGTCAGTGGTAAACAATTTGGTGTCACTATTTAAGGAACAGTAATGAACAGTTTTTTTCTGTTTGCAGGTAAGCGGCTGGTGTCGATATTCGTCACTCTTTTGGCCGTATCAATTGTCGTTTTTGCCGTCATAGATCTGCCTCCCGGCGATTTTGCTACGGCCAAGATCGCTGAACTTCAAGCGATGGGACAAACTGTGGATCCGCAGATGATTCATACCATGCGCGAAATGTATGGTTTGGATAAATCTCTGGGCGAACGCTATGTCAATTGGATTGCAGGATTGTTAGTTGGCGATTTAGGAATATCGCTAACCACTAACCAGTCTGTGTGGGAAACGATCGAGCCACGTATATGGCCTACAGTTTCACTTGCTGCAGCCGTATTCATTTTCCAGTTTCTAATCGCTATTCCGATTGGCATGTATTCAGCGTTACGTCAGTACTCTTGGGGAGACTACATAGCAACAATTTTTGGTTTCATTGGCATGGCAACGCCTAACTTCGTGATTGCAATTGTCGCTCTGCTGATTGGCTACTACAGCTTCGATACCGTGGTTTCCGGTTTATATTCTGATGCATATCTTGATCAACCAATGTCTTGGGCAAAACTTATGGACGCTGCTTCAAGAAGCTGGATTTACATTCTGGTTGTTGGTACCGCAGGTATGGCAGGCATTATTCGAATCATGCGCGCGAACTTACTCGATGAGCTGAAGAAGCCCTATGTGAAAACAGCGCGAGCGAAAGGACAAACGGAAGCAAAACTCATTTTGAAATACCCAGTTCGTATTGCGATTCTTCCGATTGTGTCAACTATTGGCTGGATGCTTCCTGCGTTGCTGGGCGCAGACATTATTGTAAGCCAAGTAATGAACATACCAACTCTTGGCCCACTAATGCTCGCGTCATTACGTTCTCAAGATATGTATGTTGCGGGTGATGTTCTATTGATCATGTCCATTCTCACCATCATTGGTACCTTGATTTCTGACCTTTTACTGTACTGGATTGACCCTCGAGTACGTGTTGGCGTTGCGAAGGAGTTTTAATTATGACTACGTCTGCTATTCGTAATCTTGGGCATCTGTTTAAGCGCCGCAAGAAAACTATTGATTTAAGTACTGCAACTCAGTGGCAGCTTATAGGCATGAAAATGCGTCAGCACAAGCTGGCATGGTTCAGTTTGAAGTTTTTGATCATTGTGTACGTTATTGCTGCGTTTGCCGAGTTCTTTGCACCGTTTGATCCGAGTGATAACTGGAGACGCTATACCTATGCTCCGCCACAATCTGTGAGCTTGTTTGAAAATAGCCATGATGGATGGCGCTGGGCTCCTCATTTGGAGTTTTATAAGAGTGAAACAGATAAGCGCACCTTAAAGAGGCATTATCAGTTGGATCCAGAGACTAAAGTTTACTTTTCATTCTTTGGCAAAACAGAGTCTTATGAACTGATGGGCTTTATCCCTATGAGCTACAAGTTCATCGTGCCGCACGATACCAAGCAACCTTTCTTCATTTTGGGTTCAGATCGTATGGGACGAGATATGTTGTCGCGTCTTATTTATGGTGCACGTATTTCATTGTCTGTTGGCCTTATGGGGGTATTCACAACATTTGTTTTGGGTATTTTGATCGGTGGTGTGTCGGGTTATTTTGGCGGTACGGTAGATAACATCATTCAACGCACGATTGAGTTCATCAAATCGATTCCGACACTTCCGCTGTGGATGGCGCTATCGGCGTCTCTGCCTGCTGAGTGGAGCTCACTAACCAAATACTTCTTAATTACCATCATTTTGGGCTTAGTTTCTTGGCCTGATATGGCTCGAGTGGTGCGCAGTCGCTTTATGTCATTACGTGGTGAGGAATATGTGGCTGCTGCTTGGTTGGATGGTAATAGCCCGTTTGAAATTATCCGACGTTATATGGCACCGAACTTTATGAGCCACATTATCGCTGTAGTGACACTCGCAATTCCTATGATGATTTTGGGTGAGACAGCATTGAGCTTCCTTGGCTTAGGTCTACAAGCTCCAATGGTGAGCTGGGGTGTACTACTTCAAGAAGCACAAAATATTCGAGCTTTGGCTGAAGCTACTTGGCTACTCATTCCTGCGGTAGCGGTAATTATTGTTATTCTAGCGATGAACTTCGTTGGTGATGGTCTGCGTGATGCCTGTGACCCATACCATGATCAGGGAGCAAAATAATGAGCGATAAAATTCTACAAGTTAAAAACCTTAATGTGAGTTTCCCGACCAGTATGGAGCACTTCCATGCGGTTAAAAATGTGTCATTCGATTTGTATCGTGGTGAAACACTGTCTGTTATCGGCGAGTCGGGCTCAGGTAAGTCGGTCACTTCGTCTGCAATTATGCAGCTCTTAGATAAACCAGGGCGAATAGATTCCGGTGAGATTCTTTACACCACCGAAACGGGTGATGTTATTGATATTGCACAAATGGATCCACGCAGCAAGAGTATGCGTTCATTACGCTGTTTCAACTTTTCACTAGTTTCACAAGAGCCGATGGCAGCGTTGAGCCCAGTGCACACTGTCGGTGATCAAATCAAAGAAGTTTTGTGTCTGGTTGAACCAAGTATCACGAAACAGCAAGCACACATGAGAGCAATTGAACTGCTTGAACAAGTGCAGATGCCAGAACCATCAAGTTTAATTAATAAGTACTCATTTGAGTTATCGGGTGGTCAGAGACAGCGTGTCGTGATTGCAATGGCCATTGCGTCTCGCCCCGACGTTTTAATCGCCGATGAACCGACAACTGCCCTTGATGTCACTACACAGGCAGAGATTTTAGATTTGTTTAAGAAGCTGCAAGATGAAATAGGTATGGCGATTCTGTTCATCACTCATGACCTTGGTGTAGTAGCACAAATTTCAGACAGAGTTGTGGTGATGGAAAAGGGAGAGGTGGTTGAATGTGGAAATATTCGCCAAGTCTTTGAACGTCCTGAACATCCATATACCAAAAAGTTGATGGAAGCGACGCGATCTCTAGAAAAACCTTCAAAAGTGAAAGTGCCATATTGCTTGCAAGAGGGCAGCAATGTTCGTCCAATTCTGGATTTGAACGGTGTAACGAAAGTTTTTCATAAGCCTGCAAAAGTGTTCCAGAAAAAAAGCACGATGACAGCGGTTGATAATGCTCACCTCAAATTGTATCCAGGTGAGTCGTTGGGCATTGTGGGTGAATCTGGTTCGGGTAAGAGTACTTTAGGGCGAGCCATTCTTGGTATGTCTCCGGCGACATCAGGTACGATTCAATACGTTGATGAAAAAGGTAACGTTGACATTGAGCTATCTGACTACAAACGTGTGGTACGTGACCCGCTGTTTGCAGATCTTCGATTGATATTCCAAGACCCTTGGTCGTCGTTAAATCCACGTATGACTGTATTTGATATCATCGAAGAGCCGTTAATTAAACTGCGTACTGAAATGAACAAAGCGGAACGTGAAGAGCGTGTTCGTAATATTATGAAGTGGGTTGGGTTGCCACCTCAGTTCTCAAGCCGTTATCCCCACGCATTCTCGGGTGGTCAGAGGCAACGTATCGTTATTGCTCGTGCGTTGGTCACTATTCCGAAAGTGGTCATTGCAGATGAAGCAACGGCAGCACTGGATGTATCACTGCGTTCACAGGTTCTGGATTTGCTTATCGAGTTCCAGAACGTGTATGGCACAGCATTCATCCTCATTACCCACGACATTGCTACGGTGAAGTACTTCTGTGACCGAGTATTAGTGCTACAACACGGAAAAATCGTGGAACAGGGTGCGGTGGAACAGGTGATATACCATCCGGAACAGGCTTATACCCAACAGTTAATTTCAGCCGTTCCCGTCGCTGAGTTAGCGCCTGAAATATCCGTTTAATTCTATTATTCATAGCCTTCTCATTAGGGATATTGAGAAGGCTTCTTTCGTTGGAGATCTAGCATGAGTATTTGGCACAAAATGTCTATTGTTGGTAGGTTCTATTTTGTCACTAGCCTTTTGCTGGTGGTCATTACAGCGATAGGAGGCATTGGCTATTGGCAAAGTCAGAAGCTGACGGAGCAGTTAGATTACATTGGCAAGTTTTCTATGGATGAGTTGTCTCGCTTATCGGTCGTTGAAACTGAGTTGGTCGATTTGGAAAACGATATCGCTAATTTTGACACCGATACATGGAAAGAGATCAGTGAACACGTACTGGTTCACGTCAACTTCTCAAAACAAGAAATCGCTCAAATTGACAATCAACACAATGGGTTAAGTTTACAGTGGGTGGTACCAGAAAGCTTTGAGCAAGATTTTCAACGTTTGATGAACATGATGGAGATGCACGGTGAACTGTTATCGGAGCAGAAAAAACGCACACAAAACTACCGCTTACTTTCTTCACAGGTAAAACGCTTTATTTATACCTTGAGCGCTACTGAGAAAGATATGAACAGTGCCATGATGGTGGAGAACTTAAGTAGTCGTTTAGACTCCCTTATGTTCAATACAGACAAGGCATTGGATTCAACCAACCTAGAAGAGGTTGAAACTTTTTTCGTCAAGAACAAAGAAGTCAGTAACCAAATCATTGCTATGGTTTCGGAACTCGCCGAGCGCAGTAACAGTGTGTCGAAAAAAAATCAGAAGTTAATTGAATCACTACTAGCGCACGGTACTCAGCATGATGGTGCGGTTTTTAATCATTTACAGATGATCAAGTTATCTGCCGAAGAGAAAAGCATTACGCAGAATCTCTCTTTTCATGTGCGAGAACAAATAAATGCTTTAGAGACCTTTAGAGATGTTTTAATTGTTAAAGCCCAAAACAAGGTCTTGGAAGTAAAAGAACAGCAGAGTCGTTATATGTTGCAGTTGGTTGCCTTCATCGCAGCTGTGGGGGTATTGTCATTAGGGCTTGTCATCGCGACTTCTCGAAATATACAAGCTGGCTTAAGGGCACTAAGAGCGGTTCTAAATTCGATGGCAAATCGTGATCTCACCTTGCAAGCATCGTATAGCAAAAGTAGAGAAATGGCGTGGTTGGCTAAGCACGTAGAATCGGTTCGTGAGCTACAGTGTGGACTATTGGGGCAACTGCAACAATCCTCTCATACCCTGAATGAGGTCGTGGAACATAACAGCGTCCATGCGCGCCAAACTGAGCTAGCGTTAAAACACCAAGTTGAGTTAACCGATGAAGTCGCTTCATTAACCGAAGAGATGGAGGGCGTTATCAAACATGTGGCTCAGCAGGCCAAAGCAACCAGCGACAGAATGGCGTTAGCGGTTGATGAATCTCAAAAAGGCTATGAACATATAAAGCTCAATGACCAGTGCATTGTTTCGACTTCAATGTTACTCGATCAAGCAGTAGAAACGATTGACCATCTAGTAAAAGATGCTAAGCAAATAGAATCGGCCCTTGCGATGATCGAAGAAATTGCAGATCAAACGAACTTACTCGCATTGAATGCAGCGATAGAAGCCGCTCGGGCAGGAAAACATGGCCGTGGCTTTGCCGTTGTTGCTGATGAAGTTCGCCAATTAGCGACTAACACCACGCAATCAACCAACGGTATTTTGGGCAACATTCAATCGCTGCAACAAAGTGTTTCTCAATCGGTACAACTGATTCAACAATGTAAAAGTAGCATGTTAGAAGCCACACACAGCTCTCAAATTTCTTATGATGCGGTGAAGGAAGTAAAACTATGCATTGATACTGCTGCCGAGATGTCACATGCAATATCCGTTGCAACGTCGCAACAACTGACAACAAGTCATGTCATGGTGGAAAAGTTGACGGCAATTAAAATCAGCGCGCAAAACAATACCAAGAGTGTTGAGGCTCTTTCCGATAGCATCAGTGAGATCAAGCAAGTCTCTTCTAAACAGCGCGCCTTAGTCAGTGACTACGCCATCTGAGCTCAAGATAGATAATGTTAATGAAACTGTATGTAATTTCTTGACTATCAGCCATTTTTTGTTGAAAAGGCCATGAAAATCACTAAAACAGTTCACTTCGGCGATTAATTGTGAAAAAAGATAACTGAACCCTATTTTTTTTGAGCACATTATTTTAAATTAACGGGTGGACGTTTAGTTGTTTGGAAACGTGTTTTAGTTTTTTTGAAAGCTGCTCTAGGCGGCATTCTATCTGAATCGAGCTCATGCCAACTGCTCATTGGGCGATAAAGAGTATGTCGATAAAAATGAATATGAATAATAGGTAAGACAAGATGACAGCTGACAAGCAACCCGAATCTGTTTCTTCCGTATTGAAGACATTTGGTATTTTACAGGCACTTGCGACGCAAAAGGATATTGGCATCAGTGAGTTAGCTCAAAGATTAATGATGTCTAAAAGCACGGTATATCGTTTTCTGCAAACGATGAAATCTCTTGGTTACGTTGCTCAAGAAGGTGAAACCGAGAACTATTCGTTAACTCTAAAGCTGTTTGAACTCGGTTCAGCTGCACTTGAGTATGTTGATTTGGTGGAGATAGCGAACATCGAAATGCGTCGCATCTCCGACCTGACTATGGAAGCCCTCCATCTAGGGGCTCTGGACGGTGATAGCATTATCTATGTGCATAAGTTGGATTCTAAATACAACTTACGTATGCAGTCACGTATAGGACGCCGCAATCCGCTTTACTCGACGGCAATCGGTAAAGTATTGCTATGTACTCGCCCTGAGCAGGAAGTTCGCGACATTCTTTCTGAGGTTGAGTTTGTTCAAACAACAGAGCGTACGCATAAAGATGTGGATTCTTTACTCGTTGAGCTAGCGCTGGTTAAAGAGCAAGGTTTTGCAGAAGATGTGGAAGAACAAGAAATCGGCTTGCGCTGTATTGCCGTACCTGTATACGACCGTTTCCATCAAGTGATCGCGGGCTTAAGTATTTCTCTTCCAACCATACGTTTTACCGAAGAGAAGAAAGTGGAATATGTTACTGAGTTGCATGCTGCTGCTCGACGTATTTCTAAGAAGCTAGGCTGCGCTGACTATCCATATGCAGACTAATTAACAACGTTTAATATATAAAAGCCGTGTATAGCCTCACCTATACACGGCTTTTTTACTTTGGGCTGTTTAAATACTAAACAGATTCTTTCCTTGAGATATTGCAACAGCAAAATGAACGGAAATTGCCAAAACCTTGGACAGAATCTCACTCTGGACTGACATTTTTCTTATGATGATTTGGCATTGTACTTATATGTTTGAGTGATGTTTTAAGAGATATGACATGGAATTTTGCCAAGAAGATCGAAGAGCCTTATATGATGTATGGATGTCGCAAAAAGCGAAAATGCATCTTACCCAAATGGAAATAACCAAGCGTCTTGGTGTCAGCCAGGTGGAGTTTTCAAATCTTCTACGTGGTACCGAGCCTTTATCTATGTCATTCGTGACAAAGTTCTGTAAACACTTACACGTTGAACCGGAAAACGTATTACCAACGTTGAGACAGAAGAGTGGAAGAGGGGAGTCTGTCGTTTATTTGCAGAACCGAGTCAGTGTGGATGGTGAGATTCAGAAAGTGCACGTGGAAGGCAATCAAGTCATTATTGAATATGTGCATGTAGCGAAGTCGTAATGAGAATGGGCGCGATTTAAGATTGTAGATTGATAAAAAAAGCCAGTCATAGAGACTGGCAAGGAGATCGATGAGTTCCTATTTCTAGGGTGTTGTCATGTCGTTGTTTTAATAAACTTTTGATCAGGCGATGAAGTCTTTACGCATTGGCGTAAAGTTATCTAGCAAGACACCTTTTTCTAAACAAACACAGCCGTGCATTACGTTTGGTTCTTTGTAGAGCGCGTCTCCTGCTTTTACGATTTTCTTTTCATCACCTATAGTGAATTCGAATTCGCCGGAAAGAACATAAGTCAGTTGTTCGTGCGGATGGTTGTGTAGAGTACCGACCGCACCTTTTTCAAAATAGACTTCTACGCTCATGATGTTCTCGCTGTATGCAAGGATTTTGCGAGATATACCATTGCCCAGATCTTCCAATTTTACGTCTTTGTTGTATATGAACATAGCTTGTCCTTTCTTATATAACTTCTGATGGAATTGCTGCTTTCTTTTCGTCTCTAACTAAGCGATACATGGTCAGCAAGTTAACGCAAATCAAGGTCGCTTCAAGCATGGTTCCACCAATGGAACCTACGATTATATTGTTGATTAACCAGCAGACTCCTCCAACTAAGAAGGCAATGCGCATCGCTATCCCCCTGAGCATAAACACAGCGAATGTCCCGATAACAGTCCCAACAATCGGCCACATGTCCCACCAGTGGTTTGAAATACTTAACCCTAAAGTTAGACCCAAAACTATAAATACAGCGGCAACATATCTAGAGGAAGTATAAATCGATGTCCCGGTCCTTGCGGCAGATAAGGCAGCACTTAAAGCCGAAGTCATTGAACCGAGTAACAAGTAATGCAACAGATGATTCATATTGAAAATCAACATAATGATTTTCAATTTACGGTCATCTTTTTGATAAAACGTTGATATACCCAAAGCAAAACTGACTAACCCTAAAGCCTGAGCCAAAGAAAAATCCATCAAACTCTCACACTCGAAAAGTAATAGACAACTGAGCAAATCATAAAAATTACTCAGAACCCTTTTCAAATGGACTGCGCTTGATGTTTACCTTTTGACATGCTCAGCGAGCCATTTTGCCTATCCACTCTTCCCACTGATGCTTATCAAATACAGATTTAACAAGTAATTAGAAGCATTTAGTAAAATATTCTTCATCAGTATCTGAGTGTTTTATCGTTGGTACGATATACAAAAAAAGCATTAATTACAATTAATATTAAAACACCTTTTCAGTAATGTGTGGGTGATTAACTTTTTTAAATCAGCGTTTAGATATAAAGCTACCTATCTTCTTGGATAACAGACTATGTTCTGAAATACAGCCTTATCTGTAACCGCTTGATAGCCATGGGGTTGATCTGCCATGAAACGAATGCTCTCTCCTTGACCAATAAGGTGCCATTGCCCCTCAAAGTAGAGATTTAGTTCACCACTTAGAACGTGGACATGCTCTATTACCCCTACATCATGGGCTTCCGACATCTGTTGATGCTGATCGGTTAAGGTTATTTCGAACATTTCAAATCCAGCGTCTTCATTAAAGGGGAACAACGTATTTACTTTCATTTTGGGATCGTCAGGAAAGATCAGCTCACTGCTTCGTAGCTCTGGTTCATCAGCAAAGAAAGCTGAAAATGAGGTTTCTAATCCACTGGCAATCTTCCAAAGTGTTGAAATGGTTGGGCTTGATTCGCCTCTTTCGATTTGCCCAAGCATGGCTTTTGAAACTCCAGTTAGCTTTGATGCTGCATCTAAACTCAACCCTTTGTTTGTTCTTAGAGCACGTAAGTAGTTGGCTATTTGAGTTTTGAAAATGGTGTCATCCACAAATAAAATCCTTGTTGTGCGTTATAGCGCACGGTGATATTCTCAGCTACGTACGTTATAACGCACGACTAAAAGGATTTCTAGGAAAAGGGTATGAAATGCAAAAAGGAATGTTTAATTTAAGTCACGTTTCGGCAGGCTTTACCGCAGTATTAGTGGGTTACACCAGTTCGGTGGTGATAATTATTCAAGCTGCAACGGCCGCGGGTGCTACTTCTTCTCAAATAGAAAGTTGGTTGCTGGCTCTTGGGTTAGCAATGGGCCTCACTTCGATTGCCTTTTCCTGGTATTTCAAGAAGCCAATTTTAACGGCTTGGTCAACGCCGGGAGCGGCTATGCTGGTAGCTGTAGTCGGGCAATATGATATGTCAGTGGTGCTAGGCGCATTTGTCATCTCTGGCTTATTGATTGTATTTACGGGGCTGATATCACCACTGAGTAAAGCTCTGGCTAATATCCCTCCGCAGTTGGCGACTGCAATGTTGGGAGCTATTTTGCTTTCGTTCTGCGTGAAAACCTTTAGCCCTGTGATGACAGACCCTATTATCTTCTTCTGTATGTTTGCCGCATTTTTAGCTGGAAAGCGATTTCTGCCTCAGTACACTATGGCGATATTGCTGCTTGTTGGTATTGTTTATTCAGTGATTAGTGGTGCATTCGACAATCAAAGTATTGATCTGACGTTTGCAAGACCGGAGTGGATCTCGCCGAGTTTTAGTATCGCAGCGATGATCAACCTGAGCTTTCCGCTTTATATCATTACTATGCTTTCTCAAAACTTACCCGGTATTGCCATGATGAGATCGCACTCTTATGAAGTTCCAGTCAAGCCGTTGCTTCTTGGTAGTGGTTTAGCCAATATTCTGTTTGCACCTATAGGCGGCTTTAGCGTGAATTTAGCAGCGATATCCGCGGCGATTTGTATGAACAAAGAAGTCGATGAAGATCCCGCTCAAAGATATCGTGCTGTGATTTGGGCAGGCATCTTTTATTTGATAGCCGGTGTTTGGGCGACCACGGTGGTGGCAACGTTCCTAGCTCTGCCTAAAGAAGTGACGCAGATTCTTGCAGGTCTCGCCTTGCTCGGTACCTTATTGATGTGTTTTCAGACGGCTTTTAAAGACGAAAATATTCGTGAATCCGCTCTATACACATTTCTGATCACCTTGTCTGGAGTGACATTTCTTGGGATTGGTTCTGTGGTGTGGGGCTTAGTTGTAGGGCTGTTGCATGTACACTTTATAGCCAAGAAAGTGTAGATGATTGCTGCAAAGGTTTTTGCTTGCGAGAGCTTCCAGTGATTTAGATCTATACAGAGCTTGTCCTCAAATGATCTATCGAGTTTTGCAGTAACGGGTGTGTGATTGTTCTAGAGTTCTACATTCTTAATATTGCTATTAATTGAATTAATACTAGAAATTTCTAGACGGTACATTAATGAGTTAGCTAGGATTACTACACGAAAAAGAATGTGTGTCTGGTTACATATTTAATAGAACTGACTTAACTTATTGAACCAGCATATAGGTGGAGAACCGCAGTGAGTGTGAAGTTAAATCCCAAGTCTATATTTTTGACGTTTCTATTTATAATCGTCCTTCTTGTTATTGCCAACTTGGTTGGTGTATATGCTCGGTTCTATCTGAATTTTCCTCATATTAAGAGCTTTATTCGTCTTGTCGATGTTGATACAGAAATGAACATTCCAACCTTGTATTCTTCATTTGCGATGTTTGTTGCAAGTAGTCTACTTGCGTTGGTTGGCTATATGCATCGGGTGAGAAAGGAATCTAGTTTTCCTTGGTTTGGCTTAGCATTTATCTTTATCTTTTTATCAATAGATGAGTCATCAGAGTTTCATGAAATGCTCGTTGGCCCAGTGAGAGAGACTTTACATACTTCAGGTGTTTTCTATTTCGCATGGGTTATTCCATATGGCATTGTGGCAATTGTGTTGGGTACTGCTTACTTTCGATTCCTGCTGAATTTGCCAAAAAATATGTTGGGACTGTATCTGCTATCTGGCGTAGTGTTCTTATCAGGTGCGATAGGGCTTGAACTGGTGGGCGGTGTGATCGCGCAGAAATCGGGAACAGAGTCGTTTATTTATGCCATGAGTTACACCTGTGAAGAAACGCTGGAAATGTTGGGTATTGCTCTTCTCATCTACACAACTAGCCGCTATATCGTTCAAGTATTTCCTAGTACCAAACTTGAATTTGTAGAGTCAAAATAATCTAGTATTTATTCGCATCAAGGTCTTTGGTTATGAAAGAAATCAGAGGCCTTTTTAAACTCTGATTCCAATCTTTATTTTTAAAACTATTTACTTCATTTATAGGGCTGCAGTTAGCGTTAACTATTCTATTATTAAAAGGTCTTTAGTCATGAGTAGGTACCTAACTATGAACAAACTAAGTGTCGGATTACTAGTGTGTGCGAGCGTATTGTCTGTTAACAGTTTGGCGAGTGAAGAGACAGATACTCGACCAATGAGAATTATGCCTTCATTTGAGAGCGTGGACACCGATGGTGACGGCGTGATCAGTATGTCTGAATTGGATACATACCGTTCAAGTATGCCCATGCAAATGAATCAGGGAAGTGATTCAACTACGAATGCAAAACAATTGAATAAGAGAGACTCAGTGAGCGCATTTGCCTCATTCGATAAGAACAAAGATGGTGTGATTACCCAAGAAGAATTTGCAGCCCATAGTCGTTATTCAAACCCTGGTAACGGTACAGGTGAAATGAAGATGTATAAAGAAGAAAAGACTAACCGCAACAAATCTAAAAATGATAATGGTGGTGGCAACAGCAACAACAGCAACGGAAAAGGCAATAAAAATAATTAAATAGATAAGACATAATCCCCTGAACTTGATGGCTCGGGGGATTAAATACTGGGTAAGGAATTATGCTAGAGCTTTTTCAATCGCCTTAGCTAGAATTTCGTGGTCTGGAGTCATATCTGGAGCAAAATGCCCAATAACTTCGCCATCCTTACTTACTAGGAATTTTTCAAAGTTCCACATAATATCGCCTTCTTTCGCTTCGATACCATGACCTTTGAGCTTTTCTGCAAAACCGCTTTCTGGCGCAGTAGTGCGCTCTGGTAGAGCAGAAAACAGATGTTGGTATAGAGGGTGACGACCTTCGCCGTTAACTTCGATTTTGCTAAATAGAGGAAAAGTTACGCCAAAACGCATGCTGCAAAATGACTGAATATCTGCCTCTTGACCTGGTTCTTGTGCGCCAAACTGATTACATGGAAAACCAAGAATCTCTAATCCATTCTCTTTTTCAGCTTGGTAAAGCTTTTCTAAACCTTCATATTGAGGTGTGAGACCACATTCAGAAGCAGTGTTAACGATCAGCAGTGTTTTACCTTTAAAGTCAGCTAGCTTTTGCTGTTTACCTTCGATTGTCACTAAATCAATATCATAAATTGAGCTCATTATTCTGTCCTTGTATTCCGGTTGAAGTACTTTTAGTTTCTTATTTTCTCAATGAAGTTTTAGCGGCAATAGCCGAGACTTCAAGTCTGATTAACGTTCACAATATCAAGGTATCGCACAATTATATTGTGAGCAATGATAAATTAGTTAACGGGTTAAAGACGAATCGATTTCTATAGTATTCAAGTATTCTGTTAGAGAGAGGTGACAATAGAGATAGTAGAGAGCGTTCTTACCGTTAAACTAAGAGGCATTTAAATTATTATCTGTGTTAGTTGCACGAAATAAATCTTAATTATCTATTTCAAAGCATCATCAAGTGTTTGCATTGTATCTCTTTTTTTGTTGTACCAAACTTTGTCTACTTTATCCCAAGGTATTGGGTCTATAGTGAGGCTCTCCTGTTTAGCGGCGTAATAAGCACTTGAAGTTTCTTTCGTCCAATTTGGGTTTCTTAACTCGGAGCGAGCAGGGGCAAACACTCCAACATACGTATAAATATTGCACCCCTCCAGCCAAAGTTTTGCTCGTCCATCGGGTAATAATCCGAACTTAAAAGTAGTCTGATAGCAGTTTTGTCCTTCGAATCGCCAACTTGGATGTGGATAAGGCTTTTTCATGGCGGCCTTTATTTGTGGTGTAACTTTTACCACGGTCGCGTAATGTCTATTAGTGAAACTTGAGTTCCAATAGATATAGAGTTCATCTGGCAGAGTTTTGTAACCTAAGCCAATTTGATTGGGAGTAAAGTCTGAATGTCCAAGTGCAATTCCATAGCCATCATAGTCTCGCCGTTGTAGGTCTTCCCGAATGTAATTGATGTTTCTTCTGCTATCGCTTAACAATAGTTGACTATATGGCAGCATTAGACTTGTCCAATCATTCTTTTCATTCACTCCATAAGCTTCTGTTACGCCGGATACGTAGACCCATGGTATAGCGACTCCTATTCTCCATGGATGGAATCGTGCGTCTTGAGGGAAGTCGTCAGTGGTTGAACATGCTGATGCATTCGAAGCCATAAGTATCACGGCTATAAGTTTTAAACTACTGTTCACATTCAAGTTCCTTACGTTGATAAGTATTATCAACCAACTTGGCTTTAAGTGGTTTGATAGCGCCAGCTCCTATACTTACATCAGATGCGTGCAGTGTGTGGTATGGGAGCTGCTTTTCAGCAAGTACAGCAACGAAGCGGTCGGTCAAGCGACGATGTTGATGTCGTTATTCTACACCTAGCGAACATTCGTATAATCCAGTCGTTGTGTGATGTATCAGGTATCAGTCAAGACAAAGCGTTTGTAAACATTCAAAATTAAGGTAATACATCCGCATTGAAACTATGTACCGAGTAGATTGATGTTCATTTGAGTCCAATACGCCTGATGAATTTTATCGGGCGTATTAGATTTTGGAGAAGTACTCGGTCGATATATATCAACTAACATTTTGTTAGATGTTTGAATCTACTATCTCAACGCTTCTTCAAGTGTTTGCATTTTATCCCTTTTTTCGTTGTACCAGACTTTGTCTACTTTTTCCCAAGGTATTGGTTCTATAGTTAAACCTTCCTGTTTAGCCGCGTGATAAGCACTTGAAGTTTCTTTCGTCCAATTTGGGCTTCTTAACTCGGAGCGAGCAGGGGCAAATACTCCAACATACGTATAAACATTGCACCCCTCCAGCCAAAGTTTTGCTCGTCCATCGGGTAATAATCCGAACTTAAAAGTAGTCTGATAGCAGTTTTCTCCCTCGATCCAAGGATGAGGATAGGGTTTCTTCATGGCGGCTTTTATTTTTGGTGTAACTTTGACCACGGTTGCGTAATGTCTATTAGTGAAACTTGAATTCCAATAGAGATAGAGTTCATCTGGCAGAGTTTTGTAACCTAAGCCAATTTGATTGGGAGTAAAGTCTGAATGTCCAAGTGCAATTCCATAGCCATCATAGTCTTGCCGTTGCAGATCTTCCCGAATGTAATTGATGTTTCGTCTGCTATCGCTTAACAATAGTTGACTATATGGCAGCATTAAACTTGTCCAATCATTCTTTTCATTCACTCCATAAGCTTCTGTTACGCCGGATACGTAGACCCATGGTATCGCGACTCCTATTCTCCATGGATGAAAACGTTCGTCGTTAGGGAAGTCTGCTCTGGCTGAGCAAGCTGTAATAGCAGGGATTAGTGTAAGTATTGAAACAATCTTAAAGTTACACTTCACATTCGTACTCCTCTCTTAAATAGCGGTTATCTTTCAAATTAGGTATAAATGGTTTGATTACTCCGCTACTCAAGCTTTCATTTGAGGAATGATGTATAAGGTTAAGAGACTGGAAGAGCTTTGTGAGTTTTGGGGAGCCGAGAGTCTCTTGCAATTCTATAATGTTACCTGATTTGGCTATGTCCATAGCGTGTTGGCAAAATTCGCCAAAAGGGAAAGGGGGAGCATTTTTGTTGGGGTAATACAGACTCTTAGGGATGGTGTAGTATTCCACTTTACCAATATTACTATCATTGGACTTGTTCCATACTACGTTACTACCTTCCGAATCATCGAAAGGGACACCATGATGCACTGCAAGCCCGAACATCACTCTTAAGTACAATCGAGATAAATCGCCTTCTGTACAGTTACGATACAATAACCTCGCTTCTGCATACTTATTGTCTTTGGCTGCAAAACGAATTTTATGTTTAGGTATAAGATAGCTGTCTATACTCCAGCCATGTGACTGATCGAAATGCTTTGATTTTTCTAGCTTGGATAGCATTGAATTAACTATGCGTGTTTCCTCAAAACGGGGAATATTGTCTTTTGAGATAGACTTAATTAATTGGTTTTCGAGTAACGGAAGTAAGTAGCTTTTATCACTAAACGCTTGTCTAGAATGGTAACCTCCTCCTATATCTGAATGAGCGCCCGGCACCACTATTTCATCAAAGTGTGGTGCTTTATTTAATAAGTTTACACTGAAGTTGTGGCGGTATTCAGTATGGCTACTTGCTACCAGATGAACGGCTTTCGCTACGCGGTCTGGGTTTAACCAGAGTTTGATAGGACCGTTATCATTATCATGTGCTGAAAAGTCCAGCTCCCAAAAGTTTGCCACTGCCGCAACGGTATCGAACAATCCCGCAAAGGCAATGCAGCAATGTTCATTACTATTCCAGTCGAAATTATGAGTCAAATAAAAACGATGGGATATGCATGCATTGGAAAAAGGTTCTTGGAATAACCTATCGTTATTATCAAAAACGGTATTTATAAAGTGTCTTGCCGCCGCCGCACCTCGACTGAATCCAAAAACATCGAATTCAACTTTATTGAATCCATCTACAATGAAATGCCTTTTTGCATTTGAAATAATAAGTTCCATTTGACTACAGATTTGTTCTATACCAGTTTTTACTTTCTCCAAGACTCCGTATTTACCTATACCCATGCCTTGACCGCATTCTTGATCTTCATCAGCGGGAGCTATCTCTGTACTGTTTCCTGTAGCAATTCCTGTTATGTATTGAGCATGATAGTAAGCATCTTTGTTATTGCTGAATTCATTATTTCTGTATAAATCAAACAGCTTTTGAATATTGGTGAGTTCGTTTTTTGCGCTAGCACATTCAAGGTTTTCTATTTCTGGTGGGTATTCAAAACATTTATCTATTAGCTCTACGGCCGATAGGTGTTCCTTAAATATCCCCTTGTCACGTAGGATGGCGTTTGAAGCCTCATACGATGCTTTCCAAAGATTCACATGTTTATCGAGTTGCTTTTTGCCCCATTTGGCACTGTAGGTGTTGTTTGCTGTACCATCAAAAAATACTCCCAGACGTAAAGTGATATATCGACACCCTTGAATGGTTATATAGTGACTCTTGCCTGTGACGAGGTTTGGCGTTTCACATGCATTAGCGAGGTGACGTTTAGGGATCTCTTGATTTGGTTTTAGTTGAATGAAATCTCCCAAAGCTAATGTTTGACTCTTCCAAGCGCTTTGGTTGTAACCATGTGGATGTAAACTAAGCCAATCCTTGAGACCTTTGGCTTTACCTTCTGCAGGTAAGCGACTTTGAGTTGCTTCTAGCCACAAATCGTTTTCTAGTGTTATTGACACACGGCCTGAAGCTAATGAGTCTAAAAAGATTGGGTGTTCTCCAACAGTGATTGGATAAGTAGCACCACAAGCACCTGTGAGGATGCCTTTTATGTTTGGGAAGGGCCTATTGTGTTCATCACGAATCACAATTTCTATCCAGTCTTTATATTGTTCACAGCTGAGGCAACAACTGTTAACGCCAAGTGTACTCATGCTTTAACCTCACTAAATTTTACTAATGTGGTAGCGTCACTGCTGGATAAGTGGAATTTTTTGGTTATGTCTGCGATAGAAGAGTTGCTTGTTACTAGCAGTTGTGAAAGAGCATAGAGTTCAGCGTCATCACTAGACCACTGCTGATTTGATGCATAGATAAGTGCGTCTTTAATGATGATATTGGAAGTAACGTTAGCCTCCATGACTTCGGGTATGACATTCCAAAAACGTCTATCTAAAATCTGACAATGAGTATCTAAGTCATAGGAGTTCACTAAATGCTCAGGTTGAATAACCCACCAAGGTTCTTCATTCTTTTTATGGCAATCATGTAGCGGATTGTTCAAAATGAAGACTTTCTCGAGGTGGCAATACCGTAACGTTTTAATGTTGCCCATAAAAAGGTATTTTTCTGACTCTTGCATTAGGTTTAACATGGGCGCGATGACTATAGGGTCATAAAATCTAAAAAGAACCTCTTCACCGTCTAAGCCAGCAAGCAGCAGGCTGCGCAGATGGTTCAACACTTCATTTGTAGGGTAGTCTGATTCCAGCAGCAATCCTTGTTGAAGGAGTTCTTCATTTAGAACTGTTAACGATTCAGAGGGTAGCAGCCAAGGTGACATCGGCATCAAGTCTTTAAATTGACCGATACAGAAAAGGGGAATGGCTTCATCTGCTGGCATGTTTTCATAGAGTGCCTTTTTAAATAGATCAGCGGTAACCAACCAGTAGATGTGATTTGAATGATCTAAAACCCACTCTTTCATCATCTATTCTCTTTTACTAGTGGGCATGTTTTAACTGCCGGTACGTGATTTTTTTCAGCGTTCAAAAGTTGCTGATATGAGACTTGACTGGAGCTTTTTACTGGAGGTTGTCGTTTTTCAACACCATTTGGGAGTGTGGGAGATTGACCGTTATATCCGCTTCCGTTACCTGCTCGACCGCCGGAATTCAGGTTGATGGCTGGGCCTACGATACTGACACCAGAAGCGTCTATTTTGACGAAACTACCAGCGGCTTTAAATGTGATTTCTGCTCCTGCTTCAATGACTATTTTGGTGCCACTTTGTAAGTGAATTTCACTTCCTGCGATAGTGGTATACAGGCTACCCACTTTATGGTGATGGTTACCGCTTATTATTTGGGTGAAGTCTTTCACGACTTTTAAGCGGCTTTCTCCGTTTACAGTGATGTGCTGATTGTTTTTGATATAGCTAAATTGGTCGTTATCAACCGTTAAGTGCTTGTCCTGTTTTATGTGGGTTGAATGATCATTGAGAACATCGGCTTCATAATCTTTTTGAGCATGCAGATAGATTTTTTCCTCGTTGGCTTGGTCTTCAAAACTGAGCTCGTTAAATCCTGTCCCTTTATGGGTTTCAGTGCGGATAACGGTTTTGGTTTTGTTCTCCGGCAGCAAGTAGGGTGGAGTGTTTGTTGCGTGATAGGTACGCCCTGTCACGATAGGTTGGTCAGGGTCGCCATTTAAGAATGAGACAATCACTTCATGGCCTATGCGTGGAACCGCTATAACACCGTATTGGCTTCCAGCCCAGCTTTGCGATACTCGAACCCAACAAGAACTGTGTTCGTCTCCTTTCGAGTATCTGTCCCATGGGAAGTGAAGTTTTACACGTCCGTGTTCATCACAGAAAATCTCTTCGCCCTCAGGCCCGACGACGGTGGCAATACAGGGGCCGTCCACTTGATGTTTCGCCATTGGCGTAGCTTGCCAGTGTATGTGTGCAGGAATCAGTTTGAGTTGGTTTGAGTAGGTGGTCGCGCCATGCCCACCGGCTTCTTCTAAAGCTTGTGGCTGGGTTGCGGAATGTTGAGCATAAACGACCAGCCAATCGCGATTATTGGTGTCGTCCAGATGTTCTTCTAAATCAAATTTATATCCCGCTTGAAGTGCTGGCTCGTTGCTTTTCGCAATTGCTGTCTTCGCTTCTCTGCGCAAAAAGCCTAATCGAGCTTGGCTGTAAGATTTGCCGTTTTCGTTGTCTTTGAATCGTCCTGGAAAATCAAAGTGTTCGTATGTTTCTAATTGGTAATCCAATTCAGTGCCAGCGCTAGTTTGGCGGAAAAGATAATCGGGCTTTTTGAAGCTATAGTCAGAAAGCTGAATCTCAGAAACATCGGATTGAGTGCTCTTGATGAGAGAAAAAACGAAGGTAGAATCCGCCGTTCCACCAGCGGCAGCATTGTAAGGAATTGGCGTATTGAGCTTTGGTTGAGTATTGCTGTCATCGTTAAAAAATAACGTGTGTTTATCATTCTTATGGGCGAAGTGGTAAACGATGCCTTCTTCTGCTGCGAGTCTTTGCACGAAAGCCAAGTCACTTTCACGGTATTGAACACAAAACTCACGCTTCTTTTTGGGCTGTTTCAAGGTAAAGACAACATCACTGATGCCCATTTCATTCAATAACAAGGTGATGATTTCAGGAACGGTTTTTAACTGAAAAATCCTACAATTTTGGCGCAGCGACAAACGCTCTAATGAGGGAACTAGTGTGACGGAATAGTAAGAGTGTGAGTGCCCAGTGTCACCTTGGCTGAAACTTCGAACGATGCCGTTGACCTGCTGAACCTCCTCTCCGTTTCTGTACACCTTCAAATGCGCATTTCGGTCGACGATATTGTTAGCCGTGAGGTTTGCCCGACGGCTTGCTAAATCAATGTAGTAGCGAAATCCATAACAAGTATCACCGTTGTCTAAAAGGGTGTCGGATAGAGATTCATAGCCTTTGTATTCGCGTACAACAAACGTGTCTTCAGGTAGTCCATCAACCGTTAACGTGAAATTAAGCTTTGTCATGTATCCCTCTGAACAACGTTTATCGCATACGAGTAGAGGGAGTAGGCAAGTGAAGTGCCAATTATAAAGTGTCTATATTTCAGTGGCTTAATGATTTTTTATCAAGTGGTGGGCAAGTTTTTACTAGTCAGCGAGCAATAAGTGACACTTGGTGCAAGTTTTTACTTGGATGTATTCACTATTCGCAAAAGGTGAACTCAGTGTGTAGCCGAGGAGTATTAGACAATAGTTAGGCATAACACTGGAGCAAATAAAGTTTGTGACTTCAAACAGCAAAACAACCGAGAAGTGAAGCAGGCAAATAGGTTTCGACCTAGCTTTAAAGTAAGTGAGACTTGTAGGTGGGCAATGCCTTGTTAGTTCTTTAATTATTTCAAATTAGCTCAACCTGTCTAACTGCAATGCCCTGAGTTAGTCACAGTTTAACGGTTGATTGAACGATATAGTAACTAACATAGATTCAATAGACAGCACCGCTGCCCGTTCTTTAACTACGCCTTTTAATAACAAAACTAACTAATAAATCTATATAAATCGTACGCTCAGGAGGCCTCTATGTCCCATAACTATGACAGACATATCAGTAATTTGACTAAAGATACATATGCTTTGATATTGGCAGGAGGCCGTGGTAGCCGTCTTTTTGAACTCACTGATTCTCGAGCCAAGCCAGCTGTTTATTTTGGTGGCAAGTTTCGTATTATCGATTTCCCATTATCAAATTGTTTCAACTCAGGTATTCACCGAGTAGGTATCGCAACTCAGTATAAATCACACTCGTTGATCCGCCATATTAGCCGTGGTTGGGGAAGTTTTAGGGCTCAACAATTTGTTGAAATTTTGCCAGCTTCACAACGAACCGGTGATGATTGGTATGCTGGTACAGCAGATGCGGTATATCAAAATATTGATATCATTCGTTCTCATAATCCTAAATACATTCTAATTTTGTCTGGTGACCATGTGTACCGCATGGATTATGGTACTTTGCTCGCTGAGCATGTGGCGAATAATGCCGATATGACAGTCTGTTGTCTTGAAGTCGATACCGAAGAAGCAGCGGGCAGTTTCGGTGTTTTGACTGTAGATTCTAAAAGTAAAATTGTTGCCTTTGATGAGAAACCAGCACAACCTAATGAGATTCCGAATAAACCGGGTAAGTGTTTGGCTTCAATGGGAAATTACCTGTTTAATGTTGATTTTCTCTTCAATCAGCTATTAAAAGATGTGGATACCGAAGGCTCGACCCATGATTTTGGACACGACATCATTCCTTCAATTATTAATGAGAGCAATGTTTTCGCGTACTCTTTCAAAGACCCTGACAGTGACAATCAACCCTATTGGCGTGATGTGGGCACATTAGACTCATTTTGGGAAGCCAACATGGAGCTTGTTACTCCTAAGCCACAACTTGATCTTTATGATAAAGCTTGGCCAATTTGGACGTATCAAGAGCAGCTTCCACCTGCTAAATTCATTTTTGACAACGACGAACGACGCGGAATGGCCGTAGATTCAACGGTATCAGGAGGGTGCATTATTTCAGGCTCTACCATACGAAAATCATTGTTATATTCGAGTGTTCATGCCCACTCATACAGCCTTATCGAAGAGTCAGTGTTGTTGCATGGTAGCCATGTGGGTGAGCGTGCTAAGTTGAAACGAGTCATCCTTGACAGTTATTGTAGTGTCCCTGCCGGCTTATGTATTGGTTATGATAGAAAGCAAGATATAGCGAATGGTTTCCGCGTGACTGAAAAAGGAGTGACCTTGGTCACTAAAGCTATGCTGGATAAACTCGCAAAATAAACGTACCGAATTATTGCGATAGGGAAACTCTAGTCAAAGGCATCGCTTGCCGAGAACCAAGGCAAGCGAGATTGATTGGTCTGACACCCGAATTAAGGTCTTGTCTTCACTTTCTGAAGATAAGACCATTTTGCAACTCGTCGTAATCCAGTATATCGCTAAATATACTTAACGACTTTCGATGCCACTTTTTCAACTTTGTTAATTGCACCCGCTAGTTTGTCGATGGCATTCGATATCTTAGCTATATCGTTCTTAGCTTCCGTTGCCTCTTTAGTGATCTCCTTCAGTGCATCCAGAGCTTCTTGTTGTTCTTGAGACGTTGCTGTTGATTTGCCCTTTATAAGTAGCTCTAGTTTGTTTATTGCTTCGATTACAGTAAGTTCTGCGATACGTCGTTTTTCGTCACTTAAAATCGGAATATTTCTGTTTGTGATCTTTATCGTTTTAACTAAATGTTCTTCTAATTGGGTTTCAATATCCATACATCATTCCTTCTGACGTCCTTAGCCTTCGTTGCTACAAGTGTATGTTTCATCTTCTAACTTAAGTGTGCCTTTGCATGAAGCGAGCAGTTCATGAAAAGAGTCAAGTTGCTTGTAATAGTCGTTAAGTTCGCTGACAGTATTCGATATTTCTGAGCTGACAAATATATCTCTTGAAACTTCGGATTTTAGAGTGTTATGTGAGACTCTTATTTTCTCAACGGCTTTGACTAAAGCATTGCTCTTCATTTCACGGGCACTGTAATCTTTCCATGTTTCATAAATATCGTTGATCATTTCTTTGCGCTGTTGTTTATCTAGTTTGTTCGCTCGCACTAAGTCATTATAGTTTGTGAATAATTCCCTTAAAGAGGTCTGCTCATAGGCTTTTTTTAACTTCCCCAAATGGTCATTGTTAAGTTCCTGTTCCATTGACTTCGTTACTCTGATAATCCATGGATCAGCTTCTTTTATAATAGTTTTGAGCGCCTTACGTCGTTTTGCTTCAGCTACTGAGCGTCCTATGGCAGCTATCGAGCCAGAGACAATATCTAGGGTTTTATGGAAATCTTCATTATATGCCGTGTCGCCCGATAGAGCCTCGTATTGCGTGTATAACCCCACGAGTGAACTATCGAGTTTGATCGTTGCAGATGTAATTTCTTGAGCGGAGCCTGCGTCATTAAGCTTTTGGAGACTCTGAGCATAAGATTGCAATGCTTTGTTGGCCTTATAAAGGTAGAGTGACTTTATCTCATTCTCTGGAATGACGGGTGTAATATCTTCAAATGTCGGTAATCCTATACGAGTACAGAGATTGCTATTACCGTCAACGTTGTCTGTTATTTGCGAAACAACGATGAAGCATCCACCATTGGAAGAATCCTTGTTGGCCCCGTAGTGGCTTTGCTCCGCTATTCTTGACAACTTATAGTCGATACTCAATTGGTTAGTCTCGTTTATGGTAGCGTCAATCTGGCTTGTAAGTTGTTCTACAGCAGCACCATAACTACTGATTTGGGTTGATGTTGAAGAGCAAGCGGAAAGTACTGTTATTGCCCCAAGGGCGATAACATATTGTGATAATTTGATTTTTGTCATCCTAGCGTCCCTGTTTAGTGAAACAGCTAAAAGCGTAGTAGACGTTTAGTATTGAAAGTAGTGTGAAGATCTCAAAATAATGTTCATAGTTCGGTGCGCTCTAGGGAAGAAGGTGTACTACTGTCCAAAATTGAATTGGCTTATATTTTATTAGATTTGCGTCCTTTTTATCTGATGTTAATTAGCATCAATAGATTGGGAAATCGTTAGTGTTATTGGAATAGTTAATATGGACACTGACTACAGTTGTTAACTGTGTCAGTGTCCAATGTAGAGGCACACCTAATCTATTTTTTCTTCTGAAAATCTAGCATCAAAAGGTGACAGTTCACTACCTTTGGCCGTGAGCGGTTGATAGAGTTCTGGTCTGCGGCCACGAATCCAACGTCGCCCTGTACACATATCTAACTCGTGTGCTTTGAGGTCGGCGATGACCATATCGTCTTCGACGCAATCTGTTTCAGCTATGATTTGTCCATATGGATTAAGGATCATGGCGTTACCTGTCCTGACTTCATCCATATCGACACCGACGCCATTACTGAATATTAGAAACATCCCGTTGTCATGAGCACGTGACGGTAGCCAGCGCATTAACCATTCACGTCCTTTCTGTCCTTGCATTTCTTTACGTATGGCGTCAGGGTTTTGTTTACGGTCATACCATAATTGGGTGTCAATGAGTCCCATGGCGTTAGGACTGCGGGAATTACAGCCACCGGTTTGATGAGGTGCAACGAGGATATCTGCGCCTTTCAAAGCGGTGATTCTGGCATTTTCGACTAGGTTATTATCCCAACAGATAAGTATACCTACACGGCATCCATGTGGTGTGTCAAAAACGGTATATTCACTACCACTTGCCATGTGTTTGCTGACAAATGTATGAAGTTTTCGATGCTTCTTTAGTCGGCCATCAGGCATCGCCATTGTGTAGGTATTGTAGAGGTTACCTGCATCGTCTATTTCAATTAAACCCGCACCAATACTGATTTTGTGCTTAGCGGACATAACTAATAAAGCCTGACATGTCTCTCCCTGGGGAACACGCTCAGAGAGGGTTTGAATCTCCGACCTACTGAGTTTTGATACATGCCAATATCCAGTTACGCACATTTCGGGAAACACTATAATTTTCACATCTAATAGTGCGGCTTTTTCTACATAGTGCTTAATGACTGAGAGATTGTAGATTTTGTCATTAGCTTTATGATTGAACTGGACTGAGGCAACACGCACGTCTTTCATTGAGAGCTCCTTTGCTGTTCTGAATTGACGTCACCAGTATAAAAATTCAAATACATTCCATATAATGAAAAATATTCTATGTTTAATGACGGTATGGAATGGATTTCGATCAATTACGCACTTTTTGCCAGTTAGCTACAGATGGTAACTACCGAGTAGCATCTGAACATCTTTGCATCACGCAGTCGGCTTTAACCAAAAAGATTCAGCGTCTCGAAGCGCATACCGGATTGGTTCTTTTTGAGAGAGGAAGACAAGGTGCTTGTTTGACTCAGGCTGGTCTGACGCTTCTGCCCGAAGCACAACGTATGGTGGATAACTTTAATGCCTTTCAGGCTCTAACTCATTTGGTGGCTGAGGGAACGACGGGAACCCTTAAAATAGGCTTTGGGATATCTTCCTATCATCTTGCTCCACACTATATCGCTCAGTTTAAACAGGCGTTTCCGAATATTCATATTGTGCTCAATGACATGCCATCACAGCTACAAACTGGATCCTTATTACGCGGAGAACTTCACCTTGGCTTTAACCGACTACCAGCCATTCCTCCACTTAAAGGTATAAAGTTTTCCTCAGATCATTTAGTAGTCGCAGTTCATCGTAGCCAATTGATTGACGAAAGCGAGCTTTGGAATTCATTACGTCATTTAGATTACTTAAGACTCACACCAGAACGTGGGTTAGGGTTAGCCAAACAGATAGAAAAGTTACTGATAGAGCAAAATCAAACATTACATCCAGCACAGGAAGCTGATGATATTCTGACACTTCTAGCACTAGTTTCAGCAAATATAGGCTTTACCATTGTTCCTGCCAGTGTTGAAAATATAGCCAATGAAAGTGTTCGTTTTATTCCATTACCTAGTTCAAGTGCTATATGGGATGTTGGTTTAATTTGGAACGAGGACTTGGGTAATTCTGCTAGAGATAGTTTCATAAAATTCATTGTGAAAGAGAAGCTGGAAGAATTAAAAAGGTTATAAAGTTTATTATTTGCGGCATTACGACTGAATGACGTTAAGCGACTTTTTATACCTGTAGCTATTCATAAATCTCTAACTTAATAAAAGTACTGACAAACTTTGCCAACAAGGCGCTGACTGCTTTGGCTGGTTGAGTTAAGGTCCATTTTGCATCAATCCCTGATTGCGAACAGCGAAACATTGGTCACTTTTCCCCAATTTATACTCGTGCTAGCATCTGAGTTTAAATACGACTTAGGGTACAAACATGTCATCAGACCATTACGGAGCCAGTGCCAATTACGCACGTAAAGAAGCAGGCTATAGAGAAAAAGCTCTAAAACTCTATCCCTGGGTATGCGGAAGGTGTGCTAGAGAGTTTGTATATTCAAATCTGCGTGAATTAACGGTTCACCACAAAGATCATGATCATACGAATAACCCCGAGGATGGCAGCAATTGGGAGCTATTGTGTCTCTACTGCCACGATCATGAGCATAGTAAATACCTAGAACATGAACTTTATGGTAGTGAGATAAAACCAGGTGAAGATGAACACAAAGGGGCGACGTACAATCCATTTGCTGATTTAGCAAAGATGATGAAGAAGTGAATCTAAAGCACATGAGCGATTTGACTCTTGTGCGCTAAAGTATTGATCCTGTCCCAAATTTCGGACACATCGCTTTTGTCATTAATTGACCGATTTTGGGTAATTTTAAAAGAGACTAACATCATGTTGGCTATTCACTATTTCCTAAAGTGAATATTCAATCCTCAACGGATTATCGCTGCATAATTTAGTAAAGCTAATTGCTTAGGCTAGTGTTTGGCGTATGTGTCGTATGACTGACGTGGAAAACTAATAACACTCCTGTAATAATTTATTTTCGTATTTTCTCTGGGAAAGTTGGAATAGATGGTAAATCAAGAACTAATCAAAAAACTTCGTTCAGGAAAATTCTGGTCTCAGGAACATCTGGCACTCATTGCAGGTATCGGTCTTCGCACAGTTCAAAGAGCGGAAAATGAAGGTAAGTGTTCGTTGGAATCACAGAAAGCTATTGCAGCTGCTTTTGAACTAGATGTTGCTGATCTAAGTGTTGAATCAAATTCAACGGTTTTAGGTATAAATGATAGTAAAAGAGATGCGGCTATATCATGGTTAGAGATTGTTGATTCAGGTGAATATGCCTTGAGTTGGAGTAAAGCTGCGCCTGTGTTTCAAGAAAGGATTTCAAGTTCCAAATGGATAAGAATGCTTACTCAAATACGCACACCTTTAGGCAAAGTTATTTCTCGCTCAGTTAAAAGAGCTTCTGAACACAATTCTCTTCCTGGGGTTGCTGATGGTCAGTATCTTGTTATCAATTTCGCAGCAAGTTTTGGGAAAAAAAGCTCGGCTATAGAAACTGTGATGTTGCAGAAAATAGCCAGTGAATGGCGAGTTTCAGGGTATTTCATCAATTAAAAATTGATTTAAAAGGAGTTATTTAACTCTAAAAATACACCTCATCTTCAAACACTGTTACTCATTCTGAATCCATTATGGGAACAAAATCAGCTATGCCTCCTTTTCTTTCTTCATCAATGTATTTTCTCGGATCTTCGATTTTGTCCCGGTTTCTTTTATGAATGGTAGGTTTTATTGTTCTTCGAGAAATATGAGGTTATTGGGAGTTCGCAACGTTTTACTCTTCTCTCTAGTAGAGGGAATGATTTATCAGGCGATATGTTAGCCAGTCTTGGTTTTACGATGGTCTTGTTTATCTAGGAATTGGCATATAGCCCTGACCACATTAATGCTATAAATCTTGGGATTTTCTCAGCTTCCATCTGTGCAACATTGCTCGTTCTAACTTTTACGGTATTTCTCTGTGAGAGAGAAAAGAAGAACAACATCAGATCTGAAATATAGAGGGGCGGCAGTCTGCGGTAATAAATTATCGCAGAAGCCGTTATTTCATCGCCAGAGGGGCAGATTTCACTATGACATTTTAGGTATATTCGCTTTCAGCTGCTTCAGAACATACTGAAGAATACCTCCTGAATTGAAATACTCTAGCTCCTTGTAATTATCTATACGTGCAATAACTGGAATGGTGAGTTCGGAACCTTGAGCGGTTACCACGATAATATTCAAGTCTAATAAGGGCTTTATAGGTTCATTCGGGGCGATAAATACGGTCTCATTACCCTCTAGAGTCAGTGAATCCAATTCATCTGGTCGAGTCAGTTGAAGAGGCAGCACGCCCATACCGACTAAATTACTGCGATGAATCCGTTCAAACGATTCCGCGACTACCGCTTTTACATTCAATAACAAACATCCTTTTGCCGCCCAATCTCGACTAGAACCTGATCCATACTCTTTGCCAGCAAATATTACCAAAGGAACTTGAAGTTCAATTGATCTCCTGCTCGCGTCGAAAATAGGAATAACTGGGGACGCTTTCTCAGTGGTCGACATGTTACAGTCATTAAGTTTGGTATCGCCGTGACATCTCGTGAAACCGCCTATAGTCGGGGAGGCAATTTTGTTCTCCAAACGTGAATTTGAAAAAGTCCCACGAACCATAATGTGATGATTTCCTCGGCGTGAACCATAGCTATTGAACTCCCCTGATGGGACGTTTTTTGAAAGCAAATATTGACCCGCCGGACTATTTTCTGAAATGAGACCCGCTGGTGAAATATGATCGGTTGTAATCGAATCTCCCAAAATTGCTAATACACGCGCTGATTCAATAGGAAAAGTTGGTGATGGTACTTCCAAAAATGGTGGGCGTTGTATATAAGTGGAGTTTTCGTCCCACGGGTAGCAGGGACTATCTTTCATCGACAATTGTTCCCATTCTTCATTGCCTTCAGTAATATCGTTGTAGCTCAATCTAAAGTGGTTCTCATGTACTTGATTCAGCATTTCATTTAGCGTGGATTGGCTTGGCCAAAGATCTCTTAGAAATACAGGTTCATTGTTACCATTGATAGCAATTGGTTCGTTTTCTAAGTCAATACAGGTTGTACCCGCTAGCGCAAATGCGACGACTAATGGTGGTGAGGCAAGCCAGTTTAGGCTAACGGATGGGTGAATTCGGCCTTCAAAGTTCCGATTGCCTGATAATACTGCCGATACGTTCAGGTTGTTTTCTACGATCTCGGTTTCAAGATTATTCTTCAGTGGGCCAGAGTTACCAATGCATGTTGTGCAGCCGTATCCAACGCGATGAAATCCCAATAGGTCTAGGTAGTGTTGTAAACCAGTATCGTTGAGATATCGAGCGACAGCTAATGACCCGGGTGCGAGAGAAGTTTTGACATAACTAGGAACGGTCAACCCTTTTTCAACTGCTGCCATAGCAACCAGACCAGCAGTAAGCATAACAGCAGGGTTCGATGTGTTAGTGCATGATGTGATAGCTGCAATGACGACATCGCCATGGTTTAAGTGCTTATATGAGTCTAAGCGGTCTAACTTTGAGGCACCTTCAATAGAACAATGATCAAGAGTCACTTGCTTAATTGCACTGATGTTAAGTCTATCTTGCGGTCGTTTGGGACCTGCTATTGAAGTGACAATATCAGATAAATTCACCACAACAGTTTCATCATATTCCGGTGAAGGGCTGTTTGTATCCAACCATAGTGCTTGCTCTTGAGCATAAGCACGAACTCTATCAACTAATGAAGAGGGGCGGTTTGTAAGAGTTAAATAGGTAATCGTGTTTTCGTCAATCGGGAAAAATCCACATGTGGCGCCATACTCAGGGGCCATATTGGCTAGAGTAGCACGGTCGGGCACAGATAAATGAGCTACGCCACAACCAAAGTACTCTACGAACTTACCGACCACTCCGTGGGACCTCAATCTTTCTGTAATCGTTAAAACCAGATCAGTAGCTGTAACGCCGGGACGCAATTGCCCATCAAGACGCACGCCGACAACACGTGGGACGGCAATATTGAGCGGTTGACCCAGCATTACAGCTTCGGCTTCTATACCTCCCACTCCCCAACCCAACACACCCAACCCGTTAACCATAGTCGTGTGGCTGTCAGTTCCTATAACAGTATCTGGTGTTAACACTCCATTTTCGTTTACACGAACCACTTGAGATAGATACTCCAGATTCACTTGATGGCATATGCCCTTACCTGGCGGTATAACGGTCAAGTTACGGAAGTTTTTTTGTGCCCACTTAAGGAATGTATAGCGCTCTCTATTTCGAGCCATTTCATGTTTACGATTCGTATGTATTGAGGATTCTGAACCTGACTGGTCAACAATTAACGAGTGGTCTATGACTAGATCTACCGGGCACTTAGGTGTTACATGGCACGGGTCTCCGCCCCCTTGAGCTACAGCATCTCTTATCGCGGCAAGATCGACCAAAGCAGGTATGCCGGTATAGTCTTGCATTAGCACTCTGCTGGGATAGAAATTAAATTCTGATGAGTTACTGCTGCTCTCGGAATCGAACGTCGATTTTTTAACAAATAAAGCTTCAATAATTCGAGATGATTCTTTTAAGTCAGAGGATTGACGCATTACATTTTCAATAAGCAGGCGCTTAGTAAAGGGAATGTTGGACAGGCTTACTTGATAATCTTGGGCAAGTTTTCTTAACGACCAGTATCTATATTCAATACCTTTTACATCCAGTGATCTTAGATATGTTTGGCACCATGATTTTTCGTTGGTAGGTATCATGATTTGTTTCCTTTCAATAATGGTTGACCTTTGTAAAAGGAACCTCCTTGTCGTAGAGATGTTTTTTGGGCATTTTTATTTTTTCCCATATCCAAATAACTTTAATCATTTCAAAATCTATAAAGTGAAAGGATCAGAGTTGAAAATCCAAAAGAAGGAATAAGTTGGAATGGACTGTTGCCACCAAACAATAACTAGACTCAAAAAATGAAGGAAAGCTTGTGATTACTGTGCCTTCAACTGTACTAATTCAGACCTGATCTGACAGTTACCCACTTTTCGACTTGGTGCCTGTCAGATTATATCTGGGCTAGATTCTTTTCAGCCCAGATTGATTTCCCATCCTCTAATGTTTCTATCGGCGTTCTGCCACAGCACATTTTTCCTTGATGAGTACGGTGATTGTTGTAGTAGTCCATCCATTCGTCCAGATCTTTCTGCAACTCTTCGATAGAACCATACAGTTTCTTTCTGAATGTCACTTGGTAGAACTCATTCAATATGGTCTTGTGGAAGCGCTCGCAGATACCATTTGTTTGTGGTGACATCGCTTTAGTTTTCGTGTGGTCGATATCATTAATGGCTAGGTAGAGCTGGTAATCGTGCTGCTCAACACGACCACAGTATTCAGTGCCTCGGTCAGTCAAGATTCGCAGCATTGGCAGTTCATGCGCCTCAAAGAACGGTAGAACCTTATCATTCAATATATCCGCTGCGGTGATTGGTGTTTTCGTTGTGTAGAGCTTGGCAAAGGCGACTTTACTGTAGGTATCAACGAAGGTTTGTTGATAGATGCGACCAACACCTTTCAAGTTGCCAACATAGAATGTGTCTTGAGAGCCGAGATAACCTGGATGCGCTGTTTCTATCTCACCACAAGCCTCATCATCGTGCTTCTTACGCTCAAGAGCCGCAACTTGCTCGTCTGTTAGGATAATACCGTTCTCTGCGACCTGTTTCTCCAGTGCGATAAGACGTTTCTTGAAGTTCTCTAGGTCATTGCGAAGCCAGATTGAGCGTACGCCACTTGGAGAGATAAACACTCCCAATTTACGTAATTCATTACTCGTTCTAACTTGTCCATGAGCTGGGAAGTCGATGGCGTATTTGATAACGGCTTGCTCAGTTTCACTATCAACACGGTTCTTCAAATTCGGTGCTCTTCGGCTACGGTTAATCAGAGCATCAATACCCCCCGTCTCAACCAACTCTTGATAACGGTAGAAAGTATCTCTTGATACCCCCATAACCTTACAGGCTCTAGATACATTACCGAGTTCTTCTGCAAGATTGAGAAGGCCCGCTTTGTGTTTGATAATTGGATTGCTAGTATGAAGCATGAGAGTTACCTCTTTTTGTCTTTGATTAGTGATTAAGCACCTTTAATCAAAGTGGGTAACTCTCTTCTTTTCAAATTGAAGTGTCAGATCTAGTCGGAACTAATACACTTCAACCGTATCTAGATGAGAGCCACTTTTGTTGCTTGCGGACCTTTCTCACCAAATTCAACTTCAAAACTGACTTTTTGTCCGTCCAATAGGGTCTTAAATCCATCAGATGAAGTCGAACGAAAATATTCTTGCCATCACTATCCTTGGTGATAAAACCAGATCCTTTATTTTCGTTAAACCATTTTACTGATTCATTGCCTCTATCAGACATATATACCACGATTACTTTATAGCCTAAGGATCTGATAACTTGAGTTATTTCATAGTCACTCAAGAGGGCTGTCGCAGAAGTTAAACGAAAAATTTCGAGAATTACTGTGAAAGGAAACTTGTTTTATAATGAAAAAAATAACTCAAACTGGCAGAACTACTTTAAGTATAAGACTTATTTTTAAAATAGTTGCTTTAGTCCTCAGCCATATATTCTTTTAGTTATACGGTGATGATATTTATGAAAAAATATCAGCAATATTTTTAACGTTTTGGTTAATTGCGATGATTCCATAGATAGTAGCGCTTAGATTGAATATCTACTGACTTGATAGACACTTTCTGGATAAGCCGTCTAGTTTTGGAGGTTAGGTCTTTGCCAAACTTCCAATAATTTGAAATTTACTAATCTAGCAAGAGCTGTAACTTATTATGTTCACCTTCGATTTGGACACACCCGGCTGAAATATTTTTGCCCCTTTATGTGCCTTGAAGTATTTATGAATATAACGTGAAGACATAGAAGATAAGAGAGCACTATAATCTAGACTGAATGTGACTGTTTCCCCTACAAATAATGGTTTCTGTGAAGATTCAAGGACAAGATGATCGCTGGTTGAGGACATGATCTTAATCCCATTCGGAGCTTTAAGACCGCTGACACAAACATCTTGGCGGCCTAATGCAAGAATAGCTTGTGAGACCACCCCTCTATCTTGAAGCCTTTGATTTTCACCAAAAGCATTTAACCCCCGATTTCCCCAAGGCAAAGTCGGTTTAATATTGGATTCAATCACTTCAGCGGTCAAAGAAACCGCGTCTGTATGTAAACCTTTGATATTTTCCTGCTCTAAAGGTTCGCAGCCTAAAAAAATTGCTTCTCCTATACGAAGGTTATTTACTCGAGTTAGGCCAGTTCTCTGAAGAGCCCAGTTAACAGAAGCAGAATTTCCCCCTGAAATAATCTCTAGGCTGATTCCAAATGTAACTTCAATCCCATCGGCAAGATCAGAAAGAATCTTCATATTTTGATCATCTGGAGCGACACCATACCGACAGGCTAAATTTGCACCAATTCCTTTTATTGTGATGTTCGGTAAAGAAATAATTTCACGGACAAAATCAATCATGCGATTCGGCATCACACCTTCTCTAAGATCTCCTAGCTCAACCATAATAATAATATCGTGACGACAATTTTGTTGTTCCGCTACATATGAAAGCCTCTGAATAACTTCTACTTCAGAATTTAAACTCACGTCACTATACTTAATTACGCTAGCCGCTTGGCTTAGCATGGGTGTGCGTATCAGCATTTTAGGAATAGAAATGCCAGATTCTGTCATCTTTTGAAGATTTTCAATTCTTGAATCCGCTAACATTGTTGCGCCAGCATCAATAAGAACTTGTGCGATGATAGGGTGGCCGAGGAAGGCTTTTGTTACAGGCGTAATTGAGATGTTTTTCAGTGAGAGCTGAGTAATAAGGAACTGAGCGTTGTGGTGAATTTTCCCACAGTCGATGTCTAACCTAGGGTAGTTCACTCTTTTCCGGCCAGTTTACTTGCGATTATAGGGAAGGCTGACACTACGATGTTCAGTAGATGTTCAACAGGTTGTGATAATGCATCAGTAACAGGTATACCAAATTCGGTGTTATACCTATCTATCGCACGGTATGTTTCATCCAAAGACATACCTTCATGATTGAGCGTTAGTCCAATTACATTGGTATTAGAAAATGTTTCGATAAGATTGATTTCCGAGGCAATAGTGGGCATTGGGCAATCAGGAAAATCAATACGATATAAACGCTTAGGGGCGTGTTGTAATATTACACCTGTAGGACAACTGCCACGTAAGATAAAAGCGCTGGTTGAAAACGCAGGGTGACTCAAGGCTCCTTGCCCTTCAATAATAATCAAGTCCGGGTCCTCTTTCTCATAGGCCTGTACAATGACAGATTCCAACTCACCAGCACAAAATTGTGAAGGAACAGCATCAAGTGCAACGCAGTATTGTGCGCCTTGCATAATGCCCGTTTGACCGGTGGCAATAAGAACAACGTTAAGGCCTTTTTTTGTTAGTTCACTTGCCAATATTGTTGCTGTTGTTCGTTTTCCTAGCGCACAATCCGTTCCCATTACAGCAATTCTCGGACATTTAACGCTGTGTATTGTCCCGCTAAACGTTTTCATGTCACTTTTATTTTTGGGTTTGCGAGTATCTAATATTCGAACGTTATTCTTTAAGCTAGCTTCTAAAAATAGAGGATCATCGGTAAGAAATTCATGTAAACCATTAACAATGTTCATTCCTAGTGACATGGCATTTAAAATGATGCTTTTATCTATGTCAGATAAAAAGCCACTTGATGGCGCAATACCAAAAATGAAGTAGTCGGGAATGCTTTCTGCGTGATTGATAGCCTCTTCTGTATTAGCAAGGATAGGTATTCCATTGGCTTTGTTATCTAGTACTTCTCCAGTATCTAAGCTGGCAGATTCACTATCAATAACCGATAGAATACGATAGTTTAATGAATGCCTAACTAGACCATTAGCTGTTTTACCATCAATTTTACCGAAATTACCTTCACAATATATAATCGCAGACGGGATGATAGGTTTTACTTTCTGAGCTAGCGGTAACCAAGGTGCTATACGGTGGGTGTCATTGTTAGTTTCTACATTTTCACTTCTAGTGAGTTTGAATATGTTTATTAACTTTGGGGTTGAAATGGGCATAACTAAAGCCTGTTGTGAGGCTTAGGAGGGCAACTAAGGAGTGCCGAGATGCGAGTTCGGAAAAGAAAAGAAGTCCCTACTAAGCGGTAGGGATGAAAACTAAGGTAACACACTTACTATACTTTTGTTGGTTATTATTAACATGCTTTCTGCATCCGTCACTTTCAAACCTTACTAGAGTTAATTGGGCAAATTTGGGCTCATTAATTCAGCAAGCTTTCTTTCGTGTTCCATACTGTCTTCGTATCAATCATTGACCTAATGAATATTTGAATCTTTTAATCAGAAACGTCACTGCAATATCATTCAATACTGTCATTTTATACCTGTTATTTTTACCTATATGGCTCTAGATAGAGAAAGGAATGGAATGGAAAGTATATTTGTCGCGATGGTTAGTTTCGCATTTGTTGGCGCAGTTACTCCTGGCCCTGTGAACCTCATTGCAGCTTCGACGGTCGCTCAACGCGGTAAAAATGTCGCAGTAACGTATGTGTTAGGAGCTTCGATAGCTTATACAATTGTTGTGTTTATCACTGGTATTACTCTAAATACCTTTGTTGAGTGGTTGCCCAAGGTCGAGCTTTGGATGCAGTTTATAGCGAGTGCATTCCTATGCTATCTTGCCTACAAGTTATATTCGGCTCCTTTGGAAAGTTTGAGTGTCGAAGATGGGCATCATTTAGGTTGGGCAAATGGGGCTTTGGTTCAGTTGTTAAACCCCAAAGCTTGGTTAGTGGCTATGTCAGGTGTTAGCCTTTTTGTTGTTGGACAGAACGAACAACAGTCATGGTTATGGATGTACACATTAGTTTCACTAATTGCTTGCTTGGTCGGTGTAGGCATATGGGCAGTAGTTGGTTCAATGCTCACCAATTACCTAAATGGCAAAAGAAGACAACAGATATTTAATCGAGTAATGGCGATGATACTACTTGTGTCTGTAATCATGATTTGGAACTGAGAAAACATCTGGTATGAAAAGAGATAACAGTACTCGTTTTAAGCAAAATTCAGTTCTTCCGTGGGTAGAATTGCGAGTTGCTAATAAGAGCAACGCTTGCTACGGAGCTCACTCGCATGACGAGTTTTCCTTTGGTGTTATTCGCCAAGGTTGTGCTGTTTATAAAAATCGAAACAAATCTCATGTTATAGGGGTTGGAGACTTAGTAACAATTAACCCTTCTGATATTCATTCCTGTAATCCAGAGCAAGATGTATGGTCCTATAGCATGTTGTTTGTTAATGCTTTTAAAATGGGGCAGATGCAGCAAGATGTCTTACGTGAGAAAAGTCAGTGTATTAGCTTAGACTACCAGCCTTTCAACGCTGATTATGAACGCAATGAATCCCTGAAACATCAATATCTAGCACTATTTTCTGCATTAGAAGATGAGTCTTCTAGCTTGAACATAGAGTCTTGTTTTTATGATTTTGTTGAGTCCAGTCTCTACAAATCGAGTTCAATCAAAGAAGGAAAACGCCTCGCTCCTCCTATCAAGCGTATCAAGGAAAAGTTACTTGATGGAATAGCAGAGCATCATGAACTTGAGAGCTTAGCGAAGGAAGCCGGGATGAGTCGATACCAGTTACTTAGAGCATTTAAGACCCAGTACGGGCTACCTCCTTACGCCTATTTGATGGATGAGAAGATAAAACGTTCTAAGGTGATGTTGAGGACGGGAAACTCTCTAACAGAGGTGGCTCATAGTTTAGGCTTTTCAGATCAAGCTCACTTCCAACGCCAGTTTAAAAAGCGTTTGGCGGTTACTCCCAAATATTACCAGTCACATTTTATTGGTATGTGAACGTTAAATTGTTGGGAGTTGGAAGATGAATAGGAGAGAGTCAGATACATAGGAAGACGGAATTGCAAAAAATGGGACGAGAATGCTCTCTCATGTAAACCTATATGCAATATGGTCTTCCAGTTTTTCCGTACCAGAACTTTAAAGTTTGATACTCCAAAATGCCATCGAATACGATTCTCTTAATGACCGGAGGATAATGGCTTTCTATACAGCTTCTAAGACATATAGTGCTTAACTGACTTCATCATTTTTTGGAATGATGGGCACTCTAAGTGAGATGGTTGAGGGCAAGTTGCTACATGATTTAGGCTATCTCGTACCGCTTTTAGCCGTTTAATTTGCGCATCAATCTCTATCGTTTTTTGAGTAAGCAAAACTCGATCAATAGCCAATTCATCGTTTTCATTAAACATCGTTGAAATTTCACTTAGTGATAATCCAGCCAAACGCCCTAAGGAGATAATATTCAGTTTATTCAACACATTTGGCGCGTATTGTCGTCGTAGCCCTTTTCTACCAATAGAATGAATAAGTCCGAGTTTTTCATAATATCTCAGTGTTGAAGGTTTTAACCCAGACTCACTAGACACGGTCGCAATATCCATAAAATCCACCATTGACTTAAAGTCAACTTCAAGTTGTATCATGCGAGCCAATCTACCAAGTTCTTGATGAAATACAATGAGGAATATCGAATGGATACAATGGACTGGCTACAAACAATTTTGATTGGTATTGGTGCCACTCTAATTATGGATGCATGGGCATGTTTTCAAAAACGAGTACTACGAATTCAGTCTCTCGATTATGCACTTGTAGCTCGGTGGGTAAGTTTAATACCAAGAGGTCAGTTGATTCACCATACAATAATGGACACAACACCTATACAAGGAGAAAAAATTTTGGGTTGGAGCCTACATTATTTGATAGGTATCGTTTTCGCCTTAGTTCATGTATTACTATTGGGCGAAGTATGGCTAGTTGATCCGCATATACTTCCAGCTCTAATAACTGGTATCGTTACCCTGATTTTTCCTTTCATCATCATCCAACCTTGCCTGGGCTTTGGGGTTGCAGCGAGCAAAACTCCCTCTCCATGGAAAGCTAGGGGACTCAGTTTATTGGCTCACAGCTTCTATGGAATTGGCCTATTCTGGTCGGCTTTGGTATTGAACTATCGTTTCTTGTGAAATTTAGTAGCCCCGATAACGAACTCTTTCCACTAAATGAGTGTTTTGATATAGGTGTAGTGTTCCTCCTGCAATAACTATTAGCTCGAGTATCAATACGTTGATATCCATTTTTTCGTAGTATTGATAACTGCATTAGTTGTCAGCAACAGAAAAAGGCCATGGAATCAGTTTACAGACAGTAGCTGCAGCTAAACCTCTTATTGCAAGTGGTGAGTTGGTCGGGCTGCTAACAGAGTGGGAGCCGAAACTTCTGGGCGTATATGTGGTGTATGCAAATCGAAAAATATGTGACACCGCTTTTGTCCAAGATTGTTTTGGCTTAATAGCAAAAAGGCGAACCGCTCGGTTCGCCTTTACTCTCTGTAACTTAGTTAGTCAGACAATTAATAGTCATCAACAGATTCAATCGCTACTCGTAGCTTTCAATACTAGGGCAAGAACAGATTAGGTTACGGTCGCCATAGACGTTGTCTACTCGGTTAACTGTTGGCCAGTATTTCGAATCTTTTGTTTGCTTACTTGGGAAGCAAGCAATCTCACGTGAATATGGGTGATCCCACTCTGTGCTTGATAGATCAACTTGAGTATGAGGAGCGTTAACCAATGGGTTGTTTTCCAGTGGCCAAACACCGTTATGAACTTGGTTGATTTCTTCACGAATTGCGATCATTGCATCACAGAAACGGTCTAGCTCAGCTAAATCTTCAGACTCCGTTGGCTCTACCATTAATGTACCAGCAACAGGGAAGGACATAGTTGGTGCATGGAATCCGTAGTCCATTAAACGCTTAGCTATGTCTTCTTCGCTGATACCTGTTTCTTCTTTTAATGGGCGAATGTCGATAATACATTCATGGGCTACACGGCCATTTTTACCACGGTACAATACTGGGTAGTGTGGGCGTAGGCGTTCCATCACATAGTTAGCGTTCAGAATGGCCACTTTGGTTGCATCAGTTAGGCCTTCTGTTCCCATCATTGCAATATATGCCCATGAAATAGGAAGAATAGATGCACTGCCGATATCGGCTGCTGAAACCGCATAGTCGGTGCCTTCAACACCACCTTCGATGTGACCCGGTAGGAATGGTGCTAAGTGAGACTTAACGCCAATTGGTCCCATACCCGGACCGCCACCACCGTGTGGAATACAGAACGTTTTATGCAGGTTCAGGTGCGAAACATCTGAGCCAATGAAGCCCGGGGAAGTTAGGCCAACCTGAGCGTTCATGTTTGCACCGTCTAGGTAAACCTGACCGCCTGCTGCATGTACCATGTCACAAACTTCACGTACTTGCTCTTCGTAAACACCGTGTGTAGAAGGGTAAGTGATCATAATGCTTGATAGATTGTCTTTGTGTTTTTCAATCTTATCTGCAAGGTCGCCCAAATCGATGTTTCCGTTCTCATCACATTTAACTACAACCACTTTCAATGAAACCATTGATGCTGTAGCTGGGTTAGTACCATGTGCAGAGCTTGGGATTAAACATACGTTGCGATGACCTTCACCACGGCTTTGGTGGTAACGTTGAATCGCAAGTAGGCCAGCATACTCGCCTGAAGCACCTGAGTTTGGCTGAAGAGAAAATGCATCGTAGCCTGTAATCTCACATAGCTTCTCTTTCAGATCATTCGCTAGAGCTGTATAACCAGCAGCTTGTGCTTTTGGCGCAAACGGGTGTAGTGCTCCGAACTCAGGCCATGTCACTGGGATCATCTCTGCAGCCGCGTTCAGTTTCATGGTACAACTGCCTAGTGGAATCATACCGTGAGTCAGAGAGAAATCTTTATTTTCAAGCTTCTTCAGGTAACGCATCATCTGCGTTTCACTGCGGTGTGTGTTAAACACTGGGTGAGTTAGATACTTAGATGCACGACGGCAGTTCTCAGGAATAGCGGCGTATTCATTACTTGCGATTGTGTTTGAAAGTTCAGAAATATCTTCTTTAACGTCGAAGATAGCAAACAAAGCTTCAATATCTGCAAGTGTTGTAGTTTCATCGAAGCTAATACCAAGCTGATTTGGAAGTTTGCGTAAGTTGATATCCGCTTGTTGTGCTTTTAGATAGACTGCTTCAGTCTTGCTACCAGTATTGATAGTAATCGTGTCGAAGAAGCTATTGTGTGCAAGCTCGTAGCCTGATTTAGTTAAACCAGCGGCAAGAATTGCAGTTAAATGATGTGTACGACGAGCAATCTTCAATAAACCTTCTGCGCCATGGTATACCGCGTAGAAAGAAGCCATGTTTGCAAGCAGAGCCTGAGCTGTACAGATGTTCGAAGTCGCTTTCTCACGACGAATATGTTGTTCGCGAGTCTGCATTGCCATACGAAGAGCTTGGTTGCCTTTGCTGTCAATCGATACACCGATAACACGGCCTGGCATAGTACGTTTGTATGCTTCGCGAGTTGCCATAAACGCAGCATGCGGACCGCCGTAACCCATAGGCACGCCAAAGCGCTGAGCAGAACCGATCACTACGTCTGCGCCCATTTCACCTGCTGGTTTTAGAAGGGTGCTCGCCAAAAGATCTGTGGCTACTGTTACTAACGTTTTGTTTGCGTGTGCTTTTTCGATGATATCGGTTAAATCGCGAACTTCACCTGTAGTGCTAGGGTATTGAACAAGTGCACCGAAAACATCTTGCTCTGCAAGGCAATCGATTGCGCCGATAATAACTTCAAAACCAAAGAACTCTGCACGAGTCTTCACCACTTCGATAGTTTGTGGATGAACATCATCCGCTACAAAGAAGCCGTTGCTCTTGCTCTTACCTGCGCGTTGACACAGAGTCATTGCTTCAGCTGCCGCTGTAGCTTCATCAAGTAGTGATGCGTTGGCAATGTCCATACCCGTTAAATCCATTACCATTTGCTGGTAATTCAACAAAGACTCTAAACGACCTTGAGAGATCTCTGGTTGGTATGGTGTATATGCGGTGTACCAGCCTGGATTTTCAAGCACGTTACGTAAGATTACGTTTGGCGTGAAAGTGTTGTAGTAACCCTGACCAATGAATGTTCTTTTGACTTGGTTTTGCTCTGCGAAAACACGCATAGCAGCAAGCATGTCTGCTTCGCTTTTTGCTGGAGCAAGATTAAGCGGAGATTCTAGGCGAATGTTTGATGGAACCGTATCTGCGATAAGTGCGGTTAAGCTCTCAGCCTTGATGGTGGCAAGCATCTTTGCTTGATCGTTATGATTAGGTCCATTGTGTCGAGCAACAAATTCATTTTGCGTGCTTAGGCTATGAAGTAGTTCAGTCATTTTCCCTTTACCTTCTAAACCACGAGACAACTCGCTTGCGTGGCTTTGAAAAAAGCTGCCCAAATGGACAGCTTTCCTGTTGTATAAATTAGTCTTCTTCGATTGAGCTCAGATACTCTTCGGCATCTTTAAGATCGTCTAGCTCTGCAGGATCGGACATTTTTACTTTCACAATCCAGCCACCTTCATAAGGTTCTTCGTTGATAAGCTCAGGGCTATCTTGTAGCTCTTCATTTACTTCAACTACCACACCAGATACTGGTGCATAGATATCAGAAGCTGCTTTTACAGATTCAACAAGTGAAAAACTGTCTCCAGCATCAATCTCTGTATCTGTTTCTGGTAGCTCAACGAAAACCACATCACCCAGCATTTCTTGAGCGTGCTCAGAAATACCGATAGTTACAGTGCCATCACCGTTGTCACGAACCCATTCATGGCTTTCTGTAAACTTCAGTGTATTGTCCATTGCTAATTCTCCAAAAAAGTATCCAAACTGTACTACCGATTGAATGGGGGCCTTGAGTGTTAATGTTCCATTCAATCTTCAAGCATTATCAAATGTTTTGTTGTCGACAGACTTTTTAGATAGACCTTATCAACAACGATTTCAAATTCTAAACAGCTTAAACCTATCTATTCGTGATGATGTGTGAATTCCACATCAAAAGTAATGATAGGCATCTCTGATGCAAAAAGAGATGATTTATTTTGTCTATGCTTCGCTTCAAAAATTCTGAATGGTTGTGCTCTTGGTATTGTGATTATTGCTTGAGCTTCGCAATGTGAACTCGGTCGATTCTGATAAGCATTTTGTTAAGTAAAAATGTTAAATTTAACCGGTTCAACGATACCACCATGATTGGCTTAGCTAACAAGCCAGTAACATACTCTTTGGTGTGACAACAATCAATGAAAAATTTCCTATAGGAAACATGCATGACGTTTTTGTTAGCCAAAGCACGCTTTATTTCAATATGTGCTCTTTAATGAATCAATAGCTTTGTGCCACAATGATTTTCAAATACAGGAATGCTATTCATTAGAGGGAAAGCATGTCAGAAGACATTTATGATGAGTACCCATCAATGATACTTGCCAAAGAAGCAAGTGAACAAAATATAGAACCTTTAAAACTTGGGCAGAGAATAAAAGATATCCGAACAAAGTTAGGGATCACGTTAGAAGAAGCAAGTAATCGAACGGGTTTGGCTCGCTCGACATTAAGCAAGATAGAGAATGAACAGATTTCGCCAACTTTCCAAGCTATGCAAAAGTTGGCTCATGGTTTGCAAATCGATATGCCTCAACTATTTGAACCGCCTAAGAAAATACTGGCGACAGGGCGTAGAGATATAACAAAAAGCAGTGCTGGGAAACCGCATCCGACACAGACCTATGAACATGAACTTTTAGCCACTCAGTTATCAAATAAGAAAATGATGCCATTTAAAAGTCGAGTTCGAGCTCGTGCTTTTGAAGAGTACAGTGACTGGGTTCGCCATGACGGTGAGGAGTTTCTTCTTATTCTCGAAGGTGTGGTTATGTTCTATAGCGAGTTTTATGAACCTGTCCGCCTAGAAGAGGGTGACAGCGTTTACTATGACGCCACAATGGGGCATATGCTGGTTTCATTAAGTGAAGATGATGCTCATATTCTCTGGGTAACCGCAAAATAGACTTAAAAATAAAAAGTTTCCTATAGTGAAGGCAAACGTTTGCATTTTGTTTTGATTTGAAGAAAAATACGCCGCATTGATGTTTATAGAATCAATGCGGCGTTTTTGTTGCTTACTCAGAATGTGATTGAGTTGTTAACTTAGATCTTGGTCACTGTTTGAAACTTGTTAATCAGAGAAAACAGGCGCATTCTTGTTTACTATTGGAAACATGGTTTCCGCTTTATGGAACTTTTGCTTTTTGAGATGGCTGACTCTACGTATAAGAGCTTGGCAAAATGGAGAATAAAATGACTCAAGAACATGCGACTCAGGAACTTCTAGTTACTCCTTTACATGCTTTGCACATTGAAGTTGGTGCAAAGATGGTTCCTTTCGCAGGCTATGATATGCCTGTTCAGTATTCACTAGGCGTAAAAAAAGAGCACTTGCATACTCGCGAGGCTGCGGGACTGTTTGATGTTTCGCATATGGGTCAGCTTCGTCTGCATGGTGTAGGTGCTGCTCAAGCACTAGAAACTCTAGTTCCTGTGGATATCGTGGACTTGCCTCAAGGTAAGCAGCGTTACGCATTTTTCACTAATGAAGAAGGTGGGATTTTAGACGACCTTATGGTCGCTAATTTAGGTGATCATCTGTTCGTGGTCGTTAATGCGGCTTGTAAAGAACAGGATATCGATCATCTGCAAGCTCATTTACCTTCTGAGGTTGAGCTTGAAATTATTGAAGACAGAGCGCTGTTAGCACTTCAAGGCCCAAAAGCCGTCGAAGTTCTAGCTCGTCTGCAACCTGCTGTAGCTGACATGCTTTTTATGGATATTCAGCAAGTTAGCATTGATGGCATTGAATGCATTGTTAGCCGCAGTGGTTACACCGGCGAAGATGGCTATGAGATTTCAGTTCCAGCTGACCAAGCTCAAAAACTGGCTCGTAAGCTGACTTCATTTGAAGAAGTTGAATGGATTGGTCTGGGTGCTCGTGACTCTCTACGTCTAGAGTGTGGTCTATGTCTATACGGTCATGATTTAGATACAACAACTACGCCAGTAGAAGCAAGCTTGCTATGGGCGATTCAGCCAGTACGCCGCACAGGCGGTGCACGAGAGGGCGGTTTCCCTGGTGCTGATATTATCTTCAATCAGATCGCGACTAAAGATGTGGCTCGCAAACGCGTTGGTTTAGTTGGTCAGACTAAAGCACCAGTACGTGAGGGTACCGAGTTGTTTGATGCAGATGGTCAACATATTGGTGTCGTTACTAGTGGCACGGCAGGCCCAACAGCGGAGAAACCAGTGTCTATGGCTTATGTCCGCACTGATTTCGCCACAGTCGGTACAGAAGTATTTGCAGAAGTTCGTGGCAAGATGCTCCCGATGTTGGTAGAAAAAATGCCGTTTGTACCGCAAAGATACTACCGCGGTTAAGTGAATCTAAATAAATAGGTTAGTCCTAAGAGTCGTAAGTCTAGTCTTACGGCTCTTTTTTATTTACAGTAGCCGTCTAAAATTATCAGTAACAGATGTAAGTAACGGATTACCACTATGAAGAAAAAGGCTGCAATACTTTCAACTCTAATCGGTGTGTGTAGCCATGTATCAGCCGCGGAAGATTATACCGCGTATATAGTAAATGGCTCTTACGCCAATATTACTGAGTTTTCTTCCTACGTTGCTTTGTTCGTCGATTTGATTGAATACAACAATACTTATTATGCTGGAAGTTATTGTGGTGGAACAATTTTAAATGCCAATCACATCCTAACTGCTGCTCACTGCGTTTATAGCTCGGACCCAGATAACAACCTGTATTCGCTGTTTACTGTAGTTGTACCTGAGTTACAGAAGGAAAGTTTTTACCCCTATAGCATCAATGAAAAAAAACGCGTTTCAAAGATCTATTATAGAGATGACTACAATAGCACCACGTTAAATAATGATCTGGCAATACTGCAACTGGAATCTGCATTAACTACTATTAACTCTAGTCATTATGCAAATAGGCCCTCGACAGGTACTACTTACCGTAACGCTTCAGAGACTTTTTATGCGGTCGGACATGGTAATACTAAAACTGGTGTTGATGATAATGATGATTTACAAATGGCCTCATTAACGTATGTCGAAAATAGCTCTTGTAACTACAGCAATATGACAGACACCAAACTATGTATGGAGGGAGCGGTTAATCCATCAAACGGCTTAGAAGCCAGCACTTGCCAAGGGGATTCAGGAGGTCCTTTGTATTGGTACTCCGGTAGCAGTTACATTCAAGTGGGGTTAACCAGTTTTGGCCCTTCTACATTTTGTGGCGATGCTAGCTTTAATTCTACTTCAGTCTTTACCGAAGTTTATGACTATCAAGATTGGATCGACGCCGTGCTAGCGGGTACCGAAACAGCAAAATATGTCGCGACCGATGCAAAAAGACAGGCTTATGTAGACAGTATCGGAAAAGAATCTTCTAGCTCAGGCGATTCTGGCGGAGGGGCATTTGGTTTTATGTCGCTATTGTTTATGACTATTTTGGCGTTAGTGAGGCGTAACGCTCAATAAAATACTCAACTACCTTTCAACTATTTCTTTAAGTCGTTGCGCATATACTTGCGCGACGACTTTTTTTTCACATCGTGTAATGCACAATTCATCCGCTTTCTAATTACTGGGATCTAGTTCTATAGTTTACTGCACCCAGCTTGTTTACATATTCTTTACATGCACAATGGTTATCATATATTGATAATTATATTTGTATAACTGATTAACTATAAAGAGAATTTCTTGAAAAAGTTTAAGTTTTTATTGGGGCCGATTTACCCTTTGGCAGCGGCTTCCGTTGCGATGATTGTATTGTTTACTCTTTCACGCATAGGATTGTCCTTATGGCATTTCGATCGTGTATCGGATGTCAATGGGTGGGGAGATATCCTATTGAGTGGGTTGCGCGTTGATTTCGCATCTGTCTCATATCTTTTTATTCTTCCAGCGTTATTAACTTCATTTCTATCTGGTGATCACGTTATTGGTCGCGTGTGGAACTGGATTCTTAGGATTTGGATAACGGCTGGTTTGTGGTTAGTCGTTTACATGGAAGCTGCTACACCGCCTTTTATCATCGAATATGACTTACGACCAAATCGATTGTTTGTTGAATACCTGATTTATCCAAAAGAGGTGTTTGGCATGCTTTGGTCCGGCTACAAGCTTGAGCTATTTTTGGGGCTCGCTGTAAGTGTCATAACGCTTATTGTTGGCTGGAAATGGTCTGCGTCTCTTGTTAAATCATTAACATACCCACGTTGGTACTGGCGGCCTTTGATTGCTGTTGTTGTGGTTGCTATATGCTTGATGGGGGCTCGTTCATCTCTTGGACACCGACCATTGAACCCTGCGATGGTGGCATTTGCTGCTGACCCTTTAGTAAATGACTTGACGTTAAACTCCTCTTATTCCGTAATATTCGCAGCCAAACAAATGGGCTCAGAAGCGAGCGCATTTGAGTTTTATCCAAAAATGGATAAGCAACTGATTGTTGATCAGATCAAAGATTCTATGAATATTGATTCAAAAGCATTCGCTGATAATCAAAAACCAACACTGGCTAATCATGTTGCGTCTTATACCGGTCCAAGAAAGAATGTTGTGATTCTGTTGTTGGAGAGCCATGGGGCGCGTTACGTAAAGAGTTTAGGTGGTATTGATGCTTCTCCAAATCTAGACAAACTAATTCAAGAAGGCTGGGCATTTACAAGAATGTACGCCACAGGTACTCGCTCAGTTCGCGGTATCGAAGCGGTAACAACAGGTTTTTCTCCTACACCAGCTAGAGCTGTAGTTAAACTGGGTAAGAGCCAGACCAACTTCTTTACCATCGCTAATTTGTTGAAAGCAAACCAATACCACACTCAGTTTATCTATGGTGGGGAAAGTCATTTCGATAATATGAAGAGCTTTTTCTTAGGTAATGGCTTTGTCGATATGCAAGATTTTCCAACATTTTCTTCTCCAAAATATGTTGGTTCTTGGGGAGCGTCGGATCAAGACCTCTTTACGAAAGTCGATGAACAATTTGTACTGCTATCAAAAACAGAACAGCCGTTTTTTAGTTTGGTTTTTACCTCTTCTAACCATAGCCCGTTTGAATATCCAGATAGTGTTATTGAGCCATACAACCAACCTAAACAAACCGCGGAAAATGCAGTTAAGTATGCTGATTATGCTTTAGGTGAGTTTGTCGAAAAGGCGAAGAAATCTAAATATTGGAACAACACTGTTTTTGCAGTGATTGCGGATCATGATGCTCGCGCGACAGGAACGCTTCCAGTGCCAATTGGACATTTTAAAATCCCTGCAGTGATCTTTGGTGGCGGTATTGAACCTCAAATGGATGATCGTTTGGTGAGTCAAATAGATTTGGTACCGACGCTACTATCGTTGGCTGGCATCAGTAGCCAGAACCCTATGATAGGACATGATTTAACACATGAAGTGCCTGTTGAAAAACAACGAGCAATGATGCAGCGCGATAAGAACTTTGCTTGGATGACAGCAGATAACGAGGTGGTGGTTATTCAGCCAGAGAAGGGCATTTCTACTTACACTTATAATCCAAATGAAGATTCGTTGACCGCAGCACCTCTCAGTGAAGCGACGGTGATTAAAGCTCACGCCAACGCTATGTGGGGGAATTTAGCATTTGACAACAATTACTATACGGCTCAAAAGAGCTACGCTGTGAATCAATAACAAGAATCTCCTCAAGCAGTTGTTTTTGGCACTGCTTGAGGAATAACGTCACTTCTAAGCAGTGTATAGCGGCTAGCGCTGGCAACAGACAGGGGTTTAGAGAACCAATAACCTTGAAAATAAGATGCGCCCATGTCTTTGTATTTTTGGAACATGGCTTGATCTTCAATCCCTTCAAACACAATATCAATCCCTTTTGAGCGGCATAATTGAGTAATAAACTGTAGATACTGCTCATACGCATCATTGGTCATCGACTTCGTTGTCATCACTCTATCTATCTTAATTTGTTTTAGCGGTAAGCCTAAGAAGCTGTGAATCGAACTGAAACCGGACCCAAAATCATCAAGTGACAACGAAAATCCCATACTGCTTAGAATATAAATCTGGTTTAGTGCATTCTTGTTCCCGTCGAGCATGACGGTCTCTGTTAGTTCCAGAACAATGGATTTTGGTTCGACATTAGAATTTACAGCGAGAGTAAAAAGATTGATTGGGAAGTTAGTGTCTAAGAGTTGCAATACCGAAACGTTTATGTTTACACGTATGTTGGCTTTGTTTAATTGGTTGTAGCGACTAATGAATTCACACGCTTTAGCAAAAACTAAATACCCCAGCTCATTAATCAGTCCTTTTTTTTCAGCAATAGGAATAAATTCATCGGGGTATATTTCGCCATAACCTTTAGACCTCCACCGGACTAAAGCCTCGAAACTGGCAACTTTGCCATTGGCTGCGTTGATTATGGGTTGGAACTTTACACTCAGAGAGCGAGAGTGGATTGCTTCTTTAAGTTCTTTCTCAATAAAAAAGAAACGGTCAACACTGTTCTGAGTTCTGCCAGTATAGATTTCAATACGAGAGCAATTGTTTTCACCTGCAAATTGGCAAGTTCTCGATGCTATACTTAAGCATTCAGAAGGCGTTAAATTGGTGTCTATGTAAGGATAAACACCAATACTAATTTTGTCCCCATACAACTTGCCATATTCGAGTGTAGATTCTGCATAGTGCTTAAGGATATTTTGGCAAAGTCGTTGAAGTTCTCCAGTGGTGTAGTCGCCGTAAAGCAACACAGCAAAATCATCGGAACGTACGCGATAGTGCTCACAATCATCATCAGGAAGCACACGTAACGCACCTGTTAAGTGCTCAATAATCTGCTGAAATACATCTGTGCCATATTGGTTAAGATATGACTTAATATCGTCAATCTGGATATAGATAAGGGCGGCGTTTAGTTGAGGTTTTTTGGCGAGGGCTTCTATGTCGTGTATCAGTTTGGTTCTATTTGAAAGACCAGTGGCGTTGTCAAAAAAGGCTGCTTGGTGGAGATAGGATTCCATCAGTTTTTGGTCGGAGATATCTCGATGACTTCCAATCATAAAGGCATGCCCGCATATGTTTTTTGTCGTTGCGACACCTTCAACCCATATGTACTGTCCATTAGTCTTTCTTAAACGGTACTGAGTAACGACATTCCCACCTTCATCAATATGTTGACCGATTCGGCTATCAAGCAACGCTGCGTCTAAAGGGTGTACTATGCTGAACCAATCTGAGAGTTCAATAGTCTTCGATTCGAATCCGAATTGATGATAAAACTCAGGATTATAAAAAGTCATTAAACCCTGTTCATCCATATAGAAAACACCGTGTTTAAACACGTCGAATATATGCACTAAACGCTTTAAATATGTGTCATCTAGAGCATTCTCTATAACAGATAATTTATCTTGTTTTAACGACATAACCGCATACCAACTCTAACAACTGCTAACCATAATGCGAAAAATGGATGAAAGAAATATGAACCTAAAACATCTGTAAGGCTAGAGCTTTAGAGCATTAATCCTAAACGATGTTTCAATTTAAATCTAAATGAATAGTGATTCAATTATTGATAATAATAATTGTTGCTAATCGTGCTATAGCGCAAGCTTTAATAACAAAAAGTACACTTGTAATAGCGCATCTCTTTGATGTTTAAAACAATAGACCTATAAAAATGCGGCTAAGCGCCGCATTTTTGTTTTCGTCAGAAATTAGTTTAGCGTTCCCAATACGCCTCTTCCAAACTGTCTTCGCGTTCTGGTAACGATCGAGACAAACGAGGTGAGTGCTGTGTCAACACTTCATAGCTGACACGGTTTGCGTATTTACATACCTGAGAGAGAGAAGAGTAAGTCAGATATGGCTGATCGTGCTTAACGGAATTTGGCACATTAATCAGATGGAAGGCGTTGGCCGCCATATCATGCAACAGCGCAGATAAAGCACCGTCACCCGCTCCGTTGGTATTCTTTATTTCTAGTGGACCACCAAGATAAGGGCCAATGTGTGAATAGATTTTGACTGGGTTTGTACAGTCATTTTTGCGCATGGCACGGCTGAATTCGTACTTATTAAACTCTGGAATGTTGCCCGGAAGTAGTGGTAGTTCTGTTTCACGCTTACTGGATTCGTCAGTATAACCAGCCATAAACAAGCCGATTGGTCCTGCGGTACAGAGAACTAAATCGACCCATTGAAGAGCGGCGTCTGATGCAAGAAGCGGATCTTTATGCCCCGTTAACGCTTCACCTTCTTCTTCATTCATAGCCACGACAGTGACGTTTTCCTTTAGAAACTCTTGCCACCATTTCTCATTGCCCTCAATGACGTACTTGGTGCCCAGAGTTAACACTACAGGAATGTTGTTTGCCTTGGCTAATTCAATCGCTCGTTGAACCGCTTGAGGCATAGGATCTTCAGGCTTTCCACGCATAAGATAAGAAGAGACAACCAAAGCCGACGCTTTTTCGAATACTTGCTCAGGAATACTATCCGGACGCAACTTATTCATGTGGCCTTCATTTATCGCAAAGGTACGTTCGCCATCTTCGGTGATTAACGTATAGCAACGACCTATAGGTCCATCAACCGTTTGAAGATGATTGAGGTTCATGCGTGAAGAAGTTCGACATAAGTAACGATAGGCAAATGAACCTACTTCGATGTTTTTAGACATAACACCAAGAAGCACAGATTTGCTATCTGCCAGCACGGAATAGTTGTGTAGCGTATTGCCAATGGTGTCACCCGGATGTTGATGGGTGATGAGATTCAGCTCAACCAGCTCCCTATATAAGGCATCTGCTTTAGCCTCTTCTAGGACAAGAGAATGACCTTTGCTCAAATTGTATTTGGCTAAGAAATCGTTATCGACTCGAGCTTCTATATCAACAATTGTTTGGCCAACACCAACAATAGTTGGACGATGTAGCTTTGGTGCTTGTTGAATGTGGTTAAGTAATGGATCTCGAGCATGTGTCGGAAAGTAGTGCTTAGATTTACGCTGTCCGGGAAACTTCATCTTGACTGTTAGGGGAAAGAAATATTTCGTGCATAATATCACAAATATATTTTTATATTTTCATTTTATTACACGGAAAATGGCTTTTGTGGGTACCACTTTCCGTGCGTCTCAATCATTGTTGAGTGGTGGTTTGACTATCTGTAAAAGCGTTATAGGCTTTTGTGCCCCAAAGTGGAACGGTTGACAGGCTGTGTTTAAAACTGCCGTCCGTTTCTTTCGTCGTATAGGACAAATAAAGAAGTGTTTGATTTTCTGCGTCAAAAATACGTCTGACTTTCATAGTCTTAAAGAAAATACTCTTCGACTGCTTGAACACTACCTCACCAGATTTACTTTTATCGATTGATGCAAGCATGTCCGGAGTGATATCGCCCGTTTGTCGACACGAGATTGAGCTGTCACTCGGGTCTGAAAGACTTAAATTTGCTTCGATGGACGCTATATGGCAAGTCACCCCCTGTATTTTGTCATCATGAAGCGATGCGATTTTAATATCCTTCATGGTAAATACGCCTAGAGATACATCACCAACTTCACTATCTGAACATCCGACTAGTAGAGTAGACAGTCCTACCATCAAAAGTAACTTTTTCATTGCTTATCCTATGGTGCCGCATACAAAGTTGAACTTATCATAACTCAAGTTGCAAACAGATGCCGAAGCAAATATCTGACTGTAAATAAAGAAAGATGTGTAGATGAGATATCAAGACTTGTGAGATTGAGTGTACCTAAGTATCCTTCGCTTATTCATTACTGCTAAATGTGGTTTTAGCGTAAGTACTTCAATAGAAGAATATTTCATGACAGATTCCTATCCAAACGTCGTTAAAGTGAAAAATCAGTGGCTGTTTGATCAAGTTGAGGTTGAGTTTCCGACGCCTGAAAGTTTAAAAGGCAGAGCCATTTATCAGTCTCTATGTGAAGAGAATACTGTGACTCCGTTGATTCAAAGTACGCAAGAAACAGACATCAATTTAGATGAAATATATCTGGTTGATTTTCATCGTTTGACTGTGATGTTCTCATTACTTCAAGCGTCGCGAGGACGTGATGAACAAGAGCAAAATTATCTGTTGGAGTTTTTCACCCAAATTATCTTCTCTGAGCCTTGTTATCTTTATGTAGGATTTAAGCAGGCTGAACCAGTGGCTGCCGCTTTAATTACACAAGCTGAAAATGAACTCTTGATATCAGATATTGTTGTTAAAGATCTTACCTATAGTTCTGTTGAGCAATTCTCTCAAGCAGTAACACAAAAGTGGCTAAAAAGTAACGAATTTTCAGGCTCATTCTATATCGAACACTAATATAAAACAGTCAATTGAGTCAGAAATTTCCGGTTTGTTTTAAACAGTGACGGTGCTACAAAATATCAACATTGCTGCGTAAGCAGATTTCAAATTGTTAACTGAATCATTTTTCCTATTGTTTTTGTATTTAAACTGCATAGAAAGGAGAAATATTATGGTTGGCAAAAAGACGAATTGCGTTATTTTCGATTGTGAAGGTACATTGGTCGACAGTGAACGCTTATGTTGTGAAGCCCTAGTGCAGGTGTTTAATGAGATTGGGGCAGAGCTATCTATCGAAGATATTATTGATAACTTTGAAGGTGGCAAAATTGCCGACATTATGCATTCCACTTTGCAACTAGCAGAAAAAACTGCGGATATTGATGTGTTGGAACAGCGATATCGTGAAGTGTTGGAACCTCTCTTCTTACAGAAGCTCACACCAATGCGCGGTGCAGTTGCATTGTTAGATTGGCTTAGAGAAACAGAGACAGAATTTTGCGTTACATCGAACGCGCCCAAAGACCGTATTGAATCGATTCTAAAATCGGCAGGGTTATACAGCTATTTCCAAGGAAAAATCTTTTCAGCATTCGAAGCAAATAGTTGGAAACCAGAACCGGATTTGATCCGCTATTGCGCTATGAATATGGGCTTTATGTTAGATGAATGTGTTTACGTTGATGATACGCACAAGGGTGTGAAGGCGGGGCTTAATGCCGGTGTAACCACCTTTCAAATCACGCCTTTAACTTGGCAAAATAGAGTGTCTCACCCCAAAGTTACAGTGCTAGAGAGCTTAGAACAGCTAACCTTGTATTTAGCTTAAGTATTGATATTAAAAATTCAATTAATGAAGCGTGTTCTCCGGCACGTGGATGTACGGGGTTAGCACCAGGTTAGTGGCTAATATTGTAGGCTCAATGTTACTCAATTCTTCCGTGTGGAAACCACATTTGCCACAGAGAAATTTTTCACCGCTTTCAGACAGCAAATATTCATCACTTTGACACAGTGGACAGCACTCGATCATTTTCATCACACATTCTCTTCAAATCGTTTTTATTATTTAGTGTTAGCTATTGCTTCTTTTATGCTCAGAATAAACGGAATGTCGGTCGGTGATTGTTATAATTACATTATTCTTTCATTTTTTGAGATTCAATTCATAAATCTATGAATTGAGTTTGTTGATTTCTAAACCTTAATTAACGAACTCAGTGATTTTGAAAGAAACTTCAAATACACAAAAAGAAAAACTTTAGTGGGGTCGAAGAAATGGATGATAAATTCTGTATGGTTTTAACCACAACAAATAGTCAAGATGTAACCCAGCAACTGATTCGATATCTTTTATCAAACCAATTGGCTGCATGTATTCAAACAATGCCTATCAACAGTCATTACATATGGGAAGGTGAGGTATGTAATGATGAAGAGATCCTTCTAGTGATAAAAACCCAATCCAAATTATTCGAGCAAATAACGGAATCGATTGAGCAGTTTCATAACTATGAAGTTCCACAAATTGTTCAAGTGCCTATTACTGATGGCTTCAACCCTTACTTGCAATGGATCGAAGCCAATACGAATTAGGCAGTTAATCGATTGGGGTTAATTCGAATCTGTACTGCGAGTAATGACAATGAGGTTAATGCACCTAAGGTATCGCACAGCATATCTTTTTGGGCATCCCAGATATCACCTTGAGAACCCAAGAAGGCGATACCTTCGTCCCCGCCAGCCAAATCTGCATACCACCATTCAACAATTTCGTAGCCAGCGGCAATACTCATAATACAAAATAGAGCATAACTACTGGCAAACAATGGTTTAGCCAGTTTGTTTCGTATAAGCAGTTCGGCAATTGGGTATGCGTACAAGCCTATGGAAAAGTGCGCGACACGATCGAAGTTATTGCGCTCTGAACCAATGAGGGTATTGAACCAATCAAAAGGAACTTCTGAGAAGGTATATTTCGCGCCAATCGTATGCAGAGTCAGCCAGATGAAAAAGAGAGTATAAGAAGTTGTACTCAATCTCTGTCTCATTGAAACCAGCCACACAATCGCAAGAATCAGTAATGCAGGTATAATTTCGGCAACCCATACTGCTCGTGATGCGGGAGAGATGGCGGAAAAAATAAACACGGCTGTATATGCCAGAGTCAGTAGTGTCAGGCTTCTCGGTGCTGTCATATTTTAAATATCCTTTACTCAATTTCATAAAACATGTTTACATCATTTGAAACAGTGTTCAATTAAGTTGTAGTAAAAATCGAGTAGATTAATCTTAGAGGTAATTAGGAATTACTCGTATTCTAGAGATGAAAAGTTGAATAAAGGTCAAAGCCTTAATAGTTTCGTCCTATTCTTACTCGACAAAAAGCCTCTCATGGCTTTGAATAAAAGAAGGGAAAATTGAGAGAAACTATATGACTGAAGCACAGCAATTGTCTGCATCGTTTCGCAACTATGTTGAGAATCCTTTATTGTGGCCAATTTTGGAAGTGTTGAAACGGCAACCATCCGGTTGGAAAGTTCATACGCTTGCGGCGCATTTGGGTGAACTTGAACTGATGCCGACACTGGATGAAGCTCCAGAAAAAGATTTGTTCAAACGTAATTTTCTTATCATGAATGCGCTTTACCAACTGCAAGAGACTCTCTATCCAAAGCAATGGCTTCAAGTTGAGGCTATGGATATTATTCTGATGCCGATGTTTCGCAATGCCTCCCACGTAATTGATGTTGAAGATCCTTTGCGCGAATACTATTCACAGTGGGAGCACTATGAAGCGAGCGAAGGGGAAGTTAAACGCCTTCTCAATGAGTTTTGGACTCGCTATCGTAAGTTTGTTGGTGGCAGTAGCAAAGACTTAAATCGACAACAAGCCTTGCGGTTATTTGAACTCCACGATGATGCTACACACTTTGAAATCCGCAAAACATGGCGAAAGCTCGCTTTAAGATGGCATCCGGACAGAGATAATGGCAATGCAGAAAAATTTAGGATTTTATGTGAGGCATGGAATATTCTTCGCCAAGAGGCATAGAAATCTTTTACCAGAAAAAACAGCGCAAATTTGCGCTGTTTTTTGTTTCGATAACTCTTAATTCTTGAACTTAGCTTTGCGCATACGGTTCAGTGCTGCCATCGCATCCAGTATGCGAGGTTTCGCCAAATCGCCATGGTTTGGCATGTTCTCGTGCCAATTGTCGTTAAGAAAAGCCGCGAAATCTTTAGCTGGGTTTTTCGACCAACCTGGCGTCTGTGCAAGTTGGAACCAAAGCCAACCGATAGCATTAATTTCTGAAGGCGATTCTATCTGCTCAAGAGCGCTTAAGTCAGTAAACTCTTTGCCAAAGCGAAGTGAATCAGTGCCTTTTGCTGATACTCGGAATTTGCCTTCTGCCAGTATCGTTTGTAACGCCATGCAATTTAAAGAACGAGGTGCAATGTTTTCCAAAGGCGTTTCACATTCGTTTTTACGCTCAGTAGGGTGAAGTGCTATCACTTTCTGTGCTTTTTCTGTCACGTCAATCGCTTGGAAATCATGCATTTGAATTACCGTGTCAGCCACATCAAGGTAATCCCCAGAACCACCCATAACAACTAAGCTAGATATTCCCATCTCATCTCGCAGTTGACCAATGCGATCGACTAACGGAGTGATCGGTTCATCACCTTTACTCACCAATGCTTGCATCCGTTCGTCACGTATCATGAAGTTGGTTGCCGAGGTGTCTTCATCAATCAGCAAAGTGCTAGCGCCAGCTTCTATTGATTCCTGAAGCCAAGCCGCTTGTGAGGTAGAGCCAGAGGCATCTTGAGTACTAAAGTCACGAGTATCTCTGCCTAGTGGCAAATGGTTGATGTAGTTAGAAAGATTGAGATTGTGCACGCAGCGACCGTCTTCAGCGCGAATTTTCATGGCGTTGACATCAGCGACAATACCTTCACGTCCATCACCCTGAATATGGTTGTAGATTGAACGCTCTATTGCTGTAAGCAGGGTCGATTTACCGTGAAAACCGCCGCCGACAATCAAAGTGATACCTTTTGGAATGCCCATTCCGCGTACTTCACCTTTATTTGGTGCCAGCAAAATGGTTTCCAATTCTTTTGGTGACTGGAATGCAATAGCATCTTTCATCGGTAGGTCGCAGTTACCAGCTATACGTGGCAGCACACTTCCGTTTGCAACAAAGGCAACCAAGTTTTTCTCATCAAGTTGAGAACGCAATGCTTCTTGGTCTTCGATGGTTTCACAGTGATGAGTCAGCGCCTCAATATCCAATTCACGAGCATTGGTTGCTTTGCGAATGAATTTAGGCATATGAAATGTAAGCGTGTTGAGTGCTTTTTTCGCGAGAATGTCACGCCCTTCAGCAGGTAGAGACATACGGAAACGCAACTCAATGCCGTGTTCAGTAAATAATACGGCGGTGCTATCCATTACGGTTTGGCCGGTGATATGGATAGTTACGGAGTTTTCTTGCTTGGCGAATTCTGCGAATGAGCGAGCGATAAAGTCTCGGGCTGCCATTTGATAAGCCGGAGACTTATCTTTCAACCATGCTAAGCCAGTGAGTGACCATGCTCTTGTCGCACGCAAGCGCGAAGCTGACGCGAACGGATCTGACTGAACATAATCGATGTACAGATTGTAGTCGCCGAAATCATATTCGCCTTTGATTTGCTGGTATGCGCGATAATTCTGTTTTTCGAGTTTTTTCAGTTTTGCTGTTAATACATCCATCACGACTGCTCTTGGAATAATGAAAAGGGGGCGATTATAGGTAGCCCTATCAAGGGAGTAAAGCCATGTGTTGCTTAATCCTTGTGGGATAAACAAAAACTGTACTCTATTTAGGAGTACAGTTTTAGTGGCAGAGGGGTATTTGTCAACAAAGAGGCGGGTTCAGACAAGATGATCTTATTCCCATCAGCGGTTGAATTGATTAATAGTCTTGCGCTAAGAATGGCTTTAAGTCGACATCCTTTGAGTAGTCGACATTTTCAAAACCAAACCCATTGAGATTAAGAAACTCTTGCTTGAATCCTTGGTAATCGCCCAGTTGTTTAAAGTTATCAGCATTCATTTCGCCGAGAATCGCCAATACTTTTTTCTGAGTGTCTTGGTTAAGTTCCAGATCATCCATTCGGATCAAACGTTCGTTATCAACTGGCGTGGTGACATTCTCTCCCAGATACAGTTTTTCACTGAATAAACGTTGCATCTGTTCAATACAGCCTTCATGGGTGCCTTTCTCTTTCATCACTCGATAGAGCGCTAAAATGTATGGGCTTAAGCCTGGAATAAACACACTCGCTTTTGTGACTAATGCCTTACAGACAGAAGCGTAAGCGCCACCATTGTAATTCGCTAACTTCAAATTAAGAGAGTGGCTGGTTTGGTGCAAATCAACTTTTGCATAACCCAAAGTACCATCAAGATAGACAGGGTGAGTGATTTCCGGACCAATGTATGAGAAAGCAACGGTTTTACAGCCGTCAGCGATAGAGTCCGAGTTGATCAAAGTATCAATCCAGTTCTCCCAGTCTTCACCGCCCATGACCTTAATGGTGCAGGCAATCTCTTCATCTGTCGCAGGTTCTAGTGTGCTATTTACCCAACTGTTGTTTTCCAGAATGATGGTGGAGCCTGATACTGCATCACCAATCGGTTTGATGGCGGAACGCCAGAACTCGTCACTGTCGCCTTTTCGGCGCATACCACTGGCGATACTGTAGATAACTAGGTCGACTTCACCTTCGAAGTAAGTTTCGATTGCTTCGATCACTTGTTCTCTAATTTCTTTTGAGAACACATCACCATCAATATTGACGGCTACATTGCCATTTTGTTCTGCGTGCTTTTTAAAGAAATGATTGTTGTAGAATCCAGCACTACCCACGCCTTTTTCAGATGGTCCGCGTTCCATAGAAACGCCAATAGTGTCAGCTTTCGCACCACCGAATGTTAACGCGATACGCGCGGCAAGCCCAAATCCGGATGATGAACCTAAAATTAAGACACGTTTAGGACCATGTTTAATTGGGCTTGCTAATTTAACGTATTGAATTTGCTTTAGAATGGCTTGTTCGCAACCGAAAGGATGTGCGGTACGAGCAACCACACCCTGAATTACGGGTTCTATGAGCATTATTGGTACCTTCTGGTTCTGTGGGGGCAGTAACAATAGCGTAAAGTTAGGTAAAGTTTATTGAGCTGAGGCAACAGACCTACAGTTAGTTGGTCATAATGTAGGAAAACACCTTAAAGCAGAGGTTCTAGTTGTTCCGCCATGAAATCGGCTATCCATGGTTGGGCGTCCGGTTTTGGGTGTAATCCGTCTTGCATCATCCATTCAGGTTTGATGATGACTTGCTCTAGAAAAAATGGAACCAGTGGCACGGATTTTTCGCTGGCGATGTTGGGATAAAGTTGCGAGAACGCATCACTGTAACGTTTACCGTAATTGGGCGGGATACGGATCTGCATCAAGATCACTTGGCTGTTTTGCGCATGAATGGTGTCAATCATAGTTTTCAGATTGTTTTCAACAAGCTGAGGGGGGAAGCCACGTAGCCCATCGTTGGCACCGAGTTCAATCAAAACGGAGTCAGGTTTGTGCTGTTTGAGTAATGAAGGTAAACGCGATAATCCGTTTCCGGTTGTATCGCCTGATATACTTCCGTTAATTACTGTTACAGATTTCCCTTTGTTTTTTAAAGCATCACCAAGCAAATTAGGCCAAGCTTGTTCTATAGACATGTTATAGCCAGCGCTCAAACTATCACCCAACACTAAGAGTGTGTTACTACTAGCGTTGGTCGAGAAAAATACAACAAGAAGCAAGGAAAGTAGTCTAGTCATGCAATCATCCGTTATTTCAGCTCAGTCTTTATCTAAAGTAGTCTCCACCAATCAGGAGCAATTAACAATCCTCAAAGAGGTGAATCTTGATATTCGCCAAGGCGAAAGTGTGGCCATCGTTGGTACTTCTGGTGCAGGTAAATCGACATTGATGACACTGCTTGCAGGATTGGACACGCCGACCAGCGGAGAAGTTCATCTGTTGGGGAAATCACTGACAGAGCTTGATGATGAAGCGAGGGCCGCGATTCGTAGTCAGTCGGTAGGGTTCGTATTCCAAAGTTTTTTGCTCATACCAAGCTTATCTGCATTAGAAAATGTCACTCTGCCGTGTTTGTTAAAGGGCGAAGCCGAAGATAAACAACGGGCAGAAGCGTTATTAAAATCTGTGGGGTTAGAGCATCGTATTCATCACTCGCCGAGTCAGCTTTCGGGTGGTGAGCAGCAACGGGTTGCTCTGGCGCGAGCGTTTATGATCAGCCCACAAGTGTTATTTGCTGATGAACCGACAGGCAACCTAGATCAGGAAACCGCAGCGAAGGTTATCGATTTACTTTTTGAGTTGAACTCGCAACATGGAACAACATTGGTTCTTGTCACTCATGACCCTGTTCTTGCTGCAAGATGCCAAAGACGCTTTCACATGACGGCAGGTATGTTGGAGGAGCGAGTATGAATGTTGCCCCATCTTTAAACAAACGTCTGTTTCGATGGAGCTTTAGCGAGATTCGCCACGGCCAATTGTGGCCGATTTCCGTAGCTCTAACTCTCATCATTGCTTGTGTGTTTGCTTTAACAGCATTGGCTGACCGTATGGAGCAGGTGGTTGTTAAGCAGGGAAAAGATGCATTGACGGCAGACAGTGTGTTTGTTTCGGCAAATCCTTTGCCTTCAACATTGTTGCAATTGACCAATGAAAATAACCTAACAACTTCCACCATGACTCGTTTTTCCACCATGGCGTTCAGTGACAATGGTATGAAGTTAGTCACGGTTAAAGCTGTAGACAGCCAATATCCATTGCGTGGAGAGATGGAATTGTCGGATGGAAGCACCATCAAGCATCAGATCCAGCCAAATGAGTTATGGTTGGACGAACGAATTTTTAACGAACTGAACGTTAATTTGGGTGACAGTGTCACGATTGGCGACGCTGATTTTGTCGTATCAGGCAGAGTCGTTCAAGAACCCGGTTTAAGCTTCAACCCATTTCAGCAAATGCCGTCCGTTTTTATTCACTTATCAGATGTTGAGCGCACCGGTGCTATCCAAATCGGCAGCAGGGTTCAATACCAGCTTTTCATTAATGCTGAAGAGCCAGTCATTGAACAACTGAAAAAAGCAGTAACTTTGTCCCCGAGTGAGCGATGGAGAGATCAAGACAGCGGTAGCAGAACCAATGAAGTGTTTGAAAGAACTCAGCAATATCTGTCTTTGACTGTGGCTATCGTGATCATCATGGCAGCTACCACTTTGGTTTTGACCTGCCAGCATTATGTTTCTACTCGTCAGCGTACGATCGCAATGCTTAAAAGCTTGGGTGCCAGTAAGCAATGGGTAGGGCGTTGGTTAGCTATTCAGGTGGCGTTACTACTTGGTTTTGCCGCCGTGAGTGGCATTGTCATAGGTATGGGGCTTGAATATCTGTTGCGAGTGCCGTTGGTCGACCTGCTGCCTACGCCGCTTCCAAGTTATGGTTATAAGCCAGCGCTGGTGGCGCTGACCTCAAGTGTGTTAATTGCCGTACCTGCTTTAGGTATCCCGCTAGGGCATCTACTTAATGTAAATGCAGCCAGTGTTATGCAGAACACACAAAAGCAGAACCGAATGCGATGGAATATCGCTCTTGCGCTTGTGCCTTTACTGCCCATGCTTGCTTTCTACTGGCAAAACAAGTTGGTTTGGATCGTACTTGCAGGAATAACGGTGCTGTTTTTGATTCTTGCTTTAATCAGCGTTGTGGTGACACGCTCTTTGGCAAAGTTACCGCTTAATACTGCAATGAAGCTGGCTCTTAGCCGGATCAATCGTTCCTCTTTGGCTACGGGTATTCAATTTGGCGCATTGTCACTTTCGTTGATGCTATTGGCTGTAATGTGGCTGGTTAGAACCGATTTATTATCTGACTGGCAAAAAACATTGCCAGCTAATGCGGCGAATGCGTTTGCTTTCAATATTGCCACTTATGAAAAAGATGCGTATTTGGAAACTATAGACAAAGCTGGAATTGAACGTTCGGATGCTTATCCGATCATTCGTGGACGATTAACTGAAATTAACGGTGTTGAAGCGAAAACTTATGCACAAGGGGAAGGGAGCAGCGACGCGTTAAGGCGTGAACTTAACTTCACTTGGGGTGATAGCCTACCAACCTATAATGACCTGATTGCTGGAGAGTGGACGCAAAGCAAAGGGGTGTCAGTTGAGCAAGATGTCGCTGAAGACCTTGGCCTGAAAATTGGGGATAAACTGACATTCTCTATCAACAGCCAACCTGTCGCAGCGACGGTAAATACTATTCGTCATGTTGAATGGCGTGCTATGAAGCCTAACTTCTACTTCATTTTTACACCAGATTTATTACAGGACATTCCTAGCTCTTGGCTGGTTAGCTTTCGAATAGAACAGCAGCATGATGGGCTACTTACAGAACTGTCACGTAATCACCCTACAGTGAGCTTGATGGATATCCGAGCAATGGGAGCGAAAATCCAAGATCTGCTGACACAAATTGTTTGGTCGATAACAGTACTTGCTTTGATGGGCGTAGTCGCTGGTATACTCCTGATTTTTACGTTATTACGCTTAAGTCTGAGTCAGCGTCAGCAAGAGATAAGGCTGTATAGAACTTTAGGCGCGAGCCGTCGCCGAGTTACTCAGACTATTTGGTCAGAGTTTGGGCTTATGGCTTTGGTTGCCGGTATCGTTGCTGCTTTAAGCGCAGATGTGGTCGTAGCGAGTGTTATGAAGTTCGGTTTTGACTTATCACCTTCGTTACATCTGAACATGTGGCTGGTGCTGCCAATCGTCACTTTTTGCACATTAGCTGCGGTTGTGAATAGTTTAATTAAGCGTTTGTTAGTTCCTATAAATAAAGCATTTAATTAGTGATTCCTTGAGTAAGTGCGAGAGTTATCCACAAAAACGGTGGATAAATGCTGGGATAACTAAGAGCTCTGATGCAGTGTATTTCTGCCTTAGCCCCGTAGAACCTTTGGCTGCAGACAGAGCTTTATGCACAAGGTTAAAAAAGCACCGATCACAGAATATTGAGTCAAGATATTTATTTCATTTTTTTGTATTGCAACTTTTATTCTGTCGAGCTATAGCCACGTAAAAAATGTGATTTTAATAACACTTTATAAGCTTTAGAATGGGTTTAGTTTGAATGACTATCGGTAGCGACATGTCACAGAATACAACAAACTTTCAGTCACCTCGCGTCGCCATTATTGGCGGCGGCGTTGCCGGTGCAACAGCTGCGGTTCATTTAGGTGAACTGAGCGTCAATGTACTGTTACTGGAAAAAGGCCCGAGTTTAGTGAACGGGCCGCCAATTTGTCACCTCCATGCTGGGGGGAACTTATACAGAGAAATTTCAGAGCAGCAATGTATTAAATTGTTGCGTCAGTCGGTTGAAACGATCCGTCTGTACCCACATACCTTGAATAAGCGCCCAACGGTGATTGCTATTCCGGACACCGATTCAGGAGAGCCACAAGATATCATTCCTCGTTTGGATACCATTCAGGCATGTTATCAACAGTTGGTCGATGAGGACCCTCGTAACCAGATTATGGGTGATCCTAAGCAGTATTATTCGATTTACCAACGTGAGCAGTTAGAGATCTTAGCTAACCAAGCTCAACCGAAGGAACCGCTGACCAGCGAAGAGTGGTTGATTCCGTTTGCCAAGTACGCTGACCTGAACTCGATTAAATACCCTGTAGTGGTTGTTCAAGAGTATGGCTGGAGTGTATTTCGGCTTGCAGCGAGTGCGGAGCTGGCGCTAAGTGCTATGGCTAACTGTCAGGCAAAGACTCACGCTACTTTAGTTAGTGCAGAATACAACGGATATTGTTGGCAGCTTACGTATGTGGATATTGATGGTCAACATCACCAAGTGGAAGCCGATTATCTGATCAATGCCTGTGGTTATGAGACAGGTAAAGTCGATGACATGGCACATTATCAGCGTAAGCGCATGGTTGAATTTAAAGCGGCCTATGTCACTCACTGGCCGCAGTGCCAACATGAGTGGCCTGAAGTGGTATTTCACGGAGAACGTGGTACGCCACGAGGCATGGCGCAGCTAACACCTTATGCCGATGGTGTGTTTCAGTTACATGGTATGACGGAAGATATCACTTTGTTTAAAGATGGTTTGGTAACCTCTGAGGACCATTCTTCTCAGCCAGTTCTGCCTAAATATCTGCAGCGCAAAATACTTGAAGGCTGGCAGAGTGATGCTCTTAATGAAAGAACTCACAAAGCCATTCGACATATCAGTCAGTTTATGCCCGAATTTGAGAGTGCGCAGGTCGGTGGTAAACCGTTGTACGGTGCTCAGCAAATTCCGGGATATGATGCGACTCTGCGGGCTGCAGATGTGACATTTGAAGACAACAACTATGCTCGAATGGAAGTTGTGAAAGGGTCGTCTGCGTTAGAGGCGGTGAGAAAGATAGTTTCCAATTGGCAGCTTGTGAAAGCACTATCGGATAAGTCAATTGAAGAACAGCACCCGATCAGCATGTCGTTGACGCCCAACGATATTGAATCGAGAGCGAAGCGACTAGCGCAAGAGCGAGGATACCCTCAAGCTTTAGCCAAGTTTGTCGGTATGAAATAACCTGATATCTGCCAGCCCCAGCGTGTGTACCTACAATGGGGCTAATTTCTAGATATCTAGCCTAAGCATCCAGTTGGGCTCTTATTTTAGCGATAAGCTCGATGGCGGCTTCATTATCACCGTGAACACAAATCGTGTCGGCTTCAATTGGGATAATCGCCCCGTCAGATGTACTGACTTTGCCATATTCTGCGATCTGTTTAATTTGACTCAAGATAGCGTCTTCGCTGGTTAATACCGCATTTGGCGAAGAGCGAGGTGTTAATAGCCCGTTCGATAAATAGGTTCTATCGGCAAAAGCTTCAAACAGCAGTGGCACATCGTAACTGTCTGCAATATCTAAATAACGTTGATTGTTTCCTGAAGCCAATATCATTAAAGGGATATTGAAACATGAAACAGCATCAGTGACTGCCCGAAACACATCTTCATTTTTCATCATGTCATTGTATAAGGCGCCATGAGGTTTAACGTATGTGACTTCAGTATTCTTGCTTTCACATAGCGCTTTTAGTGCGCCAATTTGATAGATCAGAATCTCGCAAATTTCTTCTTCTGAAAACGACATTGAACGTCGCCCAAATCCTTGCAAATCTGGATAGCCAGGGTGCGCACCAATCTGAACATCATGTTGAATCGCGTAATCAATGGTTCGGCTCATGACATGCGGGTCGGAAGCGTGAAAGCCGCACGCAATATTGGCCATATCGACCCATGGCATTACCAATTCGTCGTTGCCCATGCGCCAATGACCGAAACTTTCGCCCATGTCGCAGTTAAGAGTGATAGTCCGTTTTTTCACGTGAATCATCGTTCCTTAGTATTTAAGCTACTATAAAATACAGAATTAATTATAAATAAACAGCGATAAAGCTCATCGTTTATTGCATGCATTACATGATTGAAGGCTTGCTTAGCTGATAACTGGTTTAGCCAATACATTAGTCCCTACTGAACGCCCATACACATGGAAGAGATCGTAAATGAAAAAAGCGACGTGTATTTATACAACGTTAGTTTTTATTTCAGCAGCAGGATACGCTGACGACAATGTCCTTGAGCATCTTATGAGCCTTTCGATTGAAGAGCTCTCAATGTTGAATGTTCAAATGGAAACAGCCACTAAATCGTCGCGGCGATTAGCGGATATCCCGTCTTCAGTTTATGTGTTGAGTAATGAACGCATCATTCGAAGTGGTGCGCGTACTATCCCCGATGCGCTAGCACTGGTTCCGGGGCTGCATGTTTCCAAGTTCTCAGATACCGAGTGGATAGTCTCCGCACGAGGCTTTCACGATGGGCTTTTTAATAAGCAGCTTGTCATGATTGATGGACGCAGTGTCTACAGTCCTCTCTATGGCGGAGTTTATTGGGCAGACATCGATTATGTTCTGGAAGATATAGACAGAATAGAAGTGCTTCGGGGACCAAGTGCAGCGTTGTGGGGCGGTAATTCGGTGAATGGCGTTGTTAATATCATCACAAAGTCGGCAAAAGAAACTCAGGGAACCTATGTAGCGGCTGGATGGGCAGAAGGTGGTGATTACGATGCAAGTGTCCGACATGGGCTGCAATGGAGCGAGGATGTTAGCGCAAGAGCGTTTTACAAAAGACGTCAGCTACGCAACGATCGGAAAAATTCTTACCCTGACTGGACTTTAGAGACGGCAGGTTTTGTCACTCAATCAGATGACGATAGCGATGCTTGGGCTTTTCGTCTCGGAGGTGAGCGTCTGACCTATAGCCAGGATTGGTATCAGCTACATTATTCAAACGGCTATTTAGATTCCGTTGATCTCGTTGAGCAACACGTTGATAGTTATTCTTTTTATACACAACTTAGTTACGATAAACAGCATTCGGACAAACTGGTCGGAAACTATCAAGTTTGGCTTGAACGTAACTCGAATGAAATGGCAGATGGAGCTGGACTGTCTAATACCTTTGATTTGGATTTTAACTACAACTATCAGATAAATGATGAACATCTACTCACTTATGGTGGTGGTTATCGTCTCGTCGAAGTCGAGTTCTTTCATCCATTTGAGGGTGTCGATTTCAATAACTTGCCAAATTATCAACGTTACGCCTTTCATCAGAGAGATGTGGATAGTATCGCAAACTTATACTTACAATCTGAGAGAACATGGAATAGTAAATGGAAGACAGTCGCTGGCGTGAAACTGGAGTACTTTGAGCTTTCAAATCAGTTTGAAATCTCGCCTCAGTTGCGAGCGCTGTTGACGATAGATGCCAATCAAACAGCTTGGGTGGGGTATGGGCGAGCTTCTGTGGCTCCTTCATATTTGACATCTAATACTTACCTCATCACAAATTACTATGATGCCAATCAAGATAGGTACCTTACGGAAGTGATGCTTGGTGAAAGCAATATGAAACCCGAAAGCGTCAGTACATATGAAGTTGGTTATCGTTATGATTCAGCGACAGGCTTTGAATTTGATGCAATATTCTTTCTAAGCCAACATAAATATGTGCGAGGACGAGATAGTGTGGTTATATCCGGTGTACCAGAGCAGGTGGTTGGTTTAGTCGTTACCGATGACTATTCGCTTGATACTCATGGTGTGGAGTTAAGTGCTGGGTATATCGCTTTAGAAAATTTGCGTTTCTATCTAAGTTACAGTTATTTGCATGCTAAAGGCGAATGGAATGGTGGGCGTTACTCTAACGGCAGCTTTGAAAGCTGGTATGACATAGATGCTCAGCACAATACAAGCTTACAGACGCTTTGGGATATTTCTACCCAGTGGAAGCTAGATTTTATCGTTCGTGGTCACTCGATTAAATACGATGACTATTACCCGCAAATCCCAAATTATATTGCTTTTGATGCTCGGTTAGCGTGGCAGGCAAATTCGAAGGCACCTAGATTAGAACTTATTTTGCAAAATATTGGGGAGAAAGATGGATATAGAACCGATTGGATTAGCACAATTAATGAAGAAACTGGAGTGCTAAAGGCTTCTTATGAGTTTTAATTTACATCGCGCTTGGGTATTGATGTTAATGCTTTTTTCAAGCGTGTCTTATGCAGCCTATGATCCAACGGATATTAAAGCGGTTTATATTTTCCGTATTTCAAATTTCATCCACTGGAACAGCGAAAGTGAGATGACCAATATAGAATTCTGCATTGTCGGCAACGATAAAATCGCGTCAACTTTGGAAAAAATTACCCAAGATAAAACCGTTCGCCAGCTCCCTCTTTCTGTTACCCCTTTTTATAGGGAGCAATGTGACATTCTCTTTGTGGATGCTAAGAGTGAATTAAATCTTGCTGATGTTTTGCCACACACGGTTGTCATTAGTGACAATCAATCCATAGGTTCCCGAGGTGGAACCATAGAATTAGCGACATTAGAAGGTAAAGTAAAACCGAAGATCTACATGGCCAATATAGGTGCCTATTCAATTTCTTCCAGTTTGTTACGCATAGCTATCATTGAAGATGGGGAGAAAATATGAACTCGCTATCTTTAAGATTTAAACTCATCCTTCCGATTTTCTTTCTGATGTCGTCCATTTTCTGTATTGCACAGTGGTTTAGTTTTCAGAAAGATATTGAGCAGAAAGAGGAAAGTCTAATCGAACGCGTTCATGTGTTATCGAAAGGCGTATCCTATAACTTGCAAGCGGCCATTTTGTTTGATGATCAACTCATCGCTCAGGAAATTCTGTCCGCTTTTGCGGTCGACGATGATGTTGTGCGGGTTAAACTGTTTGATCAAGAAAACCAGTTGTTTGCCTTGTATGAGAAAGTGGGCAGTGATGCACCGATTCCCAACGAGATTCTACGTAAAAAAGCATTGCAGAATGAGTATGCTATCTCAGACCAATATATCTACCTTACCGTTCCGATAGAAATTGAAGGGCTGACAGTTGCTTCATTAAGTGTAACGGTTTCGGCAAAGTCATTACGTGAAATATATGAGACAGCGCTTAATGATGCATTGTTCTTTTTTACTGTGTTGACGCTTTCTGGTATTGCACTTTATCAGTTAGTTCAAAAGCTAATCGTTAAGCCCGTGTACTCGCTGAATCACGCGATGAAGGCATACATTGATAACCGAGAGCGAAATGTAGATATCGATTGCAAGTCCACAGATGAAATCGGTGATTTGGTGAGTGCATTTAACACCATGCTAGACACTATTGAGGCTCACGAAGAACAAGACAGGAATACGCTCGTTAAGTTGGAGCAAGAGAAGTCCTTTGCCAATGAAGTGGTCGATACTGTCCAACATGGTTTAATTGTGGTGAATAGTAATGGCGAAATTATCATGTCAAATGGCGAAGCTAGTCGGGTTTTCCATCATTCATCACTGGGGCTGTTAGGGCAAAATATTATTGATATTTTACAAGTAGAGAACGATTCCATCATCGATTCAGCGTTAAATGAACATAAGCAGCTAGATGAAGAACTCATAGTCAGGCAAAACGGCAATAATACTCAACAGTTACTGCGAGTCAGTAGTCGCCCGCTATCCAGACCTGACCAAACTTTGTTCGCGATTGAAGATGTGACTGAAATTGAAGTTGCACTTAGACGTCAAAGGTTAGCGGCAGGCGTGTTTGAAAATAGCCAAGACGGGATAATTCTACTTAATCACCAAGGTGTGATCACCGTGATTAACCCTAAGGTGACCCAATTGCTTGGTTATAGCAACGAAGATGTAATGAACAAACCGATTGATGAAGTCTTGGCTTGGAATCAATTCAGCTCTTTGCTGCCAAGTATCGAACAGTCGTTGGAAGAGTTTGGGCAGTGGCAAGGAGAGGTGTGGGAGAGGCATACGGATGGACACCTAGTTCCTCTGTTTGCCAAAGTTAATCGTATTGCTAAATCTGACCTGTCTAAAGGACAGGATATGGTTATCATCATTTCAGATCTTTCCAATGTAAAAGAGATGGAACGATTAGAATATCTTGCGCATCATGACTCACTAACAGGTTTGGCTAATCGCTCTAAGTTGTATCGAGTACTAAATGACATCATTGCCGAGAACCAAGTGTCGTTTCGTCCATTCTCTTTGCTTTACTTAGACTTAGATGGGTTTAAGCAGATTAATGATACCTATGGCCACGCGGCTGGAGATGAAGTGCTAAAACAGGTGTCGGAGCGATTGCTTTCTCAGGTTCGCAGTCAGGACCTTGTCGCCCGATTGTCTGGTGATGAATTTGTCATTGTGATTAATCCCAGTGAGCGACAAAGTGTCGAGCTAATGTCACAACGACTGATTAAGCTGATTGAGCAAGATATTCAATACAAACAACACAGTGTTAATGTTGGGGCAAGCATTGGCGTATACTTGATTGACAGCAGAGAAGATAGTTTAGACGCGATGATCAAAGTGGCTGATAACGCGATGTACAAGGCAAAGAATTTAGGTAAAGGCCAATTTGTGCTTGCTGAAAAATCAACTCAAGAATTGATGTAAATACAGTACAGTTGGCAACAAATTTTATAAATGGTTAGGTAAGCAGCGTGAGGCTGCTCTTATGGAGAGAATAATGAACGTATTAGTGACTGGTGGCATCGGGTATATCGGTAGTCATACATGCATCCAGATGATTCACGCAGGTATGACACCGGTGATTTTGGACAACTTATACAACAGCAAATCAACAGTGCTTGATCGCATCGAGAAAGTGGCTGGGATAAAACCTAAGTTTGTTGAAGGTGATATTCGTAACAAAGCCTTGATGGTGGAATTACTGACTGAGCACAAGATTGACGCCGTTATTCATTTTGCAGGTTTAAAAGCTGTGGGAGAATCGGTTCAAAAGCCACTTGAATACTATGATAACAACGTTAATGGGACTCTAGTCTTGGTTTCAGCAATGCGAGAAGCAGGTGTGAAGTCATTGGTTTTTAGCTCTTCCGCTACGGTTTATGGCGATCCTGCATCTGCTCCTATCACCGAAGATTTCCCAACCAGTGCAACGAATCCATATGGCCGCAGTAAACTGATGGTGGAAGAGTGTCTGACGGACTTTCAAAAGGCAAACTCTGATTGGAGCATTACGCTGCTGCGTTATTTCAATCCTGTGGGTTCGCATCCGTCAGGCGAATTGGGTGAAGATCCGCAAGGGATCCCTAACAATCTAATGCCTTTTGTCTCTCAGGTTGCAGTAGGTCGTAGAGAGTTTCTTTCTGTGTTTGGTAGTGACTACCCAACTAAAGACGGTACGGGTGTCCGTGATTACATTCACGTGATGGATTTGGCCGATGGTCATATTGCAGCACTGCAGAAAGTGGGTAATAAAGCGGGCTTACATATCTATAACTTAGGCACTGGCATTGGCTATAGCGTGTTAGATATGGTCAAGGCGTTTGAGCTAGCCTCAAACAAACAAGTGCCATATAAGCTGGTGGATAGACGACCTGGTGACATTGCGGAATGCTGGGCTGATCCTGCGAAAGCAGAGCAAGAGTTAGGCTGGAAGGCTTCGCGTACACTTGAAGAGATGACTCAAGATACGTGGCGCTGGCAGTCGAATAATCCGCAAGGTTATCCTTCCGCCTAATGGTGTAAACAAATAAAAAGCGGCCTTCTGGCCGCTTTTTGCTTTGTATAGAGAAACCTCCAGCTAGGCTGGGGGCATTTCTAAAACTACATCTGTTTGTATTAATTGGTGCGGTAGCGGCTCAAGGTCTCTACTAAGTTACGAGTGGCTTGAGCAATATTACGAATACCTATAGAAGACTGCTCCGCTACACCACGAATGGTATTTGATTGATTGCGGATATCACTCAGTTCAGAAGCGATGTCATTTGCAACTGAGCTTTGCTCATCTGCTGATGTTGAAATCTGAATACTCAGGTCGTTAATCAGGTTTGCCGATTCAGCGATGAGATTTACATCGTTACCAATCTCTGTGACTAACTGGCTGCTAGTTTGAGCTTGGCTGACGGTTTGATCAGTAATTTTTGCAATGTTCAGCGTCTCGCTTTGCAGCTTACCTATCATGGTCTGAATCTCAACCGTTGCTGCTTGTGTGCGGCTTGCCAATGTACGAACCTCATCCGCAACGACAGCAAAACCTCGGCCTTGCTCACCAGCGCGTGCAGCTTCGATTGCTGCATTAAGGGCAAGAAGGTTGGTTTGTTCAGAAATCGCGTTGATAGTGGTAATCACATCGTTAATCTTGATGGCATTTTCATTCAGTGTTGTCACTGACGAAGAGGTTTGAGCAATGTAACCCGTTAACTGTTCAATTTCGCTGATCGCTTGCTGAACTCTCTTGTGACTATTGCTGACCTGTTCAGAATCATTCTCAGTTTGCTGAGTCGCTTTTAGAGCAATGTTTGAAACTTCGTGCGCTGATGCCGTCATCTCTTCCATTGCCGTCGCTACAGAATCTAAAGAAGAGTATTGTCTCTGGATTTGTGTTTCGCTTTCGCGCATCTCTTCAGCAAAAGAAGCTGACGTTTCGCTTAATGTTGTTGAGTTATCTTTTACTGCGACTACCAGATCAGTCAAGGTATCCATCGCGTTATCTAATGCACAACCGATAGTACCAAACTCATCACGGCCAGCATGGAATCCTAAACGTGAAGTTAAGTCACCTTGAGCAATTTTTTGCGTCGTCGTGTAAAGAACCCAAAGAGCGCCACCGATAAATGTCGCGACCCAGTAGATAAAAATAGCAAACGGAATTACCCACAAAAATGAAAGTAAGAAAGTCGTGAAGGCTTCCGAACGGGCATTTTGCTCACGTTTAGCAAAATCATCGGTAAGCGCATAAACTTTGCCATCGGATGCTTTCGCAGTCGCTGTTACCACACCGTTGTTATATCGAGTTTCGCTTAATGATGAGCGTACCTCTAAACCCGAAACTTTGCTGATATTTGATTGGGAGACTATACCTTGCAGTTTGTATTCAACAGCGAGTTTTGATTGCTGTTCAATATTGTCCAAAGTATCGAAATAGCGAGCGCCCGAGATGCTTGCGATCGCTAATAGAAACAGTGTGAAGACAACCCACATTTTATCGTTGATAGACATCTTGATAAACACGCGGTCTATCGTTCGGAACTCAACTTCTTTCATTGTTACTCCGAGAGGCAAATTTAAGAGATTCTTGTGTAGCTAGTATCCTACTATTTATGTGCTTTACGTCGTATTTAAATTTGCAATAAATGTAATATAAATTTAAAAAATGAGATTTAGATCGGCTAGTGTTCCGGAAACAAAAAAGGGTCAAATACATCAGTATTTGACCCTAAGAGATTTTATTGATTATTTAACCCAGTGATGGGAGAACGCCAGCTGTAATCAGTAGTTGTGAACCGATGATCACTATTCCGACCACGCCAGTAGCGACTAGAGCGATGTTGCCGCCACCAACTTGGTAATGATTTGCTGTTGCCGTTTGGCGAACTCGCACAACCATGACTAGCGGCAGGAAGATAGCTAAAACCGCAAGAGCAATCGCTGCGTATCCTAGAGCCATGATAAAACCTTGAGGGTAGTACAAAGCAAAGATTAGCGGAGGTGTGAAAGTTACAAGCGAAGCTGCAATTCTGTTCATGCCGCCGTTTTTCTTACGAATCGTGTCACCCATGAATTCAAACAGACCTAAACTTACACCCAAAAACGAAGTAAGCAGTGCTAGATCGGCAAAGATACCAATGATGTTACCAAGATTTGATTGATGAACTGTTTGAGAAAGCGTTGAGATTAAAGCACTCAAACCAGCATTGCCAATAAGGTCTGGTTGACTAACCACACCAAGTGTTACTACTTGCCAGAAGATGTAAATGATCAAAGGAATAGCAGAACCAACAATGATCGCTTTACGCAATGAAGGCGTATGTCCATCCAAGTAATTCACGATTGCAGGTATGCTGCCGTGAAAACCAAATGATGTAAAAATTACAGGGATAGAAGCAACAATCAATCCTTGGCCGACAGGCATACTGAGTAAGTATGATTGTGTCACGTTAGGTGCGAGGAACGTCAGCACCACAATCATTGCAATGATTTTACCTGCAAACAAAAGGCGGTTAACTTTATCAACCGTCGCTGTACCGATAGTCACAACAGCAGCAACGATTAAAGTGAAAACTAGAGTGCCGATTTGACCATTGATCTCTGCGCCCGTAAAACTTGCGATGCGGTGAGTAAACTGAGCGCCGCCACCTGCGATATACGCAGCACATAAAGCGTAAAACAAGAATAGCATGGCAAAAGTCGCCACCCATTTCCCTTTATCGCCTAAAATTTGTTTCGCTAGGGTATGTAATGTCGCATCCTTATCGGCGTACTGATGGATCTCCACCATGAGTAATGCTGTAAATGACATCAATGCCCAAAGACCAAGCATGATAATCAGAGAGGTTGAAAACCCAATTCCTGCGGATGCGAGTGGCAGAGCAAGCATACCTGCACCAATGGTGGTGCCCGCAATAATCAAAGTACTGCCTAAAAGCTTTGATTTCATCATTTTGTAAACTTATCTTTACTGTGTTGTGTTGCTTAAGATTATGTTCGAATATTGACCAGTAAATGTGGTTTTATTCGCTGGTTTTGCGACATTTTGTAGAACTTATCTGTAAACGTCAATCAATTTGTACAGATTAAACTCCATTGATGTAAATAAATGTTTACGGATTGTTTGGTAAGTAATGTTATGGCTTATATGTTTGGTTTTTTAATTCAACTACTAAATATGAATACACTTATAATCAAGCGAACAGCCAAGGAAAGAGTCTAAGTTTTTAATATGAATTATCTTGCTCATTTACATATAGCAGAAGCATCAGACAGCAATTTACTTGGCAATCTTTTGGGGGATTTCGTCAAGGGCAATCCGAGTGAGCAGTATTCAGAAGAAATCGTGCAAGGAATCAGACTCCATAGATGGGTAGATGCCTATACAGATAGCCATGAGGTCATGATTCTCGCTAAAGCCTTGTTTCCAGCAACAACTCGTCGTTTCTCACCCATCGCATTAGATATGTTTTGGGACCACTGTTTAGCCAAGCATTGGCAGAGTTTTCATTCACAGTCTTTACGGCAGTTTGTATTAGATGCGGAAAGGAAAGTTAAGATTGACCACTCTTCGTCTTTACCCGAGCGTTATATGATGGTGAGCGACAAAATGTGGCAAGGACGCTGGTTAGAGTCATACGCTGAATTTGAAAATATCCATTTCGCATTGCAACGCATGTCTTTGCGAAGAGAAAGAATGAAACCTCTTGCTGAATGTTATGTCAGCCTTGAAGATTCCTATCAGGAGCTAGAGTCGCTTTTCTTTTCACTCTATCCACAAGTATTAGAGAAAGCCAAAAGCATTCGCTTTTGATACAATCCGCCGCCCATCCTAGCAGCCAATGTTTTTATGTGTTTACCAATACAATCTTGGCGAGCTTTAGGTAATGAAATTTATATAGCTGAATTAATTGGTATCCGATGTCTGAACAAACTCCTACCTTTCAAGAATTAGGTATTCAACCTGCTTTAGTGGCAACGCTAGCCAGTATTGGTATAGAAATTCCAACGGCTATCCAAACGCAGGCAATTCCTCAAGTATTAGAGGGGCGTGATGTATTGGCTGGAGCTCAAACGGGAACGGGTAAAACGGCTGCGTTTGGTTTGCCTCTCATACAGCGTTTTATTAATAATCCCTCTGATCCTGAAAGAAAAGGTAAAGACATTCGCTCATTGGTGTTGGTACCAACCCGAGAGTTGGCGCAACAAGTCTTTGATAATTTGACTGCGTATGCAAAAGGTCAAAACATCAAAATTGTGACCGCTTATGGTGGCACAAGCATGAAAGTACAGGTGAATAATCTCCGTGGCGGTGCAGACATTCTTATCGCCACGCCGGGGCGATTGTTGGATCATGCCCATGTTAAGACTCTGTATCTGGGTACGGTTGAAGTTTTGGTTCTGGATGAAGCCGATCGCATGCTGGACATGGGTTTTATGCCAGATATTCAAAGAGTGCTTCGTAAGCTGAATCGTGCTCGCCAAACGCTGTTTTTCTCCGCAACATTCGATAAAAAGATCAAAGAACTCGCTTACCGAATGATGATGGAACCTGTTGAAGTACAGGTATCACCAAGTAATTCAACAGCGGCAACGGTTAAGCAGATGGTTTACCCAGTGAACAAGAAGCGCAAGAGAGAGTTGCTTGCTTATCTAATTGGTTCAAGAAACTGGCAGCAAGTCCTAGTGTTCACAAAAACAAGGCAGGGTAGTGATGCGCTTGCTGCAGAGTTAAAACTAGACGGCATAAAAGCAGCATCCATCAACGGTGATAAGAGCCAAGGAGCAAGACAGAAAGCGCTTGATGACTTTAAAGCCGGAAAAATACGCGCACTGATTGCTACTGATGTAGCTGCCCGAGGCTTAGATATTGAACAGCTAGAGCAAGTAGTGAACTACGACATGCCTTTTAAAGCTGAAGATTACGTACACCGAATTGGTCGTACTGGTCGAGCAGGTAAAGAGGGCTTAGCAGTATCGTTGATGAGTCAAGACGAAGAGCCGTTATTACATGCAATTGAACGTTTATTAGATGAAAGGTTACCGCAAGAGTGGTTGCAGGGATTCGAGCCGAGTATTGAACCAGTCTTTGATGATAACCAACCTGCAAAGCGTAACAGCCGCTCAGCGGAGAAACGTAAAATGAAAGCGAAGTTGAAAATCCATGCTAGCCGAGGCAAGAAAAAGTAGGCGGTTAGGACGCTAAACCAACTCCGAGTAAAACGATAAGGGCTGCGTAACGCAGCCCTTATGCTATTGATTCGCGCTAATGCGCTTCTCGCACTCTTCTTCCCAGTCATAACGAACTTCGTACACCAGCTCTTTTACGCTGTTTGGACGCATGACATCTTGCTCAGGAATGCTGAACTTGTGAATCATGATGTCATTGAACAGTGACCAGTGTTTCAATAGGCAAATATCTAAATCACGAGTTTCATCCGCCCATGTTTCTTTCATAAATGGAGTTAAGCTTGCTGCACCATGGCTAAACATGATCATTTGCCACTTTATTTCCCATACCTTAATCGGCGCGTTTGGGTACTCTTTGTTGTACAAGTCGGCTAAGCCTTCAATAATCTCTTCTAGCTCACCTGCAGTATCAATAAAGTAATCAAACAAGGCTCCTTCTTGACGGACTGCGTCAGCAATAAACTGAATCGGTTGTTTAATGATGAGGCTGTGCGCCAGCAGATGCATGGTAAACCGATAGAGTTTTACGTTTACCGCGGTATCGTCAGGTATTTCAGATAATACTTTGTGTAAATAAAATTCCATATAACTGTGCATACCATCACTAATGTAACGCCATATTTTTTCTTTGCTGCCAAAGTGGTGACGTATCAGGCTGTGTGATATACCCGCTTTCTCACTGATATTACGTAACGAAACACGAGCGTAGCCTAGCTCGCAAAATAAATTGGTGGCTTCCCGGAGAATATGCAGTCGAGTTTTATGGGCATCATCTGCGCTACGACGCCCTTGTTTTTTATCAGTCATATTGTGGTCTGTAGACCTTTTAAGGTTAAACGTTGTTCGATTAAACGAATTTAACCGAACCTTCGGGTAGCAGTACTGAGTTGTTTGTTCTGCGTTATCGCTTAGATGCTAAGAGTGTTTCACGCCATCGTCGTGGCCATGTATGAATAACTCATAAGTTGCGATAATAAACATTGCAAAAGGTCAACAGACTCAATTTATTCATTGCTGTGTATGAGCGACCTTTTACCAGAATTTACGGAAATTTTCACGGAAAAGAGAGTTATCAATAATCCAATTGTGCGCTGATACGCAGCATAAGAGGATTATTGATAAGAAAAACCTAAAGTAGAGAACTCAGTTTGTTGAGCAACAGATCAATGTCTTCGCGGGTAACATCTTGGTGTGTAACAAATCGAATAGGATTGCCCGGAGATACAATAATATTGTCTCGTTTTAGTTGATCAGCAATCGCATTGATATCAATATTTTCATCAACTTTTGCAAACACAATATTCGTCTGAACCCACTCTGGGTTTAGTGAGAATCCCGGCAGTTGAGCAAGACCATAGGCCAAGTGTTTTGCATTGTCGTGATCGACTTTAAGCTGAGCCACTTGTTCTGTGAGAGCAAGTTTACCTGCTGCCGCCAAAATACCTGCTTGACGCATACCGCCGCCGAGCATTTTTCGAATACGCCTTGCTTTGGCAATGTATTCTTTGCTTCCTAATAGCAAAGAGCCAATAGGAGCACACAAACCTTTAGAAAGGCAAATGGTCATAGAATCAAAATACTGAGCAATGTTCTTTACGTCAGTATCCAATGCAACGGCTGCGTTATAAACGCGAGCTCCGTCCAAATGCAGTTTGAGATTATGCTGATCGACGAACTCTCTCGCTTGCTTTAAATACTCCATTGGCAGCACTTTACCGTTAATAGTATTTTCCAAGCTCAAGAGGCGAGTCCGTGCGAAATGAAAATCGTCGGGCTTGATTGCTGCTTTTAACTTTGCAAAATCAATTGTGCCATCAGGATTGTTTTCGATTGGCTGAGGTTGGATTGAGCCTAATACCGCCGCGCCGCCTGCTTCAAACTTATAGTTATGCGCTTGTTGACCACATAGATACTCATCGCCACGATCGCAATGAGACATTAAACCCAGCAAGTTTGCTTGTGTTCCTGACGTGGTGAACAGCGCAGCTTCAAAACCGTGTCTTTCTGCTGCCCATGTTTCAAGTTTATTGACAGTAGGGTCATCACCATAAACATCATCGCCGACTTCGGCATGAGCCATTGCTTCGCGCATGGCTTGAGTAGGTTTAGTAACAGTATCAGAACGAAAATCCATCTTATTTCCTTATAACCAACTTAACTTATTATAAATATCCACATAGCTTCGCTTTGCTCAGGCAAGCGATAGTCTTAGAGTCTGTAATCTCGCCACTTATGATCTTTTGCTCAATTTCTGCCACTGAAAAAGTGATGACATCAATGACTTCGTCATCATCGCAGCTATACCTAGATGTTTTCACAAGGTTTTTCGCGATAAACAGATGCTGAATTTCATCACAGAAACCCGCTAAAGGAGTGAACAGACCTAAACTAATAAAGGAATCACTGCTGTAGCCTGTTTCTTCTTCGAGTTCTCGTTGAGCGCAAACAAGTGGTGATTCTTGGTTTTCAATTGTTCCCGCCGGAAGTTCTAGTAGCCACTTTTTCAGCGAAGGTCGGAACTGATTGATCATGACAATTTGGTTGTCTTCAGTGACCGGAAGAATGACTGCGGCACCAGGATGCACAATAGTTGTGTGTTTGACGTTATTACCGTTGGGAAGTACGACATTCTCTTCAACAAGAGAAATGCGTTTCCACGAGTGTATGGTATTGCTCATACAAAAATAGTTCTTATCGGTGGAGGAGAGCCACTTTGGCGTAGTACGTCTACCATATCGTATTTGGTTGCAGAATCTCAATCGGAAATAAATTCAACGTCGAAAATTCATATGGTTGTTATGAGCGCTATGTCGCATAAGTGCAAACTATGATTACATCATTTTGCACATTAGGTAGATCTGATATAACAGTCCGTCCAAATTCGGATTATAGTTGTAACCAAATGATAACAAATGTGTAAAATTTTATATAAGAACGAATTTAGGTATTGCTTAGGAGTGCAAGCATGATCAGTCCAACTCAAGCCTCTCATGGACAAAAAGCGTTATTGTCAGAACGTATTAATAAGCTCTCCAAAGCTCTCTCTGATGGTGTTTACGAAAGAGAAAGTACCATTAAACTTTGCTTGCTAGCGGCTCTAGCTGGTGAAAGTGTCTTCCTTTTAGGCCCTCCCGGCATCGCAAAAAGTCTTATCGCGAAACGACTCATTCAAGCTTTTGATAACAGCAGTTATTTTGAATATTTGATGACCCGTTTCTCCACGCCTGAAGAAGTGTTTGGCCCACTCAGCATCCAAGAACTGAAAGATAACGGACGATATGTTCGTTTAACAAATGGTTATCTTCCTACCGCGCAGGTCGTTTTTCTGGACGAAATTTGGAAAGCCGGTCCAGCGATTCTGAATACGCTTCTTACGGTCGTTAACGAAAAAACATTTAAAAACGGCAGTGATATTGAACGTGTACCAATGCGTTTGCTGATCTCTGCATCCAACGAGTTGCCTGATGAAGACAGCGGTCTTGAAGCTTTGTATGACCGAATGCTGGTGCGAGTGTTCGTCAACCGAATCCAGAACAAACAGAATTTCAAATCCATGCTCACAGTTGGTACGCCTCAAGAAGCTCGTATTCCAGAAGGTTTGGCGATCACAGACCAAGAATATCATCTGTGGCAGCAACAGTTAGATAGCCTCACTCTGAGCGATGATGTATTTGAAAAACTCTATCAGCTTAAGAACATGTTGGAATCAGCGGTGGAAGACAGCAATTTGTCGACTCATGACATGTATGTGTCTGACCGACGTTGGAAGAAAGCAGTGAAGTTGTTAAAGGCGAGCGCTTTCTTTAATGGTCGTGATGCGATTAATCCTTTGGATATTCTATTGCTGCAAGACTGTTTATGGAACAGTCCTGAGTCACGTGAAGTGGTTCATAGTGTCGTAAAAGAGTTCGCACTACGTTACGCCTTCGATCAAATGGAAGTTGAACATCAAATTTCACTTTGCCGCGAAGAGTTAGCCTCGATTCAGGATGAGCTGGAATCAGAGTTTGGCATGATGTTGTCGCTTGAGACGGCTACAGGCCTGATAAAGAAAAAAGTCATCAATCAGTACGATATCAAAGGCGCTAAGAGCTATAAAGTCGGTGCGGCTTATGATCTCGTTAAGCTGGTTTTATTACAAAGTAATATGTCGGTGTCTGAGTCTGAGAAAGGGGACAGCCGTTGGGTTTATGTTCCAAAGAGTGAATTAGAAAGAGTCATTAAAGATGGTGAAGGTGATGTCTACGGTTACGTCAACCAAAACACCAATATGTGCAGACTCAAATTCGATGTTGATGCGACAAACAATTTGGTGATTAAAGACATCGCTAACCGCTCTGTCATGGTGTCATTAGTGACAAAAGAGGGATTGGACCAAGGGTTGTATCAAGACTGGTTGGCAAAAACTGAGCAAGCGATGGCGCAGCTAAAACACGCAGAACATCATTTACGCAAAGTACGTTCTGTATTCCATGGAGCGTTGCCTCACAACTTTATTGACCCAACTTTACCAACAGCGATGGAAGCAACATTGCATATGCTTCAGCAGCTGTTGGAAGCGACACAAACTGAATGCGAGAAAAGCGCGCAGCGTTATCGAAATCTCGCTCAGTTTTTTGAATAGGAGACATCATGCTTGGCGCTGATGGATTAAACCTCGCTCTTATGATTGCAGACAGCGGCATTATTGATACCGCAGTTAATGATCTCCTTGCTCGCTCACAAGTGATGTTGATGGCGGAAGATCGTGGTGTTCGGTCTACGGTAAAAAATCACTTATTGAAATGGCGTGGTAGCGTTAAAAAACGTATCACACGAGTATGTGAGACTGAGCGCTTTCAGCAAGAGCTTAGCTACTATCAAGAAGTGATTCACTGGGACGAAGAGACCTTTTTCGACCGTATTGATGATGTGATCAAAAAGCTTGAATGGCACTCCGCCTTCTATTTACAAGCACGACGTTTGATGGAAAAGAACAAGGGTGTTTATAACCCTATGTTCCCTCATTTCTTTTGTGACCAATGGTACAAGTCATTAAGCGATGCAATTAAGCAAGCTCAAGTGATGGAACTGGAAACGAACAAAGAAAAACTCCTGACGGATCTTTATCAGCGTATGGAAACCATGCGCAATATGGATAAGGTCACCGAAGCGGGTGATGAAAGCAGTGTCGGCAGGCTGTGGGATATGGCTTCTGCTAAATTAAGCCGCAGTGACCTAACAGTTATGAAGCGCCATGCCGAGTTTTTGAAAAAACATCACGCGTTGCAAGAGATAGCGGAAAGCTTAGGCCGAATGGCAAGTGACGTTGATGATCCAGATTTAAATCGCTCACCTACCGAAGAACCACAAATGGTGGAAGAGAAGTCCGATGAAGCGACAGACGACATTGTCGGTATTCATGAGAGTGATGATCTTAATAAGATGCTGCCAAATGAAACCCTCTTTCTCGCTTACCCAGAGCTTGAAGTGGTTTTCTATAAACACTTAGTTGATAAGCGTTTGATGAACTATCGGATGCAAGGTAAGTCACGCACACTTCGAAAAGTTCGTGCGCATAAGCCAGATAACAAGAAAGCAGATATCGAAAAAGGGCCTTTCATCGTCTGTGTTGACGCATCTGGTTCGATGCATGGTTTTCCTGAGCAATGTGCAAAAGCGATGGCTTACGCATTGATGCAAATTGCTTTAGCCGAAGACCGTGATTGTTATGTCATGCTGTTTTCTACTGAACACATCACTTATGAGTTGACCAAGCAGGATGGCTTGCGAGAAGTGAGTGACTTTTTGAGCTACTCATTCCACGGTGGTACAGACTTAGAGCCAGTACTGAAAAAGTCAGTGGAATTAATGGCTGACGGCACATATAAGAATGCCGATTTGGTGGTGATTTCTGACTTCATCGCGCCTAAGCAGAATGAGGAAGTTCTCGCTAAGGTTAATGGATTAAAGGCCGCGAAAAATCGCTTTCATGCCATCAGTTTGTCGCGCTATGGCAACCCAGAACTAATGAGTATGTTTGACCATTGCTGGCGTTATCATCCTAATATCTTTGGGCGCATAGCAAAGCAGTGGTAACCGATATTCAGTACTAATGCCAGTTAGCCTTAACAACTAGCGCTGGTTAAAATCCGCAAAAGAAAAGGGAGGTGTAACCTCCCTTTGTTGTATCTAAGGCAATTTATTCAGTGCTTTTAATCGATGTTCGCCAGTAACTCGTAAGAGCGTAGCTTAGCTTGATGATCAAAAATCATGGCATTGACCATAATCTCATCGGCTTGGGTTCTGGCGACTAAATCCATTATTTGACTTTTCACTGTATCGACACTTCCGTGAATCGATTCGCGCAGCTGAGTCTGAATGTGATGCTTTTCATGGGGTAGCCAAAGCGGTTCCATACTTTTCACCGGAGGTGCAAGTTTGGTTCGCCCGCCTCTGATCATGGAAAGAAACTTCTGCTTTTCAGTGGTACCCAAATACTGGGCTTCAGCATCTGTTTCAGCCACTATGATGTTTACCCCGATCATGACATAAGGTTTATCAAGTTGGTCTGAAGGTCGGAAGTTATCACGATAAATATCGATCGCTCTCAACATAGCGTCAGGGGCGAAATGCGCGGCGAACGCAAATGGCAGTCCTTTTATTCCCGCTAAACGAGCACTGTAGGTGCTAGAGCCCAACAACCAGATTGGTACTTTAGAATTGTTGCCCGGATAAGCTTTTACTGGCTGGTTAGTCGAAATGGGTCCCATGAAAAACTGCAACTCTTCCAGTAGCTCATCGAAATCAGGGTCCATTCGATCCGGTTCTCTTCGTAAAGCATGCATGGTTGAATGGTCAGTTCCCGGAGCGCGACCTAAACCTAAATCAATACGATTCGGGTAGAGTGCTTCCAAAGTACCAAATTGCTCTGCAATGACCAAAGGGGCATGGTTAGGCAGCATAATTCCGCCAGATCCTAGACGAATCGATTGAGTATGTGCACCGACATGACTGAGCAAAACAGACGTCGCTGCGCTCGCAATATCCGGCATGTTATGGTGTTCCGCCATCCAGAATCTCTCGTAGCCTAACTTCTCGGCGTGTTGTGCTAGTGAAACCGTATGTTGAAACGTTGTGTGGAAATCTGCGCCTTCAGAGACAGGCGCTAAATCTAAAATCGAGAGTTTTGGTAGAGACATAACAAACTTATTTGCTAGTAAATCAGGTTATCACTATGCCTCTTTCCAAAAATAAATAAAACCATGAGTTTTTGAAGGAATAGTAAGTAAACTCTTGGATCTTGGATGACCAATAAACGTTAATTATCAAGCTGAGATTCGCTGAGCATTTGTTCTTTTTGTGTGTCTTTTATGCGTGGTGGCATGTTTATTAGCCATTCAGTTGAAAAATATAGAATTTGTTATTGACCAACAAAATGAATCCGTTAAAGTACGCCTCGTTCACACAACAATGTGGTGAACAGATGGTGTCACCATCGCAGTATGCGTTGCCCTGGTGGTGAAATTGGTAGACACAAGGGATTTAAAATCCCTCGACTTTCGAGTCGTGCCGGTTCAAGTCCGGCCCGGGGCACCATCAAATTCCAAAAATAAGGCGCGTTAGCAGAGTGGTTATGCACCGGATTGCAAATCCGTGTACATCGGTTCGATTCCGGTACGCGCCTCCATTTCTCTCTTTTCTATCTCTAAACTCTTTAAATTAAAAAAGTTCAATACTCACTGGCTTTTAAAGCTTCTCACAACTATTTCTTGGTATTCATTCAGTACTTAGCGACATTTGAAATGCAATACATATAACTCTCACATCGAGAAGTACATCAATCTGTGCAATATGTGATGACGTTAGTGGCTCTGAAGTGGCTAGAAGATGCCATGTGTTAGATTTTAAGGTCGATACTATAGAAAACGCAGAACATGCCATACAAAATGTTTTAGCTGCATTTTGGAAAAGGTCAAAGATAAACACAAAGCCCAGAAGTCTTTGTGGTGTGGGATAAATGTACAAATTGTTGCTCATCTATACGTTAGAGTTGTTTTATTCAGCAGTCGGTAAATAAGTTGATAGTTTTTTATTGACCTTGGGGCTGATTTCGCTAAAGTACGCCTCGTTCACACAGCAATGTGGTGAACAGATGGTGTCGCCATCGCAGTATGCGTTGCCCTGGTGGTGAAATTGGTAGACACAAGGGATTTAAAATCCCTCGACTTTCGAGTCGTGCCGGTTCAAGTCCGGCCCGGGGCACCATCAAATTCCAAATAAGGCGCGTTAGCAGAGTGGTTATGCACCGGATTGCAAATCCGTGTACATCGGTTCGATTCCGGTACGCGCCTCCACTTTCTCTTAGTACTCTCTCAAATATCTCAAAAGACTCTTTCTCTTAGTACTCTCTCAAATATCTCAAAAGACTCTTTCTCTTATCGTAGTCACTTAGATAAACGTCTTCGCGATGATGTCATACATTCTCAATAAGCAATAATCGTGTAACTTTCAGCTTTAGGCTGTGGTATGGTTTCGTTTGTTTCAAGGCTGTTATTTGGCTCAATGTTTTGCGTTTAGAAAGTACACTCTATAAGGGTACCAACATCAATATGGAAAAAATCGCCATTCTCGTAGATGTGCAGAATGTCTACTACACCTGTAAAGAACGTTATCAACTTAACTTCAATTACAACCAGTTTTGGCAAAAAGTGACTCATGGGCGCACCGTAGTGAAAGCCAATGCGTACGCTATTGCCAGCAAAGATGCGGGTCAACGTCAGTTTCACCATATATTGCGTGGTATCGGTTTCGAAGTGATGTTAAAGCCGTTTATTCAACGTAGGGATGGCAGTGCTAAAGGCGATTGGGATGTGGGTATTACGCTTGATGCAATTGAGCTAGCAGAAGAAGTTGATGTGGTTGTGTTGGTTTCTGGTGATGGCGATTTTGACTTGCTCGCCAAACGCATCCAACAAAGATTTGGCAAGCAAGTAGAAGTTTATGGTGTACCCGGTTTAACAGCGAACAGCCTAGTAGAAGCCGCTGACAGATACATTGCTATTGATGACGAGTTACTACTCTGGTGATTGAGTCTCACTTTGTTCAATAGCTTGTGAAGCTTCTTCTGCTTCCATTTTAGCGCGCTCTGCTTTAGAGACGTAGCGAGGCTTATTACTTTTATTAAGCTTAGCATTTTGTTGCTTAATCTTCTTTTTTAAAATTTGGTTGATCTTCTTTTTACGGTTCATGATTTTCACATCTGAGGAACATGAGGGAGGGGAGCTTAATGGTTTTGAACACTAAGCTCAATAGCCAGTAAGAAATTAACCAGGCTGTTATTCAATAGGGTGTAATAATGACAAAACCCAGTTCTATTTTAATCGGGTCATTACAAACAGAATATAAGACCGTAGCTGCGATGATGGGCATCTACTGTCAAAAACACCATAATAGTAAAAATGGATTGTGTGAAGCATGCCAAGCACTGCTCGATTACGCAGAAATACGTTTAGACAGATGCCCTTACGGTCAAAATAAGCCGACTTGTAATCGATGCCCAATCCATTGTTATAAGCCAGAACCGAAAGAAAGCATGAGATTGGTGATGCGATACTCTGGTCCAAGAATGTTACTGCCACATCCTATTCTTGCGATTCGTCATTTACTACATGAGCGAAAAGAACCACCCGTCAAAATAGAAAAAGACGCTTCAAATCGTCATCAACGACTTAAAGCGTCCAATAAGTAGTAACAATCAATAATTCAGATAGCTGCAGGTGGAATGAGTGTGAACGGTTTATTCACCTGCAACCCATTGGCGTTTAGTTTTCATACTTGCAAGTAGCATGTATAGACAAGTCGCCATTTGAATTACGAATAGATACCCCAACAAACCTTGACCATTTTGTAAGAACCAGTCAGCAATGACAGGACCAACCACAGACCCTACGCTATAGCTGAACAACATCACTTGAGTTGCAGAAACAATGTAACTGGCATCGAGCTTATCGCATCCCAAATTGATAGCGATTGGGTAAAGTGCAAATGTCGCCATGCCCAATACAAACAAGCTGATCGCAAGCACTGTTAAGCCAGATTCGAGGAATGGCAGCATAACGGCACCAGAGCCGATTAAACAGAACAATGCCATCAATAAAGTACGACCTAAATATTTCGAAAGCCAAGGAACGCTAGGTTGAATCGCCATTCCACCCAGAATAACTAGAGCAAGCAGCGCACCCATATTGGAATGGTCTAAACCTCTCTTTTCCAGTTCTACAGGCATCAAACCATAAATAGCACCTAGAGTTAGCCCTGATACGATGCATCCCATAATAGCGGCATGGTTCAACTTGGTCATTTGACGCCAAGACAGGCTTGCCGCTTGTTGTGAAGCTGGTTGTGTTGATTTACCAAAAATCAACACAACAGATGCAATGAGTAACAGCGCTGAGATGGCTAAAAATGGAAGCGTACCGTTAATACCTATGTAGCTAATGCCTAGCTGACCAATTGCGGAACCACCATATAAAGCAGCCATATAGATGCCAAGTCGCTTAGCTCTACCTGATTCATCCCCATGCAGTAACCAAGATTCAACGACGACGAATATACCTGCGACTGTAATGCCAGCGATAAAACGTGAAATCAACCATACAGTTGAATTCGCGACTATAGGTAGGGTGACAATAGAGACCAGCAGAATCATCAAGAATGCAATGAAAGCATTTCTGTGACCAAGACGGTTTACAGCAGGATCTACGATCATCGCACCGATTAACAGCCCTGCGTAAAACACACTCGCTAGCCAACTCGCTAAACTGGTTTCTAACTGATAATGAGGCAACATAAGGGGAATCAGACTCATTAAATAGCCCGATGCCACTGCATAGAAAGTTAACGCAATTACTGGAACAGAAATGCGTTGAGAAGAAGTTGATACCAACAAGTTGTCCAACGACGTCGCCTCAAAGTTTATAGGGGGAAGATAGAATTTGCGGCGAATATGGGACTTATGAGAGGAAAGGTAAAACTAAAATTTGTGATCTTTACGATTAATAAATTTTATTAAATATCTAATCTATAAAATACTAAGTTAAGTCGGCATATTATCCTAAAATAAGCCAACTTAACTAGAAAAATTTCACAAGAATTATTTTGCTAAAGCTTGGTTCAGCCATTGATTAAACTGGGATTTAGGAAGCGCACCATTTATGACATCAACTCTTTGTCCGTTCTTGAACACCATAATGGTTGGAATGCTGCGAATTTGGAACTTAGCAGCAAGAATTTGCTGACTTTCAGTGTCGATTTTTACAAAACGTACTGAACCATTTCTTTCATTTGCTACATCTGAAAAAACAGGCGCGAAACCCACACATGGGTTACACCAAGTAGCCCAAAAATCGACAACGACAGGCTGAGAACTTTGCAAAATAGCCTCAAAATTAGCATCTGTACCTTCTATTGGTGAGCCGTCCAGCAAAGGTGTTTGGCATTTGCCGCAATTCGGGCTCTCTGATACTCGCTCATTGGGAACACGGTTTAATCCATGGCAAGAAGGGCAGCGTGTATTGAAGGTAGACATAGTTTCCTCTCAAATCGTGATTTGTATTTATGGTCTTTACAGCTCTTTATGGCAAATAGCGCTATATGGTAAATGAGCGTATAATCCGCCCTTATGCCTAATGTTGGGGCAATTGATATAAATACAATAGACAATATCGGCACGGAATTAATCATAGGCTACAGGTTAATTCAACGCTGGTATTGGCATAACAATTATAGATTTGGAACGAGTATGACCAAGTTTTACGCTGAAATTACAGGTTGGGGTAAATGTTTGCCTCCAGCAACCCTTACAAACGAAGATCTGAGTACTTTTTTAGACACCAACGATGAGTGGATTCGCACTCGTACTGGTATCGAAAATCGTCGCATTAGCCACGTTAACACGTCTGACTTGGCAACCGTTGCCGCTAAGCAAGCTTTGGCGTGTGCTGGATTAGAAGCTGGCGATCTTGATTTGATTATTGTTGCCACCTGTTCTCCAGATACCTTGATTCCGAATATTGCGTCGAAAGTTCAACTGAATTTGGGTAACAAAGGCGCGGCTGCGTTTGATATGAATGCTGCTTGTACTGGTTTCCTTTATGGTTTAGAAACTGCGACTCGTTTGATTCAGGCGGGTAACTACAAGCATGCATTAGTGATTGGTGCTGAACGCCTTTCTTTCTATCTAGATTGGACTAAGCGAGACACCGCAGTTTTGTTTGGTGATGGTGCTGGTGCAGCAATATTAAGTCGTACGGAAGAGATGCTTGGTTTGCAAGATGCGCAAATCGGTTGCGATGCTGAAGGTCGTGATATTTTGGCAGTGCCTAAGTTTGGTACGGCAATGGATCGTTTCGCGGCTGATAATGGTCATTGGGATTTTAACTTCATTGGTAAAGACATCTTTAAACGCGCGGTGCGTGGTATGGGTGCCGCGTCTCAACAAGTACTGCAAAGAAGTGGTTTAACTAATGATGATGTCGATGTGGTGATCCCTCATCAGGCAAATATTCGAATCATCCAAACCTTATGTGATGTGTCTGGTATCAGCCAAGACAAAGCCTTCGTCAATATTCACAAGTATGGCAATACTTCTGCAGCGACGGTTCCAATTGCTCTTTGTGAAGCGCTAGAACAGGGTAAGGTTAATCCAAACGACAATATTCTTGTGGCAGCTTTCGGCGCAGGACTGACGTGGGGAGCCGGCCATATCCGATGGGGGCAGCGTGTGACTCCTGTCAACACAAGTGATGCTGTGTTACCGGAATGCGATAAGTCAGCACTAGAGCTACTGCATGATGCGATTGAACACTGCAAACGAAAATCTACCGAGTAAACAGACTCTTAAACAGTCACTTCAATGAAATCAAAAAGGAACTCAATGAGTTCCTTTTTTACATTTTCAGTCTGAAATCCTACAACTGTATTCTTAGGTCAATATTCAGAACGTGTGAAACAGAAAGTAATTAAAATAATTCTCAAATATAAGAATAGTCCTACAGCACATATGTGGAATGAACGTCACGAAATAAGGTAGTATTTTTGCAAACATTCTATGCAACTAAGAAATATACTTTTACTGCTTTTTATTCATAGGTTTAGTGGAATTGTTCTAGACTGAAACTAAATGGAATTCACAGCTAAAAGTTAAATAGACTCTTAGTGAAACAGAATAATTAGATAATCAAGCAATCAGTAATTCATTTTTCAGACGTTTGAGGCAGACTAGGTATGACACCGAGAAAAGTATTAAAACTTGCGGATGACGGCTACGCAACGCTGTTAAAGATAGTTGATTTCCTTCTTATTAATCTCATGCTAACGAGTATTATTAAATCGCTTGGTGATCATGAAACGGCAATAGATATTCTGGCCGCATTTATTTTCTCGGTTATTTTTCTTTTAGTCGGAGAGTACTGCAAACTCTACAGCTATCGAACTCTACGTCGCATTAGGGCTTCGTTTTTTCGATTGCTTGCAACGTTAACCATCTCAGTTTTAGCCATGGAAGTGGTGAAGTACTTCTTCAAGAATGTGGATGGCGTGACCATCACAAACCTAAACCCAACGGTTTTTGCTTTTTGGTATGTATTAGCATTTGTTGTGCTGGCAGCGGCTAGGGTTTTGCCAATTGCCACTGTACGAACCTTCCGTCAGAAAATGAACCAGAAACAGCGTATAGCCATCATAGGTATGACACCGGCTGGTATTGCTATTTCCCGTTCACTGCTCAGTGACTACCACCTGAACGATATTGAGCTCGCGTATTATGACGACCGAGGAGAGCAACGATTCGGTTACCTGACCAAAATTCCCTACAAAGGAAAAGTTGATGTACTGCTGGAAAAAGCTCGCAATGGCGAAATTGATGAAGTGTATGTCGCTTTGCCTATGGTGGCGAAAGACCGCATTCGTCACTATTTAGAACAACTGTCTGACAGTACGGTGGATACCTATCTCGTTCCAGACCTATACACCTACAACATCAGCATTTCGAAAGTGAAGTCTGTCAATGGTGTGCAAACCTTTAGTGTCTTTGGTTCACCTTTTGATGGGGTGGGTGCTGCTATCAAGCGAATCGAAGATATTATCATCGGTTCAATGATTACACTGATGATCTCTCCCGTTCTAATAGCCGTGGCGATAGGTGTAAAAATGAGTTCGCCAGGCCCTGTGCTCTTCAAACAAGATCGTTATGGTTTGGGAGGCAAGAAAATCAAAGTGTGGAAGTTCCGTTCCATGAAAGTGATGGAAAACAGCGATGTTGTTACACAGGCGACCAAAAACGACCCTAGGGTAACCAAGTTCGGCGCCTTTATTCGCAGAACGTCACTAGACGAGTTGCCTCAGTTCATTAATGTGCTTCAAGGTTCCATGTCGATTGTTGGACCTCGACCGCATGCCGTTGCTCACAACGAAGAATACAGAAAGATAGTCGATAACTATATGATTCGACACAAGATTAAACCTGGCATTACCGGTTGGGCTCAGATAAACGGTTATCGTGGTGAAACAGAAACTGTCGATAAGATGGAAAAACGCATTCAATACGACATCCAATACATGCAAAACTGGACGTTGTGGCTTGATATTAAAATTATCTTTTTGACCATTTTTAAAGGCTTTGTCAGTGAAACGGCATACTAGCTTTTTACTGTGTATGGGCACCTTGTTGGTTAACGTATCTGCTCATGCTGATTTGAAACCAAAATCGCATATTGGAATCGCAGGTATCGACTTCCAGAGTCAAGTCGGTACTGCTTATGGTATTGATGACAACGTCACGTTTCAGATTGATGATGAAGATAAAATAGAGTCGAACTATTTGACCGTTTCGCCTGAGTTAAAAGCCATCGGACAAAGAGGAGAAGACCAGTACCTCCTAATGTATAAGGGCGACTACAACCGCTACCAAGATTCCCATGAAGATGACTCCGACAGCCACTTCATGATGTTCGATGGTTACTGGCGCTACGGGCTAAGACACGGACTCAAGTGGAATGTCCAACAGGGGTATGGAAAAGAGAAAAGAGGGCTTGGTTTAACAGAAGGATTTGATGAGTCTCAGATGGAGCAATATGGCTTTGGTGACTCTGGTCTGGATTATTCACAATTTAATACCAGCCTTCGCTATAGCTACGGTGCGCCAAAGGGGCGTGGGAAACTGGATGTCATGCTACAGACTAAGTCTTTTGGTTATGATGACAAAGACCATATTCAAATCGCGGATAATGATTTCTATCAATACGTTTTGGAACAAGAGTGGCAAGAAACCACAGGTCTGATCGAGCTGTTTGACCAATACAGCGACGACAGTCGATTTCGCTACAGTTTGATTACTAACCGTCGTCACTATCAGGCGAACAAACGCAAAGACAGTAACGAATATTATCTGTTGTTTGGCATTAAAAGCGTCAGAAGCGGTAAAACAACCATTGATGCGGATATTGCCGCTTTGTACAAAGCGTTTCCCGAAAATGACCGCTCAGAAAGTTTTCTGGGAGCTAACTGGAATGTCGCTCTGGAGTGGAAACCGTTAAAGCACGATATTTGGTCTCTGCACACCTCTCAACGTGTCAAAGACCCGAGGCAAGAAGGTGGTTATATCCTTGATGGGATTTACGGCATTTCTTGGCAGCATTTTTGGTGGGTAGATCGCTTTTCTACCACCATTAGCTATGAATATGAGACGGAAGACTATCGTATTGAAGACAACAATCGATACGACAAAACCAAAACCGCCAAGTTTGCGATTGGTTATGATTTCAGACCGTCGATTCGCTTCGAAATGAACTACCAGTGGAAAAAGTTCAGCTCAAATGAAGACATAGATGTACTCAACATCGGTGAATTTGATCAGTACTCGATTATCAGACGATTAGGTTACGACCAATCGTATGTCGAGTTGCAGTTAAAGGTGCAAATATAGATGCGTAAATGGTTGGTATTCCTTCTTACTTTGATTATGGCTTTGCCTCTAATGGCTGAGGAAGCCGCACAGCAAGGTTCAGTGGCAATAAATGAACAGCAGGCATCTGCACAACAAGCGAATCCTCAAGTAGATGATAACTTGGATGATTACTTATTGGGCACCGGCGACAGAATTGAAATCATCGTTTACGGTGAACCTGATATGTCTATGAAGTTTAAAGTGAGTAAGTCGGGCGTGGTTAACTTTCCTTATATTGGTGACGTTGTTATCTCTGGTCGTACGCCAAGTGCCATTGAAACTGAGATAGAAGAACGTTTGCGAGGTGATTACCTATTGAACCCTATGGTCACCATTAACATGGAATCGTTCCGTTTGTTTTATATTTTTGGCGAGGTGACTTCCCCTAACGGTTATGAGTTTCAACCGAGATTAACGGTAGAGCAGGCGATTGCGATTGCTGGCGGTTTTACTGACCGTGCTGACCGAGATGACATTAGTATTCGTTCGGGTACGACAAATGAAGTAATTGAAGACGTTGAGCTCACTCATCCTGTGCAGCCTGGCGATACCGTAATCGTAGAGCAGAGTTTTTTCTAATATGGCAGTAGGCATGATTGAAAATGGTCAAAAGATGGAAAGCAGCATCGATTTTGCACCATTTATAAAAGCATTAAAGAAACACTGGTGGAAGATATTGCTCTTTACTGTCGTGGTAACGGGAGCTTGCTTTCCGCTGATTTCTGGTATGAATTCCAAATATGTGTCTACTGCAACGGTATTGTTCAAAGCGCAAGAAGACAACGCCACGCCAATTGATAATGTGGACGGATACGATTCAACTCGCTCTCCTTACTACGTTACGCAATTTAATCTGATGCAATCTCGTGTTGTTCTAGAAAAAGCCATCAAAGATCTCAAGCTCAATGAAGATCCGCGATACAACGGTGGTGTAACGGTAGATGACAGCATTAGAGAATTGCCAATGACCGAAGCTGATTTAATGAATGCTACGGTTAAAAACATTCGTAAACACCTCTCTTTTTCAGAAGTACGTTTAACGCAGCTGGTGCATGTTTCTTTTGAATCGGAAGATGCTGAAGAAGCCGCACGAATCGCCGACGGTATTGCTCAAGCGTTTATTGAGTATACCGTTGATAAAAAAGTAGAGAAAACCCTAGCCGCTCAACAGTGGAATGAGCAGCAGATGGAAGAACTGCGCAAGCAAGTGGCAAGTAAGAAAAAGGAAATGGAGCAGTTTCTTAACAAAGAAGGCTTGATTACTTTTAAAGGCATTGATGGGTTTGAAACTCAACAACTCAGCATTATGACGGAGCGTTTAGCTAATGCTACTGAACGCCGAATGCTTGCTCAATCTCATTATGAGCTGGTGGTACAGAATTTAGATGCACCGCTGGAAGATCTCGCATCTATTCCTGAAATCTCCAGTCATCCACAGTTACAGGATTTGCGTATCGCAATGATTCAGGCGAAGCGAACGTTGTTTGATTTACAAAATCGCTATGGGCCGAAACACAACAAGATCCTTGAAGCTGAAGCGCAGATTAGGGCGATTGAAGTTCAATTCCGTCGTCTGCTGGTAGAACTGAAATTAGGACTGTACAAAGAATATCAAGCTCAGTTGGCGAAAGAGAATCGCTATAAAGCGCTGTTGAATGAACAGAAGAACGGCTTCAAAGCATTAGTGGCGAAACGTGATACTTACGAAAGTATGCAGACTGATTTGCAAAAAACGGAAGACCTATACAAAGGCATGTTTTTACGCAGCAAAGAACAAGAGCTTTCTTCTACTTATCGTGAACCAGATGCTGTCTTATATGACCCGGCCGCAGTTGCCAAAACGCCAGCAAAACCGAACAAATTGTTACTACTGGCAATGGTGTTCATTATGTCATTCACGCTATCCACTTTGTTCGTGATTATTCGCGCTGCAATGGATCAGAAGATCTATAACCTGACACAAGTCTTGAAGAAATTAGGTTTGAATCCATTAGCTGATTTACCGGATATGGGGCAAACAGAGGACAGAAACGAACTCGTTAACCTAATTCGCAGTAATCCTTATGCGATGGAATCATTTCACGGCATAAAAACCGCGATTCAACTAGCATCACCGTCAGTTTATTGTTTAGGTGTTGTCTCCAGTACTGAAAAGGAAGGGGCGACGCTAGTTTCACAGTTGCTGGCCGACAGTTTAAGCCGTAACCATAAGACGCTTTTGTTGGATCTCGATTTTCGCAGTGAAACAGGCTTGTCAATGTTGCCTGAGTTTCTTCCACAAGCGGACGAGGCGATGAATGGTGCAACAGAAGCTAAAGGTGCAGCTCAATGGGCTGACGGGGCTAGTGACAATCACAAGCCACTGTTTATCTCTCTCAATGATAAGCTCGATTTGTTGCCGCGTGGGGTTCTTGAACAGTCACCGTTGGTGTATTTCTCTAGTGAGCAATTTTTGCACATGATGCAAGAGTTGCCTGAGCTTTATGAACGAATCGTAGTGAACTTGCCAAGCCTTACGGACAACAAAGATACCCAGTTGGCCGCTAAAACATTAGATGGAGTCGTTGTGGTGATGCAAGCCGCTTCTCGCTCGGTTCCAGTTATTCGCCAAGATATCGAGAAGTTAAATCAGCCTGATATCAATACCATTGGCGCGGTGTTAAACCGAGTTCAAGCGGATAACTTACAAAGTGAAGAAAGTAAGCAGTTTATTGCTCAAGGCAGTTTTTCAGCGCTGTTAGCTGAGGATTAATCGCATGGGGCTGATCAAAAGTATCTCAACGATTGCCAGCTCTTCGATGCTCACCCAAGTGATAGGGGCATCTTCCATCTGGTTTGTGTCAAATCGCTATGGTATGAACGAAGTCGGTATTTACGCCATGGTGTACAGCATTGTACTTATTGGTGCACAGATATGTACTTTTGCTTCGCAGCTTTTGATTCCAAAGCAGCAAGATGAACATCTGGCGCAAAACATCGTATTTTGCCTTATGCAGACGGTGGTATTAGCCATTCCGTTTACCGCTGTTATTGTTTGGTTATTCAATAAACCATTTGCTCTCTACTATTTGCTTACTCTTGCTCATGCTTGGATTTTGATCTCTGAAAACCTGCTATTGCGGGATGAAAAAATGAAGCTGTTAGCATTTCAGCGTCTGCTTGCTTCTGGCTTAGTTTTAGTGTGTGTGCTGATGACGCCAACAGCTGAACTGCTTTACTGGAGCTGGGCGATTGCGCTGATCGTTATCGTTTTTCTATGGTTACTTTACTCGATGCCATTTGGACGCATGGCATGGAATCAGTGGGGCTGGTCATCCAACAGAGAATTCTTTAAGCGTAATAAACAACACATTGTCAGTATCGGTAGTGCCGAAGTATTAGCGATGGCAAACAGTAATTTGCCGACAGTTCTCATCAACTATTGGTTTTCTGCGGTAACGGCAGGCTATTTTGCGATTGTTAGCCGATTTTGTTTATCGCCAGTCGTGATTGTCGGGAATGCGGTACGCAATTCTATCTTCTCTAAATGGTCGTTAGATTTTCGCAATCAGCGTTTCAATTACCCGGAATTCATAAAGGTACGCAAACTTCTTTTCGTCCTTGGTCTCATTGCTACTGCTGGCGTCTTTATCTTCTATCCGATTGTGATGGAATTCGCAGCGGCCAAAAACTGGATCACTCATGAATGGGTAGAATCTATTCCGACTTCACAATATATGCTGCCGTATTTGTTCCCCGCATTGGCTATTTGCCCACTCACTGTTATTGAGTTGGTATTTGGGTCACCTAAGTATTTCTTACGTATTCAAATTGAACAGTTGGCCGTTGTTATCGTGGCTTTTGTCATCTTGCCTTATTTCTACAATGACTACGCGTATTCAGTGATGACTTATGCGGTGCTTTCGGCTGTACGTTATGGATTCATTTATTTGAAAGTGAATCAACGGGCTCGTTCTATGCGAGAAGGAATGGAGGTCAAGTGAACCTTAGTTTAAACAGCGGGCTTTACCTCCAAGTTGTTACATTAACCACACTGATATTTTGTGGAGTCATTCAATATTTCACAGGGATTGGCGCGGTTCTTTGGCTGCCGTTTTTGATGACCTGTTTAATGGTACTGCTGTTACCAATGCAAACCCGTTACAGCGCTTTTTATCTGGACAACAAAGAACGAGTTTTATTGGTGTTGTTCGTGAGTTTATTTGCGTTGGCAACCGTATCAACAGTATTGCAAAGCGGCATCAAAGTAACGATTGTCGGCATGAAGAACGAGTTAGCAATATCGCTGATTATGTTTTGTCTGTTACTGGGCTTTGTGCGCGAGTCACAGATTTATAGGATTACCAAAGCGCTCTATTGGGTGTTCTATATTCAGTTCCCCGTCATCTTGTACCAGATCCTGATTGTTGTTCCCAAACGCGTCGCCTTTCGTGGTGAGTATGAAAAGTGGGATGCGGTTGTGGGCACGTTTGGTGGTGACCCGATGAAAGGCGGGAACACTGCCGCCATGGGCTTGTTCTGTTTACTGATCATGCTGCTTAAGCTTTCTGAATATAAACATGGTCTGACGACGAAATTAAACACCGGTCTTCACATCATTGCGGCATTTATCTTGTGTATTTTAGGCGAGGTGAAATTCGTTATTCTGATTTCACCGTTCTTGCTGGCGTTCGTCTGGTTTTCTCCAAGCTATCTGGCTGGAATGAAACGGCTCGATCTTAAAACTGCTTTGATGATCATCGGCGGTTTATTCGGCCTTATTTCTCTTGCGATCATGATATTGGCTGCGTCTTATTCATCCGCCTTTGCGGGTAGTTCAGATAAAGGCGCTTTGGACATCTTTATCGACTCTTTGTCATATGTGTTCGACCCAAATTACATCATGGCAGAAACCGGAGAACTGGGAAGGATGACCACCATTTTCTTCTGGGGAGAACACAGTGACTTGTGGGGACTACCAAGCCAGTTGTTTGGTTATGGTCTCAATGCCACCAACCGAGGCAGTACCGTTGCGCCAGGATTTTTAAATATCATCTTTAACGTATTTTTGGATTCAACATCATTGAGCATGTTGCTTTGGGAAATGGGTCTGATTGGAACCTTACTGTTCTTTGGCGTCGTCGGCTATACGTTACGGATTGTGATGCCAAAACCACTTATTTCCAGAGACAGAGTTACGCAGGAAGACGTGCGTTTACTTTCCTTCCAGCCCGCGTTTATTGCCTTTGGTATTGCTGGGCTTTTGAGTCTTCCTTACAGTCAAACTCTGATGATAGTGCCGATGCCGCAGTTTCTGTTCTATTTTTCATTAGGTGCTGCCTTAGTTATCCGCAAGTCAGTATTAACAATAAGTGAGCCTTCTTATGGGTGAAGATATTAAAATCAGTGTCATTATCAAAACGTATAATGAACAGGCTGGGATCGCGAAAACTATTACCAGTATTCGCGAAAATTTATCCAATTACTCTCATGAGATTATTGTCGCCGACAGCCTGTCGTCAGACGATACTCAAGCGATAGCTCTGGAACATGGAGCCAAGGTCGCCACATTGGTTAATGGTGATGAACGCTGTTGTGGTGTAGGGCATCAGCTAGGCTATCTTCATGCACAAGGTGAGCTTCTTTTGCTCATGGATGGGGATATGGAACTGGCGCCCGGCTTTATCGAGCAGGGGATTGCTTATTTAGATACTCACCGCGATTACGCTGGCGTAGCTGGTATGGTTGAAATGGATGATGCACAAAGCTACGAGTTCAAGTCCCGTAAGCAGCGTATTCACAAGATCTATCCTGTAGGTGATACCTCCCATCTTGGTGGAGGCGGCCTATATCGACGTTCTGCCATTGAAAAAATCGGTTATTTAACCAATCGCAATCTACATGCATATGAAGAAGCAGAATTGGGTATGCGATTAAAGCATGCGGGTTACAAGCTGCATCGACTGGCTGTTCCATACTTTTCTCACACTTCTTATGACATGTCTTCCATCGAACTAATGAAGTATCGCTGGAGAAGTGGCTATTTGTTTGCTTCTGGTGAACTGTTAAAAAGTGCGTGGGGAAAGCCGCATTTTAAAGACGCGCTGCTCGTAGTTAAGAACGAGGCGGTCTTTACCCTTTATTTGTTCTTACTGGCGATATCCATTCTGACTTTCCATATAAAAATTATCTCAATTGCGCTACTGCCGCTGGTGGCTTTCTTTGCGCTGAAAGCAATTAAGAACCGATCATTAAGAGATGCACTTCAAAGTGTGGTGAATCTGAGTGTGTTTTCTACGGGGTTAGTTAGAGGATTAAGTTGTCGTTTAAAAGATCCGAATCAAGCGCCAGATAACCGACTGCTTAAAGGAGAAGAACAATGAAAATTCTTTTAGTAAACAAGTTCTTCTTTATGAAAGGCGGAGCGGAAACCGTGTTTTTTCAGGAACGCGAGATGTTAGCGCGTTCAGGAGCAACAATTATTGATTTCTCTATGCAGCATGAGAAAAACGTTGATTCGGCTTTTAGTGACTATTTTGTTTCTAACGTTGATTACCATGACGGCAAGAAGAGCTTGTTAGGTAGTGTGAAAACGGCGATCAATTTTATTCATAACAGCGAAGCTTGTGAGAAGTTAAAAGCTTTAATTACTGAAGAGCGCCCTGAAATTGTTCACTTTCACAATATCTATCATCAGCTAACGCCATCAATCATTAAAGTCGCCAAGTCGCTAGGCTGCAAGACAGTGCTGACAGCTCACGACACAAAAATCGCATGCCCTAGTTACACCATGTACCGAGATGGACATACCTGCGAAGCTTGCTTACAGGGATCGGTATGGAACGCGTTTAAGTATCGTTGTCAGGAAGGTTCGCTGTTTAAGAGTGCTTTATTATCGCTTGAGGCAACGTATCAATCATTGGCTAAGAACTACCAAGCTGTGGATGTGATCGTTTCACCCAGTGAGTTTCTCGCCAACATTATTCGTCAAAAATTACCTCATAACCGTATTGAAGTTGTTGTGAATGGTATTGATGAGCATGTTGAGCGAAATGGTGTAAAAGACGGGCGATACTTCCTCTATTTGGGACGATTAAGTGTTGAAAAAGGCGTAGCGACTTTGGCTGAAGCTTATCAACGCTCTAAGCAGGAGATGCCATTAAAAGTGGTTGGCGACGGGCCTTTGTACAATGAGTTGGCCGCTAATTACGACAATGTCGATTTTCTTGGTTTCCAAAGCGGCGATACTCTACACACGTTGATCAAAGAGTGCAGCGCAGTCATTGTTCCTTCTGAATGTTATGAAAACTGTTCTATGTCTGTTATCGAAGCTATGGCCTATGGCAAACCGATCATCGGGGCCAATATCGGTGGCATTCCAGAACAAGTAAGAGAAGGTGTAGAAGGGCGTTTGTTTGAGTCTGGGAATCCAGATTCTTTAGCACAAGTGATGGATGATTTCGCCCAGCACCCAGAGCTGGTTGTTGAGTTCGGAAATCGCGCTCGTCATCGCTTAGAGAACAAGTACTCTCTGGCTCGTCACGAAAATACGCTTATGCATTTGTACCAAGAATTACTGAGTGAGAAATAATATGACTATGAAGATCACTGTACTAGGTACGCGAGGAATTCCAGATGTGCTTGGTGGCGTTGAAACCCATTGCCAGCACTTGTATCCGGAAATAGTGCGACAAACAGGGGCGGAGGTGTGTGTGATTGCACGTTCTCCTTACGTTCCTTATCAGCATTCTGAATACCAAGGTGTGAAAACCAAAGCTATTTGGGCGCCAAAGAAGAAATCACTCGAAGCTATTGTCCACTCAACTCTAGCCGCATTTTCGACCTTAACCGATGGTTCGGATGTGGTGCACGTACATGCCATTGGGCCGGGTTTGGTGGTGCCGTTGCTGCGTCTGCTGGGTAAGAAAGTCGTGTTTACTCACCATGGCCCTGACTACGATCGTCAGAAATGGGGAGGTTTTGCTAAGAAAATTCTGCAATTGGGTGAAAGATTCGCTGCAAAGTGGGCAAGCGAAGTGATTGTGATATCCGATGTGATCAATACTATTATCAAAGACAAGTACCAGCGTTTTGATGCCAATTTAATCTATAACGGCGTGCTTAAAGCTCAGCCGTTGGATAAAGCCATTATTGATAAGTATTTAGCCAATCATGAGTTGTCGGCTAAAGGTTATATTGTGGCGGTTGGTCGATTTGTTGAAGAAAAGGGCTTTCATGATCTTATTGATGCTTATGCAAAATCGGGACTAACCCTGCCATTAGTATTGGTGGGAGATACCGACCACGAAACTGTTTATAGCTCAGAATTAAAAGCCAAAGCGCGCAATACGAAGGGTGTGAAGTTAACAGGTTTTGTCAAAGGGGATGAACTGAAAGTACTGTTCTCTCAAGCAAAAGTGTTTGTTATGCCTTCTTATCATGAAGGTCTACCCATTGCACTTTTAGAAGCGATGTCATTCTCACTTCCAGCGATTGTCAGCGATATACCTGCAAATACCGAAGTTGGGTTAAATGAGCAAAGTTATTTTCCGGTTGGTGATGTGAATTCATTGGCAAGTAAACTAGCGAATCTTCCAGAACACTCTGAGGTGGATTATGCCACTTATTTGGAAAAGTATGACTGGGAGAAGATAGCCGCTCAAACTGTTGAAGTTTATAAAAAAGCGCAGAGTTCAAAGTAACTAACGGGTATTAACAAGTGTCGTCTAACAACCGCTCAGACAAAGTTATTAAGCAGTTCTATCACACTTTAGATAGTGGTATTGCTGAGACGTTAAATGACGAGCAAAAGCAAGCCATAGAACATGCAGTCAAATCGATGGGGTTGGTCGCAAGACATTCCATTGATATTAGAGAAACCGTTCCTTGGTTCGGTAAACGTTTCTATATTGTATTTCTGTGTGGCAGAGATCATCGAAAAGATGTGCGTGAGCGTTCAAAGTTGGTTCACTTTGTTCTTACGTTATTAATCCTAATAGGAGTGGTATCAATCAGCCTTTTGGCAATGCTGGCTCTGTACTTAATAAAGTCAGCACTTGGTATTGATATTTTTAAGGGATTTTCATTCGGAATTTGGGATTGGTTTAAAGGATTATTATTGTAAATTAACCCCGAGGTTTTTATGAAAATACGGCCTTACAAAGCTGTTGTATTGGCAATGCTGACAATGTTGCCTCTTAGTTCTGGACTAGCAAAAAAGCCGGATAACCATCCGTCAAATAATAAGCACGATCAAGGATCTGAAACTGAAACAAGTACTGGCGGTGGCGAAAGCGAGCTGGTGGATCTAAACAACCAAACTTTTATTACCGTCTATCCTACAGCGCTTACTGGCCCTGTTACTAACCCGGGGATGGGCGTTGAAACCTTTCACGATAATTGGGGCTCGACATTAAGCTCTAGCGAATATCCGGATGCTGGCATTGATTACTACCGATTCTACTGGAACGAATTGGAGCCTGAAGAAGGTAAGTATGCCTTTGATAAGCTGGATAAAATTCTCAGTGAAAACCGCCATGAAACGCCACCTAAAATGGTAGCGATTCGCTTTATGACAGCGGAAGAACCGGAAAGCGGCAGCAAAGTACCACAATGGCTAATTAACAAAGGCATTAGCGGTTATTGGACTGAAGATAATAAAACCTTCGTCCCAAACCTAGATGACAGCTTGTACCTTTACTACGGTGAAAAACTGCTGAAAGCCTTCGGTAAGCGTTACGATGGCAATTCTAACTTAAGCCATATTGATATTGGCATGGTCGGTTCTTGGGGCGAATGGCACAACAGTAACTTTTCCGGTTTAGAGCCGTTACATCAGAAATACAGCGATGCTGACCTGAACAAGTGGGTTGATCTGCATTTTGAAGCATTCCCTAAAACACCAAAAGTGATGTTAATCAGCGGCGGTAACAGTTTAGCTTACGCGACTGAAAAAGGAGCGGGATGGCGAGCGGATTGTTGGGGAGACTGGCACCATTTCTCAACCACTTGGAGCCACATGAGAGATGATTACCCATATCGCATTCAGCAAGCTCAGTATGACGCTCCAAACTTTGATACTAGTTGGCAACGTGGACCTATCAGTCTTGAAACCTGTGGAACAATGCAAGGTTGGGAATCAACTCAAGGCTATAGCTATGAAGAAGTGAAAGCCAGTTTGGATTGGGCAATTGCGCATCACGCGTCGACGTTGAATTTGAAATCAAAGCCGATCCCGACTCAGTATCGTGGGCTACTTGATGACGCACTTCTTAAGATTGGCTACCGAATTCGTTTAGAGAAACTCAATCACCAAGTTGAACTCAAAGCTGGTGGTGTGATGAATGTGAACGCATTGTTTGTCAACGAAGGTGTCGCTCCACCTTATCAACATCGTTATTTGGCTTACAGACTAATAGATGCCAATGGTAATACCGCTTTCTTTGGTACTTCTAGCTACGATGTTCGTTCATGGTTACCGGGAGAACACGAAACGCACAGTAGCCTTACGCTACCAAGTACACTTGAAGCAGGGCATTATTATCTTGAGCTCGCTCTGGTTGATAGCCATGGTGATGCGCGCTTAAATTTCGCTAACGCTGGCAAGCAAGAATCTGGTTGGTATCGTTTTTCAGATTTAACGATTTTATAAGAGTGACAACGTAGCGTTACTGCGTGCACTATTACTTTAACGATATGAAAAAAACCAAGTGATTCACACTTGGGTTTTCCCTTTTTAATCAGTTTTAAGCAATCATGACTTAAGCTGGGTTTTGAACACCTTCTGCTTCAGCGGCTTTCTTCTCTTGGTACATCTTCACTAGGAAGTATACGTTTACAACAGCGATGAAAGTGTTTGTTGCTACAACTGGCAGCGCATCGATCATAAGACCGTAAGCTGAGAATAGCGTACAACCGATAAAGTTCAGAATACGAAGCTTTACGATGTCTTTCATAGTTAGAGAAATAGCAACCATGATTGACGCTGCGTAACCCATGATTTCAATTGTTTGCATATCCATAATATAGACCCTCTTTATTTGCCGGACTTGGTATCACCGGTACCAATCTTCTCGTCTTGAGATAAATGAGGGAGCTCCATGCCTCGAATGGTCTAAGTTGATTAACTGGCGCTAATATACCAACAGTCAAAGTGTGATGAAAGCCTCAATATTTAGGAAATAGAAGGTTAGCGATTACGCAAACGTTTTACGTAGCAATCAAATGAAATTAATTCTGTGAGCGAGCGAATAATTCCTCATTTCAACTAAGCAACAAAGTAGAATAATGTCTGCCGACTTATCGAATCAAAACCCTTATAACGTGCAAATAGTGCTTATCGCTTGGCCATAGGATGGTCAGCATTGAGCTGCAATAGGTCCCACAAATTACCATAAAGATCTTCAAACACAGCAACAGTACCATAGTCTTGTTGTTGAGGTTCTCTGATGAACTTAATACCAATTGATTTCATATATTCGTAATCTCTCCAGAAATCATCAGTATTTAAAAAGAGAAACACTCGGCCTCCAGCTTGATTGCCGATAAAGTCATGTTGTTCAGGCTTTGAAGCTTTCGCCAACAACAAGCTAACACCATGTGAATTTGGTGGGGCAACCACCACCCAACGCTTATCCTGCTCAGGCTGGTAGGTATCTTCAATAAGCTCAAACTTAAGCTTGTTCACATAAAAATCAATCGCTTCGTCATAATCTCTGACGACTAATGCAATATGTACAATGTTTTGTTTCATGATTAAGTGCCTTAATTAAAGGTTTTTTAAATCAGTTAGTTGATGGTTTTAAACTAAACGAAACTATGATTCTATGCTCAGTCTAAGTCGAACGACTCTAGAATGGTATGTCGTTAGTTTAAGGTATATTTACATCCATCAATAAAAGCCAAATTAGGCTAGCAACACATAGCGATAGGTTTTGTATCTATATTATTGATTTAGCTCAATTATGTGTCGGTATTCACTTTACAGATTTTATCATTGGTTTCTTAATGGCTCATTCAATATAAAAAAAGGAAAACCCCTATGAAACGCAAGTGGTTAATGTCTATTCCTGTACTTATGGCAACCTTACTTTTAAGTGGCTGTGGCAGCACTTCAAAAGGTAAAGAAGTAACAGCCCAGTTCCACATCGATAAAATTAACGTTCAGGTTACTCAGTTTCATGAACCTGCCATTGAGTATCACAGTAAAGAAGAGCTATCTAAAATGGTGGAGAGTCTAGTACTTACCAAACTAGCTGATAAAGGTATGCTTTCAGATGCTCCGGGAATGGATACGATTACGATAAACATCGACTACACCAGACGATTTGTAGGCGACGCAACACCAATTCCATCTGACTCACTTGGATATCCAGAATTTAACTTTAACGTGCAACGTGCAGGTGATGAGCCAACTAAACCACTCATTAATCGCAATAACCTAGTTTACAAAGGTAGTTTCGCACAGAATCTTCAGGTGATAGCGGGAGCTTTAAGAGACAAATCTGTTGAGAATGATTTCGTTGAGGCGATTGCTAATACTGTTGTTAATGACATCGAAGAACTCAACTAAATCCAATAGAGCGGCATATGCAGGTTTCATTCAGCTCTGAAATACAGTTTTGAAAAACAAAGAGCAGGTTATTAAGCCTGCTCTTTCTCTTTATTTTGTATCTGAACCCGAAATCTGCAACATCCAGATTCAAGTTTGCTCGTTTCTTACTTTTCACGCTATCCACTGTTACTGGCTTATCAATGGCAGGTATTGGCTTTAGGTTTTTTGGCGAAGAGAAGCTATTGTTATTGGTAATAAAAAACCCGTCAAATGACGGGTTTCATTAATTGGGTTCAACCTTATTTTTTAGGTTGGTGCGCTTGCTTATCTTGTTCTGTTAGCTCACGGATACGACGGCTGATGTCGCGGCGCTCTTTTGAAATTTCTGCGCTTTTGATGATGTGGTCATCAACACGATCTTCGTAGTCTGCTTTCATGTTCTTAACGATAGTCATGATCTCTTCTTGAGTCATTTCTGGTTTGATGTAATCAACCAAGTTTTCAAGCAAGTCTACACGTTTGCGGTTATCACGAACTTTCTTTTCATTATCAAGAAGTTCACGTTTCAGTTTGTTTTTGCGACGAGCTAAGCTCACGATTTCAAATACGCTGTTCATAGGTCCCTTTTCCTATCTCAATGCAACTAACAGTGATTAAAGCACATCGTTGCAACTCATAACAGACTTAAGATCAAACCTTACAACAACTTGTCCATTTATTCGCCAGTTAGCGCTTGGCTTGATTGTACTTCACTCAATAAGCGCTATATCATGTGCGCAGTTAAACTTTAAGTACCGAAATGATCATGCTGTCCTCTGAAATTGTTGTCTCTAAAGCCGATATCGCACTAGTTGAAGATCAACACAACGTTAAACTCCGTCAAGCCTACCTTCGTGAGCGTAAAGTCATGGAACATATTGATATTGAGTTGAACCGAGCAAAAATCGTTATCATGGACGAGAACGGCAATATATTGAAGTTTGCAATGACTCTCGAACACTAAACTGTTCTTTAGTTGCGGTCATTTCTCCATAGAAGGAAATAAAAAAATGAATATAGAATTGAGTCCTTTAGAAGCGCGAGTCATTGGCTGTTTGATTGAAAAGGAAGTCACAACTCCAGATTATTACCCGCTAACCTTAAATAGTTTGACTGCCGCTGTTAACCAAAAAAGTAATCGTGAGCCAGTTTTGTCGCTGAGTGATGCAGAAGTTCAAGATGTAGTGTCTGAACTTATCTCTCGCCGTTTAGTGAGTGATGAGAGTGGTTTTAACAGCCGCGCAAGCAAGTTTCAGCATAGATTTTGTAATACCGAGTTCGGTGACTTAAAGCTGAATGAGCAAGAACTAGGCATTGTCTGTTGTCTGTTGCTACGAGGCCCTCAAACGCCAGGCGAGCTAAGAACAAGAACCAATCGTTTATGCTCATTTAACGATGTTAAAGAAACAGAAGCAGTACTAGAACGTTTAGCTGCGCGAGAATCAGGTTCATTAGTGGTGAAACTGCCTCGTGAGCCAGGTAAACGAGAGTCGCGTTATCAGCATCTGTTTTCCGGAGAAGTAGACTTGGAAGCTCTAGCGGTTGAGTCATCTTCGGCAAGTACTTTCTCAAGCAACAAAATGGAAATGCTTGAGGCTGAAGTCGCAGAGCTACGACAAGAAGTTGCTGAACTCAGAGCCATGGTAGAAAAGCTTCTTTAATGACAACGTTAAGCCACAAAGAAAAATCGTGGTGGGTGTACTTTGTACGAACACCACAAAATTCCCTCTACTGCGGTATTACCACAGATGTCGAACGTCGTTTTGGCCAGCACTGCTCAGGCACTGGTGCAAAAGCTTTAAGAGGAAAGATGCCTTTAGAGCTGGTTTGGTCGCATCAAGTTGGTGACAAGAAAGGTGATGCTCTTCGACTTGAATATCGAATCAAACGTCTGTCTAAGATTCAAAAAGAAAAACTCATTCAACAACCTTCATTACTAAGCGTATACGTTCCTAACTAAGAGCTTTCCCTGCGAAGCGTTGAGCTTTTCCTACCTTATTTTTATCAACAATATCTGTTTTCTGAGATAACGATCGCACGGTTTTCTGTAAATATTGATTTTGTGTATTAATCTTGAAAAGGGACAATACAAAAGGTTGATGTGGAAATGAATAATTCTAAGAAAGTACTTTCTATAGCAGTGTGTGGATTGGTTGCGACCTCAGTAAATGCGGCGAATACAGTCGCCGATGCACGTGGTAACGGTATGGGCAATACTGGTGTGACAACTGCCGACTATCTTCTCGCTCCTTTTTATAACCCAGCATTAGGAGCAATATATCGAGACAATGATACCTTCGGTATCTTACTGCCCGCAATCGGAGCAACGGCTCGTGACCCAGACGAGTCATTAACAACAATTGATGATCTGCAAGACAGCATTAAAGCCTTTGAAGCCGCAGCTACACCGACTCAAGAAAACGTCAATCAAATAAACAGTTATCTTGATCAACTCTCTGACGACAAACCTTTGGGTGTTTCTGCTGGCGCAGGTATGGCTGTTGCTGTACCTCTAGAGGCTGTTTCAGTGAACTTTATCGCTCGAGGGTACGCTGAAGTTTTGGTAAGAACAGATATTGAGGCTTCTACGGGGAATACAGAGGCTGATGCCAGAAACCGTTACGAAAATTCAAGTGTGGATTTATTGGCTTTCGGCTATACAGAGTATGGCCTGTCATTTGCGAAAACTGTAGCGATCAAAGGACAAGACTTTGCGTTTGGTGTTACACCTAAGTTCCAACAACTGCGTACATATAAACAAGTTGTCACGGTAGAAAACTTTGATTTGGATGATTATGACAAAAGCGAAGTGAAAGACAATGCGTTCAACTTGGATTTGGGGGCGGTATGGATGCTCGATAATTATCGGGCAGGTATTGCAGTTAAAGATCTCTTTTCACAAGAGCTTAAAACCTATGATGGAGTTAACACCTATCAATTAGATACTCAGGTCACGGTTTCCGGTGGATACGTAACTGAGCTGTTTACTGCCTCTGTGGATATCGATTTAACCAAGCAGGAAAGATTCTCAGGGTATAAAGATAATACTCAATATGTTCGGTTTGGTGTTGAAGGTAATGCATGGGGATGGGCTCAGCTGAGAGCGGGCTACGAGATTGATATTGAAGATACGTTGGATGATGCTGTTACCCTTGGTATCGGGATTAGCCCTGGAGATCTCGTCAGTTTTGACTTGGCTGGTAATTATGCGGGAGACGGGCAGTTTGGGGTTTCAACCAACCTAGCTTTCACTTTCTAGCCCTTAAAGCTGAACAATACTTCATCGAACGCAGGCACCTATAAGAAATTTTAGGTGCCTGTACTATCAATTCGGCAATATATGCATAATAATCCTTATATACTCGTTAAGCCTAGAACCGCTATGTTATTGAAAATATTCATTTGAATAGCTGATGTTCCAAGTTGCATCCTTTCAACTTCTTAGTAATCTGTGTAGGTATTTCATGTCTAAATGATGCACTGATACTAAGGTCAAACTTAAGGGCTTACTGAGTGAATAATCAATCAACAGCGTACAAAAAGAATACGGATAGAATGAAAAGAGCCTTATTGTTTTCACTTTTTTTTAGTGCCACACCTGCATTGTCGGCTCAATTTCTAGATGGTTATTGGCACTACAAAGAGTTTTTAAGTATCAACCCAACGGAGAAAGAGCGGACGCTTTTGCTTTCGGAAACCGTGCGTAACAAACCTGTCCCAATCTCTGTCACTCAAGACAAACCTGTCACTATCTCTGTTGTTTATCCCGGCCAACAAATTTCTGATTATTGGGTTCGCAATATCAAGGCATTCGAGAAACGAATGGAAGAGTTGGGGATTAAATATCAGTTAAACCAAGTGTTTACTAGACCAAACGTGGATATGAGACAACAAAGTTTGTCTCTGATGGAAGCGATAAAAAATAACACTGGCTATTTAATTTTTACTCTAGACACAACACGCCATAGGAAATTTATCGAACACGTGTTGAATTCGTCAGACACCAAACTCATTCTGCAAAATATCACGACACCAGTGCAAGGCTGGGAAGAGAGACAACCCATGATGTATGTGGGTTTCGATCATGAGCTCGGTGCAAATCAAATTGCTGATTATTACAAGCAAGCTATTCCAGATGGCAGTAAGTATTCGGTGCTGTATTTTTCTGAAGGTTATATCAGTGATGCTCGTGGTAGTAGCTTCATTCAAATGATGGAAGAGAGTAATAGCTACAAGCTTTCTTCGTCTTTTTATACCAAAACTACCGAGCAGAGTGGTTATGAGTCGACGTTAAAGATCATTGAAAAAGATCCTGATATTAAATTCATCTATGCCTGTTCAACCGACGTTGCATTAGGTGCAGCAAAAGCGCTAAAGGAATTGAATCGTCAGGACGTTGAAATCAATGGATGGGGAGGCGGTTCTGCTGAGCTAGACGCTATCGTGCAAGGTGATTTGGATGTTACTGTGATGCGAATGAATGATGATACCGGTATTGCAATGGCGGAAGCCATTAAATGGGACATCGAAAATAAACCCGTACCGCTTGTCTATTCAGGCGATTTAGCCGTTGTAACTAAAAATGACTCTAAAGAAACGATAGAGAAACTCAAACAACGCGCTTTCCGATATTCAGATAATTAGTAGGCAGATAAGCAGTGGTAAAAAGTATCAACCCGATTAAGCAGAAGAAAAATATTGCATCTTTTATAAGTCATGCAATTGTTGTTGCACTTGGTACTTTGATCATCATGGTATTGTTCCAGAGCTATCAAATCAGTAGTCGTTTAATTGCTCAAGAAGTCATGAGAACGTCAAAGCAGACTTCGAGCTTAATACAAAGTTTGTTTGATTTTCGTCTTGCTACACTGCAGATACACCAAGACAGTAGTGCGAAGAACGCAACACTGGTTCAGGCTATTCACAGCGGCAAAGAAGAAGAGCTGGATCAATACTTTCTTACTGTTGACCAGCTTGAGCTCTCTAATACACCAGACATTCGTTTTATTACCAGCCAGAAAGAAATGCTTTGGGACGATGGCAACTCTCAGTTCTATGGTATTGAAACCAAAGAGCTTGGGAAAATAGTCCGTAGAGTGTCAATAAGCAGTAACTGGCATCTGATTAAGAGCCCTTCGCTACTTGGTCCTACTTACCTTTTGGTAAGAAGGTCTTCAATCGTCGATCCTGCAACGGGTGAAGTACTTGGCTTTCTCTATGTATCTATTGTTCTCAATGATAACTACGCATTGATTGAAACGATTAAAGATAACAGCAATGCCCAAAATCTGGTGCTTGCTGTGGATGAAAATATTTTGTCTTCGACCCTGAATGGCAACGATCTTTACAATGAACAAGATATTATCCGAAGTGTGACGGGTGAAGCTCTTGATGAAAAAAATATCGTCAGCAAAACCATGCTGGAACTTGAAGGTGTTCCTACCTATCTGGCGGTATTTTCAGTACAAAGTAACCAGAATGCATTGAAATTAAGAGACAGCTATTATTTTTGGATTGTGTTTGCGTTAATCGCTTTGTTGGGTGTAACCATTGTTACTCGCTGGTGGTTACATAAACGTATTAAACACGAAATTGATCAGCTGATGTCTTACACCCACAAAGTAGCGGTGCAGGGCAAAGAGTATTTCTTTCCGGGATCTGCGATTTATGAGTTTGACCATTTTGGACGCACGCTTGAAAACACCTTCCAGCGTTTAGCTGAGCAAGAAAAGCAGTTCGAAGATCTTTTCAATTTCTCACTCTCACCAATCATTCTATGGTCTACGGAAGGGTACATTATTCGTATGAACCCAGCCGCGCAGAAGGAGTTTATAGGTGCGAAAGGTGAAAGCAAGAGGTCGTTCAGGGCTTTAGAAAAACAACTCTTACCAGACATCCAATCTGCAGCAACCGGCGAACTATCGAAAGAGGTGATGACGGAAATCGATAAAAAAGTGTTCCGCTGGAGTATCTCACCGATAGTGATCGAAAATAAGATTGAGTCGATTATCACTCAGGGGCAAGACGTAACAAGTTTCGCGGAAGCAGAGAAACAAAGTCGATTAGCGCGCAAAGAAGCGGAAGAATCCGCAAGAGTTCGAGCGGACTTTTTAGCCAAGATGAGCCATGAACTGCGAACACCATTAAACGGAATTTTAGGTGTATCACAATTATTAAAACGCTCCGTAACAAGCCCTGAGCAAATCGATCAGCTCAATGTACTGTGCAGCAGCGGAGAACATTTACTCGCGGTACTTAACGATATTCTCGATTTCTCTAAGATTGAGCAGGGGCAGTTCCGTATTTCATCTTCAGACTTTCCGTTAATTAATGTGGTTTCTGCCATTGAACAAATTTACAAACCAATGTGCCAAGAGAAGAACTTGGCGTTTGAAATTGAAACTGACATTAACGAAGGCGTAATCGTTAACAGCAATCAGGTACGTTTAAATCAGATCTTGTACAACATTATTAATAACGCCCTCAAGTTTACGAATGAAGGTTCGATTTATGTTCGTATTTCTATGCAATATGGCGTCACCGACCAGTTATACGTCACCGTGAGGGATACTGGTATTGGTATTAAAGAATCTGACTTAAAGATTATTTTTGAACCGTTTATGCAAGCTGAACCGACAACAACTCGGGAGTATGGCGGTAGTGGATTAGGTCTGGCTATTGTTCACAGCCTTGTTGAAATGCTTGGTGGCTCAATTCAAGTGAAATCTGAATTTGGTAAAGGAACCGAGTTTGTGGTTATATTGCCGATGGAAGTTGTTTCTCGGAAAAGTATTTCGGATGAGAAACAAGAAGAAACTAAACGCTTTGCTTTATTTGATAAATCATTGAAAGTATTACTGGTTGAGGACAATCATACCAACGCGTTTATTGCTCGAGCGTTCTGTGAAAAGTATGGGATGGATGTGGATTGGGTCAAAGATGGCTTACAAGCGATAGAGAAAGCGAAAACACAGCAATACGACATTATTTTTATGGATAATCAATTGCCTTTCCTTGATGGTGTTGATGCAACGAAAGTCCTCAAGAAAGAGATGCAACTGAACACACCTGTTTTCGCCTGTACTGCCGATGGAATGGAGTCTACCCAACAAGCATTTTTAGCTGCGGGTGCCGAATATGTCATTGTTAAACCAATCCGAGAAGAGAGCCTGTATCAAGCTTTGGTTCATTACAAACAAACCTATTGTTAGTGATATAGAGCAGGCCTTTAACTAGACTTTGCTCTATATCGAACCAGCACTGAAGGCATGTTCCAGCACTTCTTTTCTCATTTCGTCTGACATATTGATAGTTTCATCGAACTTAATACCTATCAAATGCCCTTTGGGCTCTCTACTGATTTTTACAATGTGACAGCCAAGGTTCTCAGGCAGTGAAGTTATCAATTCGCAGCGGATATCAACTTTACTGCCAGTTTGTAATTCGTTTTCTCCAGCTACAAAAATTCCACAGCCAGAAACGGACAAATCCGCCATGACGCCAGATACTTCACTGTTTATTGTGCTGATGCTAGCAGGTAGTGAAATTGAATAACGTTCATGCTCCCGAATAGTTTTCGTCGCAAAATGTTTGGGAGGGCGTAAAAACAGAAGGTTAAAAGGTCTTCTAATCGACTGATAAGTTGAAGTTTTAAACGCAACAATATGTCCGTAGTCTTTGTTGCAAATGCCCCTCACCACGGTTTGTACATTAGAAAGCTTACGCATGACGAGTAATTCCAATGCTTTGATTGGAAGATCGAGGATCAAATACTGTTGGGTCTTATGTCCGACTAGGGTGGTTGTGAAATCGTAATTGTCGTTTGGGCCGAATTGGAAACTGACCGACAACTTCATGCCATTCTGGAGGTATTTTTCGAGTTCAGAGATGTTATTGGAACTTGATGTCGACATATCTATTTTAACCTTGCCGTGTCGTTTTTATTATTGAGTACGGTATAAGGTTGAGTATATTACAAAACTCTTCGAATTTTAGTCGAATCTAAATTAAATATGACGACATCATTTTGGGAATGAGATCTAACGTTCAATTAGTAATTGAAGCGTACACCCATAGCGATTTGAGGTCCCCAGATACCCGCGTTTCTCGCTTCAGCACTCAAAGACAACTGGTCTGTTGAATGGAAACGGACACCGCCAATAAACACACCGCTTTCATCAGCGCGACCAATCTTAGCATGAACTTCAAGTTGGTTAGTCAACCATACGCGGCCACCAACATTCAACTCATAGATAAATTCGGAATCATCACCTTCTTCTTTGGTGTAGTTGACATGATGCAGCAACATTTGTCCGTATATGTCCATGAATTGGTTAATAGGGCCATTGAAGCCAATACCACCAGCCATATCCCAATCCTCATCAAAGCGAGTATCCGCACGTAAGATAAAGTGAGAGTTATCTGTAAAATGGGTACTAAATTCACCGCCAAACGACTCAGGGCTAATAGCAGTTCTTACTTCAAGAAAATTGTAGCTAAAGTTGTTCGCCATTGCGGTGTTTGGTACTGCGAAAGCAAAACCAATTAAGCTTAATAGACCTGCCTTTTTTAACATAAGTGTATTCGTCCTGAGTGAATTAAAATGTAAAGATACATTATTTATTAGCAAATTACAGGCCATTGTATCTTAACTAATATAAGGTGATTAAAAAATTTGATGGATGTAATGTTTGTTTGCTTTTTATCTGCTCTAATTTTACATCATTCGTGTTGATATTCAGGACATTAGTTCAAATTTGGGTATAGTATGTTTAAAAAATCAGTACAAGAAATACGATGAAAATGAAGACTCAAGCTCTAATGGTACAAGGTACCACTTCTGATGCTGGTAAAAGTGTATTAGTGGCAGGTATATGCCGAGTGTTGGCAAGACGAGGCTGCAAAGTCGCACCATTTAAACCACAGAATATGGCCTTGAATAGTGCGGTTACTGCTGATGGCGGCGAAATTGGCCGAGCTCAGGCAGTACAGGCTCTTGCTTGTGGCATTGAGGCTTCAGTACACATGAATCCTGTTTTACTCAAACCTAATTCGGATACGGGTGCGCAAGTTATTTTGCAAGGTAGGGCACTCTCTAATATGGAAGCGCAAAGCTATCACGACTATAAAAAGGTTGCGATGGAAACGGTTCTAGATTCATTTGGCAAGCTGCAACAGCAGTATGAGTATATTGTGATAGAGGGTGCAGGTAGCCCCGCAGAAGTGAACCTAAGAGAGAACGATATTGCCAATATGGGGTTTGCAGAGGCTGCAGATGTTCCCGTGATTATCATTGCCGATATTGATAGAGGCGGTGTTTTTGCCCATCTTTACGGGACGTTAGCTCTATTATCTGAGTCCGAGCAAGCTAGAGTTAAAGGTTTTGTTATTAACCGTTTCAGAGGTGATATTGCTCTTTTACAGTCAGGGCTAGATTGGCTGGAAGAAAAGACAGGCAAGCCTGTACTTGGTGTACTCCCATATTTACACGGATTTGATTTAGAAGCGGAAGACGCAATTACTGCTAATCAAGTTAAAGCTGAACAAACCAAGCTTAAAGTCGTCGTTCCGGTTTTTACCCGTATTAGCAACCATACCGATTTTGATGCCTTGCGACTAAACCCTGATATTGACCTGCGTTATGTAGGTAAAGGAGAGAAACTTCAACATGCTGATCTGATAGTTTTGCCAGGCAGCAAATCAACTCGTGCTGATATGGAATATTTGCGCTCACAAGGTTGGGATAAAGATATTCAGCGTCATATTCGTCTTGGTGGCAAGGTCATGGGAATATGTGGTGGCTATCAGATGCTTGGTCACTGGATACACGATCCAGATGGTGTAGAAGGCAAAGCGGGCAGCTCAAAAGGGCTTGGTTTGTTGGATATGGACACTACGTTAACGTCGCAAAAACAACTAACGAATGTCAAAGGTACGCTACATCTTAACGGCGAAAGTGCCCGTGTTTCCGGCTATGAAATTCACGTTGGGGTATCTGAACTCGCGGTGGATTCACATTCAAAGCCTATTATTACTCTTGATAATGGTAATAACGATGGATTAGTCAGTCCTTGTGGCCAGATCCTTGGTACTTATCTGCATGGTGTCTTTGATGAGTTTGAAACAGCGAGTCTAATTTGCCGCTGGGCGGGAGCAGAAGAATTACAGGAATATGATCATGTGGCGACTAAAGAGTTGGCAATCAATAGAATTGCAGACGCAATAGAAGAGAATATGAATTGGAGTTCCTTATGGGACGGTGCATTCAAGGTTAAATAAAATGAAGCAGATCATATTATGCCTAGGATTACTCCTTTCTAGTCATTCAGTTTTGGCCAAAGATACCGTTACAATCTATGCCGCATCATCAATGACCAATGCGGTAGGTGATTTAGTTGAAGCTTACAATCAACAACATGACAGTCATATCGTAACCGTGTTCGGAGGTTCATCCTCATTAGCTCGTCAGATTGAAAGCGGTGCTCCTGCGGATGTTTTCCTTTCTGCGAATGAGAAGTGGGTAAGCTATCTTGTCGAAAAGAAACTGGCCGATATAGATAAGGTCTCATTGATTGCCGGTAACCAATTGGTGTTAATAAAACCTGCGAGTTCACCGACACAGTCATTCAAATTGGATCAAAAGCAAGAGTGGAATAAAGTGCTTGATGATTCTCGAATAGCGGTAGGGAATACAGATTCCGTACCAGTCGGTATTTACGCCAAAGAGGCGCTCACTAACTTAGGTGTTTGGAGTGAGGTCAAATCTAAATTGGCTCAGACAAATAACGTTCGCAGTGCGTTAGCATTGGTTGAGCGTGGAGAATCAGCATTAGGCATCGTCTACAAAACAGATGCTTTACTTACTGACAAAGTAGAAATGTTGCAGTCATTTGAACCATCGCTGCATGGAGCAATACACTATCCATTGGTACAACTTAACGACAAGTTAAGCAGCAAACAACTGGTGGACTTTATTCAGTCTGACGAAGCCAGAAGCATACTAAATAAATACGGATTCCGTACAGACTTGGGAAACGAGAAATTTGCTCAGTGACTATTTGCTTAGTGACTATATGCTCAGTGATTATGAGTTAACCGCACTGCTATTAAGTTTGAAAGTGGCCGCATACGCTGTTGTGTGGCTGCTACCTGTTGGGGTAATACTTGGCTGGGTACTTGCTCGTAAAGAGTTTGTTGGTAAAAGCGTGTTGGATAGCCTAATTCATTTGCCTTTAGTGCTTCCGCCTGTGGTGATCGGTTATTTGTTGTTGATCTCGATGGGCAGGAGAGGCGTAATTGGCAGTTGGCTCTATGACTGGTTTGGCGTTTCTTTTAGTTTTAGTTGGCGTGGTGCTGTTTTAGCTTGTGTGGTTGTGTCACTTCCTTTGATGGTGCGAGCGATTCGTTTAAGCGTAGAAAGTATTGATATTAAACTAGAACAAGCGGCAAAGACGCTTGGCGCTTCACCGATAAAAGTATTCTTTACTATTACTCTACCTTTAACACTGCCTGGTGTAATAACCGGAGTCATGCTTGCCTTTGCGAGAAGTTTAGGAGAGTTTGGCGCCACAATCAGTTTTGTTTCAAATATCCCCGCTGAGACTCAAACCATTCCGTTAGCTATGTTTACCTTCCTTGAAACACCGGGAGAAGAAATGGCGGCTGCACGCTTGTGTATTATTTCAATCGTTATTGCACTGTTATCACTTCTGACTTCTGAATGGGTAAGTCGACGAGTAAGACGCCGTGTAGGAGTGAGCCAATGAATCAAGGCGTTAAGGTGACTTTCCAGAAGCATCTGGAAAACGTGGAAATGAACGTGGATTTCATTGCGCCAAGCCACGGTATTACCGCAATTTTCGGACGTTCTGGTGCCGGAAAAACCTCGATAGTGAATGCTGTAAGTGGTTTATTAAGCCCCGATACAGGTAAGATCGTGGTGAATGGTCGAACCGTATTTGATAGTACTCAGGGTACAAATATTGCGGTTGAAAAACGTAATCTCGGCTATGTGTTCCAAGAACCACGGCTTTTCCCTCATTATACGGTTCAGGGAAATTTAAATTATGGCGTCAGAGAAAAAGACGATGAATATTTCAACTCCATCGTAGAGTTGTTGTCTCTAGAACCTTTATTGTCTCGTTATCCAAAAGGGCTCTCAGGTGGTGAGAAGCAACGTGTTGCGATAGGCAGAGCATTGCTGTCGAAACCTGATTTATTGCTAATGGATGAGCCGTTAGCTTCTTTAGATTTGCCTCGTAAACGTGAAGTCATGCCTTTCTTAGAGATGCTATCTAAGAAGGTGAAAATTCCGATTCTCTATGTGTCGCACAGCTTAAGCGAAATTCTAAGATTAGCGGATCATCTTATCGTGATAGATCAGGGTAAGGTCGTCTCAGATGGAAAAATAGAAGATGTTTGGTCATCAAAAGTGATGCGTCCTTGGCAATCTTTTAGTGAGCAAAGCACTTTATTTTCTGCCACGGTTAGCAAACACAATCTGGAATATGGTTTGACTCAATTGCAATTTGTCGAAGGTTTAACTTTTTGGGTTCAACAAGTTGATGCCGGAGTTGGATCAACCGTTCGTCTACAAATTAGAGCAAATGACGTTTCGATCGCTCTGGATAAAAATGAAAAATCTTCGATTCGAAACATCTTGCCAGCTCGTATCGCGGGTATTGAATATCAGCACTATGGCGATAATAAAAAGAGTGTCGCTGTAAAACTGGATTTGAAACAAGGTTGTTATTTATGGGCAACCATCACCAAATGGGCCTTGGACGATCTAAAGTTAGAAGAAGGCATGCAGGTTTTCGCACAGATCAAAGGCGTAAGCGTCTCACAAAGAGATATTGCGATAGCCAATCTTTAAACGAGAAGTGTGAGGGTTAGATATGGATATCAAGCAGACTGCCAATCATATCTTGTTCGCGTTGAATCACATTGGTTCCAACGCGATTATATTGAGCCGCTTGGTTTAGCTTTAGCATCGGTTCAATATCGTTTTTTGAATGGTGGTGGGCTTTTTTGTGTTCAATAGCATTGAATTTGAGCGCGTCATTGTCCGAAAAGTCATTCTTGAATGAATTGGACTCTTGAATCTCTCTTGCTGCTTCGTCAGCCATTTTATATGACTGCTGAACAATAGGGTAACCAGACTGTAGAGATGAAATTGACATACGCTAATCCCTCTTAGTGATAAAAGCTTATGCCTTGTTCATTTATTATGCAAGTTAACGGTGCACAAACGCAGTTACGAGAACAACTTAGAGATTAATTCTAACTCTTCAGAAGTCACCAGCTCAGATCTTTCCCCTTCTAGAGAATGAGAAATCTCACCTTGCAGCGCACGCAGTTGCTGAGGTGTTAACTGCTGTAACTGTGATTTGAAATTATCAAACTGAACGCTGTTCATCCTAATGTCCCGTAATAACCTGTTTTCACGTCTCGCCATGGTCTTGTAGTTCATGAGCACCTAAACCTTACTGTGTAAGATAAGACTGACATTCATGTTAGTATTCGTACTGATGCTTATGTCCGAAAAGTGTCAGGTTATATGCCTGCTAATGTAAAAAAACGCATGTTGGTGCCATTTTTCTCAATGGCACCAACAGTGGTTCTATAAGGACGGTTGCTTGCTAGGAGGGACACGTACAGCGAACTTGGCTGCCAGTGAATGCAGCTCAGGTAGCATTCGGTAAATCAAATGGAGTTGTTGAAGCACTAAGCGAGCAGAACTGCTATCTTCTTCACGCCATTCACTTAGACGTTCTTTTAACCCTGAATCATCAATATTGATTGCGTCAGATTCAGTGCAGTGATTATAAAGTTGCTGATAGAGCGCATCTAAGTGCTGGTGAATCACGCGATGAGACTCCAAGACCAATTGGTGCACTGTTTCATCATCAATTCGAGTTCGGTGAGCGCCTAATGCTGAGGTGTAGCTCAGCAGGGCATGGTTAAGAGTGAGGAAACGAAAACTCTCATCTGTTGCGGCTCTATATTTACCCGGTTCTGCAAGCATATTACTTACTGCTACGGCTAAAGCTGCGTCTTGGTTATGCGCCTGACGCCTTGCAATTCGGTAACTCAGGTTATCTTTCTTACCAATTCGATATTGACCGATGATCTGATCTAAATACTGCTTGTTTGCATCTACAGCATCGGCCATTACCTTGTGCAAACGCTTTGACTGCCAGTCCGGAAGAATAAAGTAAACGGCAAACACCGCTAGCGCACAACCTGTTAGCGTATCTGCAAGGCGAGGGAATACCACGGCATAACCTTCACCAAGCTGGTTGAAGCAAAACAGTACGAGTACGGTAATAAATCCGGTCGCATAGCCATAATTGTTAATACGGAAGGCGAAAAACATCACGCCGGAGAAGACGATAAATACTAGCTGGCTTTCAAGCGAGGGAAATAAGGTTAACAGCGGTACGCCTATCAACAGGCCTGCAATAGTGCCAATGATCCTCGCTTTCAGTTTTTGACGTGTTGAGGCAAAGTTTGGTTGGCAGACAAATAAAGTCGTTAGCAGAATCCAGTAACCACGCTCTATCCCTAAGCCTTGAATGATCCCATACCCAGCGGTTAACGCGAGAGACATTCGAACCGCATGTCGGAACAGTAATGAATCAGTAGTCAGATTAGATTTAATCCTTAACCAGGCCGTTTTGAACGTATGGGCTTCAGTATCTTGTAAGATGCCATCTTCAAGTTTTGTCGTGTCAGGATTGCTCACGTTACATAACTGTTTTTCTACCGTCGCGAGGTTGTTGAACAGATACCCAAGCTGAGCAAGTGAGACTTTCCACTCTTTATTCTCTTGTTGTTGAAGATGATTAAGGGATAGCTGAAGTTCATCAAGCGCGATGATCGAATCACTATCATGGATATAAGGCAAACCTAACTGAATGGAATGCGCAACTTGATGACAAGCTTGAGCTTGTTTCTGCAATAAGTGTTTGAGCCGAAACAGCACATCTGAGCGCTCGAACTGCCCTGAAAGCTCCTGATAACGATAGTGGGTTGAACTTACCCTCTCATGAATATCCTGTGCCAGAAAATAGATATTAAGAAAACGGTCGCTGGCACTGTCTACGTGGCCTCTCTTTGAGCGAGTAAGAAATACTGCTTTACACTGATTGAGTGCAGAAACTGTGGCTGAGTTTAAGTTGGCTTCAGTAATACGATGTGGTTGAGGCGATAAACCGGATACAGGGTGGAACAGTTCCGCTTTAGCATCGAGGTATTGACCAATTTGAACAAAGACATTGGCAAGGCTTTGTTGCACTGGTTGAAGTGGCCAGAGAACATGCCAGATCATTGAAAGGAAGTAATACCAAGCACAACCAGTCAGTAATAGTAAAGGCTGGAACCAAATATTCGTACTGTGATGAGCGCCTAACATGGTGTAGATAGCAATAAGCAAGGAGCCGAAGGCAATACTTGCATAACGACTACCGATAGCACCAAGCATGATGAAGCCAAAAGTCGACGTAAACAGGCCAATAGCGAAAAGTATCGGCGTTTTAAACAAGATTTCGATTGAGAAGGCAGCAAGAGCAAAACAGAAAAATGTTAGGGTGATGGCTTTTAATCGACCTGTAAAGCTGTCGTCTCGCTCGGCAAGTGCCGCAGCGATAACGCCCAGTATCAGAGGTGTCACCCAAGTGTTTAGACTGTAATACCAAGTTGGAACGACAACACCGAGTAGTGCAATGAAAATCAGCACACTGTAGTTGATGGTTTTATTAGCCCATAGAACACGAAGTCGTTTTAACAAATACACGATGGCCCATCACTGTTAAAAATAAAAATTGAGTGTATCAGACTGTGTTGATAACTTTTTGATCAAATTACATAAATAATCTCATGCGAGCACAAAGTAAACATCAAACATTATTGACATTATTTTGGCTTCACGCTAAGTGGTTAGGGTATGATGGTTGGCAACGAATTCAAAGAGCAAATATCAATGCAGCTGAGAGCAAATAAGACTGCACAGTTTTTTATTTCTAGTGAATATAATCAAGTTGAGCTTGGTAATGAATGTGTCATTCTCTCATCGTTAATGACTGAAGAGCATATTCCTTTTAACGTGTGGAATGGAAAAGTAAAAATTCAACGTGGTGCCATTTGGGGAGCACTTCAATTCTTCGCACATGAAGAAAATGGTAAACAGCGAACTTGGTTAGTTCAGGGGTTACCTTGGCCTGATTGCCGCCAATTTGCCCACAAAGCTGTTGCTATCTATCAAAATTGGCACAATCAACAATGTGCTCAGTTGAGCCAGTATCTACCACAATGGCAGCAAGAGCTGACACGCTTAATTCGATTACCGTCATTCTTACCGCATTCGCTCGTCGACAGCTGGGTTAATCGTGTATACGACGATTTGACAACGATGGGGATGTCGTTAGAAGAAGCGCATAAGCGTTTGCCCGAACACATTGCTAGTTTGTCACCTTGGATACTCAATACTTCTGACCAACTCTTAGAAAGAAACAGTCGTTGGATTGAAAATGAAAGATTGAACTGGGAAGTTTTGTTCAATCAGGTTGAGTCTTCACCATTGAATATTTCTCAACAGCATGCCGTATTACTCAATGATGATCACAACCTAGTCTTAGCGGGTGCAGGTTCAGGTAAAACAAGCGTGCTCACCGCTAGAGTCGCTTATCTTTTACAGAGCCATTTAGCCCAAGCCGAAGAAATCTTGTTGGTCGCTTTCGGCCGTGACGCTGCGGGTGAAATGGAGCAGAGATTAAAGAACAAAATAGGCTTAGCGGCAGAGAAGATCCAAGTAAACACATTCCATCAACTTGGCTTGAGTATTCTAAACAAGGTTGATGGTGGTAATGCCGTTATCTCGCCAATTGCTTTAGATGAAAAGCTTAAGAAGGCATGGTGTATCGACTGGCTTAAACGCCACTGGATGACACCGACAAACTTTAAGCGTTGGCAAAAGCATTTATCACAATGGCCAATTGCATATCTGGCGGGAGATGATGAACTCGGCAGCCATGTCGAGAACCCCAAATTGATTGCTTGGCTTGAGAAACAGTTAGACCAATTGGCCTTACTTGGCATATCGAAAAAGTCGGTCCAAGAGCGTTTGGTTGAGCATCCTGATTATCCTCGTCTTAACAGTGAACTCGCTCTATGTTGGCCTTGCTATCAAGCTTGGCAAGAAATGCTCAAAGAAAGCAACCACATCGACTTCAACATCATGATCAGTCGTGCTACGAATTATGTGACGAAAAGGAAGTTCGCTGCTCCTTGGAAGTTCATCATGATTGATGAATATCAGGATATATCACCGCAGCGTTTGGATCTGATTCAAGCTTTGTGTGAACAGAATACAAACCAGTGCAATTTGTTCGCGGTTGGTGATGATTGGCAATCGATATACCAATTCGCGGGATCCGATGTCGATCTCACCACCGATTTCGAATCACGTATGCCATATTCGACAGTGCATCATCTAGATACAACCTACCGTTTCAACGATAAGTTGGGTGAAGTGGCGAATCGTTTTGTTCAGCAAAACCCACAGCAACGTGAAAAGACACTCAACAGCGTGAAGACACAAAGTAGCAAAGCGGTAGTGCTATCGCCGAGTAGCAGCGTTGAGAAAATTTTAGATGGTTTAAATCGCAAAGCATCAGGCGTAAAAACGGTACTTTTACTTGGCCGTAATCATTACAACAAACCTGAACTGTTGCGAGATTGGCAAAACCGTTTCTTATCACTTAAGTTAGAATTTATGACCTGTCATGCCAGCAAAGGTAAAGAAGCAGATTATGTGATTATTCTTTCTGTGGATGAAGGGCAGTTCCCTGCGAGAGTTAAAGCGTTACACCTTGATGGCGCATTGACAGCCTCTAATGACAATTTTGCATTTGCAGAAGAAAGACGATTATTTTATGTAGCAATGACTCGTGCACGTGAGAAAGTATGGATTACTTATACCGGAAATGGTTCAGTGTTTGTGCAGGAGTTGTTGAATGGCGATTATCCAGTGACTAAGAAAAGTTAAAAGGATTCCATATGACCCAAGCATTATTATTAGTGGATGTTCAAAATGATTTTTCACCATCGGGTGCTTTACCTGTTGCGGATGGTGACCAAATTGTCCCCGTAATTAATCGGCTAATTCCTCATTTCAAACACATTGTTGCAACTAAAGACTGGCATCCAGCCGGGCATTCAAGCTTCGCTTCTTCTAATGATCAGAAGGTTGGGGAAGTGATCGTTTTAGATGGTATACCGCAAATCATGTGGCCAGATCACTGTGTTCAGGACAGCGAAGGTTCGGAGTTCATTTCTGGTCTTAATGTTGAGGCGATTACAAAAGTCATTTACAAAGGGACCAACCCTAAGATTGATAGCTACAGCGGCTTTTTCGACAACCAAAGACTTCAAGCGACGGGATTGGCTGACTATTTAAATTCTAATGGAATTAAAGAGCTGGTGATCGTTGGGCTCGCAACTGATTACTGTGTGAAGTTCACGGCTTTAGATGCGGTTTCTCTTGGATTCAAAACTTCGGTTGTTCAAGATGCTTGCCGAGGCGTAGAAATGGCGCAAGGCGATGTGGAAAGTGCTTGGAAGCAAATGAAGCAGGCTGGTTGCAAACTCATTCAATCGGATGACATTGCGGGTTAGTTACCTTGCCTTGTTTGTTATCAAGAAAAAATCCCCTGATAAGGGGATTTTGCATATTTGGTTATAGACGTTCTGCTAAGTAAGCTTCGTAATCAGGGATCTCGATACTTACTTCTTTATCCATAAATTCCGAGCTAAACAGGAATTTGGCTGTTGCTCGGTTCGTTGCAACAGGAATATTCCAAACTCCAGCAATACGCAGTAATGCTTTAACATCAGGGTCGTGTGGAACTGCATTAAGCGGATCCCAGAAGAAAATCAAGACATCAATTTTACCTTCAGAAATCAATGCGCCTAGTTGTTGGTCACCACCCATTGGGCCACTGATAAGGCTTTTGATAGGTAGGCCAGTTTCTTTGTTCAACATGTTACCAGTGGTACCAGTAGCGTATAGAAAGTGACCCTGTAGTTTTTCTTTGTTCTCTTTTACCCAGCGTAGAAGTTCAGGTTTACAGTTGTCATGTGCGACAAGAGCTACGTGCTTTGACGCAGCCATTGTGCGGGTTGTTATTTTCATCTATTTGTTCCCAACAATTGGATTTGTTACTTAAATAACGAAATACCTGTGGTTATTCAATCTCTTTTATTGAAAATGTTGTTATTTCGCCTATTCGTTCCTTAAAACCATGATACAGGTTTCAATTGGTTAAATTGTGACAATCTCTGGTTGCATGTGTTTCATCATCAAATATTTTGAGACACCAGAACTTAGAACGGGGAATAGATGGGAATGGTATGCAAAACTAGCTGGATACAGTGTCGAACAGCCAGCCAGTTTTGTAGGAAGTCCAATATGTTATTTGCTGCTAAAACTTATAACTTTCAGGAACGACGACGATACCTTTTTCAGAAATTGTGAAATGTTTAGCATCTTCCTTAGAGTCTAATCCTATCTGTGTATTAGGTGGTATTTTCACGTGCTTATCAATAATGCAATTTACAAGCTGGCATCCTTCACCAACTTCAACATCATCAAATAAGATACTATCGACAACAGTAGCACTGTCATTGATCACTACACTTCCAGAAATGATCGAGTGATGAACTGAACCGCCAGAGTTGATCACTCCGTTAGAAATGATGGAGTTGATGAAAATCCCCTCGTTGCCTGTCGCTGAAGAGACAGTTCTGGCTGGTGGAAGCTGCGGTTCATAAGTTCTAATCGCCCAGTTCTTTTGATAAAGGTTCATCGGCGGAATTGGCTCCAATAGATCCATATTGGCTTCATAAAAAGAGTCTATGGTACCGACGTCGCGCCAATAGCAATCACGATCAACACGTCCTTTCTCATTACAGAATTCATACGCATAGACGCTTCGGCCTTCAATGAGTTTTGGAATGATGTCTTTACCAAAATCGTGCGTAGAAGCTTCTACTTCGGAGTCTTCATGCAGTGCTTGTTTAAGTACATCCATAGAGAAAATGTATATCCCCATAGAAACAAGGCTAGAATTGGGGCTATTCGGCATTGACGGTGGGTCATTGGGTTTTTCAACAAACGAAGTGATTCGGTTCTCTTCATCAATCCCCATAACACCAAAGGCTGACGCTTGTTCTCTTGGAACTTCCATGCAAGCAATGGTCAGTTTCGCGCCCTTAGCCTTATGTTCCTCCAGCATGGCGGCATAGTCCATACGATAGATATGATCGCCAGAAAGCACGACGACGTGTTTAGCGTCGCTACGAGAGAGTAGCCACATGTTGTGAAATAGAGCATCTGCTGTACCTTCATACCATTTTCCACCCTTTCGCATTTGTGGGGGGACAACAGTGATAAATTCACCCAATTCAGGATTGAAAATAGACCAGCCATCTCGTAGATGCTTTTGTAAGGAATGGGACTTGTACTGCGTCAATACGAGTATTCGACGTAATCCGGAATGTAGGCAGTTGGTTAAGGTAAAATCAATAATTCGATACTTACCGCCAAAAGGTACTGCGGGTTTGGCACGATCGTCAGTGAGGGGGGATAATCGTGAACCCATACCGCCGGCTAGTATTACCGCTAAGGTGTCTTGCATCTTATTTCTCCCTAAATATGTGCAATTCATTTTCACTTTTTAGAGAGTAGTACAAGTTTCGAGCCAAAGTTGAATACCCAGTCTTTTCTTGGGTCATTTATATGAGAAAACACTAATGCACCAAAATAATGCAAAAAGCTCGACTATTTGGCTTTTAAATGGTGCAGATAATTGTCTATAAAAAGTTCTCTATTGTGGCTGTTAACTAATAGAGTTAAACCCTTAATCTTTTGTCGAGTTTACAATGTAAATCTCATGTATGGCATGGCTTATGGTGGTATAGGTGCAGTGATATTTTGCAAGGTTAAGATTTCGCGATCGTAGTAGCTCCTCATTGTAAAGAGTTGCTGTTTAAAGTTAGTAAACTCTTGTATCAGTTGCCTGTTAGATCGCACATAGTGTTGCGCTGCCACTTCATTTGTTATCAGCCTATCAACTTCGCAGTCTTGTCCTATTTTATTCCATGCGGATATTTGCGTAGTCACTTCCTGAGAGATCTCATCTAAGTATGAGACTAATGAGCTGATCTTTTGCCGTGATTCCAACGCAGCTTCTATTTGTCTATCGATCTTGCTTCGAAAGTGATTTGAGTTCTTAGCCCATAGATAGGTGAGTTCTTGGTTCGAAAACTCAAGATGGAGAAAAATGGACTGTTGGAAACTTGGTAACCACTTGTTGTATTTCTGCGCTAACGAATTGTACTTGCGATCTAACGCTTGTTGAGAAACAAGCGCTTTGTTCCAATCCTGCTCATTACACTGGCTCGCATGGGTAAGCCAAGATAAAGTTATCAAGATAATGGTCGTTATAGAGATCAAGTGCGTTTTAGATAGTTTCATTGTCGAATGCTAATGTACTCACAAGAGTGGTAATCCTAGCAGTGGTCAAATAATCACCACTGCTAGGATTATTGTAGTTAAAGAAAAGAAAGTATTGAGAATCCTCTGGGCTCAAACCATAAGGTATGGCGTATACAAATGAAAAAATTGCTGATGGTTGTATTTTTGCTTCTTGGAGTTGCTGGCGCCGGTGCAGGTTACTACCTGTTTTACTACAAACCTCAACAAGAATTGGCCAACCAAGCTGCTGCTGTCGACGATCAAGCAGATAAAACAGAGGAAGTAAAACCTCAAAGCATTGCGGATTTAAAGCCAGAGAATATGGAATTCTATGTTGATGCAGAAAAGCTTGGGATACGAGAAGAAGCAAATTTAGATGCCTTTGTTCAACGCTATCTTTATAAAGGCGAAAAAGTTCGTCTACTAGAAAAGAAAAATGGCTGGGGGCGCGTCTCTGCATACTTTGTTTATGAACAGGGTGGACCTGAAATTGCTGAGTGGATTCCTTTGGATGGACTCGTTGAGCAAGCACCTGTGATTACAGCAGAAGAACGGAAGAAAACAATTCAGGGCTACATTGCCGCTTCAGATGATCTCGTGCAATTCGAAGAGATGTTTTTAAAAACGACGGACAAACTACTTAACGATGGAAGCTGCTCACCTGTTGACTTTGAAGAGCTTGGTGGCTGGGTGAAGTCAACCAAATATGCTGATCGCGATGTGTATTTTATATACTGTGGTGGGCTTAAACTAACAGACAAGATTTATTTGGATGTTCGTACAGGTGAAGTGTTTTATTGAAAACTTAAGTAGGCGTTATCAACTTTCCCATCTTGATCTTTGCAATCAGCGTACCGTTTGTTGCGTCTTGTCTGAGCGTTAATCTCGATTGATGTAAAACAACGGTTTGTTCAAAAAGTGATTTACGCTCAACTCATTCCTTTGATTGTTAACTAATCTCTTAAATGATGATGTGTTGAATATCGCTTGGTGATATTTAACGCTTATTCCTAGATTGAATGTTTAGGAGGACTTATGAGTATTGAAAGACATGGTTTATCGATAGTTTAGATAGAATTGAGAATGAGTTTTTTGTTTCAATCAAAGCCGTTGGTCGTCTTACCCATGACGACTATCAAGTTATCTCACCGATGATCGATGCAGCTTTGATTAAAGTAAATCAACCCAAAGTAAAAGTACTTTTTGATGCCACAGAACTTAAAGGGTGGGAGTTAAGAGCTGCTTGGGATGATTTTAAGCTTGGATTAAAACATGGCTCAGATTTTGACAAGATCGCCTTGTATGGTAATCGAGAATGGCAAGAAGTCTCGGCAAAAATCGGTAATTGGTTTGTCTCTGGTGAAATTAAATATTTCGAAAGTTATAGCGATGCGGTAACGTGGCTGAAAAACTAATGATGAAGAATTAGTTTAGTCAGAAACATGTTGAGGAAGGATCCTCAGTTACTATCAATAGGGAAATAATGGATAAATTAACGCCGATGACGTCTATGTACTTTGAGCAGTTGCTCAGTATTGCAAGGCGTAAAAGTGTCATTGATACCACGAGCGATTGGTTCAACGGATCTCAGACATATCTCAACGAGATGCGTACAGAGCTTGATGAAGTATTAGAAGAAATCCCCCTTAATCGTCGCTATTATCTAGAGCAAAAACTGGGGGATTTGCTTTGGGACTACCTGAATCTTCTCCTCGCATTAGAATCTGAGACTGAAATCCAGTTAGAAAGTGTTCTTGAAAGAGCGTGTATCAAGTTTGAACAGAGAGTCAGCGGGCTAGAAAATGGCTTCTTATGGAGCGATATTAAAGCCAGGCAAAAGATTTCTTTGGCTGAACAACAGCAAAAATGGGAATTGCAAAGCTGCGTCCTACCTTCCAGTAATTTAAGTAAATAATTGAAAATAAAATTATATTTGGGGGTGTTTTTGACCTCTAGTTTCACTATTTATCGATAAAAGGGAGTATCTATGTCTAAGCATACAGCTAAAATTTCGTGGTTTCGCAAGGATGGCGAAGTGTTTAGCGATAATAAATATAGTCGAGCTCATGTATGGGAGTTTGATGGTGGCATCACCGTTCCCGCGTCTCCTTCACCAAGTGTTGTTCCTTTGCCGTACTCGGTGGAAGAGAATGTTGACCCAGAAGAAGCCTTTATCGCTGCATTATCAAGTTGTCATATGCTTGTTTTCCTTTCTATCGCGGCTAAAAAACGTTACGTCATCGATGAGTATATTGATGATGCAGAAGGTGTGCTCGAGCTGAATGAACAGAACAAAGAATCTATGACAAAAGTGATTCTGCGTCCAAAGGTCACTTTTGTTGGTGACAACATCCCCAGCCACGAAGTGTTAGAAAAAATGCATCATCAGGCACACGACAACTGCTTTATTGCTAACTCAGTGAAAACTCAAGTCATCACGCAGATTGTTTACTAAGAAATAGATTGTTTACTAAGGAATGCGAATGAACATAGGGATATACATTTATGATGAAGCTGAAGTCTTGGATTTTTCCGGACCGTTTGAAGTATTTAGTACGGCTAAGCGGTTAGCGAATAATGATTGGAACGTGTTTTTGTTTGCTGAAAAGTCGAATTTGGTGAAAGCTCGCGGAGGCTTTGAGGTGAAGCCTCATTTTTCGTTTGAGACGGTCCCCAACATAGATCTTCTGATCGTCGTTGGTGGCGTTCACACTGAAGAACTCAAAAAACCTACAGTCATCGACTGGATTAAGCAACATGCAGCAAAGTCAAAGATTGTTGCCTCAGTGTGTACCGGTGCATTTTTGTTAGCAAAAGCGGGTGTGACAGATAATCATTCCGTTACAACACATTGGGAGGATATTGCAGATTTAAGGCGTGACTTTCCTAAGTTGGATGTGCAGGAGAATGTACGCTGGGTTAAGCAAGGTAACTTGGTTGCTTCAGCTGGCATTTCGGCAGGTATCGATATGAGTTTGTTTTTGGTGTCTGAAATTGCGTCTATGGATTTGGCTGTGAATACTGCAAAACAAATGGAATATGATTGGCAGAAAACTGTTTAGGTTAAACTGCTTGGGTTAGAGAGCTGTGGCTAATACTGATTAATACAGCTTAGCCACATGCTAGCTGCACTCTTGGCATCACACGCTCAGGGGTGCCAAGAAAATAGCCTTGATACATATTAAGATTCAGTGCTTTCATCGCTTCAAACTGCTGTTCTGTTTCAATTCCTTCCACTACTGTTTTAGCGTTAGCATTCTGCGCTACTTCAATTGCATCAAGCAGTGGTGACGTATCGCCGTTCATATATTTCATCAGAAGGGTACGATCAAATTTGATGATATCTGGAGAGATGAGGTCAACTCGGTCAGAGTTTGAAGCTTGTGAACCATAGTCATCGACAGCAATGTGAAAACCGTAATTTGAAAGGGTTTGAGTCGCTTCTTTTAGCAATTCATTATCGTCTGAGTGTTGCTCAACAATTTCCATGACTATCTGTGGACGTCTAAGGTTGAGATCATTTATACGATTTGATAACCGGCAGGACAAATTTTCGTTTTGGACAAGCAGTTGGCCAACAGAAGGTAACAGATTTAGAAATAGCCTGATGTTTTTGAAAGGGGAGTTGGCGAAATTTCTTATATGAATCGCTCTGCTTAATAATTCGACATTAATTTGATCAACTTGATTATATTGATCCGAATAAAAAAATAAATCAGGACGAATTTGTCTATGTCCATTTGTATATATTCTAACCAAGGCTTCCACACCAACAATTCTCTTTTCTCTAGAAAATATGGGTTGAAATACACTCCGTAGCGTCATGTTTTTATAATGAGCTACATATTGTCCTGTGTTATCGAAACGAATGTATTTATCGTATTGGTGTTTATTAATAAGAATCATAGAATCCGCTATATCCCAAAAAATAATATTTAATCTACGCATCCATGCGTCAAATTGTTTTGATTCACGTCATAGTATTGACGATATTAATATTCTGTCAATCATTAATATCGAGATCAAAAATAGTAAAAGATCAAGACTTGGATCGTTTTAATGACCGTAATAATAGAAAACCTAACTCGTACAAGTTGAATCTCATTAAAGTGCCATATTATATAGTGTGTGATGCTAAAAATTGTGTAGTTACGTTGTATTTAAGTGTTATATTTTGATGCTTTCATGATGATCTTAAATTTTATTTTTAGCCATATATGATCCTATTTAGATTCTTTAGTTGTTTGATGTTTATTAACGATCGTCAAAAAAATCTTTATTTCGTATATAACGACTCATTAAATGATATGAAAATGGTCTTATAGCCCATGAAACAATACTTTTACCTAACCTGAGTAACGTTGGTGTATTTTCATAAACTCTTTCGTTGTGTAACCACAATAATTTACCCACGTGCCAATAGTAAAATGGCAAGGGGGGTAAAAATGTGACGATATCGAGGTCGCAACACACACGATATGTTTTATGTGAGAGCGAATATTGTCTTTTAAATTGATAACCACCAATAGCTGGCTGACCAAACGTTACCACTCGTTTTATTGATTTTGGATATTTCTTCTCAACTAAGTCTGCCAGAACAGTTCCTATTGCTCCGCCTGATGAATGGCCAGTAAAGGTAACTTTTTTCCCTAGTTCAATCAGAGGAACAATATAGCTTAACAATCGTTCGTAAACGGAGACTCCAAGCTTATCGGTGTTGTAGCCCGGTCGGCTCTCTTGCAATATCAAGTATGAATAACCAGCATGAATGGGATAATGAGTGCAAAGTGTCTTTGGTGTAATTTGCCACATCCCCAGATTTAATAGCCAATCCCAAAGTGAATGAGATCCTTTGATCACAACAATAACTTCCTCGCTTTTCTTGCTCCAAAGTACCCGCATCATGACTTTACCAAATCGGTTATAGACAATGCGCTGACCGTTTGGATCGAATCCGTAATTGGTCTGTTTGAATATTCTTGGATAAGCGAGATTACATAGCACTGCATATCTTTCGTACTGATAGCGCTTTAGGCTTTTCACGATAAACTTAACGGTTAGGTTTTGATTTACTATGAGTCAGAAATATGTAGAAAAAGTGACAGCAGGATAAATTTTGAGAAGATAGGGTTAGGGGATATGGGGAAGAGTTATCCCCACTGTAATACCGCATAAAGTTGGATGTATTTTCTCACTAACTGCTGATTTTTCGAGTGTTTTAATGGATGTCCAAACTTAATGTAGCAAGGACTGATTTGATATCGAGCTTCTAAAGCTTGAGTTAAAAGTGAATCGCTCTCGTAAAGTGTTATGCCTTGTGCACTGTACTCATCAATTTCGTCGGGTAATTGCCCTGTCCACCAGTGAAGTAATTCACGGCTTTTTTGACTTTTGCTTATCCAGTGATCCGTTAAAAGAATAAGAAGATCGTTTGGTTGGATAGCATAGGCATATTCTTGCTTCCACTGAAAAATATCTCTCATTAACTTGTCTCGGCACGTTTTACCGGCACTGACTAAATGATGAGTGAGTATCCAAACTGTTCCCATTTCACAAGATACACGGAAATGGTGAGGCATATCGGTATGATGAGTTGATTCTATCGAATCATAATCGCAGGTGTGACCAAATTCCGTTAAGGTGCGCGACAAGCGACGAGCGAAAGCCAGCCCTAAATGGTGTTCACTCATTCCTTTGTTATGAATAGTAGGATAGTGCTTTTCACACAATCTCAAGCAGTCTGTTTGAAATTCATTGACGCTTTGTGTGACCAGGTCCAATAACAATTACTTATTCTCCATAATTTAAGCTCAGCTAGATTATCACAGTTACATCTTGTCTCTAGTGATAAATGATGGTTTTACTTCACCAAAATTCGATTTTAATGTTTCTCTAATTGCCTAATTTTGAACTGCCGCAGTGTTTCAGTGAAAATCATCAGTCTTGTTGGGTATAATAAGCACCTAATTTCATTTCGGGAGATGACGATGAGTGATATTGAGTTTACTCAACAACAGAAAGAGGGCCTTACCGAAGCTCTACAAAAATACTGTGCTGATGAGTTAGGCATAGAGCTTGAACAGTTTGATGCATGGTTTCTGTTAGAGTTTGTTACAAATAAGATCGGCCCAGTTTATTACAATAAAGGTCTGTCTGACGCTCAATCTGTCATCGAAAGAAAAATGCTTGATATCGCAGATGAGCTCTATCAAATTGAAAAAGAAAGCGAATTTTAATCTTTCATCTCGTCTTCGTGTTTTAAAGTCATTCGATTTTTCTGAACAAGTTCTTCAATCTGTATGGCTAGCGGCAAGGTAAATATTGGTAAATACTCTGTTAACACTATGTATCCAGTGATACCGTTTTAATTGGATGTTGGTATCAACAATAGTGATGGTATCAATAATGGTAATGAGAGAAATAGGTATGAGTTCCGAAGTTACACACTACAACGCGGTGACGCGAATTATCCACTGGGTTTCTGCGGTGGTGATTATTGGAATGTTTGCCGTCGGTCTTTGGATGACGGATCTTTCTTACTACAGCACTTGGTACAAAACGGCACCTCACTGGCACAAATCTGTCGGATTACTACTTGCGGTAGTAACACTATTTCGCATTGTCTGGAAATGTGTGACGGTGTCACCCAAAATGGATGGTTCACCACTAGAGAGATTAATGGCTAAAACTGCCCATTTCTTTATCTATTTTGATTTGATGGTGCTGTTTGTTTCTGGATACTTAATTTCAACCGAAGATGGTCGTGGGATCGATGTGTTTAATTGGTTTACCGTTCCGGGAGCGGGAGCTCTATTTGAGGGGCAGGCTGACTTAGCCGGTTTTGTACACCTCTATGCGGCCTGGGCTTTAATCGTCGTTGCTGTGTTACATGCACTTGCAGCATTTAAACACCATTTTATTAGTAAAGATAATACGCTACGCAAAATGATAGGAGTATCGTAATGAAGAAAACGTTATTGGCAGTTGGATTAGCTGCAAGCATGATTGCATCTTTTGGTGCAAGCGCAGCGGATTATGTGATTGATTCAAAGGGAGCTCATGCTTCCATCAGTTTCAAAGTTAGCCATTTAGGTTATAGCTTTATTAAAGGACGCTTTAATAAGTTCGATGGCGAATTCTCTTATGACCCAAATAACATCAACGCATCTTCTGTTGAGGTGAATGTAGATACCACAAGTCTGGATTCAAACCACGCAGAACGAGATAAACATATCCGTAGTGCAGATTTCATTGATGCGGCTAAATTCAGTACTGCAACATTTAAGAGCACTAAAGTTGTCGACAAAGGTGACGGCAAACTGGATGTTATGGGTGATTTGACGTTACACGGTCACACTAAGAGCATTACGATTGATGCTGAGTTCATCGGCGCTGGTCAAGACCCATGGGGTGGCGAAAGAGCTGGCTTCGAAGGTTCGACACGTTTAGAACTCAAAGACTTCGATATTGCAGTGATGGGTCCAGCGAGCTATGTCGATATGGAACTCCATATTGAAGGTGTTAAAAAGTAATTTGTAAGATTTAAGAAAGCCCCTGCATGCAGGGGCTTTGTTTTTTGCCAACTGATGTTTTTGTTTTGTTATTGACTGTTATGCACGTTCTAGCTGCTGTTCTTCTACAACGGTTAGACGTTCTCCATAAATTGGACGAAGGGCTTGTAGTACGTGATGACGCTCAATCATTCCAACAAACTGTCCGTTGTCTAATACAGGAAGTTGGTGTGGCTTTTGAACTTTCATGCTCTTAGCTCGTTCTTCAACTGATAAAGTACTTAGACGTGTTGCAATTCCCATGCTTGTCGTTGGGTAAAGCTGTTCTCTGTCGATGCAAAGAAACTCGGCAACATCAACCAACTTGTCATTGACATCAATGGCGATAACATCACGTGACATTAAATCAACCACCTTTTGATCCTTAGCTGGAATGTAATTCTGACACCAAAGCTCAACCATCACATCATGAGCAGAAAAAATACCCACTAGACGATTATCCATATTCACCACTGCTGCAACGTTTACTTGATGATCTAGCAGTTTATCGATAGCAGCTTGAACTGGCATATCTGCACTGATAGTCAACGGATTTGGATCCATAATGTCTTTCATAGTAATGGTACTTTTCATAGTTGTTTCCTTACCTGACGAAATTGGTGTTGTTTGTGTTATTGATGAAATTTGGGCTGAGATAAGTTTTGGGCGGCTATAAATAGACCAGTTTGCAAGTCCCACTAAAACTGCGCCGCCAACAATGTTCCCGAGAGTGACAGGGATTAAGTTGGAAGTTATAAAATGCAGAATGTTGAGATCGGAATATGCTGAAGAACTGACACCTATTTGTTGCCAAAATGAATCTGGAGCAAAGTTATGTATCACTATGCCTAGAGGGACCATAAACATGTTTGCGACACAGTGTTCAAAGCCACTTGATACAAACATTGCTACCGGCATAATTGTCATCGCGGCCTTGGTCATGGCATTTGCAGAGCTAAAGGTTAACCATATAGCTAGGCAGACCAGTAAGTTACACAAAACACCAAGAGAAAAAGCTTGTAGTGTGGTGTGGTGAAGTTTGTGTTGAGCAATGTTTAGGGCATTTAGACCCCATTGACCATGATCTAATTGATAAAGGCCCGCTGAAGAGACCAATAGAAGCAAAAACATCGCACCTATAAAGTTCCCTATGTAAACCTTTCCCCACACAGCAAGCATTTTGCTTAAACTAATCTGTTTGTTTGCCCAAGATATGCTGGATAACACAGAGCTGGTAAACAGTTCACCACCGCAGATAACAATAAGTATTAAGCCCATACTGAATGCTAAGCCGCCGACAAAACGGTTCAGACCCCATTCCGCGTTTGCATTACCGGTGGTTACAGTAATGTAAAACAAGAATGCTAGGCCTATAAAAGCACCCGCCATGATGGCAAGACTTATGGTCATTCCGCTTGATTTTTGAGCTTTGCTTAATGCGAATTTCTCAGCTTCCGCCATCATCTCTTTCGGCGAAAAATAATGTTGATTGTAAGACTCAGTTGACGCCATGTCTGGTCTCCCAATAGATAACCATAGTGATACTCCTTATTAGAAAACAACACCTTATGTGCTGATTCGTTACTAGGTTAACGGTCGGAGTTTCACTAAGTAAAATTGATAATATTAAAAGCCCTTATCAATTATGTTGATATGCTGTGTTTAGTCGGTAGAATGCAACCGAATGCTCATAGAAGAGCAAGAGGATTTGGTAAAAGGAGAAAGAGTGCGATGAGATATTCACTGAAGCAGTTGGCTGTATTTGATGCTGTTGCCGACACCGGCAGTGTCAGTGTTGCTGCAGAGAAATTGGCTTTAACTCAATCGGCAACAAGTATGTCACTAGCACAATTGGAAAAAATGCTTGGCCGCCCGCTCTTTGAACGCCAAGGTAAACAAATGGCGTTAACGCATTGGGGCATGTGGCTTCGTCCAAAGGCTAAGCGTTTATTACAAGACGCTCAGCAGATTGAAATGGGCTTTTACGATCAGCAATTAGTCAGTGGTGAGATTTCTATCGGAGCCAGTCAAACGCCCGCAGAACACTTGGTGCCAGACCTCATAAGTATTATTGATAACGACTTCCCTGAGATCCGAATCGATCTGAGCGTAAAAAGTACCCAAGCGGTTATTGAAGGTGTACTGGACTATAAATTTGATTTAGGCATCATCGAAGGTCGCAGCGATGACAACCGTATCCATCAGGAAGAGTGGTGTAGAGATCATTTAACTGTCATTGCTTCTTCACATCATCCTTTTGCAAAACGTGCCACGGTCAGTCTCGCTCAGTTAGAACAAGCCAAATGGGTTCTACGAGAAAGAGGTTCGGGCACTAGAAAAACTTTTGATAGTTCTATTCACCATTTAGTGGAAGATCTGGATGTGTGGCGAGAATACGAACACGTACCTGTTCTTCGTAGCCTAGTTGCCAATGGTCCTTATCTTACCTGCCTGCCGTATTTGGACGTAGAACGTTACATTGAAATGGGAAAACTGGTTGCGTTAAATGTGCCCGAGCTAAATATGGAGAGAACACTTTCATTTATTTGGCGAGCCGATATGGCCGAAAACCCTTTAGCAGAATGCATTATGCGTGAAGGCTTTAGGATGATGAAAGGGCGATCGCTTTTCCTATAAAATATCTGCTCATACGTGCTACTTTTATCTTTGTAAGTTGATGCAGTCAGCCACTAGATGGTTCATTACGGTTTGTGTTGATTTATCGTTTGCGTCACTAAAAATGTGTAACAAGATTATAGTGTACATTTTATATGTGATTTATATCACTTTATAGTGGCATCACTACCTTTAGTATCTATGCTCAATTCACTGATGCGGTTAACAAGCAAAAGCCGCTTCCTAGAGGGTATGATGAGCACACTTTTAGCAATCGCAATCACGACTGGTATCCTTTCTGGCATATGGGGATGGGTAGCCGTTTCATTTGGTTTACTCTCTTGGGCAGGATTTCTGGGCTGCACTAGCTACTTCGCTGCACCCAAAGACGGTGTTCGCGGCTTACTGGAAAGTTATGCGACGAACCTGACGGGTGTTTTCTGGGCGATGGTCATTATCAGTGGTGCTCAGTATATGTCTATCGACATTCTTGGCTACGTATTGACCGGCATCGTATCATTCTTGATGTGTATTCAAGCGAAAAAGCAATGGCTTAGTTATATCCCAGGAACATTTATTGGCTGTTGTGCCACGTTTGCTGCAAGTGGCGAATGGCAAATTGTGATTCCATCATTATTGCTAGGTGGTGCGTTTGGTTTTTCAATGAAAGCGAGTGGGTTATGGCTGCATAAACGTGCATCAACAGAAAAATCACCTCACCATTCAGTGATAAATGAACAAGCTCAGTGAGTAATATCTAGTATCAATATTTCTTATATTTCTCTTCAATTGTTATTTGAATAGGTTATTAATAGCAAAAAGGCATACCCCAAAGTATGCCTTTTTTGCTAATGCTCACTTGAGCAAATTAATAGAGTGTTATGTATTACCATTGGCCATAGTGATTACGCGTTTTAGCGTCCAGCGAAGAAGCACGGGGATGCATTCCACGCCACCAGCTTCACAATGAGAAACAATGGCTAATGCCAGATCCGGTTTAGCATGTTTTTTGAGCACTCTTGTGACCACTTTTTTGGCAGGGATAGGTTGGTCATGCGGGATCTTCACCATGTCTTTAAAGAAAAATTCAAAGCCGTGTGAGTAAAGGAAGTGTTCTATGTCTTTGTCTGGTAATTCAGTTAAACGATGTCTTTGTTGATCATGCTCAAGCATATTGATAACCGTTGCTGAGTACTTTTTCCCAGCTGAGTCGCCATCAGTGACCACATGCCAATCGATACCAAATGATTTGGCCACCTTAATCAAAGACTTGAGTCCAGATTGCGCGAATTCGATGATCTGCACACCTTCAGCAGCTAGGTTATAACCGCATTGTCTTGCCAGTTCGCTGAACAACCAAACTTCTGTTTCACCTTCGACTAATAACCAGCAACGAGCAAAAAGAGCGCCAGTACGATGGAAGCGGATGTGGAAACCAATTCGTCTAAGTTCGTCTTGCCCGAATCCTTTTATTGGCATTGAAGTGGCAATGGTTTTGTCAGATTTACGCACTAATCGGCGAATTGAATGAATGGGAACAGAACCTAATAACTCACCACTATTGGTGGTTAATATTTTTTGCATTGGTAACAGTTCGAGCAAGCTCCATGCTCTAGCCAGATGAGTAGGGTGCAAACGGCCTTCTGGATCTTCGACGATCAATATAGGCCTAGCGCAGCGGCGAATATCTTGTGGTCCTTTTGCTTGCAAGTAAGCATTGAGAAGTCCTAAGAATAAAAGCCGTGTTTGTCTGTCTTTCGTCTCACCGACAATTTGCTTCAAACTTTTTCCGTTGGTCGGTGTTGAATAAACCAAACTGTCTCGCTCTAGGCGAGGATTTTTTCGGCTCTGACTTTTAAACGAAAAATAGTGGTCAACCAATGCATTCATCGCATTTAGGCTGCTTCGCATTTCACCCTTGTTAACGTGACCGGGAATGGCCATTAGGCGACGGCAGGTATTATCAATGCGTTTTTCAACCCGTTCATTTTCACTGTTGGTTTTACCAAATGGTCGAATGAAACGGCGTGAGTCGCGCAGACGAATGACAGGATGCAAGCTCATCAACTCGCGAGCCAGTTTCTCACTATGATGGACAGCAATTGGGTTGCCTTTTAAATCGAGAAAAGTATAGGTAGTGGCTATATCGTATTTAACTCGAGAAGCGCTAACGCGATAAATAATGCGATGCATACCTTCTTCGTCTTCACACCATATAGGCTTTAACTTTCTGTATCGACCCGCCCGGTATTCGTTTTTGTCTGTAGTGACAAAGCTCAGCACGATTTGTAAATTTTGAGTTTGTGGATGGGAGACGGCGTAATCTACATGAAAGTCTTGTAATTCAAACTGATAAAGCTCAGAAGATGCGGGTAACATGACTGAAAGAGCATCGAGCAAAGATGATTTGCCCCACGTGTTTTCACCAATCAAGGTTGTTAATTCATCAAATGAAAGAGATAAGCGACGAATACCTCGAAAACCAGAAATTTCGATACGTTCTAATAGCATCGGCCAACTCCTCATGCCTCGGATACCAAGGAGGCTAGTTATGATTTTTATTTAAGCATAATGTAAAACTGCAATATAAGCAGACGGTTACCTCACATAAACCTTATAAGTGGTTTAAGTGTTGATAAATCAAGCGATGCGTTGATGTCAAACTTCCCAAGTTTCTTTGCATTATCGTTTCATTACTATCACGAATCTGTCATGATCTGTGCGCTAGGATTAGAGTGAAAGAAAAGAGAACACACAATATGAAAAATAGAAAAGACACGAAAAAAGTAACGTCAATCACTCTGGCACACATCAACGATACCCATTCTTATTTTGAACCTACGTCATTACAGTTAACTTTAGATATCAATGGTAAGACACTCACGCCTTTCGTTAGTGCTGGTGGATTTGCTCGTATTGCAACACGAGTGCAGCAATTGCGCGAAGATGCACGCCGTATGGAAAAAGGGTTTATCTTTTTGCATGCAGGAGACTGCTTTCAAGGCACATTGTATTTCTCCTTATTTAAAGGAAAGGCAAACGCAGACATGCTAAACGCAATTGGCTTAGACGCGATGGCATTGGGTAACCATGAACTTGATATGGGGAATGAACCGGTCGCTATCTTTGCCAAGCGTACCAACTTTCCTCTTCTGTGCGGAAACTGGGATCTTTCTAATGAGCGTTCAAATAAACAACATCGCTTATCAGATAATGAATCGGTTAAATCGTTTAACCCAACATTGGGTTGTGCCAATTGGATTACCAAAAATGTAGATGGTAGCAACATCGCTATCTTCGGTCTTTCATTAGACAAAATGGTCGATATCGCAAACCCTGATAGCGATACGCCGTTTATGAATGCATTAGAAACAGCAAAGAATACGGTCGAACAAATACATAAGGCGGGTATCAACAAAATTATCCTGTTGAGCCACCTTGGATATGACGCAGACAAAGAACTTGCACGACAAGTGAATGGCATCAGTGTCATCGTTGGTGGTCATAGCCATGTGCTACAGGGCGATTTCAGCGCTTTAGGGTTAGAAACTCAAGAAGAGTATGGCCAACGCATTAACAACACATATGTTGTTCAATCTGGTTTGTATGCGTTAGCGCTGGGACATTGCCAAATTGATTTTGATGATCAAGGTAATGTGATTAGTTTCGATGGTCGCAATGAGCTGCTGCTAGGGCGTCGTCTGTTTATTGATGCAAGTATGAGTGAAGCGGGCAGCGATGGTGCGCACCTAGAAGCTTGCGAATACGTAAACAATCATCCAAATGTGGTGGTTTGTAAAAAAGATCCTGATGTACAGGGCATTTTGATCAACAAATATATTCCTAGAGTCAGAGAGCTTCAGACTCAGATGATCGCGGAAGCTCATAACTCATTGAGACATGTACGTGTGCCCGATGAAAATGGCCCAAGTGAACTCGCGCCTTTAGTCGCGCAGTCATTTGTACATGCTATGCGTGAGCGTGGACATCAAGTGCAGTTTGCTATTCACAATGCTGGTGGTGTACGAACCTCCATCCAACCGGGCAAACTCTCGGTTGCCGACATTGCAGGAAAGTTATTGCCGTTTGCCGTACCGATTGGCGTTTATTCTGTGAAAGGGAAAACAATCGCACTCACACTTGAAGGTGCTATTAATAACGCAATAAACAATGGTGTTGATGGTACAGGTTCGGGAAGCTATCCCTATACTCACAACTTAAGCTACCGATATCACGCAGATAAACCTGTTGGTCAGCGCATCAAAGACTTAAAGATCTGTATTGATGATGAATGGCAACTTGTTGAAACTGATACAGTTTATTGTGGTACATCATCTGCCTATACGATGAAAGGTAAAGAAGGCTATGATGCAATAACTGCAATGAAAGGTGAGGGTTACGTAAGTAACGTTTCAATGGCAGATGCCTTTATTGGCTTACTGTCAGCTCAGCCAGAGCTGTTAAATAACAGACCAATAGAGCAATTACATAGCCACAACGAATAACATGGCATAATGTTTGCTGGTTAAGTTTCAGTCTTTATTTCTCAAAATACGAGAAGGAAAGGGGGAAACATGTGGTTTCAAGACTGGTTTGATACAGCAGTTGTCGTAGGGTGGATAGGTGCGTGGTCCGCGTTAGTGTACTTATTACCCATTGCTGGTTTTTAAAATTTGCCAAGCTGTTTAAGGCATAAGAAGGAAGGAGCTATCAAAGGCTCCTTTTTTGATCCTCATACTAGACGCTAAAAGCAGTGAGGAGTTAAATTTTCGCATTACCTGGATTGCGATCATTGTTCTTTGTTTTACAGGGAATGATGCATAATTTTATCTATCTTAAGCCAGCACTGTCCCTCATTATGCTGTTTATTGGTTTGAAAATGTTGTTGGTGGGCTCCTCATGGGAAATTCCGACCTAAATTTCTTTGCTTGTTCTTCTATTCACAATGACTGTGGCAGTGCTGTGTTTAGTCATAAAACAGAAGTCGTTAGAGAGAAATGAGTTAATTCACGTAAAATCAGAGGAATAGGGCTTTATCTTACAGTGTGTAAGTCGCAGAGAAGTAATGGGATAGTGTTGGCAAAATAGTTAAATTTTCATTTGTTAACAAGCTGTATAAATTTATTAGTCCATGATCGCTTGTGGAATAATTAGTCAGTTCGAATTCGGTTTGCTGGTTTTTTAGTCATGTAATTTGATTTTATATTTTGTGGTATGTAAACAGCTTGTTTCATTAGAATATCTAATTCGAATATCCAAATTTTGTCATTTTTTAACGGGCAAATTATTACCTATCATTGCTGAAAATACAGAAAGTTACCGGATTTATTAAGAGAGGCTATCATGGCACAAGCAATGTATATGGGTAGTGTAGCAACGACCACCTCTATGGATAAAAAAACCTATGCGGTTAACTTCAAAGGATTGATAGCTCATTTGATTGATATTTTGTTTGTAGATAACAAACCAGCGACTCATTACTACAGTGCTGATTTGTCTAGCCATATCCAACGTGATATTGGTCTGCAGCGTTAATCAAATGCGTACGAATTAAAAAGCCGAAAACTCTAAGAGTCTTCGGCTTTTTTGATCTCTGCAATGCAGTGCGTGGCTTGTGAAATGACTGCGTCAATATCAGCGATTTCACAAGCAACATCAGGCATTATTTTTTACGGCAGTACTCAGCAATAATGTACATTGACTGACCGTTAGCTTTACCAGAAATAAGTTTAGGATCATCAGCTAAGCTAATACCGCGTACCACTGTACCTTGCTTAATCACTTGAGATGAACCTTTAATAGGTAGGTCTTTAATGATTGTGACGTCGTCACCTTTCTTAAGTTCTACACCGTTAACATCGCGTGGTTTCTCTGCGTCATCGTCCATGCCGATTGCAGCCCAGTTTGCGATTTCTTCTTCCATGTACATCATGTCTAGAAGATCTTGTGCCCAGCCTTCAGTCGCCGTCAGACGTTTAAGCTGACGCCATGCAAGCACTTGTACAGGTGGTACTTGGCTCCACATACTGTCATTCAGACAACGCCAGTGATTCGCATCTGCCGTCCCTGGTTCTTCGATTTGACTCTTACAAGTCTCGCAAAGCATCGCAGAGTGATCTACGGTAACTTGTGTATGTGGCGCAACCACAAACGGAGTTAAAGAAGTTTCAGCAGAGCATAGCTCACATTTAGATTCGCAGCGTTCAAGCAAAGTTGCTTCAGTAGACATATTACCCACCTTTGTAAATTTCGTGAGGGCGTATTATCCACTTTATGCACAGGATTTAAAGGGTTATTGATACAATCTACAAATATCATATACATATAACCTATAGTTTTACGTTTATCTTACAAATGGCATAATCGCGCTCCAAGTTAAACTAAGAGTAGAACAGATTTGTGGAACTATTAAACACGGAATTACTCGGTCACCCTCTTCGTCTCGAAGGCTCCATGGCTGGATGGCAGCAATTGTTTTGGAACAATACCTTGGTCTCACAACGGGAAGCCCAAGTTGATGATTCGACTACAATCAATCATCACTTTAAGCTGCAAAGAGGCGAGCAGGTCATTGAATGTCGGCTCGAGGTGGATTTAACATGGCAACCTTTTAGTCTCAACTATCGCGTATTGGTTGATGAGCAGCTTGTTGAAGAGAGCGTCAGAACGGAAAAGGACATCGAGCGACAGGTTCCGTTTACGCCGCCACCTGCTGAAAAACGCTTTAGTCTGATTGGTATCGTATCGCTTGGTATGAAAGCCCTGAAAAGTGCCAAGTTGATTAAAGTGGTGCTCGCTTCAGCAAGCCTCGCTGCATATTCTTGGTTGTTCTCTTATCAGTTTGCGTTGGCTTTAATCCTATGCTTAGTGTTTCATGAATACGGTCATGTAAAGGCAATGAAGTATTTTGGTATGCGTACCAAAGGTATTTACTTAGTTCCGTTTTTGGGTGGGCTTGCACTGAGTGACGAAAAGATAAACACGCGTTGGCAAGATGTGGTTATCTCGATTATGGGGCCTTGCTTTGGTTTCATACTGTCGCTGATTTTGTTAGTCGTCTATTGGATAACAGGAAGTCAGTTATGGGCTGCTCTGGCTGTGTTTAACGCGTTCTTAAACCTGTTTAATCTGTTGCCTATATTGCCTTTAGATGGCGGGCACGTATTAAAGAGCATTAGCTTTTCGATGAACAGCCGAGTGGGGATGCTGATCTGTATTGTGGCTATTATTGGCGGTATTGCGCTTAGCTATGCATTGGGACTAACCTTGCTGGGATTCCTGCTTATCATGGGGTCACTGGATTTGGCATTCGAATGGAAACACAGGCATCAAAGCCATCTATTACCTTTAGATAGATATGGGCAGATTGTTTCCTCTGTCTGGTATATAGGATTATTGATAGGCTTAATCAGTATTATTGTGGGCTTTGCGACTACCGGTGACACCTTGCTCAGCTTACCGCTATTAATACTTGGAACATAAAGCTTGAGGAAGAGAATCTAGAACTCATATCAGAAAGGGAGCATTTGCTCCCTTTTCTATATTTGGCAATTTGGACTCTTAGCGCTGCTTGCAGGTAATGTTTGTATTTTATTCGCCAACTCTTGAATTCGAGTGCTGTGCGATGGGTGAGTAGACAGTAGTTCTGGTGGTGCACTTCCACCCGAAGCTTTTGCCATGTTTTTCCACAAATCAATACTCTGTTTTGGGTCAAAACCAGCTTTAGACATCAGTTCTAAACCAACAATGTCAGCTTCGGATTCTTGCGTTCTTCCATAAGGAAGCAGAACACCATATTGAACACCGACACCAAGCGCAGCCATGGTTAATTCACGGTATTGAGAATACTCAGAAGCACCAAGTGCAATATCTGTTATCTGTAGTCCCGCATTGGCGAGCTGTGATTGTGACAAACGCTCATTACTATGATCCGCTAGGACGTGGGCAACTTCATGGCCTATAACGGTAGCCAACTGATCCTGATTAACCGCAACCTTCAATAACCCTGTGTAGACACCTATTTTACCCCCAGGTAGCGCAAAAGCATTGACTTGGTCACTGTCAAAAACCACCACTTCCCATTGAGAAAAGTTTGGTTGTTTCGGTACATAAGCGGTAATGGTATTTGCTACGCACTGCACATAAGCATTGGTTTTAGCATCTTTACTAATAGGTGTATCGATTTTCATCTGTTCAAATGACTTTGCTCCTAAACTGCTCATATCTTGATCAGAAAAAAGGATCAATTGATTTCGCCCAGTAGGAGACGAGCTACAGGCGGCTAAACCGAGTGAAGTAAAGAGCAAGGAAGCTTTTATTATCTTATTCATCGTTCGTTCCCAGTCATAAATAATAGGGTTATAGTATCAATCCAAATCTTTACCACTACAATACTAAATCTTTAAATCGATTCAGGGCGTTACGATGGAAATATGGAAGAAACCAATAAGCTTAGAGATCCTCAATGCAAGCAACAAAAATACACTAATGGAACATCTCAATATTGTGTATACCGCTTTTACTGAGAATACGGTTACTGCAACCATGCCCGTTTGTCATTTTACTCATCAACCTTTAGGCATGTTGCACGGTGGCGCCTCAGTCGTCTTAGCAGAGACTTTGGGTTCAGTAGCGGCAAACTTCGCTGTGGATAATGAGAGTTATTGTGTCGGTTTAGACATTAACGCAAACCACATTCGTTCGATGCGTTCAGGGCATGTTATCGGTACTGCTCATCCAGTACATATTGGTGTTTCAACCCAAGTCTGGCAAATCAATATTACAGATGATCGCGAACGTTTAGTTTGTACAAGCCGTCTGACTATTGCGGTAAAGAAAATGCGCAATGAACGCCAGCAATTGCGTACAGAGGAATAAATGGTTATTGAATTCAAATTCGGTAAAATTATCGCCACTCAGCACGAAATTGTGATTCGTCTCGACGGTGAACATCGTGTCACTCTACAAGCGAGCACGGATGCGGTTCAACTGCTAGGCAATGGGGCAAATGTCATTGTGGTTAATTGCAGTGAAGCTAAATGGTCAATGAAACTGGATAATCAAACACAGTTGGAGCAACTTGCTGAATGTTTAGGTTGTTCTATTCACTAAAATTATTATCAACTCACTTGCATCAATAATTGAAAATAGGGAAACTCACTGAAAGTTTGAGTTATGTGAGATTTCCTCTTTATGAGTAGCCCCCGCTTAAGAGTTCAGTTCGAAACATTGTTTGAGCACTTCAATGGTCAAGATGCCAATGCTCAGCTTGAAGATGTCGTTGATATTCTGTTTTGTACACGCCGAAATGCGCGAATAGTACTTAATAAAATGGAAGAAGAAGGTTGGATAGAATGGCATCCAGCGGCAGGACGAGGAAAACTATCCAAACTCATATTTAAGCGAAGTAGGGCTGACGTCAGTGAAAATCTTGCTCGGCGATATCTTGATGAAGGTAAAATTGCTCAGGCTTTTTCTGTACTTGACCATGATGCCAGCAAGTTAACTCAAGTGATTCAAAGCTACCTTGGCGTTCAGCACCAAGAAGGGCTTCAAGTTGTTCGACTTCCTTACTATCGTCCGCTTTCGGTGCTTAATCCATTAAAACCAATGCGTCGCTCGGAGCAGCATATTGCTCGTCAAATTTATAGTGGCTTAACCCGCTTTGACGAAGCAGAACAGCTAAAACCCGATTTGGCCCACGCCTGGCAACCTATTACACCTCAGCATTGGCGGTTTTACTTGCGCCCGGGAGTCCGTTTCCACAATGGGAATCTTTTGACGACAGAAATGGTTGTTGAAAGCTTATGGAATCTTCGCTTCGTTAATCTATTTTCACACATCGATAAAGTTGAATCGCCGGCGGACTGCATTGTCGATATCTGGTTACAGAAACCTGATACTCGCTTACCGTTGCTGTTAGCAGAATGTTGTGCAAAGGTGCTTATACCTGAATCGGAGCGTGGAGAAAACTTTGATTTGCTGCCTATTGGTACTGGACCGTATAAGGTTGTGTTGAACGACGAAAAACGACTTGTCCTGCAAGCTTTTGACAACTATTTCGGATTTCGCCCCTTGCTTGACCGCGTTGAGGTATGGGTCATTGATGAAACACATTCGTCGATGGTCTTTCCCAGCCTTTCTAATCCCGTTAAAAATAAAAGGGGCTCATCGACTGAAGATGTAGATTTAGACCCTGGCTGCACTTATTTGCTGCTCAACCGTCGCGATGGTATTGCCGCAGATGAAACATGGGCTGAATACTTGTGTCACAAATTAAGCGCAATGAACTTGTTTAAGTTGATGCCTGAACAAAACATTGTGGAGCTAGGTGTATTGCCTGCTCACGGTCTGAAACCCGGCTGGTATCATCAAGTCCCTGTAAGTCACAGTGTCACACCTACTGAACCTAAGCGACTTACCGTTGCTTATCATGCTCAGCACCCAACGTTTCCTATGATTGCTAAAGCCATCGAACAACTTCTTAAGGAAGATGGTATCGGCGTTGATTTTATTAAATATGAACTCACGGTTGAAAATGCCAGAGAAGTGGATATTTGGATTAAGCCGATGGGGATTGCTAGTCATAGAGATGATGCCTTAGCCGGATGGCTTCTTAATGATTCTGATATTGAACATTTGAGCCGACCAGACGATTTCCGTAGGTGGTCGGGTTTAATTGACCAATGGCGTGCTGAATCGCAAGCAAACTTTCCGGGCAAAGAGATTGGTAAGTCTCTTGTAGAATCACGACAGGTTATTCCGATGTTTCACTGTTGGTTGGGTGTCAGCAAGGACCAATGTGGTTCATTGCAGAATGCTAAATGTAACGCTTTAGGCTGGTTTGATTTTAGTCAGGTATGGGTTAAGCCTGAATTTGAGTCTGGCTTTGCTGAGTAGAGTTCGAAATGGCAAAACCTAACAAAAAACAACCAGAAAAAAGTGTCGATATCTATTGCAGCAAATGCCGCACCCAACTATTTAAGTACAAGAAAGGTGGCAAAGGGGCACTAGTAAAATGCTTCAAAGAGCGGATCGTACAAAACTACGTAACAGAAGCGTGTAAATGTCCAAATTGTGCCAGTGAATTTGCTCGGGAATGTATGATAAGGGGCGCTCCAGCCTACAAAATTATCGGTGGGAAAGTCACAACAAAGTAGTCCTTTCGCATGATTTTTATTTCGCTAAAAAGGTTAAGAAAGCGAATGAAAATTTAAATTTTTTAACAGAAATGTACGGAAATTGATCAAGGTCGATAAAATCGTTAATTTTTGTTCTTATGAGTAGATTAAGTTCATATAAGTGTTAGAATTGCGCCGTTAAATTTATTAGGCCAAATCATTTTCAATTTCTTGGAGTTGTCATGGAATTAGCGCTAATCATCACTTTTATCGTCGCGGCTTTAGTCATGGTGAAAAAAGAGATGGCAGAAAACAAATAATTTATCGCATTTACATCACTTTTCTATACCTTTTTGAATGCAATAAATCACTATCATGAAGCCAGCTTTAGCTGGCTTCATTCGTTCTAGCCTCAGTAAAACAACTTCTTAAGTATAATTTCTAAGAAAATGTCGCTAATATCGATCCGTCATTCATTTATGTAATCTATAAGAGATTTGCAAACTCATCTGCGGATTGACTTAGAGTTTTACTTTTAGAATAAGGATATCGTTTTGCACAGCCCTATTACTCTTGAAGCCCTGCATATTCTCGATGCAATTGATAGAAGAGGTAGTTTCGCATCTGCTGCTAATGAACTGAATAGAGCGCCTAGCTCTTTGAGTTATCAGATTCAAAAGCTGGAGCAAGACCTAGATATCATGATCTTTGACCGTTCTGGACATAAAGCCAACTTCACTGAAGCAGGCAAGCTGCTTTTAGAGCGAGGTAGGGCAATTCTTTCTGCGACCGAAAAACTGGTTAATGATGCGACTCTGTTGGCCAACGGATGGGAGCTCGATATTACCGTCGCTTTCGATGGCATTATTCCTGTCGCTTGCTTTTTCCCTATGGTTGAAGAATTAGGCAATGTGAGTAAGACGCGCATCAGGCTACAAGAAGAAATTCTTGCTGGTTGCTGGGAATCTCTAGCAACAGATCGCTCGGATATACTTGTCTGTCCAAAAGTGGATACGCTACCTCAAGATGTTAAATCTGAAACTCTAGGCACTATGTCTATGGTATGGGTTGCTGCAACTCACCACTATGTTCATAAACGAAGTGGTGAATTTAATGAAGAAGCAAGGCAAAAGTATCGCGTCATTGCTATTGCCGACACGGCAAGAGATCAGCCTGCGATGAGTGTGAATATTCTTCAGAAGCAGCCTCGTTTAACGGTTACGAATTTTAATGCTAAATGTCAGGCGCTGGTGGAAGGTCTAGGCATTGGGTCTTTGCCAAAACATGTCGCTGAGCCTTTGATTAAAGAAGGTAAGCTAAAAATCATCAGCGGTACTCAGGCATGGGATATGGAACTGATCATGGCGTGGCGAAGAAATAAGATTGGCGAAGCTAAATCTTGGTGTATTAAATACCTCAAGAAAAATTGGAAGCTCGTTTAAGATCGACACTAGGTAATAGGATCTTAATGATCCTATTGCCCGTTTTATTATGATTCAGGGTTGAGAGGCAACACCATATCAGCCGTACCATCTTCAAAGTGCACATCAACCTCAAAGCCTAATCTTTGAGCCAGCGTTAACATTCCTCGGTTGGTTGGCATTGTCATGCCAGACATTTGCTTCGTGCCTTTAGCCTTACAGTAATCGATGATTCTACTCATCAATATTTTCCCAAGGCCTTTTCCTTTTACATCGGTACGAATGAGTATTGCAAATTCCGCATCGGTGTTTTCTGGGTTGATCAACGCTCTAGATACGCCAATGATTTCTTCTTTGGTTCCGTCTTTGATTACGGCGACAAAAGCCATCTCTCTGTCGTAATCAATCTGGGTTAAATTCGCTAAAGCTTCATGGTTAAACTCGCCAACATCTGAGAAGAAACGTTTATACAAATCTTCTTTGCTGACTTTTTTGATGAATTCCGCGTGATGCGGTTCATCTTCCGGAAGAATTGGCCTTACAGTGATGAGCTCTCCATCTTTAGCCCTGCATTCTTCAACTAATTCTGTGGGGTAAGGGCGTATAGCTAGTCGGCTTTGTGCATCACCTTTAAATTTCTTCAAGGTTAAGTCGGCATCAAGTATGGTGAATTGGTTACCGTTTACCAGTACAGGATGAATATCCAATTCAAAGACTTGAGGACATTCAACTACCATCTGTGAAATACGCACAAGAAACTCAGAAAGCCCGTTAATATCAATCGGTACAGGAAGCTTTTGCAGACGAATCTTCCCACTGCGAATAGCACGCACAATAAGGTAACGCGCAAGAGTCATGTTTAGTGGAGGAAGCGCTGCCGCAGCATCCGTAGCTTCATTCCATTCTGAACCACCCTGACCAAGCAAAATGACAGGGCCAAAAGTACTATCGTGCTTAACTTTGATTCTTAACTCTTCACCGCCAGCAAGTTTCGCCATGCCTTGAACAAGTAGGCCATGGATATTGGCTGAGGGGTAGTGAAGCTGCGCTCGGTCAAATATAGCCTCAGCTGCACTGGATACTTCATGTGATGTTCTTAGGTTCAGCATCACGCCTTGAACATCTGATTTATGTGCGATATCCGGAGATCGCAATTTTACGGCTACGGGATAGCCGATCGTTTCTGCAATATGGACAGCTTCACTCGCATCACTTGCGATCCATGTGGGTAGTAGATTGAAGTTGAAACATTTCAGAAAGTTACCGATTTGATGGGTATCTAGATGTAGCTTATCGTTATTGTCTAAATGTTCATCAATCCACAATTTAGCCGCATTGACCTCGGACACGTGCACAGCCTCAGAGGTTGTTGGTGTCTCCATCAGCTGTTTTTGGTTTCTTCGGTATTCAACCAAATGCATGAAGGCCACTACAGCACTTTCAGGAGTTCTGTATGTTGGAATACCTGCTTGGTTAAATAATTGCCTTGCTGGTCTCGCAGTGAGTTCACCGGACCAGTTCGTCAGAATGTTAAACCGTCTTGCTCTTGGATGAGATTTAACTATGTCTATGATCGCTTGAGCGGTTTGTTCTGATTGTGCAATGGCTGAAGGGCTGTGCATGATCAAAATGGCATCTGCGTTATCACTATCCAACACCGCTTTTAACGCGTTGATATAGCGGTTATGATCCGCGTCGCCTACGATATCGATGGGGTTTCCGTGTGACCAGCTTTGCGGCAGGCACTGGTTCAATGCTTCGTAAACAGAATCTTCTAGTTCAGCTAAACGTCCACCGTGATCTAACAATGTATCGGTTGCCATGATTGCTGGACCACCACCGTTGGTGATAATGGCAAGTCGTTCACCGCGTAATGGTACTGAGTGGGTTAAGGTTTCTACAGCGGCAAATAATTCATGGGTATTGTTTACTCTCAACATACCTGTGCGGCGAATTGCCGAATCGTAAATGATATCGAGCGTATCATCTCCGCCAGTATGCATTTGTGCCGCTTTCTTACCGGCTTTTGTTCTGCCGCCTTTTAAAACAAGTATTCTTCTATTGCGTGATGCGGCCCTTGCGGCAGACATAAACCGTCTGGCGTCTCTGATCGTATCCACGTACAACAAAATTGCGTCGGTATGTTTGTCAGTACTGAGGCAATCGAGTAAATCTGCGAAATCTATGTCTGTTGCATTCCCCAAAGATACAAATGCAGAGAAGCCAATTTGTTTGTCGTTAGCCCAGTCAAGGATCGTTGTACAGACAGCGGCAGATTGAGAAATAAAAGCGATATTGCCCTTAGTTGCTGTGACAGGTGAAAAAGATCCGTTGAAATTTGCCCAAGGTAAAATTAAGCCCAGGCTATTAGGGCCTAATATACGCATACCCGACTGTTTTGCTATTTCATTACATTGAGCTTGTATCTCAAAACCTTGTGCGTCCAAAGTGTACATATCAGACGATAATACAATGACATTTGCGACTCCGAGGTCAGCTAATTGCCTTATTATGGACACATTACGGCTGGCATGAGTGCATAGAATGGCGATGTCTGGCACCAAGGGAAGTGAAGCAATAGTTTTGTAGGCCAGAACACCACACACCGAAGGATAGTAGGGAGTAACGGGCATAATGGCTCCGTCAAATCCGCCCTGAAGAAGGTTCTTCATAACGATGTTGCCAGAGCGAAAAGGGCGAATAGATGCACCAATTACAGCGACTGATTGAGGTTTAAGCAACTGACTTAAATTGTTCATGATAATCTCGCCATAAATTGACTGTGCTTATATCCTAACCAATTAATGATATATCTGTTTGCGTATTTAGTATCACTGTGATCATAACAGCACAGTTCAAAGGCTACTTTGTGTTCTAAATCACACGTTACCGTTATATATTAGTGGCCTAAGCTTGATTCTAGGCGCCTCAATCGGCATGATTTAATTAATTACAATCAGAGCGTTAATAATTCCATGAAAAAAATTTCAATAGTAGGCTTGTCAGCAATTTTAGCTGCATGTTCATCAGGTTCATATACCACTGATGTCACTTCAGAAAGTCACCGCGAAGATTACAATGTCGCTACAGTTCAACAGCCTGTTGTCTCTGATTCAGGCATGGCGACAGGTATTACAGAATCAAACGTAGCGCCTCAGGCCATTCAAACAGCTCCACAACCGGTGGAAAAGAAAGTGGTTAAGATGAGTCCTAAAAACGCTATGGTTTCTATCACTCCACCTACGGCAAAACAAGTTGCGATGAATCCTCGCTACGGATACACAATTCAAGTTGTCGCTGTTGGCAGCCAAAATAAAGTCGACCAATTTGCTAGCAAATTGCCAAAAGATGGTCAGCCAATTTGGGAAAACTACAAAGTAGTCAATGGTACTAAGTGGTACACGATTCTTTTTGGTGATTATGCAACGCGTCAAGAAGCAGTAAAGGCTATCTCTGAGCTGCCTGCAGACTTCCAATCTTTGAAGCCGTTTGCGAAAAGTATCGACTCTATCAAGAATTCAGAATTTCCAACGCTTAACAAGTTGAATTAAGCGTTGCTGATTAAATGTGAAGGGGCATTTTTGCCCCTTTTGACTGTTATCTAAGCAGTTAATTCAAACAGTTGCTAATAACGGTGTAAGTTCCACTTGAATTTACTATGATAGACGAGCAATTTACTCAAAGATGTCACGGATATATCAATGACAAAGACAACAATCCTTCTTTTATGCGGCGGCGGATCTTCAGAGCATGCTGTATCTCTTGTTTCTGCTAATTATCTGCAGCAGCAATTAGCATTAACTCCTGAATTCGAAGTCATTCGTGTCGAAATGAATCAAGATGGTTGGTTCGCAGAAAACAACGAGCTCGTTTATTTAGATACCAATACCGCGACACTAAATAGTGACAGCTTCGTGAAGAAAGTGGATTTTGTCGTTCCATGTATTCATGGGTATCCGGGCGAGACGGGTGATATTCAGTCAATGCTAGAATTGGCAGGAATCCCTTATCTGGGTTGTGCTCCTGAAGCCAGCAGCAATAGCTTCAACAAAATCACTTCTAAGCTATGGTATGACGCATTAGGCATTCCAAATACGCCTTATTTATTCTTAACTGAGAACACTCAAGAGTCCTATGATCTCGCAAAAAAAGCGTTCAATAAATGGGGTAAAGTGTTTATCAAAGCAGCCCGTCAGGGATCATCAGTCGGCTGTTACAAGGTCACAAAGACTGAAGATATAGCAGGCGCCGTAGATGCTGCATTTGGTTATTCGGAGCAGGTTCTAGTCGAAAAAGCTGTGAAACCTCGTGAGCTTGAAGTGGCGGCGTACGAGATTAATGGTGAATTGCACATTTCTCAACCAGGTGAAATCATTGCGCCAGAGGATGCTTTCTATACCTATGAAGAAAAATACAGTGTGGACAGCCACTCAACTACAGAAGTAGAAGCGAAAAATCTTACAGATGAACAGCGCCAAGTTATCCATCAAAGTGCTGTAAAAGTGTTTAAACATATGAAGTTAAGACACCTTTCACGCATCGATTTTTTCCTTACTTCAGAAGGGGATGTGTATTTAAATGAAGTCAATACATTCCCAGGAATGACGCCAATTTCAATGTTTCCTAAAATGCTAGAGCACAACGGTCATAAGTTTTCCGACTTTTTGGCTCAGTGTGTAAAGAGTTCTCTTATTCCCAAGGCTTAAATGAGAAAAATTTAAGCTTCTCTTGTTCAGCTGTGCCTTTATTACCTACATATTGGTATGGCATAGCTGGACTAAGCCATCTTCCAAACTCCTGAATTTCTTTGATTTTATAGCCTTGTTCAGACAATTCCTGAACAGCACCAACTCTCGCTGATTGGCCAGAGAATTTAAGTTCTGGTTTACCGAGTAAAGTACCAGCATTTCTTAGAATTCGAAATATCGAAGAATCATTGAGAATATTGTTTGCAACGTTACCGTGTTTATCTATCGACCGAAAAACATAATTGCTATCACGAGTGACTATTTTTAGCCATTTGTTCAAACAATTTGTTGCGTTTCGGGAGAGTTGGTAATGAGATTGTCCAAATGATAAAACCAAATATTCATTATTAGTTTCGATCTGGCTGAACGTTAGGCTTTTCAGTTCGGAGCGCTTCAAGGCACATTCAAACATCACATGGTAAATCGCTAAATCTCTGATCTCTTTTACCGACTTAGAAGTTGAATAGCTTGAATATAACGCTTCTAAGTGAACACTGGTAAAACTCGTTGCTTGTTCTTCGTCTCCCTTTTTATTAAGCCGAAGAGCCATAAGTGATTGTCTTACCTGTGGATTATTTGTAGGGTCTTTTAGCGCCAACAAGCGATGAATTAGACCAATAGTGACACTGTAGCGTCTTATCGAGCTATATTTACGCACTTTAGCTTCAGATTCGAGAAATAAGCGAGTAGCTGTGACTGAAGCGGGAAGTGCCATAACAGACTTACTTTGGCAGAAACTCACAAACAAATTCCAATCATTCTTTAGCGCTAACAGAGAGTTATGTGCATAAGAATGTTGTGTTAGGTCATTCATTTGTTCTAGACTTACCGTCTTATTAAACTCGGTAAGCTTATGTTTTAGAATGTTTTGATCTGTGACGCAAGTTAGCTTTTTTTTCATCTTAAGGCACTATAACTTAAGCATTTGTTAAATAATATACTTGATAACCAGGCATATACAATTATTATTTAGTTAATACATCAATATGAGCAGATTAAAGTATGGCTAATGCGAGTTATAGAGGTTTCACTCTTCAGACAGCTAAACAGTCCGCAGATATATGGCAGGTTCGAATCAAGAACCATGTCCTGTCTGGTAACTTAGCCGCTGTAAAAAAAAGCATCGACTGGTGGTGTGATACTGCATCATTAATTGACCCTAGTGAATTTGAGTCTGTAGGTAAAGCAAGAGAAGTCCAGGGCTCAAAAGAAGAGAACTTTAATGGGTTCACCTTAAAGAACGATACTGGGCAAGCTAACGGTTGGTACTGCTTTTTTAATGGACGTTTAATTAAAGGCTCTAAATTGGCGTTACAAAAACATATTGAAGCACACTTATTGGCAAAACAAAGAGCAGCAGCTCAGCAGAGAAAGTAGTATGACTCTAGTATATTCGACCGAGACTGGTCGTATTAAGCAGGAACCTGAAAAAGTTGAACGACCTAAAGGAGATGGCATTGTTCGAATTCACCGTGAAACAAAAGGCCGAAAAGGAAAAGGCGTAAGCATTGTTAAAGGGCTAGATCTAGATGATGCGCCACTAAAATTGTTGGCAGCAGAGCTTAAAAAAATATGTGGATGTGGCGGTTCAGTCAAAGATGGTGAAATTGAAATTCAGGGTGATATGCGCGATAAAATTAAAGCACACCTTGAGAAAAAAGGTATGAAAGTAAAACTTGCTGGTAGTTAATTTTTTGCCTCTTTAAATCTAGTAAAGAAAACTTCATGGTTAAAATTCTTTACTAGATTTCAGTCAATAGGTAAGTCATTTTAGCCTAATAATCTGGAGTCATCAAAAGTTATTGAGTTACTAAATTAGCAATATTCAATAACTTTCCATTTCTAAGAGAAGTAGCGGAATAGACCATATTCTTACTGCTTAAATTGTCGTCAATAAGCTTTTCCATTCGTTTAGGCGTCCGTAATACTGCTCATGTGGCAATTTGACAAGAGAACCTTCGTGTTCTGCAATCAGTGTTGGATATCCAGACACCGACAAAGTTTGCATTAATGAATGACAATGACTGATGTTATCTTCAAGTAATGTATGGCTAGAATTCGCGACCATTAATTCAAGCCATACGGTAATATCAATATCGAACTGACTCATTATATTTTGTAGTTCTTCTAGCTTATAGACTTCCACTCCTTGAACATAATGAGCGTGTTGAATCGCTTTTAGTGCTCTAAAGCTGCTTACACCAAGAGATTCCGCAATCAGAATAGCCTTGATAGGTAAGTATGAGTCAACAATAAAATGTTCACTGTCCCTTAGGCGCGAAATGTAGCTTTCACCAAACTCAACACCAGTCAAAGCCGCAATTCTAGGGTCTGCATTCATGATGTGTTGCTTAAATTGTTCAGAAATACTTCTTTTTTCAATCATTCCACCTGGATGAAAAATTAATTTCATCGATGGATTTTCTTCTATTGCTTGAATTAAAGCTGTAGCTCCGTAACACCAACCGCACATAGGGTCATAGAAATAGTGAATATTAGTCATATTGTCGCTTCCAAATGATGTTTTCATTAATATGCTTACTAATATATTAAATTGATAAGTTCAGAAAAATATCTAATTATAGACATCAGTGTTTCATAAAACGTACTAATCACATGGATAGATTAAAAGCCGCAAGAGTGTTCATTGATGTCGCACAATCAGGTAGCTTTACTATGACAGCGGACAGACTGAGTATGTCACGACCCATGGTTACCCGTTATATAGAGTCGATGGAAGAGTGGCTAAACGTTCGGTTGCTACATCGCACAACGAGAAAGGTGACTTTAACGTCAGCAGGCAAAAACTGTTTAATGCAGGTGGAAAGCTGGCTTCTTGCCGGCGAAGAACTTGCAGATATTACTCACTCTGGTTCATCAGATTCTCTAAAAGGCAGAATAAAAGTTTCAACCAGTATGTCTTTTGGATTTTCCCAGTTAGTACCAGCCACAAAGCTCTTTATGGACAATTATCCAGATATAGTTGTAGATATTAATGTCGAAGATACAGTCACTGATCTGGTTGAGCAGCAGATAGACTTAGCGATAAGAATCTCTTCAAATCCTGATCCTTCCTTGATTGGTAAACCAATTGGTGATTGCCAATCGGTTTTAGTCGCTTCACCAGAATATATCGCTGAGCATACGACAATTATTAACCCAAGAGATTTGTTGAGTCACAAATGTCTTGGTTATAAACATTTCGAACAACATGTATGGCATTTAAGCTATGGTGAACAGCATGAGTCTATTGAAATTGAACCTTGCTTATCTGCAAATGAGGCTACAGTACTATTGCATGCTGCAAAGTGTGGGATGGGGGTGACACTTCAACCTACGTATCTAGTTTCTTCAGAGATAGAATCGGGTTCACTGGTTCATGTTTTACCTGATTGGCAACCAAGCAAGCTCAAGATTTACGCTTTGTATTCATCGAGAAAATATTTATCTCAAGCTGTCAGGGCTTATATCGATTTTATCTCAGAGTACTTTTCAAAGCATCGATGGTAGCGCAAACAATGAATGCCTAAAAGCCGGCATGAATTAAACCGATGCGTATCAATGAAATCTCATCAGTTATAGAAAGGTTTACATCCTAATAACTACATTTTTAATCACAGATGATAAATGTAGTTATTAGGTATTTTATGGTAAATGCCAGTTATGTAAAATGCAGAGGGAACAGAGTAGTTATCGGTGCAATACAGGTACGCTATTCGATCCTAGAAAACCACATTTAACATAACATACATAATGCGCACTTAGGTATGAGCTATTTTAAAATGTCCTATGCGGATGTTTTCCTTAATCCAATGTCTAACGGCTTGTCTTCTAAGGCTTCCAGTATCATTCCAAAGCGCTTTAGCTCTAAGCCGCCAAAGTTATTCACGGCGTAACTTGAACTGTGTGGCGTGTAACTTCCTGCTGCGTATGGCTCTTGGTCTTTCTCAAGCGTCAGTTTCATTTCGACTGGGAACTTACCACCTAGATGCGCGTAAGCGATTTGTTCGTAGATGATTCGCCCTGGGCGATCTTCTTTGCTTGGTATGTTTCGAGTTTCAACGCGAACGTTTTCTGGGAAGATTTCGATTTTAAGCATGTGTTATTCCTCGTGTCGTCATCGTTCTGCATGCGTGCCCGCGCGTCTGCGACACACAATGCACACATTTCAGAACTTATGCTGATATTTCTCTATGCGATTGCTTTAAATGGTAAAACGTTAGATTTCTCTACAACCGGTAATTGATACCAGTCTGGTATGCCCAACGCTTCAACTTCTATGACTTCTGAACGTCTGAGTGTTGGACAGATACGTGTCGCATCAAACGGTAAAGCTATATCGATACCGATGCTTTTTAGTCGTGGTCGATGCACATAATATTGGCTGTTTTTCTCGATTTTTTGTCCAAGTTGCCACATCAACGCAACGCTTTGAGTCGTATTGGCTGCCAGTCTGCTGTTTACGATTCCTTGTTCAAGTAGTTGATCTGATATCGATTTATGCGTGTCATGAGTTGCGGTCAGTGTATTCATAGTTTTCTCAAGATCTTTTATATGTTCGATGAAGTCTTCTAGCGTGGTTTTTCCGTAAAACTGTAAGTTATATCGTTTTAAATGCTTCTGGCTTAATTGGTGTTCTTCTCGAACGACACCATGCTGCTCGCAGTATGAGATGAGTTTTTCTACGTAGTTAAGCTGTTCTTCTGATACGCCGTCTTTTTTGCGTTTATCTTTTCGTAAGTGATTCTTTAGTTCGTGTGCTTTAGAGTAGATTTTCGATAGTTTCCAAGAACGTTTTCCCCAGTAGCAACTGGTAAAATCAGGATAAGGCGTTGGCATTCTACTACGACCGAGGGTTGTTGATGACATTGCCCGTATAAACGTAACTTCTCTGCCCTTGCCTACTTTATGGTTTCGAGTCCAGTCTATACGTGTAATTTCAGCACCATCCCCAATAAGACGTGGCTTTTTATCTTCTGGAGTTTGACCGAAGTAAACCTTTGTATTCGCAGTAAAAGGTGGAAGATTAAATTTAGCTAAGATGTGATTGTATATATCAATACATTCATCCAGTGACCGAAGACCAAAGAGATTATCCATACGTTGCCATCGTGACGGGTTACCTTCGATTCTAACGGTGAAGCCATCACAACGAACCTTCAATGTGGTACTAAATGAACCTTCGAGCCCTTTAGTTTTTACGAACGATGAAAGCCGTTCACCTGTTTCTGAATCGATTTCTTCCATGACACTTTTACCCACGAGTGGCAAACCACCCTCAGGATAAAATTGTTGGACTGTTAACCAGTCGATGAAGAAATTTAGCACTCTCAAAAACCTGTCAAGTATATAAATATATATCTGGATGAATACTTTTATTTACCCTAACATAAGAGTGTAGAAATGTGTATGTATAATTAAATTAAGGTTTACTTTTATGGTTAATATGATGATTAAAGATGTACTTAAAACGGCTAGAAATGAACTTAATCTAAGTCAGGAAGAAGTTGCAGAAGCGATAGGAATTACCAAGCAAACATACTTGAAATGGGAAAATGGAACGACTGAACCAAAAGCTACTCAAGTTGTTCAGTTAAGTAACGTTCTAAAGATTACACCTAATGAAATTTGCTCTGGCATTCGCAATAAGAGAATGAATTTGGAAGAGTTCATTTTAAACACAGCTATGGCTAAAGTTCCAAGCGAAGTAATTACCATGTACTCATGGAAAATGCTCCCTGATCATGTGGAGTTTTTCAGTAAAATTAATGGGTTAACTGAAGAAGAGTACTACTCAAGCTATGGTGAAGTTGGTTCAATAGAAGCTAAATTTAAGGGCGCGTGATTCCGGAAGTCCGGAGTTAGTTCGGGTATAACAGGAACCCGAACCGCTTCGCGCCTTCTTCCTCCTCCTCAGTCGTCGTCGTCGTCATCCTGCGCTCAGGTTTACAGGCACAAAAAACGGCAGTGAAAACTGCCGCGCGATTGACGTCTACGTAAAGTCGAATTATGAGAGCGCTTGGCTACTCATTTTCTCTCTACACGCGAGCGTATAGCAGAGAAAATCGAGCTTCATAAAAGATTAGTATCAGCACATATAAATATAGTGCCTTCCTTCTCATTTTTTTGAATAGTTAGAGTAGATTTCCCTTCACAGAATTGCTCCAAGCGAGGTTTGGCAATTTCTAGTTCGCTTAAAAATTCTTCCCAAGATTGATCATCCTTTTTATCAAAAATAGTTGGGGGAAAGGCTCCAAGTTGCACACGCTTACTATAAAGATTCTCTATTGCTTTTAAAAAACAATTATCCTGATAAGTCATCAATTTATCCTTAAGTTATGTCCTTAACCCAATATAGCAGTTTTTTTTAGAACAGAGTGCTTAAGTACGCATTATGCAATTTATATTACGGGCTTTCATGGCAAAGAGATTCTCTCTCCTAGCATCTACGCAGCTTAGGCTGCGAGAATGAGCAAGTCTTTCGCCCACTCTTTGCTGCTTCAAGGTCGCCAGTGCTTACGCAATGGTACTGACGACAAACCACTCAACATAAATCATAACCATAATGCGCACTTAGGTATGAGCTATTTTAAAATGTCCTATGCGGATGTTTTCCTTAATCCAATGTCTAACGGCTTGTCTTCTAAGGCTTCCAGTATCATTCCAAAGCGCTTTAGCTCTAAGCCGCCAAAGTTATTCACGGCGTAACTTGAACTGTGTGGCGTGTAACTTCCTGCTGCGTATGGCTCTTGGTCTTTCTCAAGCGTCAGTTTCATTTCGACTGGGAACTTACCACCTAGATGCGCGTAAGCGATTTGTTCGTAGATGATTCGCCCTGGGCGATCTTCTTTGCTTGGTATGTTTCGAGTTTCAACGCGAACGTTTTCTGGGAAGATTTCGATTTTAAGCATGTGTTATTCCTCGTGTCGTCATCGTTCTGCATGCGTGCCCGCGCGTCTGCGACACACAATGCACACATTTCAGAACTTATGCTGATATTTCTCTATGCGATTGCTTTAAATGGTAAAACGTTAGATTTCTCTACAACCGGTAATTGATACCAGTCTGGTATGCCCAACGCTTCAACTTCTATGACTTCTGAACGTCTGAGTGTTGGACAGATACGTGTCGCATCAAACGGTAAAGCTATATCGATACCGATGCTTTTTAGTCGTGGTCGATGCACATAATATTGGCTGTTTTTCTCGATTTTTTGTCCAAGTTGCCACATCAACGCAACGCTTTGAGTCGTATTGGCTGCCAGTCTGCTGTTTACGATTCCTTGTTCAAGTAGTTGATCTGATATCGATTTATGCGTGTCATGAGTTGCGGTCAGTGTATTCATAGTTTTCTCAAGATCTTTTATATGTTCGATGAAGTCTTCTAGCGTGGTTTTTCCGTAAAACTGTAAGTTATATCGTTTTAAATGCTTCTGGCTTAATTGGTGTTCTTCTCGAACGACACCATGCTGCTCGCAGTATGAGATGAGTTTTTCTACGTAGTTAAGCTGTTCTTCTGATACGCCGTCTTTTTTGCGTTTATCTTTTCGTAAGTGATTCTTTAGTTCGTGTGCTTTAGAGTAGATTTTCGATAGTTTCCAAGAACGTTTTCCCCAGTAGCAACTGGTAAAATCAGGATAAGGCGTTGGCATTCTACTACGACCGAGGGTTGTTGATGACATTGCCCGTATAAACGTAACTTCTCTGCCCTTGCCTACTTTATGGTTTCGAGTCCAGTCTATACGTGTAATTTCAGCACCATCCCCAATAAGACGTGGCTTTTTATCTTCTGGAGTTTGACCGAAGTAAACCTTTGTATTCGCAGTAAAAGGTGGAAGATTAAATTTAGCTAAGATGTGATTGTATATATCAATACATTCATCCAGTGACCGAAGACCAAAGAGATTATCCATACGTTGCCATCGTGACGGGTTACCTTCGATTCTAACGGTGAAGCCATCACAACGAACCTTCAATGTGGTACTAAATGAACCTTCGAGCCCTTTAGTTTTTACGAACGATGAAAGCCGTTCACCTGTTTCTGAATCGATTTCTTCCATGACACTTTTACCCACGAGTGGCAAACCACCCTCAGGATAAAATTGTTGGACTGTTAACCAGTCGATGAAGAAATTTAGCACTCTCAAAAACCTGTCAAGTATATAAATATATATCTGGATGAATACTTTTATTTACCCTAACATAAGAGTGTAGAAATGTGTATGTATAATTAAATTAAGGTTTACTTTTATGGTTAATATGATGATTAAAGATGTACTTAAAACGGCTAGAAATGAACTTAATCTAAGTCAGGAAGAAGTTGCAGAAGCGATAGGAATTACCAAGCAAACATACTTGAAATGGGAAAATGGAACGACTGAACCAAAAGCTACTCAAGTTGTTCAGTTAAGTAACGTTCTAAAGATTACACCTAATGAAATTTGCTCTGGCATTCGCAATAAGAGAATGAATTTGGAAGAGTTCATTTTAAACACAGCTATGGCTAAAGTTCCAAGCGAAGTAATTACCATGTACTCATGGAAAATGCTCCCTGATCATGTGGAGTTTTTCAGTAAAATTAATGGGTTAACTGAAGAAGAGTACTACTCAAGCTATGGTGAAGTTGGTTCAATAGAAGCTAAATTTAAGGGCGCGTGATTCCGGAAGTCCGGAGTTAGTTCGGGTATAACAGGAACCCGAACCGCTTCGCGCCTTCTTCCTCCTCCTCAGTCGTCGTCGTCGTCATCCTGCGCTCAGGTTTACAGGCACAAAAAACGGCAGTGAAAACTGCCGCGCGATTGACGTCTACGTAAAGTCGAATTATGAGAGCGCTTGGCTACTCATTTTCTCTCTACACGCGAGCGTATAGCAGAGAAAATCGAGCTTCATAAAAGATTAGTATCAGCACATATAAATATAGTGCCTTCCTTCTCATTTTTTTGAATAGTTAGAGTAGATTTCCCTTCACAGAATTGCTCCAAGCGAGGTTTGGCAATTTCTAGTTCGCTTAAAAATTCTTCCCAAGATTGATCATCCTTTTTATCAAAAATAGTTGGGGGAAAGGCTCCAAGTTGCACACGCTTACTATAAAGATTCTCTATTGCTTTTAAAAAACAATTATCCTGATAAGTCATCAATTTATCCTTAAGTTATGTCCTTAACCCAATATAGCAGTTTTTTTTAGAACAGAGTGCTTAAGTACGCATTATGCAATTTATATTACGGGCTTTCATGGCAAAGAGATTCTCTCTCCTAGCATCTACGCAGCTTAGGCTGCGAGAATGAGCAAGTCTTTCGCCCACTCTTTGCTGCTTCAAGGTCGCCAGTGCTTACGCAATGGTACTGACGACAAACCACTCAACATAAATCATAACCATAATGCGCACTGATTAATGGATTGTTGAATCATACCATATCCCATAACAATTGCTCCGTAACTCATTGAAAACCTTTGTAATCCGTACTTACTGAACTTTTTTGCCATACGCTCCCAGACCTCTTTTGAGATCACACTTTTGCTGCGGTCAACGTGACAACCAATGAGTGCCAGTTCTGGTGCTATTTTTGTTTTTTCAGCCAGAAAAATTGCTTGTTCATCAGACATATAGCGCTTTCCTTTGCGAAATTCACAGATTCTAGTCGCTGGAACCTCTAAATCCTGCGCAATTTGCTTGTCTTGTTGGTAGTTTTGCGCCGTTTTATAGGCTTCAATCAGCAAGTTTTGATACATGGACAATCCTCATTTTTTACCATTTTTGGCTAATAATCAGCACTTTGAGCGTATTGCAATTACCACTATCGGTAATCTAATCTCTAGCGAAATACAGCAATTCGATTATAGGCTGGGATTCGATAAATGCTCAAGCTCACCACCAAGATTTACTATGACTTACTGCCCGATTATTCGGTATCCGTACTTGTGTACGGTTCGACCGAATGGGACGTTTTTCGCAGTATGAATCATCTGTGTGCTTGGGCTGACGCCGAAATCCCGTATTACGAGTTGGTCGACATTACCAACACCACCGCGCAACAGCGCATGAACTTAGGGGTTTTCGATGGCTGTCAGTATTGATTACCTCTGTTTCACCATGAAAGTAAAAGACTTGCGCCACTGTGCACGTGCTACTTACATGGACACACATCAGCATGACCCTGACGTGAAGAAAAAGTCACGCCGTAACACTTTGATGATAAATCCCATAGCGCGCTTTTTCCCACAAGAGCCGGTGTTCAATACCGATTTTCGTGCGCACAGTGCTGACGACATCGAGGCTTACCGCAATTTCTTCCGCATTCAGTATCAAGAGTATTTAGACCGTTGTTTGAAATTGTTCGTTACTCATGTACTTGGTTTAACCATGAACGCGCCGCGTGGGTTTGGTTTTCAGTTCTACACCGAGTCGATGAAACTCACGACCGCAGACGGTGAAGATTTTTGCGGATTTGTGGGGATTGGTGGCAACCAAGACACGGTGCATTTTCAAATCAATGGTACGGGCTGCAAGCACGTGTTTGCCAAGTTGCAAGCGTGGGAGTTGCACGGCTGGTTATCTAATGTGTTAGGCGTTCAACAATTGGCGCGTCTCGACTTAGCGTATGACGATTATCACGGCTTGTTTGATTGTGACTATGCGTTAAAAGCCGCTTATGAGGATGCGTTTAGAACCGCTTCACGTGGCATTTCTCCAACGGTCAACGAGAACCACAAATACCGCTTTGGTGAGCATGGCGCGAAGCATTACAGCCAAGAAATGGTCTCGGTCGGCTCTCGAACCTCGCGCATTTACTGGCGCATCTACAACAAAGCGCTGGAGCAGAATCTCGCGCAGAACGGCATGGTCTGGTATCGCACCGAGTGTGAGCTGAAAAAATGGGACATCGATGCCCTATTAAATCCTGATGGCGCGTTCGCAGCTTTAAATGCCTTTAGTGCGTCTATAAGTAGCGCTCCAGCCTTTAATACCAAGCCTCGTCCTGAAAAGCGTGTCGCTTGTGATGTGTTAACCGCAGCGTATTGGATGCGCCGCCAGTACGGAAAAATTCTTAATTCGCTGATTGAAGAGTTCGACGGCGATATTCCCAAGGTCATTGGATTACTGCAACGGGACGGGCGCAAGTTCAGCTTCCCCGATACCTATACGGCATTAATCCAGTCCATTACAAACCGGTCAGTCGACCCATTGGAGTGTAAATCATGAGTAAAGGTGTATTTGTGTTAGGCGTGGACATCATTTGGAACAGTTTCCGTGGTGATGGTGCGCAGCTCAATATCTCGCGTCCACTGCGTGAAATTAACGTGGAGAAGTTCAAACGCCGCACATTAGGCGAATCGGGCGATGTGAATCCGCAGTTTGACCACCCTATTCAGCTTGATTACCAGTACGCGCTCAAGCTGGAGAAAACCGGCGCGTTAGTGCCTCGCCGTGAGTACGAATTGAAAATGGAAATCAACCCAAACGACCCGTTGTCGGGCGCTATCGTGACCGAGTTGGTGCCGGTTGATGATGAAATCAAAACGCATTTCAAAGCCTCGGGCATGACCAAGTAATGAGGCTTAATTCAGGCACTTATCTCATTACTTGTGACAATAAAGACTGTTCGACCGGCTACCAATTGGTGACGCTGGCAGAGGTGAAAACCGAGCTTGCGCCGCCTTATATGACCCTCGACCAACTCAAACAAGTGATGCCTGAAACCGTGTTGTTTCTCGCCATTTGTTGGTGTTGGAAGAAGATTAACCACCACTAAAAAAGGAAATAATCCTATGAAAACGATGAATGTAAAACGTGTTGTCTTGGCTTCGGCTCTTGTTATGGCTTCTGGCGCGGCGTCTGCTGCGGCTCCTGATGTGACAAGCGCAGTTGCCAGTATTGGCGAGTTTGGCGTGGTCATTGGCACGCTGGGCGGCGCTTATCTGTTGCTCACCATTGCGAAAAAAGCATGGGGCAAAATCGGCGGTTAAAGTCGCCTTTGCTTGCTGACTCAAGGGCTGTGTATTCAGCCCTTTTTTGATCGAACTTGAGGGTTTAAGGATGGCACGTTATGACGTTAGAAATGTATGTAATTACGGTGTTCTTATTGGGTTTATTTGTATTGCACTCTTAACCAGCGTGAATACTTATGCCAATCAACCGGCTAGATGGGTACTTGCCAGCATTAAGCCTCTCGATTGCAGCTTCAAACCTTATGAAGACAAGTCCGTGTGTGTACAGCGTACTGATGAAGAAGCCGCTAAACGTATGGCAAATAATCCCGATGAGAACTACATCCGTGTTGGTGAAATACGCAACATTGAGGAGCGCTACGGCGGCTCTCTGTTGCTGGCATCGATAGATTATGAGCGTTGGGTATTGTCCAATGCGAGTAATGCTGAAAATTGTGCTCAAGGTGAGTATCCGAAATACCCTGCGGTACGGTGTGAACCTCCGCCGCCCACCTGTGACGATCCTAAGTTCCAAAAAGAGTTTGAGCAGGCACAATACGCTTGTCAGATTGGCAACCCTAACACGCAGTTATGGACAACCGATTATCAATGGTCTTGCCAGGATGTGACCGGACAACATCCCAACATCGTTTCAAGCTGCAACTATGTGCCCAGCGACTGCATCGTTGGCTTAACGTGTGAAAAAGCACCCAAAGATGTTGCCTATTGTGACCCGAGCAAAGAGACGTGCGCCCTGCCACCGAAAACCGAAAAGACCAATGAACCTATCCCTGATTTGCCGCCCCTTGATGGTTCAAACAATGGTGCCGGTAATGGCTCAACTGGCACAGGCGCAAACGTCCCCACGAATAACCCGAACTTCTGCGACTTGAATCCGCAGCTGTGTGAGAAACAACAGCCGCCAGAAGCAATGCCTGAGCCAAATCCCACACCGACTGAAAAGCCTGAGAATACGGAACTGTCAGCCGGTGACAATGCGATAGTTGGGGAAGTGTCACTCTCTAATCAGCATCTGGAGAACGTCAACAGCAACTTAAAAAGCCTCGGCGGTCAGCTGCTTGAACAGCTTTCGCGTGGCAATGAGTTTTCCCAGCATCAACTTGGGGTAATGCGTGAAATGCTGGAGCATCTTATCCAAGGCGATAACAGTGCGCTGATTCCCAATGACACTGGCAAAGAAGAAAAGCCCAAAGAAGAGGAGCAAGAGAAAACCGACCCTCCGATGGCCAACGCCGATTGTGACAAATCGATATTTGAATGTCGCGGTGATGTCATTCAATGCGCCCTGCTCAAAGTTCAGTATGAGGATACCTGCACCGTTGCCGAGTTCGCGCAGTTAGAAGACGCCTTCAAGGACATTAAGTTACTCAACAATGAAGCGCTGCTGGTTCAGAAAGACAGCATCGATTACTCACGCATGAATCAGAAGTACCTCAATGGCGGTGTGTCCTTTGGTAGTGGTGCTTGTCCTGCGCCTGAACGCATTTCGTTTCGCGCCTTTGGTGACAGTAAAACTATTGAGTTTAAGTTTGATCCCGCTTGTCGCTATGCAGAGTTATTACGCCCCCTATTGATCGCCTTTGCGTGGTTAACGGGTTTGTTCATCATCGGTCGCACACAAGGAGCCGTTTAATATGCAGTATTTCATTGGATTTTTAGCCACGGTGCTGGTTCCTCTCATTCCCAGCATTGCCAAAGGTCTGGCGACCTATGTCGCGCTCTCGGTCGGGTTCTCCTTGGTCGCTTACACTGGAGTGTCGGTGGCTATGGATTCGATAGCCGATTACATACAGTCGAACATGAACGGCGTGACACCGAAACTTGCCGCGCTCATGGCGATGGCTGGCGTGGATACCTATATCAACGTGGTGCTCACCTGTGTGGTGTTCTCGTTCACGTTAAACGGGCTCATGTCTGCTACCGGCTATCGTCCTTCGTGGCGTAAACCGGTCGACCCAGCGTAAGGAGTCAGCGTTATGTTGCACGGTTTCAGTGGCGGTATGGGTACGGGGAAAAGTCTTAACGCCATCAAGTTTATCATCGAGAACGACAACTTCGCCGACCGTCCTGTGTTCTATCATGGTATTCGGGTGATGCTGCTCGACTACAACGTGTGTAACAGCTTTCAGGGCTGGCTCTATGGCGTGTATTTCCCAGCAAACAGTCACAACAAAGAGTTAGAAGCGAAACTGTTACGCATCGAGACAGAGCAACGTCTGGCAACCCTAGAAGATTTGCCCTATCTGGGTTTTCATTACAAGAAGCACGAACCGTTTAAGCAGTGGCTTTACTGGTTCAAGAAACTGGCATCCCCTAAGCGCCTCGCCTCGTTTAAAGAAGCCTTAGCCGTGCTTGAACTCGATGAAGAGTCCATCACCTACCAAGACATTGAACACCTGAACCTGTCTTGGACATCGTTTGATGATCCAACGGAGATCCACACGCTTCCTGCCGGTTCGGTGATACTGGTTGATGAAGTGCAGAACATTTGGGGCAATCGCACTGCTGGTAAAACCGTGTCGCCGGATGTGAAGTTCGTGACCACGCACCGGCACAAAGGCATTGATTTGGTCTACATCTCTCAAGACTTTAAAGACGTTGACCAAATCATTCGTCGGCGTATGCAGTATTACGTCCATTACGAATTCATCGGCGGTGACTGGCTGCATCGATACTTTCACATTGAAGGCTTTGACCCTGCCAATAAAACCGAACTAGCCAAAGCCGAGAAAGAGAAAGTGAAACGCGATAACAAATACTATGGCGTATATCTCAGCTCGATTAAGCACACGCAAAAAGTCAGGCTCGACCCGCAGTTAAAGAAAGGCATTATCGGCTTAACCGTTGGCGTGTTGGGTATCAGCGCAGCGGCGTTCTACCTCTATTCGTGGTTTCAAAAACAGGTCACACCGCCCACGGTCGAGACCGTTCACAGTGAAGCGCCAGCTCCTGAAAGTGCCGAAAATACGCAAGATTTAAAAATGCTGGATATAAACACAGTATATATAGAAGAATTCCTTCCGCGCTTAGATTCCCTGCCGTTCTCCGCGCCGGTGTATGACTCACTCACGCTCGATGCGAATCAATATCCTGAACTCACTTGTGTGATTGTGAGAAAGCAATGCAGCTGCTTCACCCAGCAAGGTTCAGCCTATGCCATTCAAGAGAGCGCCTGTTTTAACATTGCTCGCTATGGCTACTTTGACCCGTTTGAGGCATCCAGCGAGAACCATCAACGCCGAAAAACAGCCCAAAATCGCACTAATAGTGACAATGTCACACTCAACAAAGGTGGACTCTACTAATGAAACGTATTCTTGCCCTCGCCTTACTGTGCTTCGCTTCCCGAGCGTTTGCCTTTGAAGCCAACCTCGCCGGTAAGACGCTTAACGAGTTTTTTATCATCTCTAGTAAGGTGTTTGATAAGACCATCATCGTTGACCCATCTGTTAACGGTGATTTGAAGCTTTATCAAGCCTCGGGCGCGGCGAATTTCCGTGATGTGTGGTTCAGCGTCATGCGCGCTCATAACCTCACTTACATTGAATCGGGTTCAGTCATTCGCGTAGACAAGCGCAACAAGCTCACTGGCGGCAATGAAATCGTCACGCGCACGTATAAGCTGCTCTACCTCACCGCCGACGACCTACTGGAGCCGCTGAGAAAGTCTCTGGTTGTGCAATCGTCCGTGCTCGATGTGCCTGATGTGACCAACGTTGACAGTATCATTGCTGGCTCTGCGCTGATGATTACCGCGCCCAAATCGATGCACAGTGATATTGCGGAGTTTATCGATACGGTCGACAAACCACTCAAACAAGTGAAGATACGCGCTGTGATTGTCGAAACCGTTGACGGTGATTTACGCGACTTAACCGTAAACCTCGCCGCTGGTGCCGGTGCCATTAAGACGGCGTTTGATGGCTCTGCAATTGCGTTCTTGACCGGCTCTCCCAACTTCACCGCGACCAATGATGATTTTAATGCGTTTGTGCGTTGGGTTGAGTCCAACGACAAAACCGAGATATTGAGCCGCCCTGAAATCAGTATCCTGCACGGTCACAGTGGATTGATTAGCGTTGGTCAGGAGCTGCCTATCATTACCGGTTCGTACACCACGGAGACAGACGGAAGCAGCAAACCGTTTCAGACGATTGAACGCAAAGACGTAGGATTATCGCTGTGGGTTCAGCCTATGATTGGTTTGAATGGCGATATTAAACTCAGGGTAAAACAAGAGCTGAGTCGTGTTGATAAATCTGTGGAAGCCAGTGACATTGTCACTAGTAAGCGTCAAATCGACACGGTACTCTCGGTAAAATCCGGTCAAACCATCGCACTTGGCGGCATGATGGCGAGAGATTCGCAAACCGTGACCATGAAAGTGCCGGTGCTTGGTGATATTCCCTATCTAGGTGTGCTGTTTCGTTCTGAGACTGAGAAAACCAATAACAGAACGCTTGATGTAGTGCTATACGTTGAACAAACATAGAACAAAGATTCCTGCCCTTGATCAACTGTAATTCGCTTATTTAGATACTTTGCATAATCTAGTCACATTATTAAAAATAACCTCTAAACAAACAATACGTTATACTGATAATCTATCACTGAATTAGTAATTATAAGAAAGCGGTCTACCGGATTGGTTCCGTATAAGAACTGTTAGGGCAATCGTAGTTTGGCGGAAGGGATAAAAATGGCAAATATAGGTACAATTGATTTCTATATCGGAGTGCCAAGTTTACCTCGCGAGGACTTTGAAAAATATTCGACACAGCTTTTTGACGAATGGGAAGCATATGTTGACCAAAACTTGGAACTAAGTGACTACTCTCTTGTTCTAGAAGTTGAAGAAGGTTCAATAAAAGCCAAAGGTAAAATACTTGCTACCGCGAGTGTTTTGTATTTTGGCATTGCCCAATATGGTTCATTCATCTCCGGTCTACAAACAATAAATAATCAAGTTAAGGCTGTAGGAGATTATCTAGGCGAAAGAGCTAGTTCGCCATTTGATCTAAGTCGAGTTCAGCCCAAGTTGCGAAAGCGAGGGGAATCTCTTGCCCGTCTAGAAAATCTTTTTGTCAAAGTTCAGCGCGGTGAATTAACTGTCGAAATGGCAATGCAAGAAACGGAAGCTATCTTCGGTGCAGAGCTAAAGGAGGCTCCAGAGTTTTATAATGACCTCAAGGAATCTTTGGAGAAAACACAAGTATTTCCACAGCAAATGGAATTGAAGCTCGTTGACGTGAATGGCGAAGAGTTAGCCATTCCTCATCTGCCTCCAAAGCAACCACGGAAGCCTCAACAACCTAGAAATCCAGCTCCTGCTGTAGATCAGTTTAGAGTAGAGGTCTGGCGTGAAACGAAAAATAGCAAGAGGAACGTCAAAGTTACAAGCTTATAAAAATTTCACATACAAGCATTTAAGAGTGATTCCTAACGCTTGACATTTATCATTCCATCGTTGGGTTTTGTGTTTACGGTAGTTTGGTTAAGTTTCGTGGTAGCGTTGCTCACACCTTAATGAAGCGTAGGACTTTTGGAGGAAAATTGGAAAAAAATGATAATGTTGTGGATATCCCGCAACAAGATAAAGATGAATTAATCAAACAGCTCAAGTTACAAATTTCTGAGTTGGAAGATGACAAAAATCGTGAGATTGAAGAACAACAGCGTCGGTATTTCATAAGACAAGCTGAACTAAAAAATGACCGAGTTAAAGCTACAGTAATAGGCTGTATTTTCATGTTTTGCCTTACAATTTTAGTTTTCTTATCTTTTCGAAATCCAGACATATACTTAATTGATAAGGAAACTACTCGATTTGTAGCTCAAGCTGTTAATGCATTCTTTCTTCTAATGATTCCGCTGATTATTGGCTCAATTGGTGCTATTGCGAGAATAATGGTTTCGGGAATGCCGATACTAAAAAACTCAACGTTGGTACTTTCTTCAGGTTTGATGGCGATGTTTTCGTGGGTTGGAATAAAAAGTGAAATCCTAGTTTCTATAATCGCACCGCATATAGAGAAGCAAGGTGTTAGTGTCTCCGCAGCAACTGCAAACACTTCAGCCGAATTTTATAGCATGGCTTTGGTTGCTATTGTAGTCGGTATGTTTTCGTCAAACGTTTATATATTTATAAATCAAAAAGTAGAAGCTTTGACAAACGTAAGACAGCCCATACAAACGCTTTAAGATGGACTCGCAAAGCTTGGCTAATTAAAGGGATAAAAACACGAGCCATTTTTTGGTTCGGTTTGGGATTGCGGCTAGTTGGGTATTACCATATCAGTTTTGTCGCCAAGTCGTATGTAAAAGTAAAAGGCGTAAGACCAATGAATATTCTTGAGACAATACCTGCATTTCTTTCTGCAGTTGCATCTATAGGGGCAGCAATAGCTGCTTTTATCTCGTTACGTATTAGTAAGCAAGCTCAATCGATTACTGAGCTGAATGCTCTAGCGAATCATCATGCATCTGCAACTACAGTGTATGTTGAAGTGGTGAAAGAATTATATGACGCGTCAGAATCCTTCCAAGAGATTGGCTATGAAATGTGGTCTCAATGGGGGCGAAACATAGAAAATAGCTACGACAAATCTAGTCTCGGAGGCAATAACCCAAGACCATTACGCCATGTGCTGTCCAATGGTAGTGAAATGTTATCAAACTATGCCCTAAATAATGAGCGCTGGGTAAGATCAACAAGTGATGCAATTTTCTCAATTATTCGATTTGGTATGAGCAGGTATAGTGATGCTGAGTATCAAAAGTTACTCAAAAAAGCCGATGGAGAATACTTAGATTTTGAAGGTGTATTCGGTAAGCCCAAGTTAAGTGAGCAGATTGGTGATGCACCGGCATTTCGATGGGTATGCTATCAACTAAATAAACGTGTAACCAATGAAGAATGGATAGCTGTTTGGAACAAAGCTTGGACTAAAGGTGATTGGTTCGATAAGTATGAACAGGAATACTTGAGAATTAAGCCTATTTTTGAACATGCAAAAGAGAAGTTAGAACGTGAAAAGTCAAAATTGTCACCATCTGCTTTTCCTCTACATTGTAATTCAATCCTTGAACGTAAATATGCTCAGCTTATTAAGATTATCAATCATATCATTGATGATGCGGACATAGAGAACTTTACTATTTACAAGAATTGGAGATTCACTGAAGAGCTTAGCCAATTGGTTCTATGCGCAATGGCAACTGGCTTCTGTTTGCATAAACAGCTAGATGACTTATATATACTCGCCAATGAATAACTCAGGCTAAACTAAGCAACTTTAGTGCATTTCCCCACCCCGAAGGGATAAGGGAGCGTGTACGCGACCGAGGCACCAAGCCCACACAAATGCTGAGTGTCTCGTGTCGTTAAATGGCGCGGAGCTTCCCTAGCCTTTTGTGGCAACATATCCCCCCTTCCTGCCAAGCCTAACGACCTAATAATCTACAGCGTCAAAACTTGCTCATAGCTTTGCAGCTAACGCATAGCGGCTTTCCGTCTGACTAATAAAGCGCAATTACGATTGAGTGTGTGCTCGGAACGAGCGCACGCACAAGCGTGATGCGCTTGAAGGAAAGGCAAAACCCCCGAATCTGTATTACGGGGGTAAATTCCACCGAACTATCGGCGTTCTCTGTTTTGGGGACGTTTAGCGTCTCTCTAAAACTAATATCTTCGCTACAGCCCTAGCGAGTCTTAATAGTTTTGAACTCGTTTGAAAAGTTTCTTGGCTTTGCCCATACATGAGCGCTTGAGCTAGAAGTATTTGTTGTGGAGTGATAGTTTCACCTGTAGGTGTAACGATGTGGTGATGGGATATTTTGAAATCTTCCCAGTTCTTCTTGTGACTAATTTCCCTCCCCGTTTGTAACCGCATTAGTCGACGGCAACATTCTGGTATCTCACGCCCCCTATCCCAAGCCTTCACTGTACTTATGCTTTTACAGCATAAGTCTGCCGCCTGTTCAACGCTGAGGCCACATAAAAATTCCCGAAAAATTCGATTTTCATTATATTTAATGCGCATATTAATTGACTAATAAATAAAATTTACGCGCATACTAACCGGACATAATAATCAGTCGCATAAAAGTCCTGAATTATGCGACTGATTTCAAACTTAACTACAATAAGTTACTTGTTTATATGCTCTCTTATGAGTTCCATCTTCTTTTCTATACGAGCTTTTAATAAATTTTCTTGGCTTATTGATAAGTCTATTGACTGCGAGTCAATGCATTCTTTCACCAAATATGGGATTTGCTTTAAAGATGCAACCTTGTCAAAATTGGCTGTAATTAAATTTATAGATTGATACAATAAAGTTGAAATAATTCCTAGTATTACTATATTAATTGAAATTATCGGTAATCGACTAACTAGTAACGACCACAAATCAAAATTAAACTGATAGTTATCCACTAGACTTATTGCAGAACTATAAATGTTATTAATAACCCAAATAAGACAAATAGAAAATACGGCTAAGAAAATGACATATATAGTATTTTGCTTTTTCAGCTCTTCCTTGTAAGCAGAGAAATCCTCACTATAAAACTCTGATTTTTTTTGAAACTCTTCTAGTTCACGTTTAACAGATTCAAGTTTTGCGCTTTTGTCATCTATATCAGTCTCAAATTTTGTCAATTTCGTACTCAGGACTTCAATGCCTTTCTCAAAGGATCTTTCTAATTCTTTATTTTTATTAACCTCAGCTTTCGTTCTTTCTAATTCTTTTCTATCATCACTTAAGTATACTCTCGTTGATTCTAATTGTTTTTTTGAAATTTCGTTAGTTTCTTCAAGTTCAGAAATACTTAAATTTAATACATTTATAGTTTCATTTAGTTTATTTATTTCTTCCTTCTTATCGCTCAGTTCAGAATCAATTAAGTCTTTTTCATTTATATTTTCAATGTCGAAAGCCGCCCATAACCTATCAATACTCTTCATCATCTGAACAATATCTTTCATATTTTTACCAGTTATATCTATTGAATTAAGAGATATGCCTCCTGGACTAGGACCAATAGTTATATATATGGTTTTTACTTCCATTGATACGTCAAAAGTAATCGATTCACTATTATTTTCTCTGATTCTCTGTGTTGCATGTATTTGAACTTCATTATTTTCATGATCCAAAGCGATTAAACTAATAGATTTTGATGAATATGCAACATTTAACTCAATTGTATCAACCCAGTGAACTTCTTTATTGCTAAAAATATATTATCTATCTGATACCGTAAAGTTTTGAAATCTAAAACAGCTTTCATTAGTTCTATTATAACTATAGCTTAATAAGTCATTGGCAATATCTAGACTTTCAACATGACAAAAATCTTTAATATTCTTTATAAGTTCACTATCCATAAAATTCCTTTAAACTCCATGACAATTCTCATTGAATATATATTACAGAATTTTTATGGTCACAAATACGGATAGTTAAAAATTTGTCGTTGATATTTGTGTTTTAGTTCACATATATTAAATTAATAAACATAAAGTATTATAAATTTAACTTAGCATGCTGAATGCCTAAATCAGCTTAACACCAACTTAAAAATGATAAATTCTGGACAATGCTCTAGCGAATTTTAGTAATTTCGAAGTAGTTTTTAGTTCAATCTCAGACTGAATAGATACTAAAGCGATGCCTAGAATAATTTGTTGTGGTGTTACCAACTGGCCAGTAGGAATTTCTAGTCTATCGTGAACCACTTTGAACTGTTGCCAACACTCGAGATGACTCAATTGACGACATTTTGCTAAACGCATGAGCCTTTTGCATTCTGGCGGGATCATATGCCCTCTATCCCAATCAGTGACAGTCCTCGCACTTTTAAAACACAATTCAGCGGTTTCTTCGACGCTTAACCCACATTCAAATTCTCGAAAAAGTCTATTTTTATGCATTTCTAGACACTCCCATTGAGAAAGTGTATAAAAACATCATTCTATAAGTTTTTGTTAAATAAGGATAATTTACCGTAACTGGACATAATGCGCACTCATTGATGGATTGTTTTAGAGCGTTCTATGCCATTGTTTTCTTTAAACCAATGTCGATTGGCTTATCTTCTAATGGCTCGATTATCATACCAAAGCGTTTTAGCTCTAAGCCACCAAAGTTATTTACCACATAACTTGAACTGTGCGGCGTGTATGTGCCAGCTGCGTACGGCTCTTGGTCTTTCTCAAGCGTCAGCTTCATTTCCATTGGGAACTTACCGCCCAGATGTGCGTACGCGATTTGTTCGTAGATAGTTCGACCTAGTTTGTCATCTTTACTTGGGATACTACGAGTTTCTACTCGAACGTTCTGGGAAGATCTCTTCAAAAGATTTGTCTATATGAGTTACGAATCCATCTCCCACACATATTGTATATCTATAGTTGTATCCACAAAATAGCTTTTGCATAGGTGTCTTTGATTTTAGAGAAGAACTTAATGGTTAGGTCTACTGCTTGAACATTCTTTTTCTATATCAATTAGCTTCATCGAGAAGCCAAATTCAACGACTTTATTAAGCAAAAGACGGCTATGTTATTTAGGCTAAGTAATGTTAGTTCTGAATCAACGCATTTTAACGTACTGTACAAGCGGTAAGTGACAATGTCACTAGCTAAATGTATCAACCGTTTGCCCAGTGAATTACTCCAAACACTTGATTTCACCTCAAGCTAGGTAGCCTTTTATCTGCTCACTAAGTGCACCAACTCATAATCCTTCATAAATTAAATCCATATCGAATTTGCAACTGTATATAAGGCTCTGGAGATAAGTAAGCAATCACACCGTAACCAAACAGAATAATACACTAGCCCATTACCTCGCTCGTAAGTGATCTGTAATTTTATTACAAAACGAGAAAAGGCACTAAACTTACCAGGGAAAAACTCTGCTGCATCTTATTGAAAGTGAAAGATTTATAGTTTTATCTAACGGTTTTGTTGTGTTTTGGTATGGGGGTTTTGTGATTTACACAATTACAGCGGTGGTTTTAATGGCTAGCAGAGAGTGCAGCAATACCTAAGGGGTAATTGCTACAAGTGTTTAGATGAGTGTGAGAAGTGAAATTGGAGGTAATAAAAAAGGCACTTACGTGCCCTATCAGTCTCAGTTTTGTTGCTCTTGTTGCTTAGCTTTTCGAATCTCATCAGCAACTATTTTTATTGCCTGTGCAGTGCTCATGCCTTCAGACATTAAACTTTGTATCTTTTCGACTGCTTCTTGCTGTTCTGCATGTGTTAAAGGTGGGAAATCATCAAACATAAAAAAGGCTCCTAATATAGGAGCCCTACTATAGTGAGTTGATTAGTAACTCGCAAGGAAGTTAATGTATGCGCCCATAGCATTTTCATTGGTGTAGCTTGCTGCCAAATCTAGCTGGAACAAGTTCAATGGTGAAATACCAACACCCGCAGTTATCGTTCCTTCGCTATCATCATAAGCGAGATTCTTGTAATAACCTGCTCTAAGCTTTAGTTGTCGTAGGATATCTATTTCACCACCAACTCGAATCATCTGCGTGTTGTCATTAAAATCAACGTAGCGTTCTTTTTCATTGAGATCGTAATCCACACTTAGCGTAAAGTAATCAGCAACGATACCTGCACCCACTGTATATTGAGGTCGCATTTCGTATTGGTAGCTAAGTGAAGGATTACCTGACACTGCCGATGGTATTGTCAGTGTTTGTACATCACGACTAACCATGTCACTTGCAGCTAAGCCCACTCGAAATGGCCCATAGAACCAAAGTGCACCGGCATCAAGGTTAAACATAGTTTCACCATTGCCGTTGTCTGCAACATCAGCCAAATCGTAGTTTGACATGCTTGCTTCATAAACATATGTGTAGATACGTTGTAACTTTGGAGTCACGCCAAACGCTATATGTTGGCCAAGAAAGGTTTGGTATTTGGCTAATGATATCCCTACTTCTGTAACTGCTACTGATACTGCATTTACAGTACTGCGTTGTGCTCGGTCAACTGTGCACTGTTCAGTTGTAAGTGACGGAGCACAAGAACTCGCGCTCGCTATTTTCGGATTTGAGAAGGTTTCTGAATAAGCTTTGCCGTAAACGTTGGCAGCTATGAATTGGTTTGGAATAGCGAATGCAACAACACCACCCAACTCAGCGTTAAGAATGCTGCCGTTGATATGATCTAAAGTTGTTCCTAGCTGATCTACATTGCTGTAATCACCATTATTTGCTTTATCGAGAATATCTGAAATGGTATCCAAATCATCAATCATTCCATCTTGGTCATCATAAGAAAAACCAATACTTGGAAGGATCATACCTACATCGTCATTGCGGCGATATATTGCAACTAAAGCGGGATTATAAAACGGGCCGGTAAGAAAGCTCCCAGATACGACACCAACTCCACCCATTGCGTCACCGCGAGCTTCAATTGCATAGTTAGCCGCAAACGCCGTAGGAGCGCTTAGCATAATAGAAAGTGTGAGAAATTTAATTTTATTATTCATGACGATATAAGCGTTAGTTCCTTTTCGTTTATAACGGCATATTGTGAACTAACTTTAGTTATTCCTCTACGGAAATATCATATGTCTTACTGATAACCTGAGATTGCTCAATAGAAATCGGTCCTTGCCAACGAAGATGCGTCATCGATACCGCTAAAATGTATCTATCAGGCGAAAGATCTGTTGCTTCCAGATTTGTTGGATAATCGGACTCGTATTCTTTTGACCACACTTCTTTATATTTTCCATCAATGTAGTCATAGACATTAATATCTAGCTTGGGTAAAGGGCAAAAACGATTAAGTAATGCATTCTTATCTACTGTCCATTGATCTTTTGAAGCCCAGCGAACCGTCTGTTTTGCTCTACTTTCGGTAAAAATAACCCAAGTGCTCCATGACTCGTTGTCTGACGTAGAAATATCTAAACGATATAAACCCATATCTGGTTTATTGTTTAAGTTATAACGTTTAATAAATGACGTAGAACCTTGAGTGACGTTGTCACGGTTAATTTTGGTAAACGTTGTATCACCAGATAAAGGTTTATCCACCCATTGTGTGAGTTCAATGGAATTGAGTTCTTTTTGACTCTTTGCATCAACCAGTACCTGATAGGCATCTCTGCCAGGGCTTCTTATATCGAGCCGACGAATATTGATTGATGAGATCCAGCTAGGTAAAGGGTTTGCATCTAATCCTTTGCCGCAATCCACGGTTAAGGCTTGGAGCAGCAAATCATTAAGGTGATTTTTGATATTTTTGTTATGTTCCAGCTGCCACACTTCTACAAGTGAAACGAACATATTTTCGAGATCATTATTTAGAAGACGCTGATGAGCTTGCGTCAGTGGTGAATTGCTTTCAAACCACTCTACACTATTTGCGGTTAATGGCACGCAACATAGCGTGCCAACGATGAATGCTATTTTTCGCATTGATTACGCTTTCATCTTATATCCTACGCCTCGTAATGTTTCGATCTCAAGACCTGGCAATTTCTGGCGTAGTTGAAGAACGTGCGTATCAACCGTTCGTGTTGTTGGGAAATGGTTGTAACCCCAAACATGATCCAACAGTTCATCACGCGTAAATACTCGACCCAAGTTGCTCGCTAAGAAAAGCAGCAAATCAAATTCAGTACGTGTAAGTGTCACCGATTCGCCTTTGTAAAATACATCACGAGTCGCTTTGTCTATTGTTAATTCTGGCAACACAACTTTAGTGTCGTCTTGACCATCTGATTCCGGAGAACGTAACTGAGCGCGAACGCGTGCGAACAATTCTGCTTCAGCAAAAGGTTTTGTCAGATAATCGTTAGCGCCTGCATCTAGGCCTGCTACTTTATCTTTTACTGTTACTAACGCGGTTAATAAGATGACAGGTACATCTTTTAACTTTTTCCAATCCGGTAAATGTTGAACAGAATCACCATCTGGAAGCTGGCGATCTAGAATCACTAAATCAGCCTTTTCCCAATGCTGCTTAACATCTGCGATTGTTTCTGCATGTAAACAGTCATATCCTGCTTGCTCTAAGCTTACTAAAAGACCATCAGCTAGGTTTTTGTCATCTTCAACAAGAAGCAACGTCTGTTTCACAGGGTATCTCCAATATAAAAGTAGTTGGTGGGCCAATTAGGGTCATTCTACCGCCCATTCTATCGACCATCGATTCTACTATAGTTAAGCCAAGTCCTAAGCCACTCTTACTTACAAATGGCTTACGTAGGTGACGCCAATCCTTGTTTGTTAGTGTCCCTTGATCAGTAACTTTAATCGTCACTGAATCAGATTTTGTGATTACTTCTAACGTCACTGGTGCAACACCGTACTTCACGGCATTACGTATTAAATTGTCTATGCATGTGCCTAGCCAATATACATTTAATTTCGCAGCAATATCATCATTAATGACGAGTTCAATATCATTATTAAACTCTTCTTCCACTTTATACTGCAGCCATTCTTGCACAGATGGAACCCAATCAGTTGCAAGTGGTTTATTGTCTGATTGCAAATAGTCTTTGCTTGCTTCAGCCAACTGTCTTAAACGTCTAGAGTCTTCGCACAACCGGCGAAACTCATCGTATAAGGAATCTGGTAAGCGTTCAAACTCTCGCCTAAAGCCTTCAACAGTAAGAGATAGACTCGCGATGGGCGTTCTTAGTTCATGTGTCAGTATTTGCAGTACCAGCATGCGACTTTTCATCTCTTGCCGCTTACTGTTCCAACGATAAATAGACCAGCCGATCACCAACAAAATGTTGGCGATAACAAGTCCGATCATACTTATACGCAAAAGATCGGAATGATCTTCAACATTCCAGCAAATATTTCCTCGTTGAACAAAACAAGTATTGTCTATTGAAGCAATACTGTATGTTAATCCCGCCTGAGTTGAGTTCGCATCCCACGTATCTTTATCGAAAATGTAATACTCGTCTCCTTTTCTAAGCCAAAGCTCCTCTCCTTCTGCGAACATCATCGCTCCAGAGATCAATGCTGTTATAGACTCTTCATCCATCGCTTGTAAACGCCCTAATAAAGTATTAGGTTCAGCTTTTGCGCGTTCCTGAATATGCATATATTGCTCTAGCTCATTAAGCTTTTCAGGATACTTTTTTACATAACGTTCAGCATATGTGCCTCCACCTGGGTGAATCAGGCCACTTCGAGCAAACCAGCGTGAAGACAACTGGGTGCCTTTACATGTTGCTCTGGTAAAAACGAGTGGTTCTGTTACCAACGGATTAAGCGGAAGGTTTCCAGCACAATTCAATGCAAGCTTGTACAACATTTGAATATCTTTTATTGGATATTGAGCTGTTTGCGGGAGCATGCTTTCAGGAGTAAGTAAACGAGTTGGGTAGTCGGTTTGTATTCCTCTGATATCGTAAAAATCGACGGCGGAATCATAATCAAATAGCGACACAAACAGATCAATACGCTCTGGGAGCGAATCTGCAAATGTGGTAGCCGAAAAAGTCGTCACAATTAGGGCAAATGTTAATTTAATCGCTTTTATCAATTTGATTGTTCGTTAAATCATAAGTTTAAAAAACTATAACGTATTATGCTCAAAATGAACATCTAGCATGTTATATCGATGTCAATAATACTTATTTACGGTTTTATTGATTGCAATGTGTGAATTGTCGGATTTTGCTGAACCTGTACGTTTGTACCAAGTTTGTTTGAGAATACGGCCTACTCCAAGCAAAAAAAAAAGAGCAACATCAGTTGCTCTTTGTCGTTTCAATAAAGGTCAGCCCATTAGATGTGGCTCAAAATATCATTACAGCTCTGTTTAGCATCGCCGAATAACATTTGCGTATTCTCTTTAAAGAACAATGGGTTCTGAACACCTGCATAGCCCGTATTCATAGAACGTTTAAACACGATAACGTTTTGCGCATTCCAAACCTCAAGTACAGGCATACCTGCAATTGGGCTGTTTGGATCTTCAAGAGCTGCTGGGTTAACAGTATCGTTTGCGCCGATAACTAACACAGTATCTGTGTCTGAGAAGTCATCGTTGATCTCATCCATTTCAAGAACAATATCGTACGGTACTTTAGCCTCGGCCAATAGCACGTTCATGTGACCCGGAAGACGACCTGCGACAGGGTGAATACCAAAACGTACAGTTACACCTAATGCTCTTAGTTTCTCAGTAATCTCATAAACAGGGTATTGAGCTTGCGCTACCGCCATACCGTATCCTGGAGTGATGATGACAGACTTAGAGTTTTTAAGCATATCTGCTACATCTTCCGCATTTGTTTCGCGGTACTCTCCCTGCTCTTCATCTTCGCTGATTACTACTTCTTGACCAAAGCCACCGGCAATAACACTGATGAAAGAGCGGTTCATCGCTTTACACATAATGTATGAAAGGATTGCACCCGAAGAACCTACTAGTGCGCCCGTAACAATCAATAGATCGTTTGCTAACATGAAACCAGCCGCTGCTGCTGCCCAGCCAGAATAAGAGTTCAGCATTGAAACGACTACTGGCATATCGGCACCACCGATAGATGCAACTAAGTGATAACCAAAAGCGAAAGCGATCAGTGTCATCACGATCATTGCAAACATGCTGCCATCAACATTAATGAAATGAATCATTAGCAGTGTTGAGATAACTATTGCCGCTAAGTTTAGCTTGTGTTTGTGTGGCAAGTTTAATGGAGAAGACTTAATGATCCCACGAAGCTTACCAAACGCGACAATAGAGCCCGTAAATGTTACCGCACCGATGAACACACCAATGAACACTTCAACCATATGGATAACGTGTTCAGCATGAGTCGCCACTTCTGGAGCATCTAAAAAGCTGTTGTAGCCAACCAACACGGCCGCCATACCTACGAAGCTATGAAGAATTGCCACTAGCTCTGGCATTTCTGTCATTTCAACTTTCTTAGCGAAATGGATACCAATACCGCCACCAATCACCATTGCGATGATGACCCAAGTAAATCCTTCAGCATTAGGGCTAAAAATAGTCGCAATCAGTGCGATTGCCATGCCCGTAATGCCGTAGTAATTACCTGCTCTAGCTGATTGTTGTTTCGACAATCCGGCCAAACTCATAATAAAGAATAAAGCAGCAACAATATAAGCTGCTTGTACCAATCCTGCAGACATTGCTTACTCCTTTAGTCTTTACGGAACATTTCAAGCATACGTTTGGTAACGGTAAAGCCACCAAAAATGTTAATGCTTGCGATAAGAACGGCGATAAATGCCAAGAAGCTTACAAAGCCATTACCTTGCCCGATTTGTAGCAATGCGCCCACAACGATAATGCCTGAAATTGCGTTGGTTACTGACATTAGCGGAGTATGCAGAGAGTGAGTCACGTTCCATACAACGTAGTAACCCACCACACATGCAAGTACAAACACTGTGAAGTGACCTAAGAATGCAGCAGGTGCAACACTTGCAACCCATGCAAACGCACCGACACCAACAGCCAAGCCAATAATTTTCTTAGCTGGAGAGGTTGGTTCTTCTACTTTCGCTGCTTTAGGATCAACTTTCTGTGGTTTAGCTTGTGGCTGTGCTGAAACCTGAATTGGTGGAGCTGGCCAAGTAATTTCACCTTCTTTAACCACCGTAACGCCACGCAGTACCACATCTTCGAAATCGATGTTGATATTGCCGTCTTTCTCTTTACATAGCAGTTTTAGTAGATTTACTAGGTTGGTTGCGTAAAGTTGCGAAGACTGAGTTGGTAATCTGCCTACCATATCGGTATAACCGATAATTTTTACGCCGTTCGGAGTGGTAATCACTTGGTCTTTCACTGTGTACTCACAGTTACCGCCATTCGCTGCTGCTAAATCGACAATAACGCTACCCGCTTTCATTGAGTCAACCATCTCTTTGGTGACTAATTTTGGTGCAGGACGTCCTGGAATAAGAGCAGTTGTGATAATGATATCTACATCTTTAGCTTGCTCTGCATAAAGTTCTGCTGCTTTTTTATTAAACTCGTCAGACATTTCTTTAGCATAGCCGTCACCTGAGCCCGAGTTTTCTTGGTAATCAACTTCCAAGAATTCTGCACCCATTGACTGAACTTGCTCTTTTACTTCAGGGCGTACGTCAAATGCTCGAACAATTGCACCTAGGCTACCAGCGGCACCGATAGCAGCTAAGCCTGCAACACCTGCACCAGCAACAAATACTTTAGCTGGTGGTACTTTACCTGCAGCTGTAATTTGCCCCGTGAAGAAGCGACCAAACTCATGCGCCGCTTCAACGACAGCGCGATAACCCGCGATGTTAGCCATTGAAGACAATGCATCTAAAGACTGAGCACGAGAGATACGAGGTACAGAGTCCATAGCCAGCACGTTAATACTTTTTGTGGATAGTTTTTCCATTAACTCTGGATTCTGTGCTGGCCAGATAAAGCTAACTAATGTTGCGCCTTCTTTAATAAGAGCAATTTCATCCGATTCATCATTAGATAGCGGAGCATTAACTTTCAGAATTAATTCCGAGTTCCACACTTCTTCCTTTGAAACGATTTTGGCTCCAGCCTGTTCGTAAGATGCGTTATCGAAACTGGCTAAATCACCGGCATGAGATTCGATTGAAACCTCAAATCCCAGTTTAACAAGCTGCTGAACCGATGAAGGAGAAGCAGCGACCCGCGTTTCGCCCGCGAGTATTTCTTTTGGTACACCAATCTGCATAGCGATTCCTTGACTATTGGCACTGTGAATAATCTTTTTTATCTAACGCCTAATTCAAACTCAAGATATTTATAACAATATTTTAGTTTTGTTGGTTATAACGTTAAGTTGCGACTGTTTATCAATTTTGCTGAAATTACAAAGCGTTTATTTGAAGTAAGAGCTCAAACCAGTATAGGCAAGTATTGAAATTTCGTAGTGCCAAAATAAATAAAGAGCTACAAGACTATACACTTGTAGCTCTTAAATTTATGATTTCTGTCAACGACTTGATGGGTAACTAAAAGATCCGACCAGACATTTGATCTATGAACATCTGCGCTTTCTTTAACATGAGTTCTTCTGCGTCAGCTTTGTTCGACAGTACATCGGATCGAATGAAACGGTGAGTTTTAAGTTCGCCGTCTTCTTCTTTAGTTATTCTGCCTGCAATTCTATACTGGCCACCTTCAGGAATGACCTCTTGGTAAATCAAAAACTCTTTGTACTCTACGGGTTCAACCGACGCTTCTTTTACTTCTGATTTACTACCGAAAAAACGAGAAAAAAATCCCACGATAACTCCTTAAGGTAAGTTGTGCTGCTTATGGCCCAGAATTGGTTTTTCATACCATTCTAACTCGGCATCTTCATCAAATTGCGTTTGAGACATAACAATAGGTATACCGGTATCACGATCCTTACGTCTGTCATCAATGATCATACTTTCCGCTGCTTCAACCGCTGTCTGTGCATGCTCTTTTAAAATAACGAGGCGCTCTTCGGGTAAGGCAGAGAGAAAATCAATATCAAATCGAATATAGATTGGACGAAGTTGGCTAAGAGCCAAGCACGCGAGATCTGCTAATTGGTCGTGATTATATGTCGTAGCATACTTGTCTTGTGCTATCACTTGTCCAACGAGTGTTTCCATATAATTGTGCACTTCAACATTCAGTTGCATACGAGTTCTCCTATACCGATGTGTCGATGTGATATGTTCTAACAAAGTTATTGCATCAATGATCTTTAATCAAACGAAGATCGAACCTACTTGAACAATCTTTGCTCAAGCGCGCGCTTTTATAACTAAAGTTTAGCAAAAAGCTTGGAAATTCATTAAATAAAGTTATTCTTAGTTTATTAATCATAAACACAATTAGTAGTTATTCTGTTGGCTAGTTTATAAGCATGTCGTCGAGTTTAGTTACGTCGCCTTGGTTTCGTTTTACATTCCCGTTGATGCTCTTGGCAGCTATTTGGTATGGAATGAACAACGTTATTGTTCTTACCCGCGCCAATAGTGGTTTAGCGGGTGGCTTGCCTTACGCTTTATTTCTCAGTTCTATTGCCATTGCATTTATCTTCAAACAAAGCCGAATGGCAATGGTTGCTTGCACCATGCTAATCAGTTATTGGGTGATTCAATGTCGTTTGCAATCCCCTCTTTATACAGGCTCTACTCTTCTTGAACTCTCAATTCTCAGCTTTGTGTTACCTGTCGCCTGTTTATTGAGTTATGCATTTAAAAATGGTGATTTGCTTAGCCGCGCATTTTTTGTCTACTTAATACTATTGGCATGCTTCGGTCTTTGGGCGTATATAACGGTTGATTACTATGTTTCTGGCGGATACGGAAGCCTCAAAGATACTTTCTTGTTTTCCGTTCCGGAGATATCAAAGCTTCCATTTATATTGGTACTTTACTTGCTCGCAATGGTTGGTATCACAGGTATCTTTGTTTTGACTAAAAATCGAATTATGGATGTATTCATCTATACCGCCATTTTGATGTCTTCGACCACCTTTATATTTTTTCAACTTCAGTTTGTTTCCAGCACAATGTTTTCGTTGTCTGGTGCGCTGATGATGCTCTATTTAATTTCAGCCAGCCACGAGATGGCCTTTAACGATCAATTGACGCAGCTACCCGGACGACACGCACTCGAAATCGACTTAAGAAGCCCGGGACGCAAGTTCGCCATCGCTATGGTTGATATCGATCATTTCAAGTCATTCAATGATTCCTATGGGCATGATACAGGTGATGATGTATTGAAACTTGTGGCTAGCCGCATTCGCCTAGTTAAAGGAAAAGCAAAGATTTATCGCTACGGTGGCGAGGAGTTTACGATTCTGTTCAAAGGGAAAACAGCCGAACAAGCGAAAGTGTATTTGGAGCATATTCGCCAAGACATAGAACAATATGACCTAGTGATTCGAGATTCAGACAGTCGTCCTAAAGATGATAAATATGGTGCAACGAAACGTTCAGATAATCGTAGCCAATCCGTAAACATTACAATAAGTGTTGGTGTGTGTGACAGTTCTTTGGAAAGAAGAGCAAAAGAAGCCATTAAACGAGCAGACGAAGCACTCTATCAAGCAAAAAAAGCTGGTAGAAACAGAATCAAAATTGCGTCTTAATCTTGATTAAAGAACAATACCAAGCTTCCTCCTTTAAAAGCACTTCCGTAGTTAAAAGTTAATCCTAAACCTATATTGTCAACAAAGCTGATCTCAAATGGTGGCGTCATCAACCACCCGACCGTTGCTTCGTAATAGAAAGTAGTACCAAGAGGTTGTGACACATCACTGCCTACATCGACCCTTCGGATTGTGCTATAGACCGATTGAATTGAGCGGCCGATTTGCTCTATGTCGTATACGAGCGTAGCGCTGTTAACGATATACCATCCTTCACTATTGCCGATTTCGCCTTGGTTTGCTTCACCCCATCCGTAGCCATAGAAATAGTGTCCAGCAGAGGAAACTTGCCATTTGCCCCAATCTTCATTTTTCTTATAGCTGAGCTTTAAATGGGGTTCGTAGATGTTGGCCCAAGCTGTGGTGTTAAACAACAGTCCATCCAAAATGGGAGCGTATGATTTACCTGTGGCACTGTTGTAGTCCATGGTATTTTCATAACGCATTAAATGCGTACCTATCCCCGGAGTTATCGTCCAGTGTTCGTCGAACTTGTACTCATATCGATAAGCGGTATACACATCTAAGATGACTTGACGGAAATCGTCAAAGACAGTTTCGTTGCCCCATTTAACATTTTCATCTGTCGCTAAACCTGACATTCGGAAAAAGAGTTCATGCTTGTTTTTCTCTTCTTCGTCATTTAGGCGAAAAGACATTGGTAGAGTCGATATTCCATACTTCTTTCGATTGGCAACCGAGTCTTCAGTTCCCAACTCTGGATTGTCGGTATTGAAAAGCTCGTTTGGATTGAAATCCTTAATCCCAACGGTGAACACATCACTATCACTAAGTACCACTGTATAGGCAAAACTCTGCTCTAAAAAATTTTCAATGACATCAAACCCTTTTGCAGGAACATTACAGGCAAAAGCAAGAGAACAAAGTGCAAACAGTGTGGTTCTTTTAACAAACACTTATTACCGATCCTTTGTGATTGGAAATCAAACTAAACTTTAATGGAAGTATGCATCTATAGTAATAATTTAGCAGTATAAATCTCATTTACTGCCTTAAGTATCAGTAAAAGTGGCGATATTTGAAACCTAAAGCTAATCTTGGAATGGTACAACTAAATAAATGATAAATTCGTTAAATTTTAGAACAATAGAGTGCTTTCCCCAAAAAAACTAAAAGCAAATATAAAGGACGTATAGGGATGGAAGGATCTTGCCCAGAAAGACATTCGAGGTTTGGAAACAAGTGGTTTAGTACGTTATCTAAACCAGTATTAATTACAGTAGCCTGGATATTACTGTGGCGAGCGGCGGCACTTATGGAATATGCACCGCACGCGAGTATATGGTTTCCACCTTCTGGAGTCACTTACGCTGTATTTCTTATTTTCGGCTGGCGAGCAATTCCAATCGTTCTATTTGCCTCGATAACAACCACCTTTTGGGAAGATAGCATCTATGAAGCTCATCAGAGTAGTTCCACTCTATTATTAACCGGACTGCTCTTTGCAACTGCACACTGTTTTTCCTATTGGCTAGGTGCAACGATATTAAGAAAGCTCAGCCAAACTGGAAAACAATTCCGTATACCCTATTTGATCTTGATGTTTCTCACCATCGCAGCGACCTCATCGCTAATAGCGGCTATTGGCGGTTCCAACGTTATAGCAATTACTGGAATCATTTTACCAAGTGAAATCATGTCACTTTGGGGCCCTTGGTGGGTAGGCGATTTAGTTGGGGTCGTCGTTATAGCTCCCATAACGGTTGCGATATTGTCAAAATACTACCCCAAAGAAAGCCATTGGCTGGTTGAAAATTTTAAGTCTGTTTATGAGCAGTCGTCATTATCGAATTACCTGTATAAGCAGGCCATAGCGATTGTTGTACTGGCTCTCATTAGTGTTTTAGTGTCTATATATCCTGCATCCAGTGTAGTGTTCTGTGTCTTCTTTTTGGGCATAGTTCAGATGTGGATTGTATTTACCGAGAGTGCTGGACGAGCATTTCTAAGTTTGGGAATACTCAGCACAACGACCGCTATCTTAGTCTCATGGTTGCAGTTGGGAAATCACGCGATGGTTTATCAATTTACGATATCTCTGCTTGCTGCAAACACCTATTTTGGCTTATGGGTACCTCATATACTACTTGATAACCGAAATCTTCGAATTCTTGCAGAAAGAGATGTACTTACTGGCGCTCAGACGAGGCAATATTTTATTAAAAATGTGAAGAATGAAATTAGTCGCTGTCGTCGAATTAACCAACCGTTATCTTTGGCGTTATTTGATATAGATGGTTTCAAACAAATCAACGATACCTTTGGTCACACAGTTGGAGACAAAGTGCTAACAACGGTTTCACAGCATGTAAGTAAGGAGATACGACCTGCCGACCTTATTGGGCGTTTTGGTGGTGATGAGTTCATGCTGTTATTGCCAAGTGACGATTTGCAGCATGCGATTCAAGCCGCGGAACGTATCCGAGATAGTATTGAATGTTTGAGTATCCCATCTTTAGAAAGAAACATCACATGCAGCTTCGGAGTCGTGGAAATTACCTCAGACGATACTTTTGTTTCAGCTTTTGAGCGCGCCGACAACTTCCTGTTGGATGCAAAGAAATGCGGAAAAAATCAAGTAAAGCCTATTTTACAATAAGTTATGTTTCAAAAATGGTGCAAATTATTTTGTGACACTGTAGCAAAATAAGTTACACCATTACTAACATTTTTAAATCCAAGACTTAACTTTCTCTTCAGAGGGAACCCCTCCTGAGTGAATGACTTGCTCATTCAAGACAACCGCCGGCGTTGACATAACACCGTAGTTCATAATGGCTTCCATATCCGTGACTTTTTCTACCTTCACATCAACCCCTACCGCTTCCGCCACGTTCTCAATCAGTTTTGCTGTGTTGATACAATTTGCACAACCAGAACCAAGCACTTTGAACACTTTCATATATAACCTCTTCAAATTTCCCAAGTAATTAAATTGAACATCCAGCCGATAATCGTGAATGCACTAAGTAATAAAGCAAAAAGTATCCCTAGCAAACGCCACTGCATAACCTGTTTCAACATCACAAACTCAGGAATACTTGCAGCGACCGTACTCATACAAAACGCTAGCGTTGTGCCTACGGGCAACCCGTTCCGTAGCAGGCTTTCCATAATTGGAATAACACCCGTCGCATTTGAGTACAGAGGTATACCAATGAGTACTGATGCAGGTACAGACCACCACTGCCTGCTCCCTAAGTGGCTTTCAATCCAACCGTCTGGTACGTAACCATGTAACGCAGCACCAACACCAACACCTATCAAAACCCACTTCCACACTCGACTGAAAATTTCGTGTGTTTCGTTTTTCGCAAATTCATTACGCTGTTTGAATGTCATCGGGCTGGTTTCGCATTGATTAACGACTCCAGAAGCAATATTAGGCGCATTCTTCATCGCTTTAGCTGCAAAAGGTTGAAGCCAACGTTCAGCTCCTAGCAAATCAAGTAACCAACCACTGAACATGCCAATAACCATACCGGCTAATACATACAGAAGAGTAAACTTCCACCCCAAGAGGCTGATGAGGAGTAATACTGCTATTTCGTTCACCAAGGGAGAAGTAATAAGAAAAGCCATGGTGATACCTAGTGGTATGCCCGCTGTCGTAAAACCAAGAAATACCGGAATACTTGAACATGAACAAAATGGAGTAATAGCGCCAAAAACACTCCCCATAAAGTAGCCAACAACGCGTTTTTTACCAGAGAGATAATCTCTCACTTTCTCCACATTGAGAGAGGCGCGTAAAAGAGCTATCAAATAAATCATTACTGCCAATAAAACGAGGATCTTACTGGTGTCTTCAACAAAAAAATGGACCGCTTGGCCTAACCGAGTCTCGGCATCTAATCCCAGTAGTTGATACGTAAACCAATCAGCTAATGATGTAAAAACCCAGAACATCTTTCACTCTCCCTACATCGAACATTAAAGGGCAACCCGCTCGTTGCTTATTAATGAAGACGTGATAAGCGCTAAAAAGACGCAATAAATTTTCATGAAGAAATGAAAAAGATCGTGATTCAACGTTTGTTAGGAAAAACTATGAACGTTTAGGTGTGAAACAGCAGACTTTATGCTGTTCATCGAAGGTAATGTGGCAGTTCACTTTAAGCTGTGCTCGAAGCTTCGGCCGTGCTCTTTGAATACGTGACTTTACTGCCGTTACCGTTAAATGATGGAGTTTCGCAAATTCTTGCTGACTGTGTCCTTGTAAATCACAAAACTCGATAACAGAACGGTCATCCTCACTCAAACATGCCAGAGCTTTAGGAAGACACTGAGCGAGACTTTCTATTGGCTCACGCTCCGATCTAATGTCTAAAGCATATCGGTCATTGCTATCAGAAATAGATTCTAAACGCCCCGATTTTCGCCATTCATCAACAAGTAAGTTTTTCGCAACCGTGAACAACCAAGCTTTTTGATTTTCAATATCACAAAATGCTCGCTCTCTTTGTAATGCTCGAAGAAAGGTTTCCTGCAACAGGTCATACGCCAAGTCCTGACAGGAACAATGCTGAGTTAACCATCGATACAGAGCAGCTTCAGTTGTCGCCCAAGTATCTAATAGACAAGGAACTGGCGAATGTTGAGTTGAGTTCATAGTTCAAACGTGCTCCAAAGCTTTCTGCGACGGCCTGAGTTGCGCATTCAGTATCTAAATCATAGGACCTATTTCAGCCCTTTTTTGGGATCTGGCGCATTCTCTGGTAATAAGCTTGTTGTGTTTAAATTAATCACTCGTGTTGCGTGGTTTGAGGATGTTAGATGTTCGCTCAACCATTTAGAAGTTAGTAAATCAAGATTAAGTTATAGTGCATTATAAGTATTAAAAATAACCGGATGCTAACTTGCATCCGGCTTAGTTCTTATGTGTTATGCGTCAGGTCTTAACGCGTACTTACCTGAACCTAAGAATAAGGTTGCAATAGCAGCAAACAGATAAACTGCTATTCCCTCAACAGCCCAAGCTCCGTATTTGTTTAACGAAAAGAAGTCGCCCATATGTAATAGATAAATGACAACTACACACGTACCAATAACGACGATTGATGACAAACGCGTAAATACGCCAGCAATAATCAGAATTGGAGCAACCACCTCACCTAAGTAAACACCATATGCAATAAATGCGGGTAAACCGTTCTGTACCAGTAATCCTTGAATGAAGTCCGTACCGCCATAGATTTTGTGTATACCGTGTAATAAAAACATAAATGCGAAACTGACACGTAATACCAATTTACCTATATCCGGTTTTGCTAACTGCTTATCTAGTTGATTTAAGATTTCGATCATGACAACCATCCTTTTAGGTCTAATAATCTTTACTATAGAAGCCTATAGCACACAGTATCACCTAAAAGTATTAATCATCTTCATCAATTTTTCTGAATAATATCATTGATGTAAATCAACCTCTTATTTTCACACGTACTGTATATGGAAGCGGTCACATAACACATTTATTGTTTAATTAAATATCAACTTTAGTTCATCGAACAGCCAGTTGAATACAGGCCCTTTATCTTTGCCTTTACTGCACACTAAATCTACTGGTACGTTCCATGCTTTATGGTCGAACGCAACGCTAACTTTATGCAGTTCTCCTGATGCCACCAAGTCTTCAACCATAAATATTGGTAAGTAAGCCCAACCGACTTGTTGTTTCACCAATTCTAATACATTGTAGTGGCTTGAACTCCACCAAACTTTAGGACTTATACTGGCTAAATTGTGAGACTCTTGTTTCAGCTTTCCTCGCACTGCTATCTGCCGATATGAAGACAAATCTGATGGAAGCTTCACTTCTAATTTTGAAAGAGGATAAAGAGGATGACAAACCGCAATATAATCCACGCTGCCGACATAACAGAAGTCCACTTCTTTTGTCATATCTAACTCCGTAAACATCACACCTAGATCGACATTGTTAGACGCAATTTCCTGACAAATATCTGTAGAGGCAATTGTTAGTACATCAATTTGAGTTGAAGGAAACTTATCATCTAAGCGTTTAAACAACTTAGCCAGTTTTTTATTCATTACCCCATCATCAATAGCTATGGTTAATGCACCTTCTTCTTTTCGCTCTATCGATTGAGCGATTTTCTCAAACTCATTCGCTTGCGCGAGCAAGTTTCTTGCGCTTCGAATCAACCGTTCACCGGCAACGGTTAATTTGGGATTGCGAGAAGAGCGATCAAAAAGCTCAACTCCTAAATCTATTTCCAAAGTACTAATGCCGTGACTTACCGCTGACTGCACTTTCCCCATTTTGCGCGCACAGGCAGAAAACGAACCAAGTTCCGCTGCTAGTACCATCATTTTAATTTGTTCAAGACTCAACATATGAATTTATTCGATAGGTATTAACTTTTATCCATCATAGATACAGATACCATTAGCCGCAAATCATGTTTGTTAAATTGAAGGTGTATTGTTTATGAGTTGGTTGTATTTGGTTTTAGCTGGAGTGACGGAAATTGGTTGGCCCGTAGGCCTGAAACTTGCGCAAAGCGGACAATACAAGTGGCTGGGGATTCTAATGGCCATCAGCTTTATGGCAATCAGTGGAACACTGTTATTTCTGGCGCAAAAGAGCATACCTATGGGCACTGCCTACGCGGTTTGGACAGGTATCGGTGCAGCAGGAACTTTCCTCGTTGGTGTATTTGTCTATGGGGACGCTTCTTCACTTGTTCGCTATCTAGGTGTGTTCTTGATTTTGTCTGGTGTTGTTTTACTTAAAGTTGGGCATTAATTGAAATAAAGATCCTTAAGGGTGAGGATTCAAAAACTGAATATTTATTCACAACCAATCATTATCTTTTCGATAAAAAATTTTTGGTTTTATTGGGATATTTTTTATTGCGTGAGAAAAAGTATGACCTTATTATCGCCCTGCTTCTTGATGATAGCCAATCCGAGTACATCACAGCAGTTTTGTGGCAAGGCGATAGAGCAACTATCCAAGAGTGACTTTGACGGCGCGAACGCGCTTTTATTGACGCTCCACTTTTCATCATCCAAGACCATGAAAAGTGCCTTGTTATTTTGGAGAATTGCTATGGCTAATTCAGCTTCTGTATTGGATTTTCAATCTTTTTCTTCTCAAGCTTTGTCTGCAGAATCTATCGACCTAATCGAAACCTCTGTAGAGAAGTTTGGTGCTCCTTTACTGATTCTTGATTGCGATATTATTCGCTCTCAATATCGTGCGCTAAGCAATGCATTACCTAATGTTGCACTGCACTTTGCTCTTAAGCCACTCCCTCATCCAAATGTTGTTAAAACACTTTTGGAGGAAGGTGCATGCTTCGATTTAGCAACCACAGGTGAAGTTGAACTTGTTCAGCAACAAGGTGTACCCGCTGAGCGTACAATCCACACACACCCAATCAAGCGTGACCGCGACATTCGCGATGCACTAGTCTACGGATGCAATGTGTTTGTGGTTGATAACCTCAATGAATTAGAAAAATTCAAACCGTACAAAGATCAAGTTGAACTGCTTGTTCGCCTTAGCTTCCGCAACACTGAAGCTTTTGCTGATTTATCTAAAAAGTTTGGTTGTTCTGCTGAGCAGGCGTTAGTGATCATTGAAACCGCAAAAGAGTGGAACATTCACATCAAAGGTTTGTCATTCCATGTGGGTTCTCAAACGGCTAATCCACAAAAATATGTGGATGCAATTCGCAGCTGTAAAGAAGTAATGGACCAAGTGTTTGAACGTGGACTGCCAGCGCTAAGTACGCTAGATATCGGCGGTGGGTTCCCAGTGACTTACACTCAACAGGTGATGCCTATTGACCAATTCTGCATACCGATTAACGAAGCGTTAAACGAGTTGCCAGAAACAGTACAGGTAATTGCGGAACCTGGTCGTTTCATTGTCGCACCTGCAGTAACCAGCGTTGCGTCAGTAATGGGACAAGCAGAACGTGAAGGCCAGATTTGGTACTACCTAGATGACGGCATTTACGGATCATTCAGTGGCTTGATGTTTGACCATACTGAATATCCGCTAGTGACATTAAAGCAAGATGGCGAATTAGTACCTAGCGTTTTATCAGGCCCAACCTGTGACAGTATCGATGTGATTGCAGAGAACATCATGCTACCAAAATTGGAAAATGGTGATTTGGTCATCGGCCGTATGATGGGCGCATACACAAGCGCAACTGCAACAGATTTTAACTTTTTCAAACGCGCACAAACAATTGTGATTAACGAATTTGAAGAAAGCAGCCAACGTATGATTGGCTAACATAAAATGAATTCCGAAAGCTCCCTTAAAGGGAGCTTTTTCGTTTTAGCTTTGTTTAGGCATTGTGCCAGCGATGTCCGTAAGCGGCGCTGTAATCCGGTGTTTCTACAACATCACTTAACTCATCAACCGCTTTTAGTGGCCCAACAACGGTTCGATAAGGCAAATAACCAGCCCATACAGGCAGATCCAAATCCTCTTTATCGTCATTAACCACACCTATGCTGACTTTAACCGATGCTTCAGTTAGTGGAATGCGCAGTAACATGGTTGCACTAAGTTCTCTCTCGTTGCTCAAACGCACTTCTTGCGTACGCCCAGGTGCAATGTGTTCTACAAAATGATTCAGCAAACGATCTTTTTCTCTGTTGTCATCTACGACTGTAAAGTGACCAAAGACAACAGCAGAGCGATAATGAGCGCTGTGATGAAAAGCAGACCGAGCCAGTATCCATCCGTCAAACAAGGTAAAAGTTAAACAGGTTTGCACCCCGTTTTTTAGTGAACGTAGCAAGCGGCTGTTATTGGCACCATGGATGTAGACATGATCGTCCACGCGCCAAGCTAACATCGGAATGACCACCGGTCCCTGTTCATTATTAATCGCAATATGTGCGATTAGGCTTTCATCAATAATTTGGTGAAGACTCTCCAAATCAAACTGAGCTTTGTGTACTGCTTTTTTAATCTGCGTTCTCGGTGTATTTGAAAGCATCGTCTATCCCTATCTAAATCTGACTTCATGGTTGCAATGTAGCAACACACTGGTACCTTAAGAAGAACCAGTTTTGGATTAAGGACAGATCCACTTTGCAACCCATCGACTCCGGCGATTTAGTACTTCAAAACGACAAATCATCGAAACAGGAAAGCCTGTTCCACGCTATACGCGAAAAAATCGTTAAGCAGCTTTGGCATAAAGGAGGAAAGCTTCCTTCAACACGTAAGCTTGCCGAAGAACTTCAACTCAGCAGAAATACTGTTACTGCGGCCTATGAACAGCTCGCTGCTGAAGGTTACATTGAAGCACGCTCCGGTTCTGGCTTCTACGTAACGGTTGAACTGCCTGATCACTACTTGCCATGTGCAGACATCGTCAAATCAACCGAAACCAACAAAAGCATACCTTCTATTAACAGCGCGTTTGCTCCGGGTGTTCCCGATCTGCATCAGTTCCCTATTGCCAAGTGGCACAAGTATGTTCAGCTACACTCCACCCGCCAATACTTACTTGGCAATAATGGTATCCAAGGTGATAGTGCTCTTAGAATGGCCTTGAGAAATTATCTTGCTACCAGTCGCTCTGTACATTGCGATGCCAGCCAAATCATTATTACGTCGGGCGCGCAACAAGCGTTAATGATAGCGCTGATGGCAGTAATGGAGAGCCATGATTCGGTATTGATGGAACAACCGGGCTATTCCAAAATGCGTAAAATCATTGAGCTTTTAAACTACCGGTTTGAGCCTGTTCATGTTGAAGAGTATGTAGGTTTTGACTTGGAGAGCATTCTCAACAGTAAAGCCCGCGCTTTATACATTACGCCAAGTAACCAATACCCGATGGGCACAACGTTAAATACGGAGCAACGTTTAAAGCTGATTGAATGGGCAACTCAGGGGAATCACTGGATTATTGAAGACGACTATGACAGTGAGTTTCAGTTCGCACATCGTCCTTACACCAGTCTGCAAGGTCTATCGTCTGAAATCGGCCACGATTCGCGAGTTATCTATATCGGGTCGTTGAGCAAAACTATGTTCAACAGTTTGAGAATGGGTTATCTCATCGTTCCTTCCGCTTTGGTCGAAAAATGCTTAGCGATAAAAGATGCATTGACCGGAGACTCCCCTGCACACATCCAAGCTGCACTTGCTGATTTCATAAGTTCAGGCGATTTTCTGCGTCATATCAGAAAGATGCGTAGACTTTATAAAGAAAAACATCATCAGATGATTCTCTCCATAAACCAGCATTTTGGTGATGATGCTGAGGTTATCAGCCAAGCCGCGGGCCTTCACGTTACGCTTAAGTGGCTAAAAGATGTTAATGAGGTGACATTGTCACAAAAAGCGTTCAAAAAAGGGATTATCATAAGGCCATTAAGTTACTACGAGCATCCAGATTTCAAGCTGCGCAACTGGCAAGGCGCAGTGCTCGGATTTGGTAATATTTCAACGGACGATATCGACGAGAAAATAAAACAGATTGCCGATCTGTTTTACAACTTAGATAGCCAACTGTGACCCGTAAGAACCTTTTTGTTACACTGCATTTACCCACATGGATTTGGACCTTTTATGTCGCAAAGCAATAAAAAGATAACCATTACAGACGTTGCTCAACACGCCAATGTTTCGGTTACTACTGTGTCACTTGTACTGAGTCAAAAAGGTCGAATTTCAGCCCAGACAATCGCTCGTGTTCAAAAAGCCATTGATGAGTTGGGGTTTGTTCGAAATCAGACTGCAGCAAACTTACGTACTCAATCGACCAAAACGATCGGTTTGATGGTCAACAACAAAAATGACTTTTCGACTTATCGTATGGTGGCGGGAATTAGCGACGTTCTTGAGCAAAATGGATACATGCTCTATCTGACACAATGCGGACAAAACGCAGAGGTCTACGATCAAAAGCTTCTCACCCTATATCAGCAAGGGGTCGAAGGGATCATCATGTCTCCTATCGATGATCAGCATCTGCTATCACTTCGAAAACCAGAAAGCTTTCAAATACCATTAGTTTGTCTATCTTCAGCAAAACTCGATAGCGATATTGATTACATCACTCCAGACAATACACACAGCGCAAAATTGGCAACAGAGCACCTGATTCGTCAGGGACACCGACGTATCGCTTATGTTGGCGGAACAACTGGCTCTCCATGCAGAGATGAACGCATCGCTAGCTACCGTTATACGCTAAGCCAATATGGATTACCTTCAAAACAGGAATGGATTTTAGACGGAGATTTCATCTCCGAAGATCTGGTTCAAGCCGTGAATATGCTACTTACAGAGCAAACTCAAATTACAGCGATCCTCTGTCACGATGCTTCCAGCGCTCTAAGCTGTGTTAACGGTGTTCGAAAAAGTGGTCGAGAGATAGGAAAAGAACTGTTTATTGATGAGCGCGTAGCCTTAATCAGCTTTGATGATTCTGAACAGCTAATGCTCAATCATCCCTCTTTGACTTGTGTCTACACAGATCCTTATTCTGTTGGTGAATCTGCTGCACTGCGTTTGCTAGACAGTATTCGTAACCCTTGCGATTCCGATCATAAAAGCATGCTACTGCCAGCCAAGTTCATTCATCGGAACTCCGCATAGAAAAAGCGATGGGATACCCCATCGCTTCGCAATATGTTACCGCGTCACTATGCCATTTGCTGTTGCAGTGACTCTATTTGGTCAGAAAGGAACTGTGCTCGTGCACCAAATATGATTTGAATACCAGTATCACCAACATAGACCACGCCTTTCGCACCCAAGTCGCTCAACGCATCGCGATTCACTTTATCCTTATCTTTCACTTACAACCGTAGGCGCGTAATACACGCGGTTGAGCTTGCAATATTATCCATTCCGCCGATGGCTAACAAAATTTGTGTCGTGAGTTCTTCATCGGTAATTTCATCCAGATTGTTAGAAACATCCGTTCTACCCGGCGTTTTTACGTCTAGCTTACGGATCACTACTCGGAAGACTCCGTAATAGATCATCGCCATAGGGATACCAATGAAGATTACTTTGACCCAATTCGTTTCAAAACCATTTAGTGAAGGCATGATGCCAAAAGAAATATAGTCTATCAGCCCTGCCGAGAATGACTTCGCGATATGTGCATCGAGCACATACATCATCATGTATGACAGCCCCGCCATTACAGCATTAAACACATACAAAATTGGCGCAACGAATATAAAGGTAAACTCAACAGGCTCAGTAATTCCGGTGATGAAACAGGTCAACGCTGCCGAAAACAAAATACCCGCTGCTATTTTTTTGTTCTTCGTGTGTGCCTCGTGATACATCGCCAAACATGCGGCAGGTAATGCAAAAAGCATCAGAGGGAATTCCCCTTGCATAAACTTGCCAGCATCGTTGTACGTATCAGAGCTGAATGATTTCACACCATCTGTCAGCATCTTAAACCAAATAGTTTGGTCGCCATTAATAACAGCGCCTGTTGGTGTCACATACTCACCAAAAGTGAACCAGAATGATGGGTACCATACATGGTGTAAACCCAATGGAATCAGTGCCCTTTCTGTCAATCCGAAGATAAAGGTAGATAGCATTTGGTTATCGCCATTAACAACGGTGGATAAAGCATCGATACCATTCTGAACGTATTGCCAAACGTAGGGTAAAACTAAACCTAATAGAAAAGAGTAAAACGCACATGAAATGGCTACGAATCGTTTGCCGGAAAAGAAGCCTAAAAATTCAGGCAATCGAATGTCGTGATAACGCTTATAGCAGTAGGCCGCTAAGATACCGGAAATCAGGCCACCAAATACGCCCATTTGTAGCGAAGGAATACCAAGTACTAATGCGTATTTACCACCTGCACTTGCCATTTCTGGAGTAATGCCAAGTAAAGCGCTAATTGTTGAATTGATAATGAGTATTGAAACGGCTGCTGATAGAGCAGCGATCCCAGATTCTGAAGCCAAACCTACCGCAGAACCAATCGCAAAAAGTAACGGCAAGTTGTCAAATACCACACCACCAGCATGCATCATTAATGGCATGCCAAATTTGTCACCAAACGCAAGTAATAAGCCTGCGGCTGGAAGTAATGAAATTGGCAACATCAGTGCGCGCCCTATGAGCGATAACTGAGATAGAGGAGTTGCCAATGCCCGCAAATATTTCGTCATATTCATTCCTTAAAATTGTAACCACCATGGGAAACACCATGTTTCAACTACAATATGACTCTCTAAAAGGCTTATTTACAAAGTAATCAATTCAAGTAAAACGTTTTACCTCGCAAACAATAGTTATAGATAAAACGTTTTACTAACACAATTAGTTATATATGAGAACCGCTTACACTCGTTTATGAATATGAATAAATAGGTCGTTTGCTTTTACTAAAATGCCAGTGAGCCTAGGTTGCTCATCTGCTTTAATACCCAGTGAACTCGCTGCTGCACATAAGGAGTCATGGGTACCGGCTGAATTCTGTAAGGATTTGGCAATACAACCGCCAATTGAGCGGCTTGATAAGGCGTTAACTGATGTGCCGAAACACCAAAATAATGCTCACTTGCCGCCTGAACGCCGTAAATACCGGGGCCAAACTCAACAACGTTCAAATACATTTCCATGATTCGTTCTTTGCCCCAAACTAACTCGATCAGCAGCGCGATATAAAGTTCGTAGGCTTTGCGCAGATAAGTATGACTAGGGAACAGAAAGATATTCTTTGCTGTCTGCTGAGTAATGGTACTCGCACCTCTTTTTGGTCCTTGGTCTCCACTGCTACTGATCACAGACAGTATTGCCGAAACATCGACGCCCCAATGATAGGGAAATCTCTGGTCTTCCGAAGCCATAATCGCTAAAGGCAACGACGGAGATGTGTAATCTATCGATACCCATTGGTGCTGAGTCTGCTCTGGGTATCCCTTGGGAGGAAACAAGGTACGGGATACCTGCCAGCCCCAAGTCGGCGGGTTCACAAACTTCAAGATAACAACCAGCACCAAAGGCAGACAGAAAGCCACAGTGATCAATGTGACCAATAATCTTCCAATCCTTCTCTTCAATTTTCGGGCAATACCTTTCAAATCTGTACCTTTATATAAAATTGCAATGCTAAGTCATTCACGATCCTTACTTTTCCTAACACTGTAATTGGTTAAGCTATATTGAGGTCCAATCTCGCGCGCTAGGTTACACGAGATCACCAAACACAATGTTCAGCACATGTAAATTTCATCACTCATTTGTTTTTTGAATGTTTACTATTGAGCAGCAACAGCCCCTGATTTAGTGCTATCCTCGCCTTGCAACGGCAAAGCTCACTGATAAATAAGGAATGTTTAATGCTCTTAACGCCTGCCATCTGGATATGGTTACCTCTGATTGCAGCAATCTTCAGCGGGTTCACTCGCCATAAACTCATTACCTTTGTTTTATTGGCGGTAGCATTAGTATGCGCGCTTATCTTTGGGCGTGTAGAACCGTTGGCAATGGCTATTTCTACCGTTTTACTTTTGGTTGCTCATTGCATTCCTACTTTAGTGACACATAAGCATAATAAGCTGCTTATCAACCTTTGTTGGACAGTTGTTATCCTGACTTGTGGCCTTCTATTCTTGCATCGCCTACCCGGTTTCAACAATTTACTGGTTTTGGATCATGTCTATGCGGGTCCGCAAAGTCTGCCATTTACGATGTACTTAAATTTGGACAAACCGATAGCGTTTTTTTCCCTGCTGTTAGCTTATCCGCAGCTTTTGGGGAATAAACAGAAACTTCATTTCAAAGGTGTCTTGCTGGCGATAGTTATGCTCGTAAGTTTGCTTCCCTTAGCCTCTTTAACCGGAGGCTTAAAAGTAGAACCTAGCCTTCCTGACTGGTGGTGGCTTTTTGCACTCAACAACTTGATGATTACCTGTGTCGCGGAAGAAGCGTTATTTCGTGGGTTGATTCAACAGTCTCTTTCTCGTCGCTACGCTTGGTGGATCGGTCTGGTTACCGCAAGCGTGTTGTTTGGGTTGGCTCATATTGGTGGTGGGATGTTACTTGCGCTGTTCGCGACTTTTGCAGGTTTAGGATATGGACTAATATTCCATTTCACCGGACGACTTTGGTGCTCAGTACTTGCCCACTTTGCATTTAACTTTGCTCATCTTGTTTTCTTTACTTATCCTGCATTGGCACATTGAGTGGTAGTTGTGGTAACAATGCACTCAATGAGTTCAGGCAGAATTCTAAGTAACTGGTTTATTCGGCACTTATCATTTGTTTCGATACGTTGTATCGTACGCAGTCTTAACAGGATTAACGTCTTAGTTTCCGTAGCCAAACGCATTCAAACAAGAGAATTCAATATATGTCACAACGTAACATCAAATTTATTGCAACCGATATGGACGGAACACTTCTCAACGGCCGCGGACAGCTTGACCCTGAATTTTTTACGCTTCACCCAAAGCTCGTCGAGAAAGACATCATATTTGCCGCGGCTTCAGGCCGACAGTACTACAGCTTGCTGGATACCTTTTCAGATGTGAAAGACCAGATCATGTTTATTGCTGAAAACGGCACCTTGGTGATGCATAAAGGCCAAGAGCTTTACAGTCTGCCTTTAGACTCAGCAGTCATTAATGATTTGATTGCAGCAGCTCGTTCGATCGACGGCGCACACATTGTTCTTTGTGGTAAACGTTCCGCCTACATAGAAACGGAAGATCAACGTGCTCGAGAGGAAGTGCAGAAATACTACCACCGTTGTGAAATCGTTGAAGATTTAACGACTATCGAAGACGATTTCTTGAAAGTTGCAATTTGTCACTTTGAAGGTTCAGAAAAGCATGTTTTCCCTGTGATTAACCCTGCTTTCGGTGATACTCAAAAAGTCGTGGTCAGTGCAAAAATCTGGCTAGATGTAATGAACCCTGCCGCCTCCAAGGGCGACGCTATTGCCTATCTGCAAAATCAACTTGGCTTTACTTCCCAAGAAACGATGAGCTTCGGTGACTACTTTAATGATGTGGAAATGCTACAAGCCAGCTACCACTCTTATGCGGTAGAAAACGCCCATGAAGAGGTTAAATCTTTTGCTCGCTTCAGCGCACCGAGCAACGACGACAGTGGCGTACTAGTGGTGCTAAAAGAATTATTAAAAGAACTCGACTAACGATCACTAGCAAGTAAAGGACAAGAAGAGAGCCATACAGTCTTAAAGCTCATTTTCGTCTCGTGCTAAACGGGCTTGTGCAATAGTACAGCCCGTTTTGTCCATCAATTCTGCCAGAGTAATATTTTCATTTTTCGAAATCAGAGCGGCTAACCGTTCAGGAAGAGAAGCTTGCTCATAAGGTTTCAGAGCCTCACTGATTTTTTCAACTATGAATGGCGTATCTGTAACTATGCCAGCGACTTTAAGCTGTTGGTTGTAGTCAGATAGTTGCTCGAAAAAACCTGATATCTGCCAGTTCCTTGAGCGTCGGATCCTTTTAAGCTCACATTTGTGCTCAGTTGCAATTGCTTTTAACTCTTTCGTTTTTTCGCCGCCGATACGTCGAACTAAAGAAGGAAAAAAGACCGTTATTTTTTCGCGCTCAGTACTCAAGGTTTTCAAAACCGCAACCAACACCTTTAAAACACATTGAGCCAATTATCACGTCACTCATCTCCAAACACAACTTTGTTTGCACTCTCCAATTACTAGCACTTTGCTTGTGTATATTGATCTAACAAAGTCGCCGTGGTCACAAATTAAACTGCAATAGATGAAATATTGTTCTATTTATGGAACAAGTCCGTATTCCACAACACGAATAGCAACAAGTCGATAATATGGACATATGTTTGATAAACGGATATATGTTTGTGACACCTAGAGAGCAGCAGATACTCGCCATATTGCGCGAGAACCCAATGATTCAACAACAGGAACTGGCGGATCAACTGATGATCAGTCGCAGTGCGATTGCCGGTCACATCATGAACTTAACCAATAAAGGACTAATTAAAGGCAAAGGTTATATTCTTGCCTCGCAAAAAACTGCGATTGTTATTGGCGGTGCCAATATGGATCTTTGTGGCAAGGCTTCTGTACCTTTGCTCAATGGTGATTCGAATCCGGGCACACTTCATTACAGCCCTGGAGGCGTTGCTCGTAACATTGCGGACAACTTAGCTCGACTTGGTAGCAAAGTCGAATTGATCAGCAGTATAGGCAACGACCAGTGGGGAGAACAATTAGTCTCTGCCTGCATAGATGCAGGCGTTGGTGTTAGCCACCTTCTACGTTGCCAACAAGGCAGAACGGCGACCTATCTCTCTATTCATGACAATGAAGGTGAAATGCAAATCGCACTGAATGACATGAAAGTATTGGAGCAACTCAATGCTGAACAACTGACCAAGCATAAGTCTCTTATCTCACACAGTGATTTAGTTGTAATCGATGCAAACCTGAGTGAAGACGCGCTCTCCTACCTGTTTAACTGTATCGACAATACACGTATCTATGTCGATCCTGTTTCTGCAAACAAAGCGTTAAAACTCAAACCCTATTTAGCTCAAATCGATTTATTAAAACCCAACCTTATTGAGGCCGAGCTTCTTTCCGGTATCAAAGTGACGTCTGAAGATGACTACCCTCGAATTTGCGATGCGCTACATCATCTTGGTGTAAAAGAAGTGGTTCTAAGCCTTGGTTCAAAAGGCATCTTTGCTAGCAACCAAAAAGAGACCTTTAGACTCAAACCAAGAACCACTAGCGTAACTAACGTTACAGGTGCTGGCGATGCATTAATGGCTGGGCTAGCACACGCCACTTTAGAGATGTGGTCTTGGAAAAAGAGTATCGAATTTGCTTTTAGTTGCGCTGAACTTGCAACGCAATCTTATGACACTATCAACCCGCGCATGTCAGACCGCGCAGTCAAACGTTTAATGGAGGTGAACCATGCTGAATGATTTTCTTGATATCCACCCTGAAGTACGCGCTGCATTAGACAATAATCAGCCTGTGGTTGCCCTAGAATCAACCATCATTTCTCATGGTATGCCGTACCCACAAAACGTAGAAACCGCATTAAAGGTTTCGAACACTGTTCGTGAATCAGGTGCAACACCAGCGACAATCGCTATCATCAACGGTCGCCTCAAAGTGGGTTTAACTCCGGAAGAAATTGAACTGCTGGGCAAAGCGGGTCAAAGCGTGGCTAAAGTCAGCCGTCGAGATATCCCGTTTATTGTGGCAGCAGGAAAACACGGTGCAACAACGGTGGCAGCGACTATGATCTTAGCGGATATGGCTGGCGTTCGTGTATTTGCTACTGGCGGTATCGGTGGCGTGCATCGTGGCGCAGAAACCACCTTTGATGTTTCAGCAGATCTTCAAGAACTTGCTCAAACCAATGTAGCCGTGGTTTGCGCAGGCGCGAAATCGATACTCGATCTTGGTCTGACTCTAGAGTACCTAGAAACTCATGGCGTACCTGTGATTGGATATCAAACTGAAAGTTTGCCTGCGTTTTATACCCAATCCAGTGACTTCAAAGTTGACTACCGACTAGATTCAGCGAGCGATATTGCTTCTGTATTAAAAGCCAAGCAGAAGCTGGGTTTAAAAGGCGGTGCAGTTATTACCAATCCAATTCCTACTGAATTTGCTATGCCAAAAAATGTGATTGATAGTGCTATTGAACAAGCTCTGCGCGAAGCGGATGAACAAGGCATTCACGGCAAAGCTTCAACACCGTTCCTACTCGCTCGTGTTTGTGAACTTACTGGTGGAGACAGCTTAAACAGCAATATTCAACTTGTACTTAACAATGCAAGACTGGCATCCGCTATCGCTATCGCTATCGCTTATTGCGCATAGACTGGATAAATACCAGCCCCAAATAGTGCCCACTTATTGAGTGGGCATTGACATATTGCTACCAATCTCAACAACTAAACACTGTTTTTCGAAAGATCGTCCAATTGATCATCGAAGAAGAACTATTCATGATTCGTTGTTTGCTCAGGAATATAGCGATTCAACCGGTCGACTTTTCTATTCTTAGAAAAGAACGCTTCAAACTCAACGAAAATTCCGGGGTTAAGCTTGTAATCATATTCTCTCGGTACTTCGATTTGAGGAGTAACAGTTAGAAATAGCCAGTTCTTATAGAGTTTCTGTATCCAAGAGGCCGATAACCAGATGTTACTCACTTCATCTTCATCATAAGGTAAGACGCTAATCCCTAACGAATACTGCAGAAGTTGTTTTTCGCTCAGGCGATCAAAGTATTGAGCTTGATGGAGAACTTCCCATTTATCATCATCGTAAAGATATTGAGCACTAGAACCGATAGTGAATATCTGCCCCGCGGCTTTGTCGACATCGTAGTAAAAATTCAGAGTACTGAGCGATCCCAGCCCTTTGGAGTTAAAGTAGAAGAATTCCTGACTCACTTGAGTTGTCCAAGTATCCGATATCTCAGCCACCCTATAGATTTCGGTCCGGGCAAACGGATCCAGAGGAAGTCTTATCTTGATGCCGATATCAAAACTGGTTATCCAGTGACTGAGCTTCTCATCTTGAAGACGAATACCACCAAATGCACCTTTTGAATCTGGGTTAGATGTATTCAGACCACGCTGCTTACTCTCTAGATCATCATAATCATCGGGGTCGGTTTCAAAGATAATCTTCCAGTTGTGCTCGGTGTGGGGTAAATCAATGCGAACCGAAATTCTCTCGTCAGTATCTAAGTATCCACGATGCGAATATTTACCGGAAGACACGATCTTGATATAGCTCTTATTTGGAAAAGGTTCTTCATCCTCTTCCTTAGCTAGGCCATGATCGATAAACTCACTAAAGTCCAGTACCAAATCAGACAGGAACTCGTTAGTTTCATCAACCCACGAGAACTCTTCTTCAGTAAGCGGTACTGAATAACGCAAGTCTGAGTTCGATCGCTCGAAATCAGTGGTATCTGGAACGGCTCCAGTTGGTATTGCTAGCGCACAAAATGGCAGAGCTGTAAGTATTGCAATATAAGCGTGTTGAGCTATTGCTTTACAAATTTTTCTTCCCCAAAAAACCTGAACAATCTCTGAATTTTGATGCCTAATACCTGTACGTTTACAAATATTTATATGCAACATAAGTCCTTATTATTTTTTTGTATCAGTTAGGACAATTTCATTAATTCGTATAGATTTATAAATATGGTTGTAGCTTAGCCAGCCTTTAAATGTGGGTCTTATGATAACTAAACATTTATCTATTTTATTACTGCTTTCCCTTGTTACTCTCACTAGCCGCGCGCAAGCTACTGAGGGTGTAAATGGCGAATTTTCTGTTGATATTGGCCCTGTTAACTTAGGTCAGGTAGTTATGTCATCTACTTGTAAAGATAGCACTTGTTTTTATAAGTCGCGTGCTTATGGCGCTTTTTTATTTATCAAAGCGAATGTGATTGAACTGGGTTCATATCAAGAGCTTGATGGTCAAATTGTTCCTCTTTCGTCCAATTACTCTGAGCGAATAGGTTCTGACAGGGAGGCATATACCTACAATTTCAGCTCCCTTGAAATAACCGATCAAGACAGCAAAGCCAAAGTATCTGAGTTGGATAAAAATGCTTATCCATTTATTCCATTGCTAAACCAAGTAACGCTTGATTTAGCTCACGGAGCGCTGAAGAAATCATATCAATATGTGCTGAAAGAGAAGGTTAAAGATGTTGAAGTCGATTCCTATTCCACCACTCAAACGGACAAAGGAATGCTCCATCGCATCACAGTAAAAAACAAAAACCGTGAGATGGAGTTCTTATTTGTAAACAACGGCCAAAAACTTCAGTTTGAGGAATTCAATTATCGTGGCTTTAAAATGTCGCGGATCAAATGAGTTCAGTGAGTAAATGCGTTTACAAAACAACACATCAAAGAAAAAGCCGCTGACCAACAGCGGCTTTTATGTATTAGTTCCGACTAGATCTGACACTTCAATTTGAAAAGAAGAGAGTTACCCACTTTGATTAAAGGTGCTTAATCACTAATCAAAGACAAAAAGAGGTAACTCTCATGCTTCATACTAGCAATCCAATTATCAAACACAAAGCGGGCCTTCTCAATCTTGCAGAAGAACTCGGTAATGTATCTAGAGCCTGTAAGGTTATGGGGGTATCAAGAGATACTTTCTACCGTTATCAAGAGTTGGTTGAGACGGGGGGTATTGATGCTCTGATTAACCGTAGCCGAAGAGCACCGAATTTGAAGAACCGTGTTGATAGTGAAACTGAGCAAGCCGTTATCAAATACGCCATCGACTTCCCAGCTCATGGACAAGTTAGAACGAGTAATGAATTACGTAAATTGGGAGTGTTTATCTCTCCAAGTGGCGTACGCTCAATCTGGCTTCGCAATGACCTAGAGAACTTCAAGAAACGTCTTATCGCACTGGAGAAACAGGTCGCAGAGAACGGTATTATCCTAACAGACGAGCAAGTTGCGGCTCTTGAGCGTAAGAAGCACGATGATGAGGCTTGTGGTGAGATAGAAACAGCGCATCCAGGTTATCTCGGCTCTCAAGACACATTCTATGTTGGCAACTTGAAAGGTGTTGGTCGCATCTATCAACAAACCTTCGTTGATACCTACAGTAAAGTCGCCTTTGCCAAGCTCTACACAACGAAAACACCAATCACCGCAGCGGATATATTGAATGATAAGGTTCTACCGTTCTTTGAGGCGCATGAACTGCCAATGCTGCGAATCTTGACTGACCGAGGCACTGAATACTGTGGTCGTGTTGAGCAGCACGATTACCAGCTCTACCTAGCCATTAATGATATCGACCACACGAAAACTAAAGCGATGTCACCACAAACAAATGGTATCTGCGAGCGCTTCCACAAGACCATATTGAATGAGTTCTACCAAGTGACATTCAGAAAGAAACTGTATGGTTCTATCGAAGAGTTGCAGAAAGATCTGGACGAATGGATGGACTACTACAACAATCACCGTACTCATCAAGGAAAAATGTGCTGTGGCAGAACGCCGATAGAAACATTAGAGGATGGGAAATCAATCTGGGCTGAAAAGAATCTAGCCCAGATATAATCTGACAGGCACCAAGTCGAAAAGTGGGTAACTGTCAGATCAGGTCTGAATTAGTACAGCTTTTACAATAGCTTTCACACTCAAAAATCGACTATTCGAATTTTTTGTCTTTGAAATAGAATTCTTTATCGCGTTCGCCTATCTCACGTAGCACTTTACATGGATTACCCACCGCGACAACGTTGGCAGGAATATCTTTTGTGACGACACTGCCAGCACCAATAACACTGTTTTCACCAATGGTAATACCCGGTAATACAACAGAGTTCGCACCAATCCAGACATTGTCTCCAATCGTCACTGGAATATTAAACTGCGCAACTTTTCTGCGCATTTCTGGATCAACTGGATGACCAGCCGTCGCAATAGTGACGTTTGGACCAATCATCACATAGTCACCAATATAGATATGGGTATCGTCCACCAGCGTTAGATTGAAGTTGGCATATACATTTTTACCCAAATGAGTATGAATACCCCAGTTCGTACGCAAAGGAGGTTCTATGTAGCAGCCTTCACCCACTTCGGCAAACAACTTCTCCATGATTGCTTTGCGCTTTTCAACTTCACTTGGTCGAGTCTGATTGTAATCGTAAAGTACTTCAAGGCATTGCATTTGAGCCTTAGCCAGCTCTTCGTCATCACAGAAGTAAACCTTCTGGCTATGCATTATGTGGGAATTGTCCATAAGAGACCTTTACTTCAAAAAAGAAATCAAAGCACGTAAGTTACTAAATTGATTAGATGATTAATCAGAACTATCTCTCACCTAGGTGACAAATATGCACAAATTGTTCGGTGCTCCCCTACTCAGCTTCAGAAACTAATTCGTAGTTGGTTCGTAATGTTGATCCTCATTAAACGTCTCTTTCACTTCTAAAATAGCTGGAAGTTGTTCAATGAATATTTGCACCAATTGTGGGTCAAAGTGCTTTCCTGACTGGCTTTTCAGGAACTCAACGGCCTCTTCTATTGACCACGCCTTTTTATACGGGCGTTCACTGGTCAGCGCATCAAATACATCAGCAATCGCTGCGATACGCCCTTCGATAGGGATTGCATCCCCAACTAAACCGTTAGGATATCCTGAACCATCCCATTTTTCATGATGAGCTGTGGCAACTTTGTAGGCCAACGAGATCAGCGTCGAACGTGGATTAGAGAGAATATTCCCGCCAATGACCACATGCTTTTTCATTTCAGCAAACTCTTGTTCATCAAGCTTGCCCGGTTTGAGCAGGATATTATCGGGTATACCTATCTTTCCGATGTCATGCATAGTGGTCGCCATTCGCAGCTCTTCGGCATGATCTTCTTCCATACCTAAAGCCATCGCTAGAATTTTGGTGTAATGGCTCATACGTTGGACATGCATACCTGTTTCGTTGTCCTTATATTCAGCAGCTCGCCCTAGCCTTTGAATTAAGTCAATTTGAGTTTCACGTAGCGCTTCAACTTTTACCAAAGACAAATGCGTTTTTACCCGAGCTCTTACAATTGCAGGGATAATCGGTTTAACAATATAGTCAACGCCTCCAAGAGCGAAGCCTTTCTCTTCATCAATGGAATCTCGAAGTGCGGTCACGAATATTACAGGTATGCAGACAGTGCTTGGGTTATCTTTAAGCAACTTACATAACTCGAATCCCGTCATGTCTGGCATCATGACATCCAACAGGATTAGGTCGACGCTCTCCTGCTCCAAACGCGTCAACGCTTCCTGACCAGATCGAGCGAAAGTCAGACGGTAACCTTCCTGCAAAACTTGTCGCATCACTTTGAGGTTTGCCGGTTCGTCATCAACAACAAGGATTCGTGGTAATTGTTTGGTGAACAAAGTCATGTCTTATCCTTCTTGTTGTAGCGTTTCAATAGCGTTGAGAATGGCTCGTTCTGCAGCTTCAAACTCAAATTCTTCAATAGCATTAACCGCATCATTAATGTGTTTCTTGATTATTTCTGGTGAGCCTTGCTTAAGTTTAGCGACGGTCTCATCACGCAGTTCGCCAGCTCTGGTTGCGATTAACCAATCTTCAAGCAGCTCCTGCAATTCGGTGTTTCTTAATGATGACTCTGGTTCAACCGTTTCATCCAAAGCATAGAGAACTTGAAGTTGTTCAATATCACTCATCAACGTATTCCAGAGCTTTTCAATGTTTGTCACAGCAGATCGAGCTTGTGTTGGCATATGAGCATTAACGGCTCTCTCTAGATCAGAAAAGGCATGCAAGAGAGGTATCAAGGCCAGATTTCCGGTTAAACCTTTCAACTTATGGGCTTGTTGACCCAGTTCTGACCAATTTTGCGTATCAATTAGCTCCATCAAGCTCTCACTTAGTGCGGCTTGCTTACTGCTCAAACGAATGAGTTCTCCCAGATATAAGCGCTCATCACCCCAAAGTTTTAGCGCTTTATTCAGGTTCACTACGTTGAATTTTCCAACAGTGCTGTCAGTAGCTGAACCTGAGTTCTGCTCATCCTGAGAGCCAGGTTCAAGATGCAGCACTCTCGCCATCTCTTGAGTTAGAAGAGCAAAATCTACGGGTTTATTTGCAAAACCGTCCATGCCGGATTCTCTTGCTTCCACTCGATCTTCAGCCAAGACACTTGCGGTTAAAGCAATGATTGGCGTACTCGCTAGTTTGTACTGTTTTTCCCATTGACGAATTTGTTTGCTCGCTCCCAACCCATCTAAATTCGGCATCTGGATATCCATCAAGATGATATCCGGTTGCACCGATTTAAACTGAGCAACAGCTTCATGACCATCTTGAGCGGTAAATACTTTATGATTTTGACGCTCAAGAAGGATTCGCAATAAGTTAATGTTTTGCTCGATATCATCACACACTAACACTCGTAAACTTGGCAGATCGAAGATGTGAGATGTGCGAGAAACCGTCGCAGCTTCACTTTTTGGTAGTGGCAGCTCGATGGTAAAACAACTCCCTTTACCCAGTTCGCTCGTTGCTTGAATCGTTCCGCCCATTAACTCAACCAACTGCTGAGAAATAGTGGTTCCTAAACCAGTACCGCCAAAGCGGCGACTCATTGATGCATCGGCCTGCGTGAAAGGTTCAAAGATGGATTTAAGACGAGAAGGATCAATGCCGATCCCCGAATCAATCACACTGAATCGAATCCAATCGGGCTTTTGTTCAACGGCGGAAACCGTCAGCGATACACCGCCACTCTCGGTAAATTTTATGCCGTTACCAACAAGGTTCATCAAAACTTGGCGTATACGATCCTCAGCGCCTAACACGACTTGGGGCAAGTCATCAGCCATTGCCAGATTGAGTTCTATGCCTTTGTTTTTGGCTGAAAGCCATAAAGTTGAAATAACGGTATCAACACAGGCCGCTAGTTTGAACGGTACCTGCTCAATTTCCATCTTATTCTTCTCAAGTTTCGCGCTGTCGAGAATATCGTTAAGAAGATGCAGTAATGAGCGAGAAGAATGCGAAATGGTTTGAAGATGTTTGCGATCCTCGCCTCTGATATCGGAATCCAGAAGAATGTCAGTAAAGCCTATGATGGCGTTCATCGGCGTTCGGATTTCATGGCTCATATTGGCCAAAAACGCCGCTTTACTCTCCGCTGCATGCTCGGCGCGTTGTTTCGCCTCAACCAACTCTTGTTCCATCTGTTTGCGACTTGAGATATCCACCATGACCCCGTCAGCCCAAACCACATTATTATTTTCATCGCGAACAACCATGCCATTTTCTAACACCCAAACGGTATTGCCGTTTTTATGGTGGATGCGGTATTCAATTTCATATGTGTCACGTTCATCGATGTTTGCACGCATGTTCGAGCATAAGTCGCGATCTTTTCCTTCATAAACGCAGTCAGCAAAAGCAACTCTACCTGACAAAAATTCATCCGCGTTGTAACCCGTAAGTTCGACGATGCCTTCACTCAGGAACACAGGTGTCCACTTATGATCGAGCAAACGTCTGAACGAGGATCCAGGAATATTTTGCATAAGAGAGCTTAAACGTTGTTCGCTCTCTCTTAGCTTCTCTTCCATCGCTTTGCGTTCAGAAATATCAGAAACAAATCCAACAAACAGTGTTTCTCCACTTTCCAAACTTACTCGACCGACAGCTAATCTGACAGGTATTAACTCACCAAATCGATGACGAGCGTATAGCTCTCTTGGAGAGCCTATTATTTGTGCCTTGCCGGTACTGAAGTAGTTTTCTAAGTAGGAATCATGCTGATATTGATGGTTGGACGGCATTAGCATAGAAACATTGCGCCCAATGACTTCATGCTCTAACCAGCCAAATATTTTACACGCTGCGCCATTAATACCGCGAACGATACCTTTCGCATCTATTGTAATAACACCATCAGCAGCAGTATCGAGAATAGCCTGAAGCCTCGCTTCTCCCGCTGTTTTCTCTCTTAATAACTGACGGTAGCGAAGCTGAGAGCTGACGTTGACCGCTAAAGTAGAAAGAAGCAGCGTAAAGATTGAAACAATGATGGCCAATTGTGTGTTGTCTTGTTCGGTAAATGGTGGGGTAACACACTCCATCTCTTCAATGAAGCGAGCGGCTTCCATTCCGGTATAGTGCATACCAGAAATTGCACTGCCCATAATAGCTGCACTAATCAAATTAACGTGTATAGAACGTAAGGATGGAAATGCGTGTCGCAATCTAGATCGCGCCGTCAAAGCAATGGTTGCCAATCCAACCGATACAACAATAGACAGTGCAAACCAATATGGATCGTAGCGAAGATCGAGATCCATATTCATTGCTTCCATACCGATATAGTGCATCGCGCCGATTCCCGCACCGACAATAAACCCGTTTCTTAATGTGACTTTCAATGAATACGTTTCATTGATTAACGACTTGAGGACGAAGTAACTCGCTAATACGGCAGGAACGAAAGATAACGCAGTGATATGGTGGTCATATTCCATTTGATGAGGCATGGCAAAAGCAAGCATTCCTACGAAATGCATACTCCAAATGCCACCAGCCATAACAAACGATCCCGAGAGTAAAGCTATCTGTCTGTGGCTTACAAGCTGTATGTGTCTTGCTGTAGATGCTAAACGCAAAGCGAAAAATGATGCCATGGATGCAAGAAAAATCGATACCGCCACAAGCCAAACGTTGTACGTACCAGCAACAAGTTTATCTGGGCTAACATCTACGACAAAAAAGTGGTCAAACATAATCAATAACTCAACATAACAAGCACTGGCTTGAGGCAAGATCACCTCCAGAGCATGCACGTTACTATTGATTACGCATAAAGTTAAGTACTACGTGACGGTTTTAGCATTAAGTATAAAGCCATAATTTTATTGAGGATTTTGGTTATTGAGAGAACTCAACAACAAGTGACTGAAGATAAAACAAAAACAGCTATCGCCTTTATTCAAAGTGATAGCTGTTCATTGTTTTGTGCAAAAATTGTATTACAAACGCTTAGCTGTTTTTTAAGCTCTGTACTATTTTTTTCACCAACTTCTCTAAACATTCTTTTGACGGCTTAGTGGTAGCGAAAGATCTTAAACCATAGATATTCATAACCAGAAAATCACCAAGCAACTCGCAATCTGTATCCGATGGCAGTTCACCGTGAGTCTTAGCTATCTCAATTTTTTTTCTGATATTAACTTTCCACTGATTCAGCATGCCGCAGATGATCGCTTCAACTTCCTCATCTTGCTGCTCAAGTTCACTCAGCGATTTCTGAAGTAAGCAGCCTTTATTTTCATGGCAATCTTTAAATTCAATTATGTCATTCAGATATTTTTCAAAGCCGTTCAAGATGGAATCATTTTCAACGAAGAACTCTTCAAACGACTCGGATTTGGTTTCAGCATAATGATTAAGAGACGCAAGCAACAAACCGCGTTTGTTTTCGAAAGCACAGTAGATTGACCCCGGATGTAAGCCCGTTGCTCGTTTCAAATCCTGCATACTGGTTTTGTTATAACCTTTGGCGATGAACTCATTCATCGCTGAGCGTAAAACATACTCACGGTCAAATTCTGCACTTCTCATTACACTTTGCTCTTCAGCTTTAAGACCCACTAAGTGTACTGGTTTGAATACCCTTTCACAAGATACTTGAACGATCATTCAAAAAATAACTTGAATGTTCATTCAAGAAAAGGTTAGCATGTGCACATAAAGTCCATGTAGGACATAAAAGGAACATCAAAATGACAGCAACATTATTTGAAAGCTATAAGCTCAACGACAAAATTACACTTAAAAACCGCATTGCAATGGCTCCACTGACTCGTTGTATGGCAGACGCAAACTTAGTTCCGACAGACGCAATGGTCGAGTACTACGCAAAACGTGCTGATGCTGGTTTGATCATTTCAGAAGCGACAATTATTCGTCCTGACGGCCAAGGCTATCCAAACACTCCGGGACTCTACACCGAAGCACAAATTGCTGGTTGGAAAAAAGTAACAGACGCAGTACACGTAAATGGCGGAAAGATCTTCGCTCAGCTATGGCATACCGGCCGAGTGGCTCACCCTCACTTTTGGGGTGGTGAATATGTGTTAGCACCTTCTGCAGTAGCGTTCGACGGAACCGTTCCTCGTATGCGTGAATTGGTTTATACCGTTCCTAAAGAAGCAACGAGCGAAGAAATCGCACAACTTGTTGAAGACTATGCACAAGCGGCTCAAAACGCGATTGAAGCAGGTTTTGATGGTGTTGAAATTCACGGTGCTAACGGTTACTTAATTGACCAATTCCTACACTACGATACAAACCATAGATCTGACGAATTTGGTCAGACTGCGGAAAACATGTCTCGCTTCCCGCTTGCCGTTATTGATGCTGTAATTGCACGTATCGGCGCAGAACTGACCGGTCTACGTGTGTCACCTGCCGGTTATGCTCATATGACTACAGATGCACGCGATCGTCAGGTGTTCGACTACTTCCTTAAAGAAGTTGAAAAACGCGATTTAGCTTACCTTCACGAAGGCATGTTTGACGACAGCATGGAATTTGATTTCCTAGGCGGAAAAGTATCTGAATACATGCGCAAAGCGTACTCTAAGACCCTAATGGCGGTTGGTGGATACAATGCAGAAACAGGTGCTGAAGCAATTAAAGCGAACAAATTTGACCTGCTGGCTATTGGTCGTCCTTTCATCGCAAACCCCGACTACGTAAGCCGTGTACAACAAAATAAAGAACTTGTTGAATACGATGCTGCAATGTTAGAAACCTTAGTGTAAGGTTCTAATACTTTGAATATTTAACGGCCCGATAAGGGCCGTTAATCTATCTTTAAGATACAAAGAAATTGAGAACTCTGAACCCACTATCAGGAATTTTGTGCAATGGATCTAGCTACCCGACTCGTCATGCTTTTGGAAGTGCATCAACAAGGTTCATTTGCTAAAGCCGCAGAACTCCGAGGGATTGATCGTTCAGTTCTCTCTAAACAAATCAAAAAGCTAGAAGATTCATTAGGTTTACGCCTTTTGAACCGCTCCACTCGCTCATTATCCTTTACCACCGCTGGACTAGAAATCGTTAAACAAGCGCAAAAAATCCGAGATACCCTCGATGAAACTCATCATCTTGCGAATACTTTTAACGAGGAGCCAAGAGGCGTTTTAAGACTCTCCAGCACTCAACTATTTGGCCGAACTTATCTTAAAAAAGCGGTTATAAAATTCCTGAAAAAGTACTCGCAGGTCAGTATCGAAGTCATTCTGGATGATAGAAAAGTTGACCTTATTAGCGACCGATTCGATATCGCATTTCGCATTGGTATTCCTGATGATTCCAACCTTGTAGCGAAGAAACTTGCCGACCATAAAATGGCAATCTTAGCATCGAAAGACTTCATCGAAGAACATGGATATCCAGAGAACCCTGAACAACTAGCAGCACTGCCTTCGGTTATCTATTCAAACCGTTCTTTTACGTTAGACAAGGTAAAACTTTTCTCTGAAACTGAAGATGAATCGTTCACTCTTAATGCCCAAGGGCGTTACCGCGTGAATGAAGTTGAGCTGTTAATGGATGCCGCTCAAGAAGGATTAGGCTACGTCATTGTTGGACAGATGATGTTAACCAAAAATATTGATGATTTAGGGTTAATCAAGCTGTTACCTGATTTTCAAGTCTCATTCACCGGTGGTCTTTACGCTCTCTACTCACATCGAAATCCACCGCCACTAGTAAAACTTTTCATCGAAACCGTTCAAGACACCATAGGAACCCCACCAGTTTGGGAATCCTACCTCAACGATTAACCTCTTGCCTCTTCATTTTTCAAATAATACTTACTAAAAATCAATAAGTAAGGGGTTATCTGCGCCCTTTTTTCACCACAACTATTTATCTCACACCATTAGGCAATTTTTTACTCTCGACTTCAGAAAAAATTATATTGACGAGTAGATCATCGTTCGAAATTTCAACCCCTTCATTGGTGCCGTTTTGTCCATAGTAAAATGCCAAAAGTGATCTTCATCACACTTAAAAATTTACTCATAATGCACCCATCGAATGACAGATAAGTCTGACATTCCGTAAGAAACAATAAAGTCTATTCTTCAAAGGTGAATATTATGAACAAACTAATGACCGTAGCAGCAGGCCTACTTTTATCAACATCAGCTTTTGCTTCTAACGTAACGCTTCACAACGATACAACTGTAACTACTTCAAGTTTTGCTACTAAAGCAGAAGCTTTAGATGCAGGTTTAAGTGTTGCTCAAAACTTATCAAACATGAGCCAAACTGAACTGCGCATCCAACTACCAGTTAACGCTTACCAAAATGTAAACAACATCAGTATCGATAACACAAAAGTAAAAGTTGAAGAGTTCGCTCAAGTACGTGGTGAAGTTCAGTACCGCGCTATCGTAGATGTGGATTACCACTTCGACGCGAAAGAATCACGTTAATCAACACATTTAAACAACTTATAACACCCAGAATTCAAAAGGTATTTATCATGAAAAACACAATTATCCTTGCATCAGGTCTACTACTTGCTTCATCAGCGTTTGCTTCAACTACAACAGTTAGTGACAACGCAACGTTTAAAACTGACACGTACAGCTCTAAAGCTGAAGCGTACAATGCAGGTTTCGATCTTTCAGATTCAGTTAAAGCGATGGACCAATCTCAACTTCGTTTTAATCTTCCAGTGCAATCATACACATTGGTTAAGAACATCAATGTTGGTCAATCTGAAGTCACTGTAGAAGAGTTCGCAAACAGCAACGGCGACATTCAATACCGCGCTATCGTTGATGTGGATTATCAATTCAACGCAAAAGAATCAAACTAAGTGTCACTAAGCCTCGAGGATATGGATATCCCACGGCTTACTTTCTTCTCCATAATTTAGTCTTTGCTTTACACGCTAATCTAAAATCCCTTCCTTACCGTCATCTCCTTTAAATTACTCTCATTTTTCAACTCAAACGACTGATTAAAAAATAAACCTTAGTACCAATTAATGTCACATCAAAATGAAACGTGTCGCAATAAAACACCATATAGTGATATATTCGGCGAAGTTAACCGCTGTTAAACAAGCACTAGCCTATTTAGCAGTAAAAGGAATTTATAAAGGTAATGCCGTGGAACTACAAAATCTCTCTCGACCTGAATTAGCTATTGTTTGTAAGCTTTTTGGTGCGCTTTTTTATTACCCTCCCAGAGATTTTAACCAATTCCCTTTTGGAACCTACTTTGAGGAAGATGAAGTAGAAACGCCAATCAAAGAAGTGAATCAGGTTTTGAACAGCTTCAAGTTTACCAATCAAGATACGCTTCAAGATGAACACGATCGATTGTTTACCATCCAAGATGATATGCCAGCCCCACCTTGGTCATCGATGTATCTTGATAGAGAGTCGATCTTATTTGGTCATTCACATAAGAAATATTGTGAGTTCATTGAGCACTGCGGTTTGGGTCTTCGTGAAGATGTAACCGATCCAGAAGACCATATCGGTCTGATGCTGATCATACTGGGTATGTTGATTGAAGATGAGCAAGAGCAACATGTAAAAGAGATGCTGGGTGACTACCTTGTTACATGGTCTGGCTACTACTTTTCCAACCTGAAAAAATGTGCAGCTGGCAGTGTTTATTGTGAGTTAGCAGATCAAGTAAAGCGACTGTTGGAACTGCTTTGTACAAGCTACTCCGCTCAAGTACAAATTAAGAATAACTACTTTCATCCAGTTAGGGCTTAGTTAAATTTACTATGCAACAAATCTATTTAGCAGGCGGCTGCCTTTGGGGTGTTCAGGAGTTCATTAAGTATGTTCCTGGCGTGATTGATACCTTAGCTGGTCGCGCCAACGGCACCACCCATTCAACCCAAACTGAATATGATGGCTACGCAGAATGCGTTCGAGTCCAATTTGATGAAGAGAGCGTCTCAGTTGAGCAGTTGGTTGAACACCTTTTCGAGATCATCGACCCTTACAGTGTTAATCAACAAGGCCACGATGTAGGTTTGAAGTACCGTACAGGTGTATACAGCGATAACCAGACACATCTTGAAGCCGCGAAACGCTATATTGCCTCACGATCTGACGCAGCAAAAATTGTGGTTGAAGTGTTACCTTTGACCAACTTTGTCCCTAGTGATGAAGAACATCAACATCGCCTGACCCGCGTCCAAGAAGATCACTACTTATGTCATATACCTTGGGATCTTCTGCATAAATACCGTAATGCAAAAAGCCAATAAAAAATGGCTCGTGAGTTAAACTGCACAAGCCATTTTTTGATCAATATTTTTTATTGATACGTTATAAATAGTGCGCGGCACAAAGTTTATTGCCGAATGGGTCACGAAGATAAGCTAAGTAAAGCTTTTTCTCATCGATAACACGCACGCCTGGTGGCTCTTCACACGTAACACCACCATTTTCAACCCCAGCCGCGTGCCATGCGTCTACCAACTCAGGGCTATCAACTTTATAGCCGATAGTCATACCGTTGCCGTGTGTAGTCGCTTCGCCGTTAATAGGCTTAGTCAAACCGAGCACACCATTAGAATTGAAGTACCAACAGCGTCCTTTCGCATCAATGACACCTTGCGGATAACTCAAAACACCTAGAATAGCGTCATAAAACGCTTTTGATTTTTCAATATCGTCGGAGCCGACCATAATATGACTAAACATTTTCCTTCCTTAGTGATCCATCAACAATAGACTTGTTGCATATATAGTTACCGTATATTTTAACTACCAGCAATGCCTAATTGAGATAATTGCGTATTCCGGAGCAATCCAGCCACCGTTTCCGGGATTCCCCGGACACCCATTCCGTTTTAATCCGGACACTATTTCCGGCATAAACCAGCCATTTTTCCACTAACTCCGGAATCACTGTCCGGTTAAGCGGAAACCCTGTCCGGTTACTCCGGAATATCCCTCTTTTCTCTTTTAAATCAATCACTCACTATTCTTGTTATGCATATTAACGTAGCAAGGAAGTGATAATGCCGAAAAAGAGAACATCTATGACAAACATCAAAGAGGTATTACGCCTTAAATATGAGTGCCATCTGTCGACCAGAAAGATCGCTTCCTGCACGAAAGTAAGTCGTTCAACCATCTCAGAAATACTGACCCGTTTTGAGCAAAGCGCAATGAGTTGGCCTCTCCCTGAAAGCTGCTCTGATACTGAACTGGCTCAGACTCTCTATCGTGACAAAACAATCAGCGACACAAAGGTGATGCCGGACTTCGCCCAGTGCTTTGTCGAACTGAAACGTAAGGGCATGAGCAAACATCTGCTGTGGGAAGAGTATCTGGCTGAATATCAGGAGAGAGCTTATCGTTACAGCCAGTTCTGCGAGCATTACACTCGTTGGTTAAAGAAGCAGAAACGCAGTATGCGTCAGAGCCACCTGGCCGGTGACAAACTGTTCATCGACTACTGTGGACCAACCATCCCGGTGGTAAACCCTGAAACCGGAGAAATCCGCAACGCTCAGATCTTCGTGGCGACGTTAGGTGCGTCCAACTACACCTATGTTGAAGCCTGTGAAAGCCAGCGACTTGAGCACTGGCTGGAAGCTCATGCCAATGCCTTTGAACACTTCGGCGGCGTTCCGGCGTTGCTTGTACCTGATAACCTAAAATCCGCGGTGACCAAAACGGACCGCTACGAACCCAAGCTCAACGATAGTTACCGCAAGTTGGCGTACCATTACCGCACGGCCGTTATGCCAGCACGCCCTTATAAACCCAAAGATAAAGCCAAGGCTGAGAATGCCGTCCTTATCGTTGAGCGTTGGATCATGATGCGGCTTCGTCACCGAACCTTCCATACCTTCAAAGAGCTAAACCTCTCTATCCGGGAGTTAATGGACTCACTGAACCAAAGACAGATGAAACAACTGGGAGCCAGCCGAAAGGAGCTGTTCGATACTCTGGATAAGCCGGCACTAAAACCTCTCCCCGTACAACGTTATCTCTACACAGAAATCAAACGCGCCAAAGTGGGGCCGGATTATCACATCGAATACAAAAGGCATTATTACTCTGTTCCCCATCAGTTAGTGGGCCAATACGTTGAGCTTGAAGCCACTTCCAGGCTGATACAGATATACCATCAGGGTAATCTGATCTCTCAGCACCCAGCCAGTAAAAAAGAGCATGGGATCAGTACTTATCCGGAGCATATGCCCAGCAATCATCAATATCAAAAATGGTCACCAGAGCGGTTACTTAACTGGGGAGGCCGGATCGGCGCAGCGACACAAGAAGTGGTCAACCGATTACTCATGTCGAAAGCGCATCCTGCGCAAGCCAATCGCAGTTGCCTTGGGCTTCTCAACCTGACGAAAAAATACGGTGACGCTCGCTTAGAGCAGGCATGTAAAGATGCTCTGATGGTGAACAAACCCTATCTCAGGTTCATCAGAAACTTGCTTGAAAATCACCGGGAAGGCCTGTTGTCTTCGACTCCGGAATCCACCCCTGACATCCAACACAGCAATGTGCGCGGACCCAACAGTTATCACTAGGAGAGAATGATGAACACAATAAGCGAACAACTCAAATCACTGCGTCTGAGCCATGCCGCCTCGGCTCTGGAGCAACAACAAGAGCAGTTATCGACCTATGCAGAGCTGAGCTTCGAAGAGCGGTTAAGCCTGCTGCTTGAAAGCGAAGTGTTGGGACGAAATCAGGCCAAAATCCAACGCCTGAAGTGGCAAGCTAAACTCCGGGTCGATGCTCTGCCAAGTCAGATTATCTACAAAGAAGGACGAGGACTTAAGCGTACTCAAATGAGTGAGCTATTAACCGGGAGCTACTTGCACAAAAAACAAAACGTTCTGATCACCGGACCGACGGGAGCAGGAAAAACCTACGTTGCCTGTGCGCTTGCAGCTCAAGCTTGCGACCAGCTCTACAGTGTCCGTTATCACAGGCTCAGCCGTTTACTTGATGACCTGAGTTCAGGTCGCCTTGACGGGACTTACCAAAAGCAACTTCTGGCTCTGTCGAGAAAACAACTTCTGATCTTGGATGACTGGGGAATGGAAAAGTTGAGTCCGGATCATGCGGGTCACTTGCTGGAGCTTCTGGAGGATCGTTATCAAACCAGCAGCACCATTATGATAAGCCAGCTTCCGGTTAAAGAATGGTACAACATGATAGGCAATGCCACGGTTGCTGACGCCTTATTGGATAGGTTAATCCACAACAGTCACCGAATAGAACTCGGAGGAGAATCAATGAGAAAACTGGCGCAATCCGGACAGGTAGAGTAAAAATAGGGTTAGAGAAAAGTTAGGGATATGAGGCGTCCGGTTAAACCGGAGCCGGTGTCCGGAATCACCGGAATACGCAATAATCCGTAAAATCTGACACAACACTAATTTGATCTCGCTATTGTTCAATCGATATTAGTGATTCAGCTTAGCTCAGACCTATCAAAATTAACGTTATAAGCATTTTTCCAATTGTTTAATCTTTAGTTCCAGTAAGATGACCGAAAACTTTAACTTGATTTCTACCAGCCTTCTTAGCTTGATACAAAGCTTCATCTGACTGTTGGACAGCGTTTTCAAACTCAGTTTTATTGAATGGTTTAGCGCAGACACCAAAGCTTGCAGTCACTTGTTCATTCACTGGCAATATATTCGCATTCTGCAAATTAGCTCTCAAATTTTCGGCAATCATGCAAGCTTGTTCGATGGTAACGTTGGTTAACAAGATAAGAAACTCCTCACCACCCCATCGAATAAGTAAGTCACTTTCACGAATATCAGACAAACATTTACTAGCCGCTGCCAAGACTTCATCACCGACCTGATGACCAAATCTATCGTTAATCGATTTAAACCGATCAAGATCGATCAGAATAGAGACAAGTTCTTGATTTCTTGTTTGCATCGCCAACCACTGTTCAAGCATTAATCGATTACCTAAACCTGTTAACTGATCTTTTGTTGCTATGCTTTCTAACTCTTTTACTGCCAGTTCAAGCGCTTCCGTACGCTCCTGAACAATCTGTTCCAAGGTCTCATTATTTCGTTCTAACTCTTTTGATGTCCTTTCTAATTGACGTTCAAAGCGTTTGTTAAGTGTAATGTCACTAAAGCTTCCCACCATACGAATAGGCTTGCCATTCCTATCGTATTCCACCACACGGCCACGATCATGAACCCATAAGACTTCACCATTGGTACGTACCATTCGATGTTCACTATCGTAAAGACCATCAACTTCCAAAGCCTTTTCAACCGCCATCATCATTTTTTCTACATCATTAGGGTGAATAAACTTTTCTAGTACTGACATGTCATGAACACGCATATTACTTTGTAAGCCTAATATGTCACACCACTTGCTATTGTGATGAACCTTGTTATCGGTAATATTCCAATCCCAAATACCGACGTTCGAAGCTTCCATTGCAAAGTTATAACGCTTTTCACTTTCTTCAACCGCTTGATAGGCATTTTTTAGTTCAGTGATGTCATGTGCGATAACCAATAGTAGCTTGTTGCTTCCTTCCGGATCGAGTATTGGTTTTTTAACAGATTGGAAGTAACGAATCTCGCCAGTTTCAGCATGAGTAGACATTTCTATGGTCGTTGTTGTTTTTCCTGACTCTAAAACTTCACGAGCGCTTTGCTCATAGGAAGCAACTTGCTCTGCGTTGTCGTTAAAGTCAGCATCCGTTTTACCCACCATTCGCTCAGGTGTTGTGCCATACAAACTTGCTAAGGCTTGATTGCAGAGCAAAAAATCCCCTTGCCAGTTTTTTATAAAGATAACATCCGGAGATTCATCGATCACAGTTCTAAGTAAGTTAAATCCCGACACCGAGGCCACCAATGCTGGTAGTTCATCGATTTTAGACATAGGGCCTCTAGCCCCACAGTGACTGCACTCTAACGCATGTTTGTCACTGGCGTATTTTTTCACGCGCAATGCATCGCTCTTACAATGCGGACATCGCTTCATATTGGAATGAAAGTAAGTGCTAAAAACCATGGTTACCAAGAACATATTCATTGAGTTAATGAGCATGTTAACAATTCACTCAATACTGCCGTATCAGGATAGAGCTTAGAGGTTTGTAGGAAAAAGGAGAGCCATCTTATTTTGCGTAAAGAAGCCCAAAATCATATTAATTGAACGACTCAAGTACGCTTTAACTATTAATAGCTGGCAAGATTCGCCGTATTCTCAAGAGTTCAAACTTCATCACAATTACAACTTTTCATTTTGTTGGATTATTACATCATTGTTAGGTTGTTTTTGTTACACAAACTGTATGCAAACAAACCGAACAGAACACCTTTTGATTATATTAACCCTTAAGATTACCTGTGTATTACTTAGTTTCTCAGTAAATATTTCTAGCTTAGATTAAATTGTTGTTAAAAATAATTTTAAAATTGTGTAACATTCAACCCTGTTTTGGTTGTTTACTTACTACGAAAACAACCAAAAACGGGAGTTTTTCTACAGACAATGCTCAAAGATAAAATACAACTAAAATATCGAGCATAAAGTGTCGGTGGCTGTAGAAAACTAATGATAGTTAAACACTTGTAATGTTTGCGATTTAGAGAGATTTAGCCCCAAAATGAGTAACGTAACTGGTCAAAATGGATTCAGCCAGCTTAGTTCTAATGCTGCAGAGAAACTGGTCGATGTGGTTTTAATCGGTGGTGGTATTATGAGCGCAACGCTCGGTACTTTCATCCAACAATTAGAACCTAATTGGACTATCAATATGTTTGAGCGACTTGATAAGGTCGCAGAAGAAAGCTCCAACGGATGGAACAATGCCGGAACCGGTCATTCCTCTTTAGCTGAATCAAACTACACCCCACAGACTTCCGATGGCGAAGTGACTATGGGTAAAGCGTTAGAAATCTACGAACAATTTCAACTATCCCGTCAATTCTGGGCCTATTTGGTTGAACAAGGTTTAATCCGCGATCCAAGTACCTTTATTAACAGCGTTCCCCATATGAGTTTTGTTACTGGTGAGAACAACGTTGATTTCCTTCGCAAGCGTTATCAAACACTGCGCAGCTCACCTCTGTTCGATGGCATGGTTTACTCAGAAGACAGAGAACAAATTAAGTCATGGGCGCCCTTGCTCATTCAAGACCGTGACGAAACCCAGCCTATTGCAGCAACGCGTTCTCGATTTGGTACCGATGTGAATTTTGGTGCGCTTACTCACCACATGGTCGACATCTTAAACCAGAATGAAAACTTCACGTTGAACACAAGACATGAAGTAAAAACGTTGCACCGTCAGTCTGACGGTACTTGGAAAATCACCGTCAAGAATTTAGACAACAACAGTGTTCGTACCGTACACACTAAGTATGTTTTTATTGGCGCTGGTGGTGCATCACTGACTCTACTGCAAAAATCTGGTATCCCTGAATCCCGCCAGTATGGTGGTTTCCCTGTGGGCGGTCAGTTCCTCGTAACTGAAAACCCTGAAATCGTAAAACTGCACCGTGCAAAAGTTTACGGAAAAGCAGCTGTAGGTGCGCCACCTATGTCTGTTCCACACATGGACACTCGTTTCATCGATGGTAAAGAAGTGGTACTTTTCGGGCCTTTCGCTAGCTTCTCTAGTAAGTTTTTAAAACAAGGCTCGCTGCTTGATTTATTTGGTTCGGTAACACCATCAAACTTGATTCCAATGACTCAAGTCGGTTTAAAGAGCTTTGATTTGATCAAATACCTTGTTGGTGAACTGCTGCAAAGTAACGAAGATCGAATGAAAGCTCTGAGAGAGTTCTTCCCTACCGCTAAATCTGAAGATTGGTCGTTGTGGCAAGCTGGGCAACGCGTACAAATCATCAAAAAAGTGGCGGGGAAAAACGGCGAATTGCATCTTGGTTCTGAACTCGTTCACGCAGCAGACGGAAGCTTAACCGCACTGCTAGGTGCCTCTCCTGGTGCATCCGTGTCTGCGGCGGTGATGCTTGAGTTACTGCAACGTTGCTTTGCAGAGCACATGGCAACTGAAGAGTGGCAACAAAAGATCAAGCAGATGCTCCCTTCATATGGCGTTACTTTGAATGAGCACCCTGAACTCAATCAAGAGATCCTGCTGAACACCAGTAAAGTTCTCAAGCTGACTCAAGATCTTGTTGAAGTGCGCTCAATAAAAGAAGAGGTCGAAGAATCTGAACAGCCGGCTTTGGCAACTACTGCTTAAACGCCTCTAGAAATCAACAAAGCTAACCATAGAGGTTATGCGTTAGCTTTGTTTATCACATTGATTGCGCCATTGAGTCGGCGACAACCCTGTCCAATCTCGAAAATGACGACTGAACACAGAAGCCTCGGCATATCCTAGCTGAAGAGCAATGTCGGTAATGCTTTGTGCGTGATCAGCCAGCGATTTTTCCGCCAGTCGTTGCCTTACTTTTTGCAATATTTCGCGATAGCTTGAGCCATAACTTTTCAAACGAGACTGCAAAACTCTAGGGTGTAAATCCAACGCTTTGGCGACGACCCTTTCTACGCTGCACTCACCTGTGGCTAGCAAGCGAGAAATAAGATCAGACGCTTGGTCATACAAATTGTTGGGATAACGCTTGTTTAAGTACTGCAGATGTTTTTCAAAATGTCGCTCAAGCAGTTCAGGATCTTGGTAAACCTTCGAACTCAACTGGCTTGGTCGTAGCAGTATCCCATTAAATGACTCATCAAAGAGAATATGCGGTAGTCCTGAGTTCGCTCGTAGCGAGTAATCCGTTACTTCCGATTGGGTTAAGTGAAGCGTAATGCGTTCAACATCTGTATTGAGAATGCTTGCAACAAATTTGGCAAGCTGGGCCACACTCAGTTGTATGAGCTGTTCTTTGCCTATTTCATTATCGACATCAATATTCAGTGATACCTGTACCCAACCATTTCTTTCTTTTAAATCTAAAGACACGGAGTGCAAATAGAGGTAGTCGTTAACCTGTGAAAATACATCGCCGACGGTTTTAGCCCTAGACAGCAACATCGGTAGGTCGCCTAGACTCTGTAAGCTTTGTCTTTGCCCCAACATCACGCCAAACAGAGGCTGGTTACATTGTAACGCAGCCGTTTCCATGAGATCGGCTAACCGCGAGTAAGCAATATATGTATCGGGATCACGGAACTGAGTCGCCGACAAACCTACATCTTTCAATATATCTATTGGGTTTTGGCTTAACTCATGGACCAAGCTGTCAAACTTGTCTGCTGCTCCGCTTCTAACGATATACATATTCCAATCCAGCAATGTTAATCATTTGTGAATGCAATATATCAAAAAACCTTCGCAAAAAATCAAGTTAACGACAATTTCATGATGTAGATTACGCTCAAGTTAACATTTTATTAACAAGGAGATGTATCGTGGAGCTTTTCAATAAAGTTGCTGTCGTTACAGGTGCTGCCGGTGGTATTGGTAAAGCGATTATTAATCAGTTACTTGAGCAAGGTGTTAAAGTCCTCGCTGTGGATCTATCGGAAAAATCTCTGGAAATCTATCAAGGTTTTGATGAAGAACAACTGCACACTTTCGCGGCTGATGTTTCTGATTACGGACAAGTCGAAGCCGCAGTTAAAGCTGCTGCAACACATTTCGGTAGCTTGGATATCATGATTAACAATGCTGGTATTGGCATGGCGAAACCACTCCTAGAGCACGACCCTATCCATGATTTCGATCCCGTTACAAAAGTTAACCAAAATGGCGTGTATTACGGAATTTTGGCGGCAGCACATCAGTTTAAGTCGCAGGGTACGAGAGGTGTCATTCTTAACACTTCCTCAGTCTACGCACAGATGGCTTCGGAGATGACGTTCACTTATAACGTCAGTAAAGCGGCCGTTGATATGATGACCAAATGCGCGGCACTTGAACTTGCACCTCTTGGTATCCGTGTGGTTGCCATTGCACCCGGACGTGTTGATACACCGATGCTCCGTCAATATGAAGCATTTGGTCTTTGGGAACACATTAGCAAAGAACAGATGCGTCAAACATTCACTCAGCCTGAAGAAATCGCCAACGTAGTTTCATTCTTAGTCAGCGACCAAGCCAACTGCATTAATGGTTGCACTGTTAGTGCTTCCGATGGCTTCGAAAACTTCAAATACCCTCTTTTGGGTTAAGAAATAACAACAACAAGGAAGAGAACAATGTCATTACCAGAAGTGATTCAACATCAAGATTTTCTGCTAACACTTAATACCAACGAAGAATCTATAGTCAAAGATGCATTACCGGGCGTAGACGTATACCCACTGTTTCTAGATCCTGAAAACGGTACTTGGGTTATTCGTGCGAAGTTTGCACCGGGCATCACGCTACCAAAACACTTCCACACTGGCGTCGTGCATTTCTATACGTTAAGTGGTGCTTGGCACTACATGGAATATCCAGATCAAGTTCAAACCGCAGGTAGCTACCTGTACGAACCAGGCGGTTCTATCCATACTTTCCACTGTCCTAAAGACTCAGGTGGTGCTGACGGATTTATGGTGATCTCTGGTGCGAACATCAACTTCGACCAAGAAGGCAACTTCATGAACATCATGGATGCTGGCTGGATTGAGCAAGTACTTATTGCGGCTGCAAAAGCGCAAGGTATCAAAGCACGTTACATAAAGCCGGGTGCAATTGCTCAGTTGAGTGATCAATAGGTCAGTAAGCTAACAACATGATTCACTTGTAAAGCACCAGCTTTTACAGTCGGTGCTTTTTGTTATTCATTTTCTTTCAAAGACTTAGTGTAGACATGGGTTGTCTTACTTCTTTCAAATCCCACTTTGGGATAGAACAGATGCGATTCTTCTCTTTCAACATTGGATCTCACCACCATTGTCTCTAAACCCTGCTCAATAGCCCACTCTTGTGCAGCTCGCACCAACGCTTGCGCAATACCAAGGCATCGATATTGTTTACCTACGACCAAACCTGTGATTTCAGCTTTTGTGCCAGACTCTAGAAACATTCGTTTCTCAATCACCAGCCAACCGTATACTTGGTTATCGACTACTGCGATATAAACACAATGCATAGGTGAACGACTCAATTGCGTTAACCAAGTTTCTGTGTCTTTCGTATTTGCTGTATAACCAAGTTCTTGCGTTAACTTTGCTATCTGGTTGGCATGCTCAGAACGTGCAGTCGTGATTTCAAATTTCATTAACGTCCCTCGTTATGGTCGAAATAAACATCAACATGGCAGTATTCGAGCATCTTGGCAACAAGTCTCAGACAAAATAAAACCTCTATCAAGAGGCTTTATTTTCGTTTCAACTTATCTTTGTTCGGCAAAATTTGGATAATCCGTTAATCCTTTTTCTGCACCGCCAAACAGAGTATTGGGATCGTGAGCGGCCCAAGGCTGACCATTTTTAATACGCTCAGGCAGATCTGGATTTGATACATAAGGGCGACCGAACGCAACCATATCCGCTAAACCAGAATCTAAAGCCAAAAGCGCTTTCTCAACATTGTATTTACCAGCGTAGATCAAAGTGCCAGTAAAGGTTTCGCGTAACGCCTGTTTAAACGCTACTGGCATTAACGGTGCGTCGTCCCAGTCAGCTTCTGCAATATGTAAGTATGCGATGCCGTGTTTATTGAGAACTTTCGCTGCTGCCACATAGGTTTCTTCAGGGTTCGCGTCAACCGTACCATTTAGAGTTGTTAATGGCGCAAGACGAACACCGACTCGGTCAGAACCAATGGCATCACATAATGTCGCTACCACTTCATCAAGGAAACGCAGGCGATTTTCAAGGCTACCACCGTACATATCGGTACGATTGTTTGATTCAGAGTCAATAAATTGATTGACCAAATAGCCATTAGCCGCGTGAAGTTCGATACCGTCAAAGCCTGCCAACAGCGCATTCTTTGCAGCTTGGTGGAACTGCTTAATCACAAGATCAATATCATCTTGAGTCATTTCACGTGGCATTGCCGTGTCAACGAACCCTGGCTCATCAGTGCCGTTATCAACAAACACTTTCACACCTTCAGCTTTAATAGCAGAAGAAGAAATAGGTTGCTCACCGTTAATGTTGTCTGGGTGAGTGACACGCCCCACATGCCAAAGCTGAGCGAAAATAATACCGCCTTTCGCATGCACTGCATCCGTTACCTTCTTCCAACCTGCCACTTGTTCATTACTGTAGATACCCGGAGTCCATGCGTACCCTTTTGCGTTTGGTGCGATTTGGGTACCTTCACTCACAATCAACCCAGCGCTAGCGCGTTGTGCGTAGTACTTTGCCATTAAGTCGTTGGCCACATCGTTTGGCTGACTTGCTCTTGAACGAGTCATCGGAGGCATAACGATGCGGTTTGCAAGTTGAAAACGACCTACTTGAATCGGTTGAAACAATGCGTCAGTCATAAGTTCCTCGGTTGGATAAGTGAATACTTGTATGGGGAAGATTCTAACAGTGAACTAGGAGCTGATTAATCAACGAACGGACAAAACATTTTTGCAAAAATCACAAAAATACTTATCCGTACGAACAGATTTAGCTGGTTTTAAAGAGTGAATCGAGGTTTGATAAAGTCGATAAATGCCGATATTCGGCGAGCCACTTGGGATGATTTATAGTACACCGCATTGATCAACTCACGATCTGAAGACTCTTTACTGTATTCATCTAACAGTACAATTAATCGGTCTTCAGCAATGTCTTGTCTAACCATATATCCTGACAAACAACTGATACCATTACCGGCAAGAACCAACTGGCGTACCGTTTCACCACTGCTGCAGGCAATGGTTGGTTCAATATGATCAACACCTTCTACAGGCCAGACATTCAAACTTTTTGGTCTGGTAAAACCGATAATCTCATGTTGGGAAAGATCATCAGGCGTATTCGGAAAGCCTTTTCTCGATACGTACTCTGGAGAAGCAACAACGAATAAACGGCTCTTACCAAGAAAGCTGGAATGCAAGGTTGAATCAGCCAACTTGCCAATGCGAATTGCCACATCTGTGCGCTTTTCAAGAAGATCGACATAGCCTTCGTTTGAGGTAAGTTCCAGTTCAATGTCAGGGTAAGCTTGTTTGAATTCCCGTATCAGTGGCACTAATTGATTGAGCATAAACGGGCTGGCAGCATCTACACGAAGCTTGCCTTTTGGCAGCTCTCCACCACTGGAAAGATCTTCTTCCGCTTGCTGAAGATATTGCAGACCAGAACGCACCGAATCAACAAAGCGTCTGCCTTCTTCCGTCAACTCTAACCGTCTTGTCGTTCGATTAAGGATTGTGATTCCGAGTTGCTTCTCAACACGGCTCACTGCTCGCGAGACTTTAGCCACCTGTACCCCCATGGTTTCGGCGGCAAGTGAAAAACTGCCACTGTCGACCACATTAACTAAGATCTCTAAATCATCTGAACGAGTGCGCATCGAATATCCGTTTATTGCAAATTTGACAAAATTAAACTGATGATAGTCATTTTGAAATGAAAACGAAACCCAACACCTCACTCAACAAAGAGCAATATATTGGGTTTCGTTGATATTTGTACGCAAACGGTAAGTGGTTAAATCACGCACTCTTTAACTGAATTGGCTTTACCAACACCTTTTTCGATGATGGCTAGCATTTGGTCGTTCTTTACTGAAGACACAATCTTATCCAGTAGATTCTCCGCCGTCTCCTGCGAGGAAACTTCAACCAAGCAATAATATGAGTTGGAAATCTGCTCGGTCACGTTGCGGATTGCCTCTTGATCGCCCAACTCAGTATTCATAAGCGTATCGATTGATTGAGTAAACTCTTTAGCTCTTTGGGCAGCATCTCCGAAAACCTCAAGGTTCAGACTATTAAGATCGATTGACTGAGCTTGCAGTTGCAAAGTATCCACGGCTTTATTTGCGACCTCTTGAGCTTGGTCGATAACCTTACTCGCGTCATCACAACCAACCAGAGCAAGAGTTAAAGTCAATGTCATTACCGATTTTTTCATTTTTAGCCTCTGAGGAATAATTGACGCTTCGATACTAAACCAAGCTAAAAAGCCATTGAACTAAAATAGCGTAACAAAATGCGAGACTATACCTTTACAACAGGTGTTCGCAGGTAGCTTCACTCGTTCTATATCAGCCACTTAAAAGACCTAGCTAAAAACTCATCGGTATTTTCTGTGACAATTTCACCATGTGCCATAACTAAAGCCTTGGTGTCCCAACTCAATAACCTATCAAGATGTGTACGTGCATCTCGTTTGCCGAACATAAAACTTAAACGCCAATCCAGCGGTGTTTTGCCGTTAGGAGCAAGGATTCCAGCGCCCTTAGCTGCCAATCTTTGCCAATAGTTAAAGCTATGTCCTGAAAAATTTTCTACCAAATCAGTCACGATTAGAGTCCCAGAGACTTTGTGGTAAAACACGCACTCTTCCATCAATGGAGAACCCGAAAACAACTCTTGCTCTATATCATCTTCCCAAGCCCAGCTTTGCTGGCTATTCAAAGAACCATCAAAAGTAATATCACTGCGCTTTTTAATCACTTCATCAGTTCCAAACACTTCAACCTCTGGATAAGTCGAAATCCACTCAGGCAAGAACAAATGGTGTAAATGATTAGGCGCTATTAAGTATTTCACGCATCCTAGTGCTTCTATCTGAACTTGGATTGTTTCAGACAGTTTGATCGGGCTATGCACCCAGAGATCACCGTTGGACAAACGAACCACTGTCATACGAGTGGAATAAGGCAGACCGAAGAATTGAACAGGTTCACCGTTAAATATCCAAATTTCATTAGCTAACTTTTCCATATTCCTCCAATAACACAAAGTCACCGCAAATGAGGATCAAGCTAGATAGCTAAACACGGTGGTTGTGTTTTTATCAATAACACCAGACATCAACATTGGTGTCGGAAGCTCCAAAAGAGCAGAATATTATGCATTTAGTTGCTTTACCTTAAACTATTTTAAGATAAAGCTAAACTATCGCTTGGTGACAACAGTCTTTATTGAGACAATCCTTGCTGTCACTTCCATATTAACGGACAACTATGAAACTATTAGTACGCAACCTTGCTCGTACAACGACAGAACAAGACATTCGTAAACTATTCTCAGAACATGGAACAGTCACTGAATGCACTCTCGTTTTAGATCAAGAAACGGGGATCTCTAAAGGCTTTGCTTTCGTCGAAATGCCAGACGTTTCAGAAGCTAAAGCTGCTATTGCTGCGCTGAACCAAACCAGTGTTGCTAAAAGTAAGATTCGAGTCAAAACGGCTCAATAGAACGAATTATCAAGCCAGCCGAAACGCTGGTTTTTTATTGTCCAGAAACTGTGTTATCTGATGTTTCAAATGCATCGTGCTCCCTACAGGAAACACTAACAGCAGCAAACAAAACTCTATTAATTTGCTAACAAAATTGATTATTGCTGAGAAAGTTTCTTAACATGAGCCCGTAGTTTTTTCAAAGCCCAATCGTAATGACTTGGCATTGCTGAAACACAGTAACTTCCAAGGGTTGTAGATCCAGTCCAATTAAAAAACTGCTTAGTAAATAACGCCTGATCAGAAAAACTCAATACTCGTTCAAGTGCCGCTTGATGGCTTGTGGTAACCAGCTTTCTTGCATCAGATAGCTCAGTGGTTTGGTGTTTCTTCCAAAACTCTACATTCATTTCGCCGTACGTTTTCCAGTTATAGGGTTCAGGTAGAAAATCTGCCTTTTGGCCAAGCTTGTTAGAATCAATCCACTTTATTAATAGCTGATGCCACTCATAAAGATGGATCAAAACGTCTCTCAGGTTACGATCGCGCTCCCAGTGCTGCTCTTTCTTGTTCGGGTCACCGGAAAAATTAAATTCAGTATTCAGCGCCAGCTCAGTCATCGAGTCGATGTAGTTCCAAAGCTTAGAAAAGTTTTGTTCTGCTTGAGAGATCAGTTCTTCTTTTGTTTTTGCTCTTGCCATATGTTAGCCATCTACTGAGGTAACCTACTAGTTACACAGCCCTGAAAGAATCTTAGGTTTATTGGATTCAATGTATTCTATGTCTCGTAGATAGGATTTAAGGTGGCCTTGATCAATATTCTCACAAAACTGTTGATTACCTTTGTTTGCTTCCTGACGCATAAAGTTAACAAGGGCGTTTAGCCGTTTAATCATGAAATCGGGAATTTGTTTTTTCTGCTCTTCGGACGTTCCATAGCTGTCGCAAAACAGCTTTGCCCTTGATATTTGCTCGTCTAGCGTGCCGAGCTTGTCGTCACTGTTGGTCTTAAAAGGCGCCCAGCAATAGAGCGAATAGGCGAGATCCCAGACTCTGGGCGCAGGGTGTGCGGTGTCGAAATCAAAAACACCTGTTACTAAATTGCCCGTTAGCGCGACATTATAGGGTGCGAAGTCACCATGACATATGACCTCGTAGGGTTCCTGAGGGGGCAACATCCAAGTAAAACTCGATATATTATCCTGCTGCGCAAATACGACTGAAGCATCGTGGATTTTTCGCAGGAGCTTAGCGGCTGATATCAGAGCTTCCTTACTCGCAATAGCATTGGTTAACGGATAGTTGTAAGTGTCACCGGCTACAAAGCTCAACATCTCTTGGTCACCATCAATACCAATGAACTTAGGCGACTCACTTAAACCTGCTGCTTGTAAATGATTCAGTAGATTATGAATTGTTGAACTCCAAGGCTGAAGTGGGCGATAAACACTATCACCCACTCGATATATTGACTCTCTTCCGCCTGTCAGTTCTTGCGCGTCTTGCACGGTATCTCCTTCATCGAAATGGCAACTATTCCCTGTTGGAATTACCTATTAGAAATGCTGGTCAATCAAATGCCACTTCTTGGAAATGAGGATTCTCCATTGTGACTTTCATCTTAGCGATTGAATCTAATACCACCAATACATCACTGTCTTGAGTGAGCAATTTTATACATTCTTCACCGAGACTGTTTTTTGCTGTATCCAGCGCTTTGCCAGAAACAACTTCTCTTGATTTTAAAGTAATTTCAATCGGATACTTGAACAAACAGACTATCTCTATGTAGTCGTAGTTACCACAGCTAATCATAAATGCACCCTATTAGTGACACCGGATAAGCTAGCATAGTAACACCATACATAATGAGCAAATACTCAATTCCTATAGTGTTAACTCAATGAAATTTAACGCCATTGATAATGCCTCCTAAGAAAAACATAGGCAGCTTAACCTCCCACTAAACATCTCTATATATGAGATGCTTTGATATGAGAGAAGTACTTAAACAGTTTGGCTGCAAAGGTATTCATCAATGCCGCGAATATTATGAGCGTAATTCCGACTATCTGATGTTTAGAAAAGCTTTCATCAAAAAACAGAACCTGCCACATCAGCGTAAACAATAAATTAGTGAAAATAAGCGGCGCTAGTTGAGAGCTACTCTCCACCAGCTTGTAAGCTTTCGAACGTAAGATTTGATTACCCACGACGGTTACTGAAAGACCCAATAAACATACCCATACAAATGCATTATTTTGAGGCTCCAGCAGTATCTGAGTATCAAGATCAGATAACCCAAAGATAAACGCCAAAGGAAGCACGCTTACCGCTGCGATAAGAAATGTCCAGCTATTGAGCACTGACGCTTTAACCTCACCTTTGCTGGCGCGAAATAAACTTACTTGCGATCCTGCATTGAACAAGCCAGCACCCAAACCAATGAGCAATTCTGGTCGGAACTGAATTCCAGACGCATCCCCTGCCAACATTAAAACACCAGCGAAAGTGGCAACTAGGCCAAACTTCGTTTCAGTCTTAATTTTTACTTTAAAAATCAGCTTTTCCAAAACGGCAATAAATATAGGGCCGGTTGCAAACAGTACGGTTGTTTCTACAAGAGACAAGGTGTTCAGTGAAGCGATAAAACAAAGCTGACATGCCGCAATACACAACCCACGAATGATCAACGCTTTTATAACTGATCGAGGAGGCAAAGGTAGTTTGGACACCCCCACTATGGCAAAAAGCAGTAATGCAGGCATAAAGAATCGTAGAAATGTCAGGAGCTCGATGCCCATCGTTTCGGTAAGTTTTTTTAATACAAGCCCAGTTAACGACATACTGAATGTGGAAATGAGCATATAAGGAACAGCACGATTTTTTAACAACATAATCTCCCCCTATTGACGCGCTCATAGTAGAGCAATGACAACAGAGAAAAAAACGAATATATTTAAACAAACCTGTTAGAAAAACTTACACATGAATAGACGACCACCACTCAAATCTCTTTACGCATTTGTCGCTGTATCAGAGACAGGCAGTATGACTGAAGCTGCTGACTTACTTAGCGTAAGTCATTCTGCAATCAGCCAAGCTGTTAAAAGTCTTGAATCATTAATTGGCCAACCACTGTTTCAGAGAGTTGGCAGGCAGGTTCAGCTTAATGCCATAGGTCAGAGGTACTACAACGACATAGCTCCAGCGTTAAGAGCAATTATTACTGCGACGGAATCGGTCACTCAACAACCTCAGTCAAACCGAATTACGGTGAATATGGTCAACTCACTGGCTATGCACTGGTGGGTTCCACGAGTCGATAACTTCCAACAATATGCACCCAACGTCGATATTCGGCTTTCCAACTTAATTGGTTCATTTGACTTAAACCAAGAAGGTGTAGATGTCGCGATCCTTCATGGCAAAACTGACGAGTGGCAAGATTATTATTGTGAAAAGCTCGGTGACGATGAACTCCTATTGGTATGCAGCCCTGAATTACTGGAGTCATTCGATGCGTGTCCGTCTGCTGCTGATCTCCTAGCACGATATCCAGCCATTTATGCAGAGAACCTGCGTAGGAAGCATGACTGGAGTGTTTGGTGCGAAGGAAATTCACTTCCCGTGCCTAAGCAAAACAAGAACCTTAACTTCATCGCCTCCATTCATGCGGTGCAAGCCGCGATTCGTAAGCTGGGTGTTTTGGTCACTCATCGCTTGTTTGTTCGTGATGATATTAAACACGGAATGTTGGTCGAAATCGGCACACCAGTGAATAACCCGCATCAGGAATTTTTCTTCGTATGTAGACCAGAAAAACTCCGCAACGAAAATGTCGTCACCCTAAAATCTTGGTTGCAGAAAGAGTTTACCGAAACGCCAAACGAGCACTGAGCAGTAAAAACGACATTAGCTCACCTTATAAAAACTTCGAGTAGTGCTCCGTCTCTTTCACCTCATTCGACAGACCAATGTCCTTTTTGAGATGTTCGCTTAATGCGCTCGCATCATTGTTCCGTTTTGCTTCTTTCTTTGTAATCCACCTAAATATATAGGTTGTATCGATTATTTCCCTTTTTAGTTTCGCTAACAGTTGCATAATTTGACCTTGCGTCCATTCGAGATAGGAATATTATCTGAGCAATAGAGTCTCGTTACGAACAACGCTTTTTTACATGAACTATAAGTACAGGTTATGGACAAACGACTACGTCATCTCTCTTCGCTTCGTTATTTCGAATCAGCGGCAAGACTGAAAAGTTACAGTAAAGCGGCTGAAGAACAGTTCGTTTCGCAAGCTGCAATTAGCCAGAAACTGCGTCAACTGGAAGAGCAACTAAAGTGCAAATTGTTTATTCGACGTGGTCGAGAAATGCACCTCACAGACAAAGGACAAATACTGCATAAACATATTGATGACGGGTTTAAACAGATCATTACCGGATTGAATCGGATTCAGAATGAACCACTCGAAGGGCTGCTCAATGTCAGTGCTCCTCGCTCCTTTTCTACGCGTTGGCTGATGCCCAGGTTATGGAAGTTCACAATGGAATATCCGCACATTCCCATTCGTGTGCAAAACATGAAAGATATTGATATTCGCCATACCGAAACAGATGTACTTATCTGGCAAGGCGAAGAGAGTGTTCAGCATCTGGGATTGGAACAAGAGCCGCTGTTTGAAGAAGCTATTTACCCTTACTGCTCACCCGAACTCGCGCAATCAATGAAATTTGAAAGTCCCGAACAACTGCTAAAATGCTGGTTAATAGATTTCCACTCAGCATCATTCAGTTGGGATCACTGGTTTGCCACAGCGCAAGTTAAGGCCAAAAGAGAAAGTCTCCAGTGGATGGAAGTAAGTACTTTTGATATGGCCATCAACGCGGTTGTCGCAGGTCACGGCGCTTGCCTGGCAACTGAAAGTATTTCAGCAGATTTCGTAGAACGCGGACTGTTAGTAAAACCGTTTGATATTGGCTTAAAACCGGGAATTCGTTACTCGTTGATTAGCGATCCATCCTCTTCGAGAGCATTAAGGATCGGTGCGTTTAAAGCGTGGCTGAATAAAGAATTGGCGAGTAAAACAAGAAGTTGAACGATCAATAGAGGGAAGAACGTAATCTGTCAGTGGTGAGCCATTTAAAGTTTCGCCACTGACAGGAAAATATAGAGGTCGAAATTACAAAGTAGTGACGACTTCTTCTAGCGCTAGGCGCGATTTTGGCAGAGCGTGGTTATAATCTTCATCTTCTTTGTGATAACCGATCGCCAACGCAACTTCACACACATGGCCTTCAAGTTCTTGTTTGAACTCTTCACCAATAAGATCCGCATCAACACCTTCCATCGGCGTAGAGTCAATGCCTAGACGAGCCAATGTGTGCAGCAAGTTACCCAACGCAATGTAAACCTGAGCTTTAGTCCAGTTGCCGTTGCTACCCGTTTCATCAGTATTTAGCTCGGCAAACGCATAAGCGCCCATACGTGCATCAAATTTTTCTGGAGATAAACGGCCTGCGGCAACTTCTGCATCCAGACGTTTAGCGTATTTTTCTTTGGTGAACTTTGGATCATGCGCAAGCAGAATCGTGTGTGATGCTGTTTTTGCATGTGGTTGGTTGAACTGGTGTTTATTGGCAAAGGTGTTGTAGAAGCGCTGCTTCGCTTCATCACTTTCAAGAACAATAAACTTCCATGGCTGAGAGTTAATTGATGATGCTGACAAACGAATTGCTTCTTTGATCACAGCCATATCTTCTTGAGAAATGCGTTTCTCTTCATCGTATTTTTTAGTTGTATAGCGCTTGCTTAAATCTTTGATAATTTGATGAGACATTACTGCTCTCCTTAACATCAATTATTAAAGGTACCTTGGGTATCAAAACCGTCACGGACCTCAGAGTTTGCCCTATGATATAGGCTCGTCAAAAATTGAGAATACTTTGTTTTCTATAATCACTTTATTCATTTCGTTGAAAATAAAAATCAGTAATTTTTCGCTAAGTCCTTAATATACCTGAAGCTCATACGACAACTTCTGTCATTGCGATTAACACACTTTCCTGAAGGCAAATAAAGTGAATACTTGTAGAGTTAAGAAGGATTCACCTCGTTAAGTTCGTTCTCCCAATAAGCAGGCTGACCGTAATACTCCGAAAAGTAATCGATAAAGGCTCTGACCTTTAACGCGATCAAACGAGAACTTGGATAAACCGCCCAGATACTCGCTTCCATCGCCAGTGGGTAATCTTGCAGTATTTCCACCAGCTCGCCGCTTTTTAGTTGCTTATAGACACTCCAAATGGAGTTAATGGAAATGCCCAAACCACCCGTTGTCGCATCTCGCATCGCATCGCCGTTATCGCATCGAAGTCGGCCTGAAGTTTTAACACTTATAACCCCCTCGTCGGTTTTAAACGTCCAGTTATCTAAGCCGATCAAATTAATACATTGATGATTGACCAGATCTTGCGGTTTTTCTGGAGCGCCAAATTGATTCAGGTACGCTGGAGAAGCAACGACAATGCGGCGGTCCGGAGCTAGTTTTCGAGCCACCAATGATGAATCTTTTAGCTCTGCGGCTCGAATTGCCACGTCAAAGCCACCTTCCACCATGTCGATGATCGAATCTGAAAATCGAAATTCAATATTAAGTTCAGGGTAGCGTTGCATAAATCCGTTCATTGCCGGTATCAGATGCATACGACCAAACGATGCTGGCGCAGTAACCCTCAGTGTTCCGGTTGGGTTACTGTGACCAACACCAACTGCGCCTTTTGCGGCTTCCACGGAAGCCAGTACTTCTTCTGCGTAAGGCAGAAAAGCTCGCCCTTCGGCAGTGATAGAGACTTTGCGCGTGGTTCTATGCACAAGGCGAACTCCAAGGCTTTCCTCAAGTTTATTGATATGCGAACTTGCCACCGCCGGAGACAAACCTAGCTCTTGCCCGGCCATACTGATACTTTGGCTGGAAGCCAAACGCACAAACAGCTTTAAGTGCTCTACATTCATTTTCAGTCTACTTGTTCTTTAGTTTCTCGAACTGTTGAAAAGCTTCTGCCTGACAACTTGATTTGAAGATAGTACGGTAAAACAGGCACTTTTTACCATTCGGACATCTCTTTAAACATTTAATTCTATGTAAGTTGTTGACATTACCCTAGGGTAAAGCTTTATATTCTAGCCAAATTTCCAGATTCGGTTTGTCATGCGCTTAAACATTATTTCAACAACTTGGGTTACAATCCTGACATTAGCAGCCTTGCTTATGTCCGGCTTTGCTTCAAGTGCAGGAATGATGACCAGCCCGATGTCGCATGATATGAAAACCTATTCTGCTGCTTGCCAAACACAGCAAATGTCTGCGCATCACACAATGCAAATGGAGCAAGACTCCATAGGCAGCCAATGTGAAATGTCGAAAGACATCGTTCATAACTGTTGTGACACCACTTGCACTACAGCCGCGGCTATTTTGCTTGTTCCAGATGTTTTGTTAACAGCAGAAACTTCGCTAGCTTTATTCACATCGCCAAAATCCGGTGATGTTGTCCATACCCCAAAAAGCCTAGAACGGCCACCCAGCGCTTAAATCCATCAATCATATTTAGGTTCCGTAGATTCATGCGGAAGAATTATCGTGCGCGTCATGCGCTCAGTGATGGATTTATAAATCGTGAAAATTCAACAATGCCTTTTGGCGCTGTCTATCAGCGCAGCGGTATTGACGACTACACCTCTATACGCTGGTGAACCGCTCGTAAATGAGCAAACCGCGGGCAGTGTATCGTCAACATCCGAAAAAACGCTATCGCAGTTAATTGAAGCTGCACTTTCTAATGACGGAACACGCCGTCAGTACTACGCAGAAGCTCAGGCAATGCGAGAAACTGGTAAAGCTAGTGCAACCCTTATGGACCCAAAACTTAAATTTGGCGTCACTGGATTACCAACGGACAGCTTCGCGTTTGATGAAGACCCTATGACCAATATTTCCGTTGGTCTTATGCAACAATTCAACCGTGGCGACACCTCCGATCTCAACGATAGAAAAGCTAGTCAGCAAGCTGGCGGGCTGGAAGTTAAAGTCTCAGCAAGAGAGCTTGAAGTCGCGAATGCCATTACTCAGATATGGCTTGAACTCGGCTATCAGCAAGTGGCAAACAAAGTTCTGCTTGAAAACCGATCGCTATTAAGCGAGATGGAAAGATTCATTCAAACCAATTATTCAATTGGTAAAAGTGAAGCTCAAGACCTAATCAATGCACAACTGCAAGTCGCTAAACTGGACGAAAAAATCCAAGCGAATGAGCAGATGCAACAACGCTTGAAGGCTCAGTTATCTGAGTGGTTAGGCTCAGACTGGCTTATCAATACAGATCAACTTGAAGCTTCCAATCAGTTGGACTGGCGTGCACTGCAAAATATTGAAAATACCGCGAGCAACAGCAATTTCTATTCACAACTGAATCAAAACCCCGCCGTGCGAATGGTGGACTCTTCAATTGATGCACGTCGTACTCAAGTCGATATTGCTCGCGAATCTTATGCTCCGCAGTTCGGCGTAGAAGTGATGTATGCCTATCGTCAGTCAAACGACATGCGTGGTCAGCCAGCATCGGATCTGATCAGCGCCTATATCACTATGGATATCCCTCTCTTCACGGGTAATAAGCAAGATAAAAACTTAGCCGCAGCACAATACCAAGTGGGTGCAGCTCAGTCACAAAAAGATACTTTGCTGAAACAGATGAACGCCAAAGTCAACGCTCTGCTTGTTGACAAAAATAACCTGACTCAACGTCTCGAACGCTTCGAATCGACTCTGCTTCCGCAAGCGGATTCACGTGTGAAAGCAACAGAGAGAGGTTACCAAAATAACACTGCTCAATTTAACGATGTGATATTAGCGACTCGTGATGAACTTGCATTAAAGCTGGAATTTCAGCGCCTCATCACCGACCTGAATCTGGTTAATAACAACTTATCCGCATTACTCAATAGCTACAGCTATCAAGTTGATAAACCAGAAATTACTACAACGTCAGAGCAGCAATAACAAGGCAGAACAACAATGAAAACAATTCAAGTAACAACACTCGCGCTTGTTATCGGCGCAACTTTGGGCTTTGGTGCACAAACACTGTTGTCTCAAACACATACTTCTCAAACAGATGGTACTGGGCACGAACAACAAGCAAGCCAAGCTAAATCCAATGACGAGCCGCTGTATTGGGTTGCCCCTATGGACCCGAACTATAAACGCGACAAACCGGGCAAATCACCGATGGGTATGGATTTGATCCCCGTTTATGCAGAAGATGCGGCGCAAGACCAAGCGCCGGGAACCGTTAAGATCGACCCAGCCGTTGAAAATAATTTAGGGGTAAAAGTGGCTTCTGCGCAGATGACACCTCTTACTCCAAGTATTGAAACCGTGGGTTATGTGGCTTTCGATGAAAGCCAGTTATGGCAAACCAACGTGCGCGTAGCAGGCTGGGTTGAAAAGCTGAACGTTAACGCAATCGGCGATAAAGTAAACAAAGGCGATGTGTTGTTTACTCTTTACTCGCCTGAGTTGGTCAAAGCTCAAGAAGAACTGATTAATGCCTATCGCACAGGCAGAGAAGGATTGGTCAAAGGCGCGACCGAAAGACTGGTTACGCTGGGCGTAGATCGTCAACAAATTCAATCTATCGTCAAACGTGGCAAAGCGTCTCAGTCGATTGATATCAAAGCAAAGGCTGACGGTATCATCGCTAATCTCAATGTTCGTGAAGGCGGTTATTTGTCACCCGCTCAGGCTGTGATCAGTGCTGGCCCACTTGAGAATGTGTGGGTTGATGCGGAAGTCTTCGAGCGCCAGTCACACTGGGTTAAAGCTGGCAGCACTGCCAAGATGACGCTAGATGCTTTACCGGGCAAAGAATGGCAAGGTGAAATTGACTACGTCTACCCTATCTTAGATCCGCAAACCCGTACTTTACGTCTGCGTCTAAAATTCCCTAACCCACAAGGCGAGCTAAAGCCAAATATGTTCGCCAATATTTCGCTGCAGCCAGTAACGGAAGAATCAGTACTGACAATTCCTAAATCATCAGTGATCCGCTCTGGCGGAATGACTCGAGTGGTATTGTCTGAAGGTGATGGCAAGTATCGCTCGGCACGCGTTCAAATCGGACGTGAGGCTGGTGACAAAGTGGAAGTATTGCAAGGTCTTACTGAGCAAAGCAAAGTCGTAACATCAGCGCACTTCTTACTTGATTCTGAATCGAGCCAAACGGCAGATCTGGCTCGTATCGATGGTATTGCAGTAGATATGGAAAGTGTTTGGGCAAAGGGCGAAATCAGCGATATTTTACCCTCTTCTCGCACTCTCACGATTAACCACCAGCCAGTGCCTGAATGGAATTGGCCGGGCATGACCATGAACTTCACCGCTGGCGACAATGTTGATATTGATGCGCTGAAGTCCGGACAAATGGTCGAGTTTGAACTGCAAAAAACACCGGATGGCCAGTACCAGGTCATCGATATTAAATCAGACGGCAGCGTCGTAGCAGGTGAAGTGTGGCTGGAAGGCGACATCACAATGCTGATGCAAGACTTCGGTATGATCACGCTTCAACACTTACCGGTTTCAGAATGGAACTGGGAAGCGGGCGAAATGAACTTCACTGTCGATCCTGATATTAAGCTTTCCGGTCTTGAGGAAGGTGACCGTGTTCGATTTCTAGTACAGAAGCAGAACAACGACTTCACCCTGAAGAGTATTGAGCGAATCGGAGGCAAACAATGATCAATGCCATTATTCGCTGGTCTCTGAAAAACCGCTTTATTGTCCTACTGGCAACCGTTGCACTTATGGCTGGCGGCTTATTTAGTGTGAAAAATACACCTGTCGATGCGATTCCCGATCTCTCTGATGTACAGGTGATCATCAAAACCAGCTTTCCTGGACAAGCACCGCAAGTGGTTGAAGATCAGGTGACTTACCCGCTCACAACCGCAATGCTGGCGGTACCTGGGGCTGAAACCGTACGTGGTTACTCGTTCTTTGGTGACTCTTACGTGTATATCATTTTCAATGATAAAACCGACATGTACTGGGCTCGTTCGCGAGTGCTGGAGTATTTGAGCCAAGTTGCGCCTAAGCTACCAGCCAATGCCAAACCAACACTAGGACCTGATGCGACAGGTGTGGGTTGGGTATTCAGCTATGTATTGCAAGACAAAACCGGTCAACATGACTTGGCGCAGTTACGCAGCCTGCAAGACTGGTTCTTAAAATACGAATTGCAAACTGTTGATGGCGTCTCTGAAGTGGCCACCGTAGGCGGCATGGTTAAGCAGTATCAGATCCAGATTGATCCGGCTAAATTGCGCGCTTACAACTTGACGCTTCAACAAGTCAACATGGCGATTCAAAACGGCAACCAAGAGACTGGCGCTTCGGTTATAGAGGTGGCAGAAGCCGAACATATGGTTCGTACCACCGGCTATCTGACCAATATTGAAGATATTCAGTCTCTGCCGCTTAAAGTGACCAATAAAGGTACACCGTTACTGCTTGGCGATATTGCGGACATTTCATTAGGTCCACAAATGCGTCGTGGCATCTCTGAACTCAATGGCGAAGGTGAAGCGGTTGGCGGCGTGATTGTGATGCGCTTTGGCGAAAATGCGAGCCAAGTGATCGACAACGTAAAAACCAAGCTTGAAGAGCTTCAGCGCGGCCTGCCTGATGGTGTGGAAATCGTACCTACTTATGACCGCTCTACGCTTATCAATGCAGCCGTTGAGAACCTTTGGAAGAAGTTAGCGGAAGAGTTCATCGTGGTAGCGATAGTGTGTGCACTATTCCTGTTCCACATTCGTTCGTCTTTAGTCATTGCTCTGAGCCTGCCTGTCGGCATCTTGTCTGCTTTCATTGTCATGCACTGGCAAGGTATTAACGCCAACATCATGTCTCTGGGCGGAATAGCCATCGCCATCGGTGCCATGGTGGATGGCGCAATCGTCATGATTGAAAACGTACACAAGCATATAGAACGCACCCCACTGACGGATAAAAACCGCTGGCAAGTCATTGGTGATGCCGCGCAGGAAGTCGGTCCACCGCTGTTCTTCTCGCTGCTTATCATTACGTTAAGCTTTGTGCCTGTGTTCGCTCTTGAAGGCCAAGAAGGGAAAATGTTCTCTCCTCTCGCCTTTACTAAAACATACGCGATGGCGGCTTCAGCAGGTTTAGCGATTACCTTGGTTCCTGTATTAATGGGTTATTTTATTCGCGGAAAGATCCTTCCTGAGCATAAAAACCCAGTTAACCGAGCGCTGGTAGGTCTTTACCGCCCGCTGCTTAACCTAAGCTTAAAATTCCCGAAATCGGTATTGGTATTGGCCGTTGCGCTAATGGCGTCTGCCTATTACCCAACCAGTAAACTGGGCAGCGAATTCATCCCACCATTGGATGAAGGCGACTTGATGTACATGCCGACCACCTATCCGGGTATTTCGATTGGTAAAGCACGTGAGTTACTGCAACAAACCAACAAACTGATCAAAACCGTACCTGAGGTAAAAACGGTATGGGGTAAAGTTGGCCGTGCAGATACGGCAACTGACCCGGCTCCGCTCACCATGATCGAAACCGTCATTCAGCTCAAACCTCGTGAAGAATGGCGTGAAGGTGTAACCACAGAATCACTGCGTAAAGAGTTTGATAACCTGATTCAATTCCCCGGTTTAACTAACGCTTGGGTAATGCCAATCAAAACCCGAATCGATATGTTAGCCACTGGTATTAAGACGCCAATTGGTATCAAAATCGTTGGTCCTGAACTGAGCACCATTGAACGTATCGGTTCACAGTTGGAGCCAATTCTTAACCAAGTCGAAGGTACTGCATCGGTTTATGCTGAACGAGTTGCGGGTGGCCGATACGTGACTGTTGATATCAAGCGTAAGGCAGCGGCACGTTACGGGCTGAATATTAAAGACGTACAACAAGTGGTTTCCACCGCCGTTGGCGGCATGAATGTGGGCGAAACCATTGAAGGATTGGAGCGTTACCCTATCAACGTTCGTTATCCGCAAGACTACCGAGATTCGGTAGTGAAACTGCAAAATCTGCCATTGGTGACACCAAACGGTGCTCGCATAGCCTTGGCGGATGTGGCGGATATTCGCTACGAAGATGGTCCACCGATGATCAAAACAGAAAATGCGCGTCCTAACGGCTGGGTGTTTGTTGATATCGAAGGTCGAGATCTCGGTTCTTATGTATCTGAAGCACAAAAACGCGTAGCAGAGGAACTGAAACTGCCAGCAGGTTACTCACTCGCATGGTCTGGTCAGTACGAGTATATGGAGCGTGCGAAAGAGCGTTTAAGTGTCGTCGTTCCAATTACATTGACCATCATCACCCTGCTGCTCTATTTCAGCTTCCGACGTGTCGGTGAAGTGCTGATCATCATGGCGACCTTGCCATTGGCTATGGTTGGCGGCTTATGGTTGATGTACTCACTCAATTACAACATGTCTATTGCTGTGGGAGTCGGCTTTATCGCCCTTTCCGGCGTGGCGGTTGAAATAGGCGTCATCATGCTGGTTTACCTGAACCAAGCATGGCACTACACCAAGCTCAAAGCCGAAGAGCGGAACATTCCGCTCAGCAAAGATGACCTGAATAACGCGATTCGCGAAGGTGCTGGGCTGCGTGTTCGCCCAGTAATGATGACCGTTATTACCGTAATCATTGGCTTAATACCCATCATGTATGGCCATGGTACGGGTTCGCAAATTATGCAACGCATCGCGGCCCCTATGATTGGCGGAATGGCTTCAGCCCTACTACTTACCCTGCTGGTAATACCTGCAATCTTTAAGCTGTGGAAACAGCGTGAAACTAAATAAATACCGAATTGATGAATAAGGAACTCAAGATGAAAAAACTTACTCTAGCTATCGCATTAACTATCAGCTCTTCTGTCGCTTTTGCCAATATGAGCCACTCAAACTCAAATGACCATGGTTCTATGAATAGTTCGATGGACCACAGCAAAATGGATCACAGTCAGATGTCATCAAACACTATGATGAAAGACATGAAAATGGATCATGGCAATATGATGAGCATGGATGGGATGTCTGATGTGGGTATGCCAGCCATGGGGTCAAAGCCGGACAAAGTGGTTCACGTAATGCTGTCTGACGACATGAAAATCACCTTCAAAAAAGAAGTAAAAATTGAACCGAATGATGTCGTGCAGTTTGTTGTGATGAATACAGGCAAAATCAATCATGAGTTCACTATCGGCTCAGTGACAGAGCAAATTGAACACCGTGAAATGATGAAAAACATGAACGGTCAACACATGCATGATATGGGCAACGCAGTAACGGTAGAACCGGGCAAAGCAAAGCAAATCACATGGCACTTCCACGGCGACAAAAATGTTGAGTTTGCCTGTAACATTCCGGGTCATGCTGAAGCTGGCATGATGAAGAGTATCAGCCTGTAATAGCAAGAAGCCTCGACAGTAAGCTGTTGGGGCTCTGTTGGAGAAATGAACGATTCCATGAACAGTGTAAAAAACCTGATAGTCGGCGCCTTGTTTTCTTTGGTCAGCTTAACGACTCAAGCAGAAACATCGCCTAATGTGGAAACGGGTATGCAGCTTTTCAGAACCGCTGGCGGTTACGGCTGCGTTGCTTGTCACGGTCAGTTTGCCAACGGCGCAGGCAATGTTGGTGGAAACATTCGTGGCAAAGCGCTGAATGACATCAACGACAGCTTGGCTAACGAACCAACCATGCAGCTTCTCGCCAGCACACTGTCAAACAATGACAGAGAAAATCTGGCCGCATACTTAGAAGCATTAGGGCAAATCACTCTGGTTGAATGGACGATTGAAGAAGCATCGACCAATTCAACCGTCACTATTGAAGCCGACAGCCCTGCTCAATTGGTTGTTTTTAATAAGCTATTTGAACCTGTTGAACTTTCCCTGCCTCAGTTAACTTCAGAGAAAACCGTTCAACTTAACCCTTATGAGACTAAAGCGATTGATTGGACTCCAAGTAAAGGGGTTATCACGCTAAACTACAATCAAAGTCACTTGACCATTGATGTGAAGTGAAACTTTCACGCAAGAGGAAAGAATTATGAAGACCCTATTGAAAGCAATGACTCTGTCTGCACTCACATTCAGCTTTTCGGTGTTTGCAAAACCGACGATTGAGCTCTACAAATCCCCTACTTGTGGCTGCTGTAAAGAGTGGGCAGCAATCATGGAAGAGAAAGGCTACGAAGTGAACGTACACCATCAAAACGATTGGAGTTCAGTGAAAAAGCAATTTGGTATGCCGAATCAGTTGATGTCTTGCCACACGGCTGTGATTGACGGCTACATGGTTGAAGGCCACGTACCAGAATCAGATATCGCACGTTTGCTTACTGAGCGTCCAGCGAACATTTCAGGCTTAGCTGCTCCGGGAATGCCACAACATTCACCGGGTATGGCTGCGCCTAATCAGCCTTATAAAGATTTTAATGTGATTGCGTTTGATAAAAACGGCAAACTTTCTCTGTATAAGAAGTACTGATCGTTCGACAGCACAAATTGCTTAACTCTGCTGGCTGGGTATGTTTTTTACCCAGCCTTTTTCTTAATTCTCTCTTCATCGACGTAAACTCAACCAAATTTCGATTTCAAAACTTACCTCTGATTGGTAGAGTCTACTTCGTGATCACCTTTAAACTTTTGCAAACAAAAGTGATAAGTGTTCATTTCTCCTTTCTAACAATGAAACAACACAACAAATATAAGAAACGTCAGCAATGCAGTTATATCAACATCTAAAGTGGTTTTTCCGCCAGCATCGTTTAACTTACGCCATCGCGTTATCGATGCTTTTTGCCGTCGCTATGCTCAACATGGCGGTGCCGTGGCTTATTGGTAACGCCATAGACAAACTTTTACAGACCAAAGATTTTTCGCAGGCTGAATTCTATTTATTTGCGTTGTTAGGCGTGAGTATTCTTGTTTACTTGCTGAGATACGGATGGCGAAGAATGCTGTTTGGCACCTCCTATAAATTGGGAAACATACTTCGCGAACAGTTCTATCACCGCCTTCTTCGCCAAGGTCAGGCGTTTTATAACATCCACTCGACTGGCGATTTAATGGCGAGAGCAACCAATGATATTGACGCCGTCGAAGTCGCGGCTGGCGAGGGTATCTTGTCTGGTTTCGACGGATTACTGACCTTTATTCTGGTGCTGATCATGATGTTCATTTTCATTGACTGGCAACTGGCGATCTTAGCAATTATTCCGTTTCCGTTTATGGGATATGGTTTCTACAAACTGTCGAATCGTATTCATCACCAGTTTAAGGAAACGCTGGATTCTTTCTCCACACTCAACGAACAGACTCAACAATCGGTGTCCGGTATTCGTTTGATCAAATCGATGGGGCGTGAAGAAATTGAATCGGATAAGTTTGCACAAATTGCCCAGCAATCCGCTCGCACTACATACAATGTGCAGCGTTCAGAAGCCTTATTCGACCCCATTATTCAGCTCAGCCTTGGATCTGCACTTCTGATTGCTTTGATCGTGGGTGGTTGGCAGATCAGCCAAGAAAGATTGACCGTCGGTCAGCTCACCAGTTTCACCCTGTATTTGTCTGAACTGATTTGGCCAATGTACGCATTCGGTTGGCTAATGAACATTTTGCAACGAGGTAACGCGGCTATTGGTCGCTTGGAATCATTATTGAAATTGCCAGATTCCGTTGTAGATAAAGGCACACAAATGCCTGAAGGCTATGCGCTTGCAGTAAAAGATCTGACATTTGATTACCCAGACACCAATCAAAGCACACTGAAAAACCTATCACTCAATGTCGAGCAAAATCGAGTGCTTGGTGTTACGGGAGCAACCGGTTCAGGGAAATCGACTCTGCTTCATCTGTTAATGCGTTATTGGGAATCTACCCAAGGGGATATTTCAGTTTCTGGTGTTTCGATAGCTGATATTCCTTTGGCGAAGTTACGCGGTCTGTATGCCTACGTCCCACAGGATGCTTTCCTGTTCAGTATGACCATCATGGAGAACATCCGTATTGGGATGCCAAACGCGACCGATGAAGACGTCTATCACGCGGCGAAACTGGCTGCGATTCACGATGACATACTTCAGTTCCGTGACAGTTATCAGACCCTTGTGGGAGAACGAGGCGTCACACTCTCCGGAGGCCAACGACAACGTATTTCGATTGCCCGAGCTTTAATTAGCCAAGCGCCGATTTTGGTGTTGGATGATGCCCTGTCCGCCGTTGATATTAAAACTGAAAAACTCATCATTAAGCACCTTCAACAACGCAGAGAACAAACCGTTGTTGTGGTCAGTCATCGCCTGTCTGCCATTGAACACGCAGATGAGATTATTGTACTTTCTCATGGCGAAATCATTGAACGCGGTAAACATCATCAGCTTATTAGCCTTGATGGTTGGTATTCACGCATGGCGGCTTATCAACAGATGGAGCAGGCTTTGGAGGAAGAGCTGATATGAGCAAGGCAAACACAATGAAAGACAAAAACAGCTCAGGCTCAATAAAGCTCCTGATGAGCTATGTATTCGCTGAAAAAGCACTGTTTATAAAAACCTTGTTACTGGTGGTGCTCGCGACCGGTTTTGACGTGCTTGGCCCTATGCTGAGCAAAGTGTTCATCGATGAATTCGTGATGCAGAATCACTACCCTGTTTGGCCAGTGGTTGGCGTTATCGCTCTGTTCATCATTTCTGTGTTATTGGGCACCTACTTAAAATATCAACAGACCCTGCGTTTTTTAGATATTGCGCTTAATGCGGTGTTAGACATACGTAAGCGATTGTTTAAACACGTGTTGACCTTGCCTGTGGCGTTTTTCGACTACTCACGTACAGGTCAGCTGGTGAGCCGACTTACCAACGACACCGAATCAATCAAAGATATCTATGTGCAGTTCTTATCGAATATCTTAGCCAACTTGGTTTTGCTGATTGGTATCTTGACCGCTATGGCAATACTGGATTTGCAATTGATGCTGGTGGCTCTGGCGTTGATACCTGCGGTTGTGAGCTTAATTTACCTCTATCAGAAATTCAGTGTTAAAGCGGTGACGCAAAGCCGTCAGCTACGCTCTGATATTAACTCGACCATGAACGAGTCGATCAGCGGTATGACGGTGATTCAAGCCACCAACCAACAGCAAAATAAACAGCAGCAGTTCGAACAGATTAACAGCCAGTATTACGATACACGTTTAAAAGCGGTAATTGTCGGCTCAATGTTGCTTCGCCCTGCGATTAACTTGTTAAGCATCCTGATCTTAGCTGGCGTGGTGTGGTTCTTTGGCTTGCAAGTAGTAGAAGGCGTGGCCGAAGTCGGTGTTCTATACGCTTACTTAAGTTACTTAGGGCGCTTTACTGAACCTCTGGTCGAGATTACTCAGCGCTTCAGCCTTTATCAGCAGGCAGTCGTCGCTGGTGATCGTGTGTACGAGTTGCTGCAAGAGCCTTCTTCAGAACAAAAAGAAGTACGCTGGAATCACATTGAACAAGGTGATTTAAGTATTGAAAACCTGACGTTCAGTTACCAAGCAGACAAGCCGGTGCTGCACAATATCAATGCCACCGTTGAGTCAGGAAAGTTCTTCGCTATTGTCGGCCATACGGGCAGTGGTAAATCAACGTTACTCAGCCTGCTGCTTAACTTCTATCAGTCGCAGTCAGGTTCAATCAAGATTGACGGGCATGAACTAAACCAATATGCCCCCAAAACACTGCGCCAGTTGATTGGCTTTATCCCACAAGAGCCTTTTGTTCAGGCAACAACAGTGTTTGATAACATCGATATGGGTAGAAATTTGAGCCAAGAAGCTGTGGAACTGGCCGCCAAACAGGCACATTTGCACGATGTCATCATGCAAATGACTGACGGCTATCAAACTCAGTTAGGTGAAGGCGGATTAAGACTATCTACCGGACAAAGACAGCAGCTGATCATTGCTCGTGCGTTAGCCGGTTCACCAAAGATTTTGCTGCTCGATGAAGCAACAGCCAACATCGACAGCGAAACAGAACAAATCGTACAGCGAGCGTTAAACGAGTTAAGAGGTAAAGTCACGTTGATCGTTGTTGCGCACCGTCTGTCTACCATCCATCACGCTGACCGTATTTTGGTGCTGGATAAAGGGCATCTTATCGAACAAGGTAATCATCATCAGTTGATGCAAGTCGATCACGGGCGCTACAAAGCCATGTACCAACTTCAGCAGCAAGAACGAATGATTGCCGAAGCGGAACGATAAGAGAAAAGAGTGGCTAATTAGCCACTCTTGTTTTTTCGAAATAGATAATGCGACCACATATGTGACATTGTAACTAAATACTCTAGTGCTATCGCTTAAAATACCCGTTTCAGTTCAAGCTGAAAGAAAATTTGCACCGATTTCTTAACACTCATTCGCCTGCCCCACTTGAAAAATTGCCTAATCATCCACAAATAGTCACAGTACTGTGTAAACAACTGGCATTGCAAAATACAGATAGCTCTTCGCTGATTAGCTTTAATACATAAATATCAATGAATTAACAATGTAGGTTATTGAGCACAAGTCACCGATGTTAATTGCAGCTTGATTAAATAGAATTGCCTAATATTCTTACACTATTTGCTTGTTCACAAATCTAGCAACAGCAGTTCGCAAATGGCTAAAAGGAAACACCATGAGTCGTACAACACCTGTCTCCGACACTCACTCAAAATTAGGTAGCTTGATCGAAAAATGGACGAGAACGAGTAACCAGTTTGGCAATGACACAGGCATTCCGGGGCTGAGGTTAAGCCGCTGGGAAGCCCCAACCCCGCCCACCAGTTACACTCATAATGCGAGTATCTGTCTGATTGCTCAGGGGAAAAAACAGGTTCTATTAGGTGGAGACAGCTTCATCTACGACGCCAACCATTTTTTGATTTCGTCAGTAAATCTTCCTATCACCGCCAACATTATGGAAGCGAGCAAAGAGAAGCCGTATCTAGGGCTAATCTTAGAATTGGATTTACAGGAAATTTCCCAACTGATTGTCGACAGTGACTATTCTGGTACCCAAAACAAAGAAGCACAAAAGGGCATTGCTGTCGGTACACTGTCGCAGCCACTGCTTGATGCTTTTGTCCGTTTGCTGTCTTTAATGGATGAGCCTGAGTCGATCAAAGTTCTCGCTCCAGTGATTAAACGTGAGATTTTTTATCGACTTCTGATGAGTGAGCAAGGTTCGAGGCTTAACCAAATCGTTACCGACGGCAGTCACAGCCATCAAATTTCAAAAGCCATCGAATGGCTGAAAAACAACTTTGTGAAACCGCTTAGCGTGGGAGAACTTGCCGCTTACAGTGGCATGAGCAAATCGGCTTTTTATACACACTTCCGCTCTATGACGTCTATGACCCCACTTCAGTTTCAGAAGAAACTGCGTTTAGGTGAAGCAAGGCGTTTGATGCTAACAGAGAATCTTGATGCAATGGAGACGACCTTTAAAGTGGGTTATGAGAGCCCTTCTCAATTCAGTCGCGAATACAGCCGTTTATTTGGATCTCCACCGTCAAAAGACATCAAAGCATTACGCGAAGCCAACATGGTTTAACGACAATATTTTCTTCTGTGGAGCGAATTTTTGGAAGAATAGGCAAAACAAAGAGAGGATCTGACATTCATAGGTAACCGTTCTGTATATAAAATATCTCTTATACTAAACGTCATCTGCTTTTGAAATGTGGATGTATAACTCGGTTAGCGTCAGGCTTTGCCGACACGCGAACTGTAACTCTCAAGAAGGGTGTGACAATGCAATTAGATTTCTCTTACTACAACCCAACAACCATTCATTTTGGTAAAGACTCACTGGCGAAATTAGACAGTGAACTGCCGAAGTTCGGCGACACTGTTATGCTGGTTTATGGTCGCAATGCGATCAAATCAAACGGTTTGTACGACAAAGTTATCGCTAGCCTGAATGCTGCCGGTAAGAAAGTTGTTGAGCTTTCTGGTGTAATGCCAAACCCAACTTACAGCAAAATGATGGAAGGTGTTGAGCTTGTGCGTGAACACAAGGTTGACCTGATTCTGGCAGTAGGTGGTGGCTCAGTAGTTGACTGTGCAAAAGGTATTTCAGTCGCGGCATGCTGCACTGACCAAGACCCGTTCCAAAAATACTGGATTGAGTGGCAAGACGTTTCTAACGAAGTGGTACCTGTTGCTTCAATTCTGACTATGGTCGGTACTGGTTCAGAAATGAATGGTGGTTCGGTTATTACTCACGAAGAGAGCAAAACCAAAGCGGGTCGTGTGTTCCCACCTATCGCATATCCTAAGTTTTCTATTTTGAACCCAGAGTACACCTTCACGGTTTCAGAATACCAAATGGTGAGTGGCGTATTCGATACCATGTCGCACCTAATGGAGCAGTACTTCTCTGACCAAGGTGCAAACACCACCGACTACGTCATCGAAAGCTTGCTGAAGTCTTCTATCGATAACCTACGTGTTGCGCTTAAAAATCCTCAGGATTACGAAGCTCGCAGTAACATCATGTGGAACGCAACCTTGGCACTCAATACAGTAACAGGTCTTTCTAAGACTCAAGACTGGCAAGTTCATATGATTGAACACCAGTTAGGTGCTTACACTGACTGTGCTCACGGTATGGGGCTGGCGGCGGTTTCTCTTCCTTACTATCGCCTAATCTACAAATTTGGTCTGGATAAGTTTGTACGTTACGCAACTCAGGTTTGGGGTGTTTCAGCAGAAGGCAAAACCAAAGAGCAAATCGCACTTGAAGGTATTGATGCATTAGAAGCATTCACAAAAGAGTGTGGCATCGTAACGTCACTTGAAGAACTCGGTGCAACCAAAGAGATGCTGCCAAAGATCGCAGAATCTACCGTTATTCTAGGTAATGGCTACAAAAAGCTGACAACAGAAGAAGTACTGAACATTCTGGAAGAGTGTTACTAACTCTCCTTTTGTTCATTGTTGATAGACAAAAACGCCAGCATTGCTGGCGTTTTTTTATCACCTTTAATTATGCAAGATCCGCTAAATGATCTTTGATATAGGTGTCTAAACTACGCGCTGGCTTACCAGTTAACACTTGTACCGCGTCGCTTACACCCGCAGTCCAACCTTCGCGAACCGGATAGAATATTGAAGTCAAAAATTCTGCGTAATCCGCTGGTACACCAACCCCTTTCAGCATGTCGCAAAACGCGCCATCTTCCATAGCTTGATACTGCACAGGCTTACCTAACGCGGCACTGATTTTTGCTGCTGCTTCTGCATAGCTGAAAGCTTCCGGACCAGTTAGATTGAACGCTTGATTGTCGAATTTATCTGTGGTCAAAACTGCCGCCGCACTTTCAGCGATATCGCGCACATCAATAAAGCTCGACTTACCCTCTGCTGCTGGAACGGCAATCACACCTTGGTCAATACCTGCTTTCCAGTACGTATGGAAGTTATCTGAAAACCAGTTCGGACGAAGAATAACGTAAGGAACACCTGAGTTTTCCAGTGCAATTTCAACCTGACGATATGGAATAGAATCATCAGCATCCACGCCTAACACACTTTGGAAAACCACTTTAACATTGCGCGCTGCCGCAGCTTCGATGACTGGAATTAACAGTGCTTTAGATTCCACATAACCGCCCGCAAGCATGACGTATGCTCGGTCAACACCGTCAAAGGCTGACTCAAATGTTGAAGGATCAGTGTAATCAAACACCACACCTTCTGCTGCTCCGAACGATTTTCCACTGCGTGACGCAGCTTTCACTTGCTCACCCTTTGCCAATAATGCTTCTACTAAAGGGCGACCAACATTACCGGATGCGCCTAAGACCAATACTTTACTCATTTCTAATCTCCTAAGTATATTTAAGATACTATGTGGTTGAAGGATACTTGCTGATTAATCTATACTCTTCAAACCGAGTTGTGAAGAAGGCACTTTTTGGTAACAAGGTAACTTTGAAGTAACCATCCTGTAGTATGAGCATAGAGGATAAATCGTGGATTTAGCGTATGACGTTTATGAAAACCGCTGCCCGACGCGAGCAGTTTTGGATCGCATTGCGGACAAATGGGCAATGCTCATCTTAGATAAACTGAGCCATGAACCGGTTCGGTTTAATCACTTAAAGCGAGATATCAAAGGCATATCTCAAAAGGTGCTATCGCAAACGTTGAAGAAATTAGAGCGGGATGGATTAGTCACAAGAACTGTCTTCCCAACGGTTCCAGTTACGGTTGAATATGCGTTGACCCCATTGGGAGGCACACTCACCGAAGCTGTCGCGGCACTTGCCCACTGGGCAGAGAAAAACATGGATGCCGTGATCACCGCTCAAGAGAACTATGACGCAAAACTGGCAGAAAGCTAAATCAGCCAGCAGCGGGAAACATGTAAGAAGAATGTTGAACGTGAGTTCACTGTTGAGCTGATAATAAAAAACACCACTGCGTTACACAGTGGTGATCCATATCTTAGGAAAAGTTAATCATGTCAGGAGCAGCAGTCCCTCATTGGGGGTGTGAGACTGCTTTTATTATTAAAATATCTTAACGTTGTTTCTTCATTGCGCTGTCCATCCAGACCGCGAGCAGCAACACACCACCTTTAACAATGTATTGCCAGAATGTCGGAACATCCATCATGCTCATACCGTTATCGAGTGACGCCATGATAAACGCACCGATAACCGCACCAAACACAGTGCCCACACCACCAGCCATACTAGTGCCGCCGATAACACAAGCTGCGATAGCATCTAACTCAGCGATGTTCCCTGCTGAAGGTGAACCTGCGCCTAAACGAGAACTCAAAACCAACCCAGCAACTGCGACTAAGAAACCGTTCATCGCGTAAACCAGCAGCTTGGTACGTTCAACATTAATGCCGGATAAACGGCTCGCTTCAATGTTACCGCCAATGGCGTAAATGCGACGACCGAATCTCGATTTCGTTGCAATGAAAGAACCGACAAGAACAAAGAAAGTCAGCAATAACACTGGTGTAGGTACGCCGCGGTATTCATTAAGAATAAAAATAACGGAAAGCACACCAAGACCAATTAATGTATTTTTGACCAGAGATACTTGCATTGAAGGCACAGACAATTCGTACTTCTTACGCATAACATTGCGTTTTTTCTGCCACCCAAAGTAAACCGATAAGCAGCAAACGCCGGCAATAATACTCAACATGTTTGGCAAATAGCTTTGACCGATCACGCCCATCACTTCAGAAATCGGTGCCACTGTCGTACCGTTTGTAATACCGATTAAGATGCCCCTAAAAGCAAGATATCCGGCTAAGGTTACGATAAAAGAAGGTACTTTGCGGTATGCCACCCACCAGCCATTCCAAGCGCCCAAAATTAAACCTGAGCAAAGTGTAATAAGAATGGTCACAGGTAGCGGTAAACCAAACCAGACATCGAGAATCGCAGCCAATCCACCAAGTAAGCCCATCATTGAACCGACCGACAGGTCAATTTCGCCACTGATAATGACAAAGACCATGCCTATCGCCAGTATTCCGGTGATCGCAGTTTGTCTGAACAGGTTGGAAATGTTTCGCGGCGTTAAGTAGCTCCAATCAGTCATGATGCTGAAAAAGATCATGATAAATACAATCGCTAATGCCATCACCAGCATCTGAAAGTTGCCACCTTTTAATCGACTTAGCAGGCTAGCGTTGGAGTCTTTAGTTAATTCTGTTGATTGTTCCATCACGCGGTTACTCCTTCTGATAATGCACAATCCATAATGATTTCTTGAGTCAGATCTTGGTTAATCAAATCACCTTTAATGACACCCTCGTGCATTACCAGCACACGGTCACTAATGCCCAGCACTTCAGGTAATTCGGAGGAAACCATGATGATGCTTATGCCCTGTTTAACTAATTTAAACATCAGCTTATAAATTTCGTATTTCGCTCCAACATCAATACCCCGTGTTGGCTCATCCAAAATTAAGATGCTTGGATTAACCATTAGAAATCTTGCCAGTATGGCTTTCTGCTGGTTACCACCCGAGAGATTCTTAATTGCTAGCTCAGCATTAGGCGTTTTGACGGTAAGCTGTTTGATGTTTTCTTTGATAATGTTTGATTCGAGTGTGTCATTTAACACACCGTATTTTGATAATGAATCGAGGGCAGACAGCGACATATTTTGCCCAACAGACATAATCGGCACTATGCCATTTCTCTTGCGATCTTCAGGCACCATCGCGATACCAAAATCCAAGGCATCCTTACTGTTGTTGATCTCTATTTTCTTTCCATGCAGGAAATATTGGCCTTCGTTTCTGCCAAGATAACTGCCGTACAAGCACTCCATTAACTCAGTGCGGCCGGCACCCACCAGCCCTGAAATGCCGAGGATTTCACCTTTACGTAATTGGAAACTCGCATTTTTTACTTTTGGAATAGCGGAATTTGATTTGTCCCAAGCGTTCACATTTTTGACTTCAAGTACAACGTCACCAATGTCGTGCTCTTCTCTTGGAAACAGTTGCTTCATCTCCCTGCCAACCATCATGGTAATGATGTCGTCAGTTGTCATATCGCTTGCTTGTTTAGTACCGATATGTACCCCATCGCGGATGATACAGATATGGTCAGAGATCTCTTTTACTTCACCAAGCTTGTGAGAGATATAGATACAACTCACCCCAGACTCTCTGAGTTCTTTTACCAGATTAAGTAAAATTTCTGTTTCCGATTCGGTTAAAGGCGCTGTTGGCTCATCAAGCACTAATAACTTGGCATTCTTGGACATCGCCTTGGCAATTTCTACCAACTGCTGTTGACCTACCCCCAAATCCCCAACTTTTGTTTCCGGTGATACAGGCAAATTAACCTTTTCTAATAATAGTTTTGCCTCGTAATGCATTAACTCGTGATTTAATATTCCGCGCGTGCAAATTTCTGAGCCAAGAAATAAATTTTCTAAAATACTCAGTTCTTTAACTAAGGTGAGTTCTTGGTGAATAATTGCGATACCAATACTTTCCGTATCAGATATGTTTTTTGGTTCAATCACTTTTCCGTTATATATAATTTCGCCTTCATAATCGCCATGAGGATAGATACCGCATAAGACTTTCATTAAGGTCGATTTACCTGAACCATTCTCACCGCACAAGGATAAAACTTCACCTTTATTAAGACTAATACTAATACCGTCAAGCGCTCTTACTGGGCCAAAGCACTTAACGATATTTCGCATTTCTAATAAAGAAGACATAGTTGTCACTCCCAATAAAAATAGCGTTAAGAGAATCTCTTAACGCTTTTATTACTATTATTGATAAATTTCACTTTCAGCGTGGAATCCATCTCGAACAACAGTTGTTTTAATGTTTTTCGAAGTAACAGCTACAGGATCTAACAACCAAGCCGGTACATCTTTCATACCGTTGTTGAGAGAAGAGTTTTGTGCTGGAGTCTTGCCATCCGCAAGTTCTACTGCGATCTCAGCAGCACGGCTAGCAAGTGTATTAATCGGTTTGTAAATCGTCATAGTTTGAGTGCCATCAACGATTCGACGTAAAGCAGCTAGGTCAGCATCTTGACCTGAAATAGAAACTTTACCAGCTAAACCTTGCGCTTCTAGAGCTTGGATAGCGCCACCGGCTGTTGCATCATTTGAAGCAACAACAACATCAATCTTGTTGTTATTTGCAGTTAAAGCATTTTCCATAATTTTCAAAGCGTTTTCTGCTAGCCAATAGTTAACCCATTGATCACCGACAACTTTAATATCACCTGAATCAATTTTAGGCTGAAGAATATTCATTTGACCTTTACGGAATAGTTTCGCGTTGTTGTCTGTAGGAGCACCACCCATTAGGAAATAATTACCTTTAGGTTTCGCATCTAACATCGCTTGCGCTTGCATTTCGCCTACTCTTTCATTGTCAAATGACAAGTAGAAATCAATATCTGCATCGCTAATTAGGCGGTCATACGCTAAAACTTTAATACCATCGCGTTTTGCATCACTAATTACGTTCGATAACACTCCGCCATTGGTTGGAATAATGACCAGAACATCCACACCACGCGAGATCATATTTTCGATTTGAGAAATCTGAGTTTGCTCATTCCCGTTTGCTGACTGGACATAGACTTTGGCGCCCAGTTCTTCAGCCTTATCTACGAAAATATCTCGGTCTTTTTGCCAGCGTTCTAGTCGTAAATCATCAATGACCATGCCTATTTTTAATGACTTAGCAAAAACAGGGGAACTTAGACAAACAAGAGCGGAGCATACAAGAATTAATAGCTTTTTCATTATACTTTCCTTTGTATTGCACTATTTATTTGTAGGGTTTATTCACGATTAAAAGTGAACAACAGAATTCTATGTAGAATAAGATTGAAATGTCTTTTCTCTCATCTTATTTGCGTCTTATGTTTTTTTGTTTTTTATTTCAAATGTGATCATCATAGAAATATATGATTTAAGTCACCACATAACTCCGAGCCATGAATATTTGTGCAACCCTTTAAAAACAACAAGTTAAAAGTACTACAAATTAGCAAGGCCAAAAATATTCTGGTTATTTTTGACCGAAGTCTCATTAATAAAATAGGTAATATTGAAAACAAAAAAACATAATTGCCGAATAACTTTAATTCATAAAATATTGAATCTGCATTTAAGTCAAATGATTAACGGAGCCTCGACGATGACTGAATTTTTTAAGAATATAAACAAAATTAAATATGAAGGGACCGAATCAACAACCCCTTTAGCATTTAAACACTATGATGCAGATAAAATGATCTTAGGTAAAAGCATGAAAGATCATTTGCGTTTCGCAGCATGTTACTGGCACAACTTCTGCTGGCCAGGCAGTGACGTATTTGGCGCAGGTACTTTTGACCGTCCTTGGGCAAACGGCGCAAATGACATGGAGATGGCGAAGGTTAAAGCTGACCATGCTTTCGATTTCTTCACAAAATTAGGCGTTCCTTACTACTGTTTCCACGATGTTGACGTTTCGCCAGAAGGTAACAACCTGAAAGAGTACATCAATAACTTCGCACAAATGGTTGATGTATTAGAGCAAAAACAAAATGAAACCGGAATGCAGCTACTTTGGGGTACTGCGAACGCTTTCTCTCACCCTCGCTACATGGCAGGTGCAGGCAGCAACCCAGATCCAAAGGTGTTTGCTTATGCTGCAACACAAATTTTCAACGCAATGAACGCTACACAACGCTTGGGTGGTCAAAACTACGTATTGTGGGGCGGTCGTGAAGGTTATGAAACACTACTGAATACGGATTTACGTCAAGAGCGCAAGCAACTTGGCCGTCTAATGCAGATGGTTGTTGAACACAAACATAAAATTGGTTTCAAAGGCGCAATTTTGATTGAACCAAAACCTCAAGAACCAACCAAGCATCAATATGACTATGACACTGCGACCGTTTACGGTTTCCTAAAACAATTCGGTCTTGAAAACGAAATCAAAGTGAACATTGAAGCAAACCACGCCACTCTTGCAGGGCATAGCTTCCACCACGAAGTGGCAACAGCAACTTCATTAGGTCTATTCGGCTCTATCGATGCTAACCGCGGCGACGCGCAACTAGGTTGGGATACAGACCAGTTCCCTAACAGCGTTGAAGAAAACACGCTTATCATGTACGAAATCTTGAAAGCTGGCGGTTTCACTACAGGTGGCTTTAACTTTGATGCTCGTCTACGCCGCCCATCTATCGACGCTGAAGATCTTTTCCACGGCCATATTGGTGGTATGGATACCATGGCACTTTCACTAAAACGCGCTGCAGACATGATTGAGAACGACGTACTGTCTAAATCTATTTCTCAACGTTACGCAGGCTGGAACGAAGAGTTAGGTAAGAAGATCCTTGCAGGCGATATGTCTTTAGAAGCAGTGGCTAAATACGCTGTGGAAAATAACATTTCCCCAGTTAAAGAATCTGGTAAACAAGAATTACTAGAAAATATTGTGAATGGTTTTATTTACAAATAATTATTTCTGAGTTCTGCAAAAGCCAACCTTATAATCTGAGGTTGGCTTTTTTATTTTGCCTTTAGCATATGTCAATCAATGCTTATCATTTTGGATTTTTACAATTTTTGTTTTTATAAACTTAGTTGCTTATATATAAAAAGTGTTGCTTATAAATAAGCAACACTTGATTATTTAACTTGTTTAGTTAACAACTAAAATAAATCTTTCACTTGTGTATAAAGCGCTTGGAATACCTTTCTCTTAGCCTGATACAATTCTTTTTTGCTTTCATCAGGCAAGTGAGTTTGTACTAATTCAGGCACAGGGCAAACATCTTGTACCGTTACGCCGACTTCAGTGCCCAACCTTGCCAACCTTGCTGCTCCTAATGCTGGGCCAACCTCACCACCTGAGCGATAAACCAGCTTCATACCAGAGATATCAGCAAGCATTTGTCGCCAGTAGCCGCTTTTTGCTCCGCCACCAATCAGGGAAATTTCATTTGGCTCAGAACTCACTGAATGCTGTGCATCTAGACCATCAGCCAAAGCGAAACTCACGCCTTCTAATACCGCTAACGCTAAATCGGCTTTTGTTGTTGAATGGGTCATACCAAAAAATACGCCTTTGGCGTTAGGATCGTTAAGAGGCGTTCTCTCACCGGAAAGGTAAGGTAAGAAAATCACTTTTGATTTTGGATCAGCGTGCTGTTCAACGTCTTTCAACATGGAGCCTACGTCTGCTTGCCCTGTAAGATTGGCAACCCAATCCAGACAAGAAGCCGCACTAAGGATCACAGACATGGTATGCCAAGTTTTTGGTAACGCATGACAGAAGCTATGCAATGCAGATTCTGGGTTCGCGATGAAACCGTCACTCACCGCAAAATAAACACCCGAAGTACCAAGAGATAACATTGCCTGCCCCGGTTCTGTGATGCCAACACCTACTGCTCCTGCAGCGTTGTCTCCAGCACCAGCAACAATAGGTACACACGACATTCCCCATAACTCAGCCAGTTCTTTCTTCAGTTGTCCGGTAACCTCTGTGCCCTCAAAGAGTTTAGGCATCTGCTCTCTGCCTAAGCCTGTCGCTTTGAGCAGCGCGTCACTCCAGTCACGCTTATCAACATCCAACCACATGGTTCCAGCGGAATCAGACATATCAGAAGCGTAATCGCCGGACAGTTTGAATCTTAGATAATCTTTAGGCAGTAGAACTTTCTCAACCTTGCTGAAAACGTCTGGTTCATGTTTCTGTACCCATTTCAGTTTAGGTGCCGTAAATCCAGGCATCATCAGGTTGCCGGTAATTTCACGACTGTTTGGTACAAGCTGTTCTAGCTCAATACACTCCTCAAAACATCGGCCGTCATTCCACAATATCGCGGGTCTTAACACCTTGCCATTCTGGTCAAGCAGTGTCGCACCATGCATCTGTCCAGATAACCCGATGGCGCGAACCTGAGAAAGTGCAAACTCATCTTTTAACTCGCCAATAATGCTTTCTGTTGCCGTCCACCAGTCTTCTGGATTTTGCTCCGACCAGAGTTCATGCGGCCTCGAGACCGTTAGGGACTTTGTTTTTGATGCAACGATTTTGTCATTTTCGTCCAGCAGTATTATTTTTACTCCGGACGTACCTAAATCGATCCCCATATACATGGTTAAACTCCTTCCAAAAATTGGATTTAATAAATAATTTGACCCATTTTAAATATTCATCCGGATTACTAGAGCGAACAATTATGTTTTTTTGTACCTCCATTCCTCAATTTGCTTATTGTGTTATAGATCACGTGAGCTAAGTGATTTCAAGTGTTAGTATTCTGGGTAAAAACTAAATAAATATAATATGAACAAACATTTTCGAATCACCCTGCTATTTAATGCCAATAAAGTATATGATCGCCAAGTTATAGAAGGTATTGGCGAATATTTACAAGCATCTCAGTGTGCTTGGGATATATTTTTAGAAGAAGATTTCACCACTCATCTGGACAATTTAAAATATTGGAAAGGTGACGGCATTATTGCTGATTTTGACAACCCTAAAGTGGTTGAAAGCCTGAAAGATATCAACGTGCCGATAGTCGCTGTTGGCGGCTCGTATACCAAAGAAGAAGACTACCCCAACGTCCCTTATGTGGCGACTGACAACTACGCTCTGGTTGAGCTTGCCTTTCAACATCTCAAACAAAAAGGTTTAGAGAATTTCGCCTTCTACGGTATTCCTTCCCATTCTTGGAAAAGATGGGGACACGAAAGAGAAACCGCGTTTAAAGACATTCTTGCAAAGGAAGGCTACAAAGGCTCCATATTCAGAGGTAATCAGACTTCTTCTGACACGTGGCAATACGACATGAACCGTCTTGCCGACTGGATTCAAATGCTGCCAACGCCAACTGGCATTATTGCGGTGACAGACTCACGAGCGCGCCATATCCTTCAGGTATGTGAACATCTCAATATTATGGTGCCGGACAAGATCTCCGTTATTGGCATCGATAACGAGGAACTGGCAAGTTACCTGACTCGGGTTTCACTGAGCTCAGTCGGACAAGGATGCAAGGAAATGGGTTTCCGCGCAGCTAAAATCCTTCACAAACAACTCACCGAACATTCCGGTGAAGCGACTTCTTCGCCAGCTAAAATCCCTCGCATACTTGTTCCACCAACCAAAGTATTTGAGAGGCAAAGTACCGATTTCCACGCATTGAAAGATTCTTATGTCATTCAAGCTATGCACTACATCAGGCATAACGCTTGTAAAGGCATTAAAGTCGATCAGGTACTAGCAGCTGTAGGCATATCCAGATCCAACTTGGAATCGAGATTTAAGGAAGAGTGTGGGCACTCTATCCATGAAGAGATACACAATTCCAAGTTAAAACGCGCCTGTAATTTGCTCAAAACAACATCTTTACCGATTAGTGAAATCGCGGAGTTATGTGGCTACCCATCGTTGCAGTACATGTATACCGTGTTTAAGAAAAACCTCGACCAAACACCAAAAGACTACCGCAACAACGCTTCGAATGAAGATTAACGGTTAAACGGCGAAGAGGGTGTATACCGTCTTCGCCTTGCCTTTTCGACGCTTAAACAAACCACGCTGAAGAGAAGTTTTCATAGAGCAGCTTACTGGTCATGATAAGGGTAACCGAGATAAACACAGGTCTCACGAGACGATTACCATATGAAATGACGCATTTGCTGCCGATAACCGACCCTATGATTTGCCCGCCAGCCATAATTAAGCCAAGTTGATAATCAACACTGCCTAACCAGATAAACAGAATCAAAGAAATAACGTTGCCAATTAGGTTCAAAGGCTTTGTCGCCATCGTTGCTTGCTTAATGGTGTACCCAAGTAAACTGATGAACGCCAACATCCAGAACGAGCCCGTGCCCGGACCAAAGAAGCCGTTATAAAAACCAATCAGCAAACCACATACCACCATAAAATGCGTATTTGATAGCACAGGTTCTGTTGCTTCCGTTGCTTTGAGTTTTTTGGCAAAGATCGAATACAAGGTGATCGCAACCATCAGGATAGGCAGTAGTTTTTCCAACACTTGTTTGTCGATGACTCCAACAGCAATGGTTCCAATCACTGCGCCAATCGACGTAAAAATCAAACCTAAAACAATACCTTGAACTGGAAACTGTTTGTTTCTCATAAACATCACAGAGGTAATCAGTTCGCCGATTACCGCTTGCAGTCGATTTGTGCCCAATACCGTCATCGGTGGTAATCCAACCAGCAGCAGACTTGGCACAGTAATCAGCCCTCCACCACCAGCAATAGCATCAACAACACCCGCAATAATCGAGATTAAAAATAAAAATACATAAACCCAGTCCGCCGTACTGAATTGAAACACGTTGTCCATATCTCCATCACCTAGTCATAAATTTGTATGCGTGACTATTTGTACCACTCGGCTATATGTAGTTAAATTAACGACAACTTACTTAATCATTAAGGTTGAACTTAATGCTATCGTCACAAGATATTGAATTTTTTATCACTGTAGCAGGCAGTCGTTCATTAGCTGCCGCCGCGCGAAAACTGAATGTGACTCCTCCCAGCGTTTCACAGCGGTTGCAAAATATTGAACGAAAGCTTGGCGTTAAGTTGATAGACAGGAATGCTCGAATCACCTCATTGACGACTGAAGGCGAAGTGCTTGCCAGTAAAGGACAAGCGCTGTTACAAGATCTTGAACACTTAACGCAAGATCTATCAGAGAAGAAACTCTCCATTTCAGGTGATTTAAAACTCGTGTCATCGCTTGGGTTTGGTGAAAAGCACATCGGCCCTTTAGCAGCAGAATTTCAACAGCTATACCCTTCTCTTCGTATTGAACTGAATCTGTCGGATATTCCAAAGTGGTCTGCACACAACAGCCCAGACATCATGTTCTACATAGGACACCTTCAGGACTCTGCGTTAAAAAGAATTGTGTTGTCTAAAAACCGTCGATTACTGTTAGCCTCACCGGCCTATCTAGAATCAGCGCCAGCACTTGAGCAACCAAAAGACTTAGAACAACATCGCTGCATCGCGTTACGAGAAAATGATGAAGATGCGACCATGTGGCGACTTACCCATACCACAACCAAGAGTGAAACCAGCGTAAGAGTGGTTCCTGTTCTTTCAAGCAATGTCAGCCGTGTGACCAAAGATTGGTGTATTGATGGTCAGGGTATCATTCAACGTTCTGAGTGGGATGTACAAGAAGAACTTAAAAGCGGGAAATTGGTTCGCGTACTTCCTGACTATCAACTGCAAGAAGCAAACATTGTAGCTCTTCTTTCTTCCGAACAGTTTCATCGTTCACAAAAGGTAACCGCGTTTTTAGAGTACGTAAAACAACGGCTACCTGAGCGTTTATCGACAAGTTAGCAATTGATAACAAGCATACCGTTAGCGATGTTCATACAAATTGTTTTCTGAACCGTAGAGCATCATGGTTCCTGTGAGTTGAAACCCAACGTCTTTTAGCAATCGGTTTGAACTATCGTTATCTGGGAAGGTCACTGCATAGACCTTTTCGATCTTATTTGCTGGCAACTCTTTTTCCATCACTGCACTCGCTGCCTCTCTGGCGTAACCATTTGAGTGATATTGTGACAAAAACGCGTAGCCGAGATCTGGAGAATCGAGCTCTGGCCTTTTCAAGATGCCACACATACCAATCGGGGTATGCGTTTCTTTCAACTCAACCATATTCAAGCCAAAACCATTGACCTTGTAGCTCAGCATCGGACCATTGGATAAGTAGTGGATTGCATCTTTTTTCGTTCTGACTTTTTTGTCGCCAATACAGCGAATAAATGCTTCCTCATTAAGCAGGCGAACAATGAATTCCGCATCTCTTAGTTCAAAATGTCTAATCACCAGCCTAGCTGTTTCACATACGATCTTCATTTATTCGCCTTATTGACTGCACTTACAAAAGTATTGGTTTGAACTGCATCAGCGATTGTGATTTATATTTTTGTAAACATCAAAAATAGATGATGTCGATTCGCGCACAATCAGATCGATTGGTGGTACTCGCACTTGGTGTTCTTCACCACTAAGCATCTTAAATATGGCTTCAGCACAAACACTACCCAACTCTTCAATAGGCTGACGCAGTGTTGTGAGTGCTGGCGTAAAGTAACTGGATGTTTGAAGGTCGTCAAAACCGATAACAGAAACATCTTCAGGAACCTTTAACCCCCTGTCGTGCAGCGCTTTAATGGCTCCATAAGCAGTTTGATCGTTAGCAGCAAAAATGGCTGAAAAGTAGACTTTAGAATCGAGCAGCTCAATGGTTTTTTGATAGCCTTGCTCTGAACTAAAATCACCTTGTTTTATCAAGCGAGAGTTGACGGGTATTCCCCTATCTTTCAATGCTCTTCGATAGCCTTCATAACGTCTTTGCCCGTCTGGTTGAGTGCACAACCCTTTAATATGCGCAATATTGACATGCCCCTGCTGTAACAGGTGCAGAGTTGCTAAATATCCGCCAAGCACATTGTCAAACTCAATAGTCAGTATGTTGTTGGCTTTAATCTTATTGTATCCAACCGCGACTATCGGAGTGTGTAACGAATACTCGATAAGCTCTTCATCAGAGAGATCACCTGAAACAATAATCACTCCATCGACATGACTTTTGAAAAAGTAGTCAAGCGCGTGTTTTTCTAGTCGACGCTTCCAATGGCCTGTTGCAATCACCAATGAGTAACCTCTACTGCTCAGACAGGCTTCTAAATCCTTCAGAATGCCGATCATAAAAGGGCTGTCTGCATTTTGTAGCAAAACACCAATGGTCATCGAACGCCCTTTGATTGGGCCTTTGGTTTTATATGTGACCTTGTAATCACTCTTCTGTATCGCTTTCTCGATACTGTAACTTTTCTCATCTGATACATAAGTTGAACGATTCAAGTATCTTGAAACTGTGCTTGGAGAAACCCCCGCCAACTTTGCAACGTCATAGATGGAGGCAGGCTTTTTACTCGTTATCATGTCCATAGTTCATATATCCATATAAGTCTTTGATTACATGTGCTGCGTAAAAACACAGACTACTGATATCCATTTAGCAATGCGTTTGAACTTGTTTTTGAGAGGTAAAATGAAGCAGTCAGAATAAAACCGCTAACCGAGCTGGCTTACGCAGATTGGTTAAGTCATGACTACCCCAACATACAACTCTAGGAGAATAGAGCCGACCTCTGGCCGGCTTTGCATTGCTAATGTGATTATTCAGCCGTGACGTCACATACCATACGCCATGCTTCAGGCAGAACCTTAACATCGCCGACAACGTTAACTCTCTGACGGAAATGTATCTGAGACGATGAAGAGCCGATCATCAGATCAAACTCACCGCCTTCAACAACACGTTGATGATGTTTGTCAGTAAGGTTGAGCATATCAACGGGCAGCTGGAACGTGACGGTTTTACTCTCTCTAGCTTTAAGAAATACTTTCTTAAAGCCTTTTAACTCCTTAACCGGACGAACAACACTCGATACCACATCACGAACATAAAGCTGTACGACTTCAGCCCCATCAACACGACCTGTATTGGTTAATGTAAGCGATAGCTCAACGGTGTTTTCGAAACCGAGCTTATCTGAAACCACATTAAAACCTGTGTATGCAAATTCGCTATAGCTCAAGCCGTGACCGAAATTGAAGCTCGAACCAAAGTGATAGGCAATTGGCGTACCTGCACTCTTAAGTTTGTGATTGTAGAAATACGGTACCGCACCCACGTTTTTAGGAATCGAAATCGTCAGTTTTCCGCTTGGGTTGTTTTTGCCGGTGAAGGTATCAGCAATAGCATCAGCACCCGCTTGACCCGGAGCCCAACCCAACACAATTGCCGCCGCTTCATCTTCAGCGCGACCTAGATTGTATGGTCGCCCGCCGGTTACCAATACCACTACGGGTTTGCCTGTATCTAATACTGCATCAAGCATTTGCTGCTGTACACCCGGCAGCGCTAAGCTGTCGCAATCTGAACCTTCACCCACTGTGCCTGTCTGGAACAAACCGGCCAAGTCACCAACACAAACTACAGCGACATCACTCTCAGCTGCAGTTGCAACCGCCGCTTCAATCTGACTAAGATCTTTGCTGATAGGTGACTCTGCGGCCTGACCGATTGCCATATCAACGTCCCCAGGGAAAACCGGAGCATTGGCGTGACGCTCAGTTAGAATGTCACACCCTTTGGCGTACATAACCGAATCAAAGCGTTCTTTAAAGGCTTCCAAAAGGGTCTTCGACACTTTGTCCGTGCTGTCTTCCTGACTCAGAATCAGGTGCACAGGGAAACTATAACCACCGAGTAGTGCAAGCTGGTCGTCTGCGGTAGCGCCAATCAACGCCACTTTTTTATCCGTTTTCAGTGGTAGGGTTTGATCTTGATTCTTAAGCAGAACAATCGATTCACTCGCGACTTTGTAAGCAATCTCCTGACTCTTTTCATTGTGCAGAGGAGCTTGAGGAACGTCAGTATAAGGGTTCTCAAATAACTCCATTTCAAACTTTTTACTTAAGATACGAGCAACAATTTCATCAATTTTTTCTATTGAGATAAGACCGCGTTGCAGTGCTTCTGTCAGTTTCGTTGAGCATGCGTCATCGGGTAGCTCAACATCTAATCCTGCATTAAAGGAAAGCGCTGCTGCTCCCGCGCGGTCTTCGGCAATCGAATGGTGCGAGCTTAACAAATCAATGCCGCCGTAATCCGCGACAATCAACCCATCAAAACCCCATTTCTCACGCAAAATCTCAGTAAGTAAAAAATGCGAAGCGTGGCAAGGTTCGCCGTCAATGTCATGGTAAGCAGGCATGATAGAGCCAGCATTCGCCAGTTTTACAGCCATTTCAAACGGCAGTAAGAATGTATCATTGAGCTCTTTAAAACCCAGATTTACCGGCGCATGGTTACGCGCACCTTCACTTGCTGAATGCCCAACAAAGTGTTTAAGCGTCGCCAGCAAATCACGTTTTTCACCTTGTAATCCTTTCACATAATGAGTTGCCATGATGCCAACAAGATAAGGATCTTCACCCAATGTTTCCTCTGTACGTCCCCAACGGACATCACGAGAAACATCCAATACTGGCGCAAGACCTTGTTTGGTACCAATCATTCGTGCTTGTCTGCCAATGTCCATAGCCGCTTCTTCAATCAGCTCAGGGTTCCAAGTATGACCATAGTTTAACGACGAAGGATAAAGCGTTCCGCCTTTCGCCATCAGACCGACCAGACACTCCTCATGTGCCATTGCAGGAATGCCAAGTCGCGTCTCTTCAACTAAATATTTTTGCAGCTGGTTTAGTGCTTTTACGCCATTGACCGCGTCAACTGTATGCGTTCCAAGTGGACGAGAAATCTGACCGAGGCCATATTTGAGCTTTTCTTTGACGGTGCGCTCAACGTTTTCACTTGTCATTTCAAGCTCACGCTCTTTATGCTCGCCAGTCGGATCAAGTATCAACCATTGCGCACCCATTTGAGCCAGTTTTTCTTCAACCGTCATATGTGAAAGCAGGTCGCTCACACGTTCTGCTATCGAAAGTGATGGATTCTTGTAGTTCATATATTTTCCTAACCGATGCTGATGACTTTGATAGGATTAATATCTACCAAAATATTGCCTATTTCTTCCATGAGGAACTCAATTACCAAATAATGGAGACCGATTACCAAATATATTGTCGTGCCTTTATTTTTATCAGAGTAATAGTTAAATAAAGCTTTTCTGTTTTTTGAATATGGTCAAATTAACCATTTTTAATAAATACAATATCAATATTCGTAATAGTGATTAAACGAAATAACGTGATATGGAAAGCTAAGAAACTAAAGGAAGGAATTAAAAAATAGAAAAAAGCGGCTGAACACTCAACCGCTTTTGCTTAAGCAACGAAAGCTCTGTGAACCTTGCTCGCTCAGTGAACCTTAGTTGTTTCTGTGACTTCAAATTCTAAAGTAATCAGATCTTCATCTTTTGACGAAGCACCGACCATTAAACTAAACGTGCCCGCTTCAACGACTTCTTCAAGGTCTGAATTCACCAGTGCTAAATCAGAGAAATTAACCTTAATAGTCACATCAACACTTTGCCCTGCCGGAATATCAACGCGTTCAAAACCACACAGCTGTTTAATTGGCGTGGTGACAGAAGAGAAATGATCATTAAAGTAAACTTGCACAATTTCAGTACCATCAATAACCGACTTATTTGTTACGGTAAGAGACACTTCAATATCGGTATTCGGTTCTATTACTACCTGTTTTAAATAAACATTACTGTATTCAAACTGGCTGTATGACTTACCTTCACCAAAACTAAACAACGGATGTTCCGGCATATCGATATAGCGCTCTTTATGACCGGTAGTATGTGAGTTCTGTGCATGCCAACCCTCATACTTGTTGTAGAAAACAGGTAACTGCCCCACATGATACGGGAAGGAGATGGTCAGTTTGCCCGATGGATTATGCTCACCGAGTATGACTCGTTTTACCGCCTCTCCACCCTTAGTGCCTGAGTTAAATCCACACAACAGGGCATTCGCATTCTCTGCAACCCAAGGGATTGTCATCGGTTTAGAGGCAACTAAGTTAACTATCAATGGTACGCCCGAAGCTTTGATCTGCTCCAACATGGCTTGCTGTTTACCAGTTAAGTCCAGATTCGCTCTGTCATGGAACTCACCATTTTGCGCTAACGTATCCCCTACACAAGCAATGACCACATCGGCTTGAGTCAACGCGCGGGCTAACTCTTCGACCTGCTCAAATTCACTGTCAATACAGTCCGCCCCTTTCACGTATTCAACCTTGAAACCATATTGCTTTGACGCCGCTTGGAACGCCTGTAACGTCGTCACAGCCTGCTCACGGTGAAAACTATCATTTGTAGCACCGGCCTGCATTGAACCAAATGACCAGTCACCTAGCTGCGCAATAACATCATCGGCATTGGGTCCGGTTACCAGCACGGTCAAATCTTTGGTTGGTTTCAACGGCAAAATGCCATCATTTTTGAGCATCACAATGCTCTTGAGGCTTGCTTCCATAGCCAGTTCTAAGTTCTGCGGATTGCCGAATATTTCTTGGCGATCTGGCGAATAGAATCGCATCTCATCGAACAGGCCTAACTCAAACTTTTTCGTCAGAATACGAGCAACGGCGTTGTTAACAATTTCAATGTCCACTTGCCCGTCTTTAACCAGCTTAACCGCCGCTTCATAGAACTCTGCTGTCGACATCATCATATCGTTACCCGCGACCAAAGCGCGATAACACGCATCCTCAATTGTCGGGCTCACTTTCTGCTTAGTGTGCAGCGATTTGACGTTATCCCAGTCAGTAACAATAAAGCCGTCTAATCCCCAATCCGTTTTCGCTACATCCGTCAGCAACCATTTGTCAGCGGTGCACGGCAAACCGTCGTTGGAGTGATAACCCGTCATAAGAGAAGCGACTTTTGATTTTTGAACCGCTTTGCGAAATGGAGGAAGGAAAATCGATTTAAGCTTGCGACGAGACACATCAGCTTCATAAGAGTCTCGGCCACCCGTTGTTTCACCATAAGCGACATAGTGTTTGGCACACGCGAGAATAGAATCTGGGCTGGCGAAATTCTCACCTTGGTACCCTTTAACCGTCTCTGCTGCCATCTCGCCGATCAACCATGCATCTTCACCATAGGTTTCATTAACACGACCCCAGCGCGCATCTCGTCCAATACAAAGCACAGGTGAAAACGTCCAGTGAATACCCGTAGCGCGAACCTCTTTAGCGGCCACTTTTGCCATTTCTCTCATCAGTTCACGATCCCAGCTTGAGGAAGCGGAAAGCTGAGTGGGGAACACGGTCGCATCGTTATCGAAACAGTGACCGTGAATAGCATCGATACCAAAAATAAGTGGGATGCCAAGGCGGGTTTTCGCTGCTCGCTCTTGCAAACGCATTGCAGCATCACCAGTACAATGAAGGTAACTGCCTATATGCCACTCTTCCAGTTTGTCGGTGTTGCCTTCCACATTCGCTGGAAGTTGAGTCAACTGACCAACTTTCTCTTCAATGGTCATACGGCTCAAGAGGTCAGATACGCGTTCGGCAACCGTCGCGTTTATGTTCATGTAGGTTTCTGTCATTATTATTTTCTCTGTTTTGAAAGAGCCGCTCCTTACGCAGTGGCTCTTTGGCTTCAGCAACAAAGCATCTAGCTGGTTTAATCCGCTTACTGACTGATTGGTGGTTGATAAGAAAATTCACCTTTGGAGGCAGAAAGTAACGAGCTATAAACGGCCTTAAACGCATTTTTCGCTTGATAGTTCTCATCAAACATCAATGCACGACCATAACCAGTAAACCAACCTGGCACCCAGCTGTACTTATCGGTTACACCCCAAGTGGTGTACATATCAATCTCCGGATAATAAATAGCAAAATCCATCAAACGACCGAATATACGCGCCTGTGCATCAAGGGCGAAATGACTAGCATTGTCACGGATACGAACATCGATTTCAGTGAAGTGAATCTTAAGACCGAGATGTTTTAGACGATTAATGTTGCGCGCAAGATCTTGCTCACTAAGCGCATGTTCGCCCATCAAATGCAGTTGGAAACCAACACCGTGAATAGGCACGCCCTCTTCCACCATGCTTTTGACTTTACCGTAGATGGCATTCGACTTGGCTCCCATCCCTTCGTTGTTGTAGTCGTTATAAAACAGAATCGCCTCTGGGTCCGCTTCATGGGCAAACTTGAATGCAAGTCCCAGATAACGCTCACCAAGCAGCTTGTACCAAAGGGTTTCGCGATATGACCCATTTTCATTAAAGCTTTCGTTCACTACATCCCAGTACTTCACTTTTCCCTTATAGTGACCAACCACTGTTTTGATGTGTTCCTCAAGTACTTTTTCCAGCTCTGGAGCGGTCCATTCTTTTTGCGTTAGCCAGTCAGGATTTTGAATGTGCCAAACCAGCGTATGACCTTTCACCTGCATGTTGTGCTGTTGAGCAAATGCCACCAATTCATCGCCTTTACTAAAATCAAAGAGATCTCGCTGGGGATGAATGTTCACCCATTTCATCTCATTTTCTGGAGTGAGCTGGTTAAACTGACTGGAGAATGTTTTTGCAAATTCAGGCTCTTTAAGGTGACGCGTTTCTAATGCTGCACCAACATAAATGTTCGACTGTTTTGCTAGTGATTTAAGGCTAATAGCTGGGCGTTCAGAGGCTTGAACAGCGATTGGTGAAATGAACGAGCAAGTGGCAACAAGCAAGGTGGTAATAGTTTTTTTCATTCTATTTTCCTTGAGAAGTATCAAGTGGAATAAAAAGAGAGCTGCTTAAATCGGGGGTCGATCGTGATACAAGCAGCTCTTGGAAATTAGCCCTTAACTGCCCCAGAAGTTAATCCGTCGATTAAACGACGCGAGGCAATAACAAATAGGAACAGCAATGGCAGAACAGCGATACTTGCGCCAATTGACACCGCACCCCATGGCACCTGACCGGTTCCTTGTAACGCACGAAGTGCTAAAGGAACAGTGAACATTTTCATATCGTTCATAACAACCAGTGGTCCCATAAAGTTGTTCCAAGTACCGATGAAGGTAATCAGACCTAAGGTACCGAATGCTGGCAGAATCAAAGGCACGATAATGCGGTAGTAGATTTTGAACTCACGGCATCCGTCCATACGCGCTGCTTCAACAAGCTCTTTCGGAATTGAACTCGAAATAAACTGACGCATCATAAAGATACCCATCGCTCCACAAGCCGCAGGAACAATTAGCGCTTTAGGATCGTTCATCCAGCCTAGTTGCGACATAACCATTGCTGTCGGAATCATGCCCAGAAACGGTGGAATAAGCATGGTACCCATGATCATTACAAACAACGCATTCTTAAAACGAAACTCAAACATTGAGAACGCGTAGCCAGCAAGAGAACAAAACAGCAAGTTCAGCGCCGTAACCACGATGGCAATGAACAAGCTTAGCGCCAGGTTGTGCCAAAAGTAAGGCAGAAAATCTAACAGCGTGTTGAAGTTCGTCACCAAGTAATCACCAAAGGTAATCGGTGGCGGCACAGATAGAATGCCGGTGTTGGAATGCGACGAGAAAATAAACATAAAGTAAAACGGTGCTAGCATGATAATCGCACCGATAAACACGGTGATATAAGCGATCAGCTTATCCTTTCCCATTGATTTCATTAGTCGTTTCTCCCACCTAATAGTTTGCTATTCAGCCATGTTAAACACGCGATGATCATAAATAGAATCCAAGAGATAGCGGACGCAGTACCAAAGTCACTTTCAACGAATGCCGTTATATACATGTGCATTGCCGCAGTTTTACCCGCTTGCTCTATACCACCAGTACCGCCTGTAATAATGAACGGTTCTTCAAACAGTTGAAGGTTACCAATGATGGTTAGCGTGACTGCGAAGAATGCCATTGGTTTCAGCATCGGAAGTGTGATGTGCCAGAACTGCTGGTAACGGTTTGCACCATCGATAGTTGCCGCTTCATAAAGATCTTTCGGGATCGTTTGTAACGCAGAAAGGTAAAGCACCGTGTTCCAGCCAACAAAGCGCCAGAAAACCACAAACGAGATCATGTCTTTGGTATACGCTGGACGAGACCAATCAACATTCTCAGTCGGGAATAGCCATGCCAGAACTTTGATATCCGCAATGGTAAAGTTCCCCAAAGACGTAAGAATTTGGTTAATCATGCCGTAGTCACGAGAGAACAGCGTAGTGAACACAAGTGAGATCGCAACAGTTGAAGTAATGTACGGAACGAAGTAGATACCAATCACCGTATTTCTCATACGCGTAAAGCTAGTATGAATAAAGTATGCGAGCGGCAGTGCTACTGCATGCTGAGGAATACCGGATTTCAGCGCAATAATAAAGGTGTTGTAAATGGACGATTGGAACCATTCATCTTCAAGTGCGAAAACATAGTTCTCTACTCCGACCCATTCCATTGATGCCAATCCTGCAGCAGGCTCCCAATAATGGAAGGACAGGTATAAAGAGAACAGAAGTGGGAATAAACCGAATGCTCCGAAAATGATAAAGAAAGGGCTGACATAAAGATAAGGAGCGATCTTATTTCCTTTTCTTAGCCAGAAGTTTTTGCGTCTGGCGGCATTAAGGGGACGTGTCATTGTTGTCATAGGACTATTTCCAAAATTGCTACATGACAAGGGGCCACCGATGTGACCCCGGTACTAACGATTAATTAACGACGACGAGCACGACGTTTAATTTGTTTCTCTGCATCGGCCAGCACTTGGTCAATGTTTGCATCTTTCTCTAGCACTTTTTCTAGAGCATCATTAACCACCTGACGAGCAACTTCGTCGTAACGGTCAACGGTCAATGCTGGGATGTGTTTGGTTGTTTCACGCCAGTTCAGACGAGCTTTTTGTCCACCCAAGTAAGCGATTTCTTGATTGAAGAAGTCGTCGTTATGAGTCGAAATAAGCACTGGGAACGCATTGATTTCTTTAAAGCCCGCTAGCTGAATTTCTTTGTCCGTTGCCATAAATTCAATGAACTTCCAAGCTTCTGCTTTGTGCTCTGCTTTTTTAGGAATGGCGTAGAATGAACCACCCCAGCTCGCCATAGCACCGTCTGGAAGTTGAGAAGTACGCCATAATCCTGTCGCATCTGGAGCAATCCAACCTTGTAGGTGACCACCTAACCAAGCCCCCATCATTTGAACAGATACCGTTCCGCGACGTAGGCTTTCCGTCCATTCGTTTGACCAAGCAGCCACTTTCGCGTCGATACCCGCATCTCGCGCCTTCTTAGCTAAACGAAACGCTTCTTTAAAACGTTCAGAGTTAACAAGGATATTTTGGTCTTTATCGAAGTAGATGCCTTCGCCTTCTTTAAGGTTTGAACGAATAACAATGTCTTTAATATCTACCGCATTAGCGATCAGGTAGTTACCCGTTTTCTCTTTGATCTTAATACCCGCCTTGATAAACGAGTCCCAATCTTTTAATAGCTCTTCTTCTGTAACACCAGCCGCGTCTAAAATGTCTTTACGATAAAAGGTTGCACCCGGACCGATGTCTGCAGGAATTGCCGAAAGAACACCGTCAGAATTGGTTGCTTGCGCAACAGAGTAAGGTACCAATTTATCGGTAAATGCACCGGCACCATAAGGCGACATATCATCCAGACCGCCGCTCTCAATAAACTGACCCACATAGCTGTATTCGATTCCCATAACATCTGGAAGGTTCGCTCCTGTTGCAAGTGCCGTTGTCATCGCATTGTGATGGTCGGCATACGCAAGCGTCACAACCTTGACCTTGATATCAGGGTATTTTTTCTCAAACATTGGCACCGCAATTTCTGCCACTTGGTTGAAATTGGGGAATGAAGCAACCGTAATCTCAGTAGGTGCAGCAAACACTGACACCGAAAACACGGAAGCTGCGATAGCAGAAGCAATGATGTTCTTTTTCATGATTTTTCCTTATTGGATTATGACCTTGTCGTTTTTATCAAACACATGAACCTTGTTTTTATCGAAATAGAGTTCAAATTTGTCGTGAATCTTGTCGTCGGTGTAAGGGACTTCCGCAATGATCCTCTTATTGCCAAATGAACATTCGATATGCTTCACCGCACCCATTAACTCAACCTGTCTCAGTTGAACGCTAATAGAAGCAAGGTTTTCAGCCTCAATGTTTAGTGGAGTCAGATGGAAATCTTGAGCACGGATACCGACAGATAACGGCTTAACGTCACCTACACGATCGATCGTTGATTGGAAAATAAATGGCTTAACCGCGTCTCCGAGGTTTTCCAATATGTTCATCTCAGGAGTACCGATGAACTTGGCAACAAATTTACTATTTGGATGGTTATAGATTTCTTTTGGCGAACCGATCTGTTCAATAACACCGTTATTCAGAATCGCAATACGGTCCGCTAGAGTCATGGCTTCGATTTGGTCATGAGTCACGTATACCACAGTGGTTTTTGTACGAGCGTGTAAGAGTTTGATCTCTGAACGCATCTGACCACGAAGCTTTGCATCTAGGTTAGACAGAGGCTCATCAAATAAGAACACGTCTGGGCTGCGAACCATTGCTCGCCCCATCGCAACGCGTTGGCGTTGCCCGCCCGAAAGTTCTTTAGGTTTGCGTGACAACAGTGGTGTAAGCTCTAAAACTTCAGCGATTTCTTCAACCATGCGCTTACGTTTTACTTTATCGAAACCCAAGTTTTCGAGCGCGAAAGCCATGTTCTCTTCCACGGTCATATGTGGGTAAAGAGCATAGCTCTGGAACACCATTGCGATATTGCGCTCAATCGGGTGAAGTTCATTGACGACTTCATTTTCAATGCAAATTTCGCCGTCTGTTATATCTTCTAGGCCAGCCAACATGCGAAGTGTTGTTGACTTACCACAGCCTGATGGTCCCAATAGGACAATAAATTCACCATGTTGAATATTGAGATTGATACCTTTAACAACCTCTGTATCTCCATAGTTCTTAATCAAGTTTCGAAATTGAACTGATGCCATGTTCCCACCAAAAAATATGTAATTAATAACTTTCTTAACAACATATTATTCAGGTCACCAATAGTCACAATTACCAATATTTGAGTTTGTAATTACGATATTTTCTATTTGTGATTGAAGTCTTCAGGCAAGATATTTCACGAAACTGTTTCATGGATTTTGAGTAAAAATCATCATTTATTTATGGTGTGCATCACATAAAAAAACCAAGTAATAATACTTGGTTTTTTTTAGTTTATTTGCCACTACTCAACTAATCTTTTCCGATACTCAAGTGGTGTATAACCAAAGCTCTTTTGGTAGAGTTGATTAAGATAATTTTGCCCCAAGTAACCGCATTGCCTCGCAATGCTATCTACCGATAGAGACGTTTCCCTGAGTAGCTGCTTGGACTTGTCTAAGCGTAAGTTTGAAAGGTACTGATGAACCGTTTCCCCTTTCAACTCTAGAAATTTTTTGTCTAGCGTTTTTCTAGAAACCCTACAATAATCAGATATTTGCATAACCCGAATATTGCGACTGTAATGCTTATGGATATAGAGAAGAGCGCTATTTACTACGCTATCTGACTCAATTGCTGATTTTGCTGAGCTATCAACATAGAGCTGTTTGGCTTTGTAGCTTAACTGCTTACATGAAGGGCGAGGATTAAGCAGAAGTTCTATACACTCTCTTCCTAGTTGCTTAGGGTTTAAGTCAATAGAACTGATTGGTATTGGTGAAATATCTCGCTCCAACTCATCATAATCTGTACCAATTATCGATACTTTATCCGGCACTGGAATATTATTTTCTATACAGTAACGTATAAATTTTCTGGCGGAACGGTCTGTGGTGCAAAATACGCCAACTCTATTTTCCGAGGTTGTAATGGCTTCGAGGGCATTAGAGTAATAACAACACCCTAATTTTAAAGCGAGTGATGAAAAGCTATTTTTTCTCTCCATAGCCCAAAGTTGGTAATAATCACTTAAGTCAGAATAGACGGAAACATTGCGAATACCATCATTAATAAAGTGTCCTAAGGCAATATCAGCAACATACTGGTTGTCATTGTAAATACAGAGTATTCCATCTGGAGGGTTTGCCACCTGCGCATTGGAAAAAATGAGTTTTTTACCTGACAATTGAGAAATAAACTCCTCACAGCCACGCTTATCAAAATCAGCAATCACGTAGTGCCATTTTCTCGATAACAAATAGGTCGCATTTTCTATTGCATCTATATGAATATTGATATTCATATTTAATTCATCGAGCTTAGACTTTACTCCTTTCAATAGCTCTCGATCGTAGTGAATCATGGTATCGATAAGCAGTAATAACTCCATACGTACCTCTTGAATATAAGTAAAGTTGCCAAATATTTTAAACCTTAGGCAACTTTTTCACTTAGATAATATGACCTGATTGGTTAAAGACATGGCATCGGTTTGGATCAAAAAATAAGTTCATTGACGTCTTTCCATCCAAATCAAAATCCGCTTCAACTTCTGCAATTAATTTCTGCTGTGCCATTGCCGCATTAATTTGTTGCGTACTACCGAGTAATTCGCTGTTCATTACAGAAACATTCAGAGCAATACTGCCTTCACGTTGGCTCGCATGAATATCCGTTGGACGAATACCCAACGTTACGTTTTCTCCATCCATAGCCTCGTCGAAAGACTTACCCAAATCGACTTTTTGATCACCCAATACAACTTTCCAGCTATCAGAATCTCGTTGTAACTTACCTTCCATCATATTCATCGTAGGAGTGCCAATAAAACTCGCGACGAATTGACTCGCGGGTTTGTGGTAAACCTCGTAAGGTGTGCCAACCTGCTCAATTTCACCATCGCGCAGAATAACCACTCGGTCTGCAAGTGTCATTGCTTCAACTTGATCATGGGTAACATACACTGTTGTTTTTGAATACTTGTTATGCAAGCTCTTGATTTCTCGACGCATTGAATTTCGTAATTTGGCGTCTAAGTTTGATAACGGCTCATCAAACAAGAACACATTAGGTGTACGAACCATAGCTCGCCCCATAGCTACTCGCTGGCGCTGACCACCAGAAAGCGCTCTCGGTTTACGCTTTAGCAACGGAGTAAGCTGGAGCATTTCAGCAACGCGATTGACCTCTTTCTCAATCTCAGCCTTCTTTTTGCCTTCCATTTTTAATGAGAAGCCGATGTTTTCAGCAACGGTCATATGTGGGTAAAGAGCGTAGCTCTGGAATACCATCGCAATATTGCGTTCTTTTGGATTAAGGTCATTGACCACGACACCATCAATGAGAATCTCGCCGGAGCTGATATCCTCCAGACCAGATAGCATACGTAGAGTGGTCGATTTCCCGCAGCCCGAAGGGCCTAAAAACACAACAAATTCACCGCTCGCAATTTCCAAGTTAATATCCTTAACAATATGCGTATCGCCAGAATAAACCTTGTTCACATTCTTAAAGGTTACTGAAGACATTCTTAATCCCAATATGATTTCTAACATTAACCATCATTCTTGCCATGTTAAATTTTTTCGCCAATTACCTTTTTTCTTAATCGAGTTTTTATATTTCACGATTGAGCCTTAGATCACGCATAAAAAGACAACTCGTTGATATATCGATTTGATAGATGCCCAAAAACACCCAGTTATCCCAAGCTATTTAAATATAAAAACAACTGGTTAAACCTAAATAAATAATAATATCCCTATTAAATGTAGTCATTTCATCTACCGACTTTACTAACTAAAGAATGGATTTTTTAAAATCATCACTTAACGCTATAAGGGGAAAAATCATAAAAGTTCGGGAATAAGTATTTTAGACGCGCACTTTAAGTTGTCTTATCACCTTAGGCGTAGTCACATACCATTTTTATAACAGTACAAGTCCTTTTCTGTTATGTCCTAAGCGTTAACGTCTGTATCTATCCTCTTTAACCATCTTCATTAAAATAGGCTTATCCGGTCGTCAAAGAAGACACAAAACTATGAAAGAGAAATTTTGCAAAGACTGCGGCCATTTGCTTACTGAGAAAGACTACACCAATGAAGGAATCGTTCCTTTTTGTAACCACTGTAATCAATACCGTTTCCCAGCATTTAGCACTGCAATCAGCGCTATCATCTTGAACCCGGATCAAACTAAAATAGTGCTGATACAGCAGTATGGCCGTAAAGACAATATTCTGGTTGCCGGATATGTCGCTCAGGGAGACAACCTTGAATCAACCCTAATCAGAGAAATCCAAGAAGAATTGGGGTTATCAGTCCAAAGCTACCGCTTCATGAGTAGTGAGTACCATAAAGGCTCAAACACACTGATGTGTAACTACCTTTGTACAGTCAATTCTGAAAATCTGTCCGGTACTAACCATGAAATTGATCATGCTGCATGGTTTACATTCGCTGAGGCTGTTCGTGAAGTGAAAAGAGACAGTCTTGTACAAACATTCCTCCACAGAGCTATAGACTCACTTAAATAGGTTAAATCAGTTTACATTGCCTTTCCTAGCCAATACTCTTCTGCAGAATCGTTTTTAGAGTAGATACCCTACAACAATAGATTGGCTAAACTGTGAGTTATGAAATCAGATAAGCAAAGACATCTAGCTTTAGATCGCCAAGCCAAACGAGAAGCCTTATGGGCAATACTTCTCGCTTTCGGTTATTTCGTCTGGTGGTACTGTAGCGCCTACTTTTTTTCAGCTCCACAAGGTGAACAACAACTGCCTCAACTTTACTGGGGCATGCCGTTATGGTTTCTGTTGTCCTGCGTTTTGGGGCCGCTCATTTTCACCGCGCTTTGTGCACTAATGGTTAAATACCTTTATAAGGATGTTGACCTCAATAGCTATGACGATGACCAACATGAATAGTCAGCTTATTATCCCTTTGTTCATTTATCTGATCGCCGTTTTTGCATTGGCATTTCTGACTCAGCGCTATCAAAAGGCTGGAAATTTTCTTACCGAATACTTTGTTGGCAGCCGAAGCATGGGAGGATTTGTTCTCGCCATGACCCTTGCTGCAACCTATGCCAGTGCTAGCAGCTTTATTGGGGGGCCTGGAGCTGCGTATAAAATGGGGCTTGGTTGGGTTTTGCTGGCAATGATTCAATTGCCCGCCACTTGGCTTACTTTAGGCGTACTCGGAAAGAAATTCGCAATAGAAGCAAGACGCCACAACGCACTCACAATAAATGACATGCTTTATGCACGATATAAGAGCCGAAAAGTAGTGATTTTCTCTTCACTAGCACTGCTTCTGGCCTTCTTCGGGACTATGGTGGTGCAATTTGTTGGCGGTGCCAGACTTCTACAAACCGTTTTAGGGATTAGCTATCAGAATGGGCTGCTGATATTTGCATGTACAGTCGGAATATACACCACTATCGGTGGTTTCCGAGCCGTGGTTATGACTGACACCATTCAAGGGGTAATGATGGTTATTGGTACTGTCATTCTTCTGGCTGGCGTCATTCACGCCGGAGGAAGTCTCGAAAGTCTGATCACACAGCTTCACACTATCGATCCTGCACTGGTCTCTCCATATGGGCCAAATCATTTCCTTAGCCAACCATTTATTTTGAGCTTTTGGATTCTCGTCTGTTTTGGTGTTATCGGGCTGCCTCAAGCCGCCGTGCGATGCATGTCTTACAAAGACAGTGCTTCATTACACAAAGGTATGGTGATTAGCACAATCATGATTGCACTATTGATGTTTGGAACCCATCTGACCGGTGCTTTGGGACGAGCATTAGTGCCGGAGGTCGCCAGTCCTGACCAAATTATGCCAACGCTTATGATGACCGTTCTTCCACCGATGCTTGCTGGTGTTTTCCTTGCTGGTCCTATGGCAGCCATTATGTCGACCATTGATTCACAGTTGATACAGGCTTCTTCAACGCTGCTTAAGGATCTCTATATCAACTACATCAATCCTCAAATCGTTAAAGAAAATAATGCTGACCACAAGCTAAGTCGAATTTCCTTGTGGACTACAGGCATCTTCGCCAGCTTAGTCTTTGTCGCAGCAACGAATCCGCCTGACATGATTATCTGGCTAAATCTGGTTGCTCTTGGTGGTTTACAAGCCGTTTTCTTATGGCCTTTGGTATTCGGACTATATTGGTCGAAAGCATCTGCATTCGGCGCGTTATCTTCGATGGTCATTGGGCTTGGGGTTTACATTAGTTTAATTTTGGCCAAGCCTGATATAGCGGGCATTCACCCCATAGTCCCTACGATGATCACGGGACTGTGTGCATTTGTCATTGGCAGTTTTGTTAAACCTCGAAAAGACGTAAAACAGTCGTCAATGCCAATCAATGAACAGAGCTAATTTGTTTTAAAGAATGGCTGTTTTAATGAATGTGAGAGATGGGAAAATTAAAACGGCAAAGCACGCAATAAAGCGCAGTTCTATGAATTTGTTGGGATGGTTAATCTGATAGTAGAGATTTGGAGCGCGTAGCGAGAATCGAACTCGCAGCTTTAGCTTGGAAGGCTAAGGTATTACCATTATACGATACGCGCGCATCGAAAGGACGCTGCTACTATGCCACAGAGTAGAAAAAATGAAACCGTTTTTTTATAAAAACTCGTTCATTTGCATATTAAGTAAGCAATTGAAGTTAAAGCGGTTAGATTTGCATCTACATGCATTTTTTTAAAGTGCTTTAAGCGTAAAAAAGCCTCCCATTAGGAGGCTTAAATTAGATACTTGTAAGTTTAGATTTTTGAAGTCTGAACATAGTTAACCAGTTCTTCATTAGAAACGGTTGTAATATATTCATCGTTCAAGTAAAACGCTACGCTGTCTTCCCCTTTCTCACCACGTAAAAGTTTGTGAGAACCATCTAGATAAGAAATATCCATTTGCATGGTGTTTTCATCAATCTGTTGCATTGTTGCTGACTTAACGTCGCCATTGTATGAAAGTGGAACTTCTGTCATTGACGAATCTAGCTTGTCATTCACTTTCAAAATAGCATCTGCTGGTGTATCAACAACAGCTGGAGACTTACCAGAAAGTGGGTTAGTACCTGTCCAGAATTCTACTGCGTTGAAAATAAACAAATCAGCAAAAGAAGCGATAGCATAAACAGGCGAAAGTAGTAAGAACATACCTTCACGACCGTAACGGTTATCCACGATTTCTAAGTTGAATTTGCCAACCAAACCTGTGGTTGCCATTTGACCCATACAGCCAGTTAAAGAACTCACGCCTAATGCTGTTACCACTGCTATTTTAATTGCTTTACTTTTCATCAAGATCACCACTGAGTTGGATAAAAATTAAGTGTAATCAATCAATTGCTTATTAGGAAATGTCCGAGGGGAATATTGACAAAAACCTTACATAACTCAATGAATTTATTTTATATTTTCATTTTTGAGACTGCGCGTTTTATCTGTCCAGCATGAAGAATTCATAACCTGAATACTTGAAGACCTCCAACACTCTACGAAATAATCATATGTGGTCTACAATTGTGGTGAGAAACGATCTCGTGTCATTCACCGTCAATTAGGAGGTGCTAAATGAACATTCGTGAAAGCATTGATGCACTTGAGCAACAAATTTATATCGCTTGCTCAGAAGGAGACTACGAAACGGTCAATATGCTTGAAGCGCAGTTAGAAAAATTGCGAGGAAAAGCCGAACATCCTTTCGATGAAGACCCTTACGCCTTGGAAGGCAGAGCTTTCCTCGATGATGACGACTGGAGTTAAAAAATGGGGAGCCTATGCTCCCCATTGTCAAACTTAGCTTTAGAAAAACTTGATAGCTCCCCTACCGCCTATTTTTTCTTCTTTCTCAGGCTCAACTTCTACTGGCCTTGGCTTTGATTTCGCATTTGAATCAGACTTCTTATTCGCCTTGCTGGCAGCCTTGTTATTGGCCTTAGCTGGTACAGCTTTTTTCTTTTCCTGCTTCTTATTCTTTGCTTTATCAGCTTGTGGCTTTGTCGGTTTTGCTTTTACTTCTTCAACCACATCTTCTGTTACAGGGGCATCACAAATCACCAAGTAAAACTCTTGGTTGAATTCGATTAGATCACCATCGTACAATTTTCTGCGCTTGCGAAGTTCAACTTCACCATTAACAGCGACATAACCTTCCGTAATCGCGTACTTTGCTTCACCACCGCCACTGACCACGTCAGCAATTTTTAGAACCTTATAAAGTTCAATGGGTTGATTATCGACTTCTACGCCAATAGCCTCTATCTCGATTTCTTCTTCATCATGGAAATCGGACTCAAATTCGTTCATTTCACATACCCATAAAATTTTTCTGCAGTTTAGCGTTTTACGCTTTGTTTATAAACCGAAACTCATTTATAAAACTAAACTAAAAGTAAGCGTATAAAAAAGGACGAAGATTGATGCGCAAAGTTTGGGTAGCCATGTTAAGCGGATTGACATACATGCCTTGGTGTTATGGGGAAACAATCTCTGTTGAAATACTGACCGATGAGTCCTATCCACCTTATACCTATGCTGAAGATGGTGAAGCCGTTGGTATTTACCCTGATATCGTTCACGCCATAGATGAGAAACTGGTAGATTTCGATATCTCTATTCGCCCTGTGCCCTGGAAACGAGGACTGAAGCTTATTGAATCAGGGCGTAGCTTCGCTTTAATGCCTCCTTATTTTCACCCAGAAAGTCGTAGCTTCATTTCCCCCTATTCTCACCCCATGCTCGATGAAGATGTGGTGATTTTTTGCAACAATGACGTTATTAAGCAAAGCAGCCGAAAAATCTGGCCTGAAGACTTTTATGGTCTAACGATTGGCATAAACTCAGGATTCAATATTGGTGGTCCTGAATTCTGGCAAGCATCAGACAATGGCAAACTCTCTATCTCAGAAGCAAAAGGAAATCAGCTCAATATTATTAAACTTAGAAGCCGCCGAATTGATTGCTATGTAAATGACTATATTTCTATTCTTTGGGAGACAAAACGCTTACTTGAAGAAGAAGTATTGGAAAAACCTCTGACCTTTAGCCTTGCCATGCATATTAATACCGAATCGGGATATATGGCTTATACCAATGTCCATGAAGAGAGATATCCATATAAAGAGAAATTTGTCAGAGAGTTTGATGCTGCACTTATTGAGCTTCAAAACTCAGGAGAGATAGCGAAGATTGTTCAATATTACACCGGAGAATAATTCCACCTACAAAACTCTCACTTTCCTACTTGGAAACTTCCCTTTTCCACACCTTCTGTAAGAAAAACCCTATAGTAGTTCCAAGAGTTAGAACTTAACGAATTAACCGAGGGTACACAACATGACAACGAATACAAAAACTGCACTGATTATCGACAGTTTCCCAATGGTACAACAAGCAATGCAACAGATGCTTCTTACAAACAATGGCTTCGATAAAGTACTGTTAGCCAGCGATGCTTTTACTGCAGCGTCAGCATTAAGACAACATGATATTAGCTTAATTATTCTGGATATTCAGTTGGTGGGGTTTGATGGACTAGATTTCCTACGCCGCATGAGAGCAAAACAATTTGCAGGTAAAATATTGTTTGCCTCAAGCAATGAACACAGCATGTATTCCAATGCGGCTAAAAAAATGGGTGCTAACGGCTACGTTCTAAAAACGGAAAGTACAGAGATTATCCAAGATGCTATTTCTAGTGTTCTACGTGGCTACAACGTCTTCAAACACAACAGTGACAACGAGTTTTCTGCGTTATCAAAGCGTGAAACGATTGTATATAACTACCTTGTAAAAGGTTTCACCAACAAACGTATTTCTGAATTGCTATCAATCAGTACAAAGACGGTAAGTACCTACAAAAGCCGCATTTTGAACAAATGTAATGTCGATTCAATCATAGAGCTCGTACAGTTGAAAGAATCTGCTTAAGGGACAGAAAATTGTTCAATTTTCTTTTTAACAATATCTGAAAGCAACATGTGCAAGGGATTGCTTCTGTTACTCGCCTTCATCACAGCCACCAGCGAATAATTATCTATCTTTTGGTATACCTCCGGAAGAACACGGAAACAGAATCTATCATCCGTTACATCAAACAACTGACTCATCGAAAAACCGCCAATTTCATCAATTGCGTCCAGCATACAAATTAAGTTATCAACATAGGCATACACGTTAAGGTCATGCCCGGCCAATGCTGTAATCTCTTGCAGAAGAATTTTGATGTCATGTCGACCACGCGCCGCCATTCCGACAAAAGGTAAGTCTAATACTTCTTCATCGCTCAAATCAACCATTCGAGAAGGCAGAATAACACCATGTCTTAACGTTTTTATGCGTCCCTGATACATCGATTTGTTTAATGTAGGGTTAAAGTAATTAACACCCAAATCAACATTGCCATTGGCTATGTCTTGAGTGGTATGGTTGTCATAAGTCAGTAAGGATATGGATGCTAAAGGGAATGTTGCTTTCAACTCCATCAACAACTGTGCGCCAAACTGGATGTGCATCACTGGAATGATAGCAATAGTAATTTCACCGTCATAATTGGCACAATCTATGGCGTTTTTTGCAAGTGCCGACTGAATGGTGTTAATTCCGTCGATGATACTTGGAACCACTTCTTCAGTAAAAGCAGTAGGTTCAAGACCTTGACTGTCTCGAACAAAGAGAGGATCGTCGAGCTGCTCACGCAGTTTGGATAAATGCTTACTCACCGCACTTTCCGTTACCCCAAGAGAGCGGCCAACCAACTTTAAGTTTCTGTGTTTGTACAATAAAACAAATGTTTGCAGTAAGTTGTAATCTAAATTATTTGGCATAACGAATCCGATTCTCTACCACATATTTGCAAAACAGCGACTAAATGCTTGTTTTGCTAATTCAATTTTCTTTTAGCCACCAATCTATCACTGTTAAAGAGGATTAGCGAATCCAACAAAGAACAGGATTACGCTTGTTTATCTTTATACAAATTTTCGTCAGCACGACGAATAGCAGACTCTACAGGTTCATTCTCCATCATTTCAACAACGCCTACGGAGACACCAACGCTTAGTGCATAAGGAGAGAAGGTCGTTTCGCCTACACACTCTTTTAGACGCTCTGCCAGTCTTGTTGCATTGTCTTGTTTACAACCGGGGAGTACTGCAAGAAACTCATCGCCACCAGAACGAATTAAGTAGTCCGTATCGCGGAATACTTCTTTCATCGCATTAGCAATTTGCTTGATCGCTTCATCGCCAACATGGTGTCCGTAGGTATCATTAATTGCTTTGAGCTTATTACCATCAATAGCAAGAATGCTAGCACTCTTTTCCTTGATGGCATTTTTGAAGTCTTCATTCTCAAGAACATTTCGGTTCAGGAGACCCGTCATCTGATCTTGCACAATATTACTCTGCGCCTCACTGAGTTCAATTTTGTTTAGATGCAGTTCTTTAAAACGGAATAAAATAAACCCACTGACTAACCAAATAATGAAGAAAAAGACAAAGGTACTATAGACAATGGATAACACTGGAACCTTGTATACATATACCGTTGAGTTGTCGGCTACAAAATCGATGGTGTAGGCAAATTTTCCATCAGTGGCATCGTTTCCATAAATAAATTCATAGAAGGTTACACCGTTGATGACTTTCTTATCGACATGGACATCCGAAGCACCGTCAAAACGCGACATGTATATATCAATATTCACATCACCAATGATATAAATAGGGCTAGATACGGTGATAAACACTTTCCCCTCTTCATTGCGATAAGGGTCTGATATTAGTATCCGGTCTAACAATCGTCTATCCGATGCTTCCAACGCGCAATTACGTTGAGCTAAGCATTGTTCAATTTCAATGTCTGCATCCTTCTTATCAACTGACGTTAGAGAACTGATGTAAGAACGGTAATACATCACATCCTCTTCAGGTAGGATAGTCGGCATTTCATCAACCAACTGATGAAACTCACTTTCAATCACAATATCAATGTTCGATAGTTCATCTTTGTCATTTAGGTGCTGAAGACGGCTATCTTGATTGTCTAGTAACGTTTGATTTTCCTTTTCAATGGCGTCGTACTTACTCACTTCACTTTCAAGAATTTTGCTGGTGAAAAAGAGTACTTGGTTGTACTGCGCCATTGTTTTGGAAAATTTTTCAAATTCCAATTCACGTTCATTAATATGCGAATCCACATAAAAAACCATAGAGATCACGTAAAGGATCAAACTGAGCATAAAACTGGTCAGCACAATTTCTTTGATGTTTTTGTTTGTTTTCATCGCCATATTCTGTGAGGTGAATTTAGATAATGTTTTTGTTAATGCTCATTAACTCAACAATCGATTTAACGTTGTACTTCTCCAGTATACGAGATTTATACGTACTGATTGTTTTAGGACTAAGAGAAAGAATGCTCGCTATCTCTTTGTTACATTTGCCATCTACAAGATAAGTAAATACCACAAGTTCTTGTTTAGACAACTGTACGTCATTCGAACCACTATCTTTCATCAGTTTGTAAAAACTATAGCCGTTTAGAATACATTCCACAGCATCGTTAAGAATATTTAAATCTTCGGATTTACATACATAACCATCTGCCCCCAGCTTGTACGCTGTTTCTGAATAGAGTCGGCTATCGTTTGCTGATATAAACAAAGATTTTCCTGTAAAACCATGAGATTTGATACGGCGAAGCAACTCAAAACCGTCCGACTTCACTAAGTTGACGTCTAAGATAAGAAAGTCAATATGCTCTTTTTGAATCAGTTTTTGTGCCTTAATTGGATCTTGTTCAACGATGATAGTTTCGAATCGTCCACCTTTATCCAAAAGTTGTTTAATTGCAGCACATACTAGTGGGTGATCGTCGACAACAAGACAAGTTAAAGAAGTATTTGTTTGAATCATTACAGTTAGCCTCGTTAAGCCATTAATTTATATTCAATTGGTTGGGGTCTGCCAGTGAAGTAACCTTGACAGAGATCTATCCCCATACTCTGTAAATGCGCCCAAGTTTCATTGTCTTCGACTCCCTCAGCGACAAGACGCATATCTAGCTGCTTCGCCATTGAAACAACCAGAGAAAGAATCGCGTTTTTCCTTTTATCGCGATGGCAGGACGTAATAAGCGCCCTGTCGATTTTCATTTCGGTGAAAGGCAAATCCGCTAGTTTTATTAGCGAAGAGTATCCCGCACCGAAATCGTCAATAGCCAGCTCAACATCGTTAAGACGTAAGCGAGCAAAATTTTCAAACATGGTTGGATTGTGTTTGTACACTTCCATTTCCGTCATTTCGATAATCAGGTTTTGAGGCGAAAAGTCATAACGTTCACAGCACTCCAGTACCTGAAAAGCAAAGTTTGAGTCCCCGAAATTGGCCAAGGCCGCATTCACTGAAATAGATCCTGACAGCTTTTCACTGCGGTGGTCTTCCAATGCTTGTTCCAATACGTAGAAAAACAAACGTACATGCCATTGCTCTTTATCGATGATCGGCAAAAAAGCCATTGGACTGATATAACCATACTGAGGATGGTCCCAACGAATCAGAACTTCATTTCCGCTTTGAGTGTCATTAGCAAAACGACACTGTGGTTGATAGAAATTAACCAGTCTATGTGAGTCAAAAGCTGAATCCAGATCTGAACGTAAGAACTCAATGACTTTGTCACTCACCTTTGGGCTTGGTACCGCTTCAATGGCTGAATGAAGTACGGAGGCTAAATCTGTATTCGATATTGGTTTCATCTGTGATGAAACCATGCCAAACCCAAGTTGACGACACATCATTTCAGCCAATGCGATGATGCTTTTGTCATGGCCGCTCAGTAAACATAATTTACCTTGGAAGTTTTGCTTTTTAAGCGCATTTAAAAACGTTAAACCATCTTCTCCGGGCATAGACAAATCACAGAACACAAGGTCAATTTCTTGTTGTTCACAGATGGCTTTGTTGATCAAATCAGTTAACTAACGCACTGATCTAATGAGCATTAACCGTATTACTCAACTCGGTAACTGACAGGCATACCTAGTCTTATGACTTTGTTCATCGCTTTCACGTTTGCCAGTGCTTCGCCGACTTGCGCATCGTAATTACGCAAGGCCAGTTGTGGACTGAGTAACTTTTTATACCGATACATCCCAGTTTCTGACAAGGAACGTTGGTGATAATCCGTTTCTCGTTTCCACTCTTCCAACTGACCTGATTTCAAGGCGCTTACGGCTTCATTTCGAGGATGGCCGTCCTCCCAATAGCCAGCATTGCTGCGCGGTGGAATGGTCGGTTTTATACCTTTTCTCCTCAACACCTGATGACAGGCTTTCGTATCGTAAGCGCCGTCAGCACTGACCTGAGCGATTTTGCGGCGTAATGGATTGAGCAACGTCGGCAATGCTTCATTGTCACCGACAGAGTCTAAGCTAACGACAGCTGAAATGGCCTCATGCGTACTGGCATCGATCGCAAGGTGTAGCTTTCGCCAACTACGGCGCTTTTCCTTGCCATGCTTGTGCATTTTCCACTCTCCCTCACCGAACACCTTTAAGCCTGTTGCATCAATAACGACATGCGCAATAGGTCCACGACTGGGTAACCGATATTGAACCTCAACGGTCTTTGCCCGTTTGCTGATGCAGCTGTATGACGGCGATTTCAGCGGCACGTCCATCAGGACAAATATCGAGTCGAGAAAGCCTTGAAGGGCGCGCAAAGGGAGCTTGAAAATGCCTTTAATCATTAGCGCCGTTTCAATGGCACTATCGGTAAAGGTAAAGCCTCTTCCTCGTTTCCCATGATGCTCTTTGCAGTGCCAACTCTGGATAGCGGCTTCATCAACCCAAAAGGTGACTGAACCTCTATTAATCAATGCTTGATTGTATTGCTTCCAGTTGCTGATTTTGTACTTGGCTTTGCTCATCATCGTCACTCGTTTGCAGGCTCTGATGATCTGATCGCTGCTCGGATGATTAGTTCAATGATTTAGGAAACAACGCCCCTTTATTCGATACTGCATTGCGAGCAACATCTATTTGATGGTAGATATTGTCCGAATGGATACCCGAAAATTTTGCTTCTTGGTTCAACACTAAGTTGATATTTTGCAACAACAACTGGCTGTTCTTATGCGCCGCAATACGGATATTCTCAGTATCAAACCAATCCGGTATTTCTATACGACCAATGGTTTGGGTAGACGAATTCACACAAGCTAACAGCGACACATAGCTATCAAGTACCGCATCCGCCTGACCAGAATTAACCAGATTGATGGCATCAGCAAAACTCTCAGCTTCATAAATATTTGGTAGACCGCGTAAATCAAGCTTTTTGCAATAAATAGAACCTTTAACACATACCCATTTCATTGAACTAGGAGAAACATGCATTAGGCTTTTATTTCGGTACCAAATAGCAATCGAACTCTGATATAAAGTTTGACTATAGATATAATTGGAATCACTCGTATCAGAAAGTCCTACCGCTAAGTCTGCTTCTTTTTTATCAATAGCTTGATGCAATGAAGAAACGGTTGGATAGACAATATATTCGATATCGAGATTAAGATTTTTAGCCAAGCTATCAACAAAATCTGTCTCAATATCATAAGTAGGGTCATGATATGCAAGATTATCAAGCGTACGTGAAAGCAATGCCACTTTAATTTTATTTGGCATTGTATTCGATTTGTCACTTGTCGCTGACAAAGTGTAGGTACTAAAAACCACACACATAGCAGAAATAAATAATAGAAATAAACGGTTCACAATTTACTCATGCACATCAAAAATAGGATGTAAGAATAAGAAAAATGGGATGAAAGTCAAATAGCAAACAAATTCAGTTATATTATAACTTTATGTTTAATAAAGATATTTTGGTTTTTTGTAAGCACTATCCGACAATATTATCAGATGTAATCCAACAGATTGGGATGTGGTTTATAGGTAGGGGGTATGAATATTCTTATGAATAATTACAGTAAGGTCGAAAGAGAGCGTTATCTAGGACTTAGCCTCCCTTTCATTATTCCGAACACATATTACTCAGTTTCATTCGGTTAAAAGAAAATAATTAGGAGGCTAATATTAATTACTTATGAAACTTATTGAAAAGCTGGACGTTGAGATAATTCATTAAACCAACGAGCAATATTTGGATACTGATTTAAAACGTCAATTTGTAGGGCTTTTTCCGCAAATCCTACAAATATATAACCGGTAATATCTGCAATAGTGAGTGCTTCAGTAACAATAAATGGCTTATCTGTTAGCTGTTGTTCAAATTGAGGAAGGAAGCTTTCAACACGACGTTTACTTTCAATACCCCACTCTTCCACACACGTTTCGCGATCTTTATAAATACCTGAGATATTTCGGAATGCTTGGAAACCAGCATATAGACCTTGGAACTCCACCACACGGTTCCACATTTCAACTTGAGCGGTTTCTAAGTGTGTTTCACCAAAAAGGTTTTTCCTATTGGGAGTCGCTTCATGGAAGTAGCGGCAAATGGCAACACTCTCACAAATAGTGACACCGCAATCTAGCTCCAGCATTGGAACTTTGCCGTTTACGCTTTTTTGCTTGAAATCATCCGCTAGGTTCTCACCTTCACGTACATTGACTTGAACTCGTTCAATATCAACACCTAGCTCTTTGAGGAAAATGGAAACTCGGCGACAACTTGGAGTTGGGGAAAATTCGTATAGTTTCATTGTTGTTCCTTGTATTTTGGCTTTAACTAACCGATCGTTTAGGTTAGACTTTATTCGTTTTCTAAACGATCAGTCAAGAATTAATTATTGCAGATGAGACCAGCGATATGGCGAGAAAAAGTAACTTTGATAGAGACGAAAAGCTTGTTCAAGCGATGGAGCTATTCTGGCAGAAAGGCTATGCCAATACTGCGATCTCTGACCTGATTGATTCATTACAAATCAACCGTTTTAGCCTTTATAACTCTTTCGGTGATAAGCAAAATTTGTATTACGAAGCATTGGAGAAATACCTATCAAGCGTTTCTATTCCTACGCTGTCGTCATTGGAAAACCAGGACGCTTCACTCGAAGAACTGGAACAATTTCTTAAACAATTTTCTGAAATACAAAGGCTGAACAACCGTGGCTGTTTTATGCAAAACGCCCTTGTGGAACATGCAGGAACCGATGACACCGTATTACAGAAAGGCCATTTTCTTTTTGACCACTTGATAGAGATAATTTCGAGAGCGATTAGCAACGCTCAACGCCAGAGTAAGCTGCGCGCATCTCATGATCCACGAGGCTTGGCTCAGCTTGTCCTAACACAGATGCAAGGCATGCGAGTGCTCGGAAAAGCCAAGCGCAATGAAGATTTAGAAATGGCTTTGACCACTTTACTTATGTTGATCAAAGCCTGACCAAGAATCAAAACGTAGACAGGTTCACCAGCTCTTGAGTATAGGGATGCGAGGGCTTGTTAAACAAAGTTTGTGTTTCCCCTTGCTCAACAATTTTTCCTTGCTTCATCACAATTGTGTAATGGCACAGAGACTTCACTACGTTGAGGTCGTGACTGATAAACAAATAAGTTAAGCCATACTTCTCTTGCAGAGATTTGAGCAAATCCAACACCTGCGCCTGAACCGTACGATCAAGCGAAGAAGTCGGCTCATCAAGCAATATAAACTCCGGCTTTAATATTAGCGCCCTCGCGATAGCAATGCGTTGCCTTTGCCCGCCAGAGAACTCGTTCGGATAGCGATAGCGAGTTTCAGGGTCGAGATCGACCTCTTTCATTACTTCACAAATAAGCTGATCAATGGTTTGCTCGTCATGTTCAAAATGCACTCGCAAACCTTCGCCAATCACTTGAGCTACAGACATTCGAGGGTTTAACGCCGAAAAGGGATCTTGGAAAACTACCTGCATTCGACTGCGGTAAGGCAACATGCTTTTTCTGTCTAGCCCTTGCAGCTCGTTTCCTTGGTAGCGAATAGAACCCTCGGATTCCACCAGTTTTAATATCGCCATCCCTGTGGTTGATTTCCCCGAGCCACTTTCACCCACTAAACCAATCGAATGTCCTTTTTTCAGGTCAAATTTCATATCAGTGACCGCTTTAATATGCGCAATGGTTTTTCTTAGTAGCCCCCCTCTTATCGGGAACCATACTTTTAACTGCTCTGTGGTCAGCAAACTTGGACTGTTTATGCCGACGTTAACGGGTACACCGCGCGGATCGGATTCGATTAGCAACTTGGTATATGGATGTTTTGGTGCGGAGAAAAGCGTTTTACACGCTTCTATTTCCACCAGCTTGCCGTGCTGCATAACCGCAACACGATCAGCAATCCGTCTGACAATACTTAAGTCATGAGTAATGAACAGCATTGCCATTCCTAGCTCTTGTTGTAACTCTTTCAGCAAGTCGAGTATTTGCGCCTGTACAGAGACATCAAGTGCAGTGGTTGGCTCATCGGCAATTAATAACTCGGGTTCGTTAATCAACGCCATCGCTATCATTACTCTTTGCCGCTCGCCACCAGAAAGTTCGTGAGGATAAGCATTGATCTTTTGTTCGGGATGACGAATACCGACTTTCGCTAACCAGCCAATTGCCTGCTCTTCGGCTTTTTTCTGCCTCACGCCACGATGAATGGCCAGTGTTTCCACCAACTGCTTGCCAATCTTATGCAGAGGATTCAACGAGACCATAGGCTCTTGGAATATCATACCAATGCGCCCACCACGAATGCCTCTCAGTTGTCGTTCAGAACAGCTAAGCGTATCTAACCCTGAAAACTGGATATTACCCTCAAGATAGTGAGCAGACCCCTTCGGTAACAACTTTAATATTGCATTGGCAGTGACCGATTTCCCAGAGCCACTCTCTCCCACCAGCGCCAGTGTTTCGCCTTTATTGATGGAGAAAGAAACTTGCTCTGTGACTTTCTCAATAGCGTCACCACGACCAAAACCCACAGAGAGGTTTTCGATTTTAAGCAGGCTTTCGATTTTTAACGAATGTTCGCTCATCTATCCTCTCCTTTGCATATTTGGATCAAAGGCGTCACGCACAGCTTCGCCAATAAAAACAAGTAGAGTTAGCATCATAGAAAGCACGACAAACGCAGAAATTCCGAGCCACGGAGCTTGTAAGTTCGCTTTGCCCTGCGCAAGCAATTCACCCAATGACGGCGAACCCGCTGGAAGACCAAAACCTAAGAAATCTAAAGAAGTTAATGTCGTTACTGAGCCAGAAAGAATAAACGGCATCATAGTCAGTGAAGCCACCATAGCGTTTGGCAACATATGACGCAGCATAATGCGCGAATCACTCACTCCCATCGCTTGCGCCGCGCGAACATAATCAAAATTTCTGCAACGCAAAAACTCCGCACGAACAACACCAACCAAACTCATCCAGCTAAACAGCACCATGATCCCCAGTAACCACCAAAAATTAGGTTCCACAAAGCTGGATAAAATGATGAGTAAAAACAGCGTTGGCAAACCAGACCACACTTCAATAAAGCGCTGCCCTAGCAAATCTAGCCAGCCGCCGTAATATCCTTGAGTCGCACCAACAATCACCCCAACAAACGAGGACACGACTGTTAATACAAATCCAAACAAAACGGAAATGCGAAAGCCATAAATGATCCGAGCAAGTACGTCTCGTCCTTTGTCATCCGTGCCTAACCAGTTCACAGCATCAGGAGCAGATGGCACCGAACCTTGAATATTGAAGTTAATCGTGTCGTAACTAAAGCGGATGACAGGCCAAATGATATAACCTTTCTCTTCAATCAATTCGATAACATAAGGGTCGGTATAGTCCGCTTCAGTTTCAAACTCGCCGCCGAAACGTGTCTCAGCATAAGCATTAGACACAGGGAAGAACCACTGATTATCGTAAGAAATAAACAGCGGCTTGTCGTTTGCAATCACTTCCGCAAATAGGCTGACAATAAACAAAAGTGAAAACAGCCACAGTGACCAGAAGCCACGGCGATTGGCTTTAAATCTCTGCCAACGCGCTATGGTTAGCGGATTTGCTGTTGCGTTTTTTCGTAGCGCCCCATTTTTTACTATCACAATCAGCGCGCCTCAAAATCAATGCGCGGATCAACCCATGTATAAGTTAAATCCGAAATAATACCGAGCACTAGCCCAAGCAAAGTCATGATATACAGTGAACTAAATACCACCGGATAATCCCTTTGAATGGTAGATTCAAACCCCAATAAGCCAATTCCTTCCAGAGAAAACATCACTTCAATCAACATAGAGCCCGTAAAGAAAATACTGATAAAAGCGCTTGGGAAACCAGCAATGATGATCAGCATGGCGTTACGGAACACATGCTTATACAGAATACTGCCCTCATCCAGCCCTTTTGCACGAGCGGTTACGACATACTGTTTGTTTATCTCATCCAGAAACGAGTTCTTGGTCAACATGCTCAATGTTGCGAATCCACCAATCACCATAGCGCACGTTGGCAACGCGAGATGCCAGAAATAGTCGATAACCTGTTGGTACCAAGTAAGGCTGTCGAAGTTATCCGAAACCAAACCGCGCAAAGGAAACCAACTAAAGTAGTTACCACTGGCGAACAAGATGATCAGAATGATAGCGAACAAAAATCCGGGAATGGCGTAGCCGACAATCACTAGCGCGCTCGACCAAATATCAAAGCGGGACCCATGATGTATCGCCTTCATTATTCCCAGCGGGATGGAAATTAGGTAGATGATTAAGGTGCTCCATAATCCCAGAGATATAGAGACAGGCAGACGGTCGACAATCAAATCAATCACGTTACCGCCACGGAACAGACTTTCACCGAAGTTAAACGTGACGTAGTTTTTCAACATATCGAAATAACGCACATGTAAAGGCTTATCAAACCCAAACTGACGCTTTATCGCTTCTACCACCTCTGGATCCAAACCACGAGAGCCTTTGTATCCACTGCCATTGCTGTTGTCTGCACTCGACAAATCGACTTCCTGACCGCCACCAGAGAAGCGCTCCATGACACCGGATGTTTGTCCTTCTAACTGAGCGATAGCTTGCTCTACAGGACCACCCGGTGCAATTTGGATGATAAAAAAGTTGATAGTGATGATTGCCCACAACGTAGGAATAACCAACAACAGACGACGAAAAATATAGGCAGCCATATAACCTCTTATCGACGTTTTTCAGGCAGTTTTTCGGCTTTCTCTTTCGAGATCCACCAAGTATCTAAGCCCAAATCGTATTTCGGCATCACACTTGGTCGCTCAAACTTATCCCACATCGCTACACGATAAAGACTCGAATGCCACTGAGGAATGATATAGAAGTTCCACTGTAGAATTCGGTCAAGCGCTCGGCCTAAACTTAACAGCTTTTTCGGTTGTTCCTGATTTTTGGAAATCTGAAACGTAAGATCATCAATGACAGGATCCATTACACCAGCAGTGTTGTAGGTTGAATCTATGTAGTTTGAGTTCCATACAATCATCAGGTTAGAACTTGGGAATGGATTAGCAAAGTAAGATGAGGAGACCATATCGAAATCGCGGTCACGTAGTCGCTTAATATATTGCGTGTTATCAACAGTGCGAATTTTCATCTCAATCCCCATCAGTTTGAGATTTTTTTGCAACGGTATCGCGATACGCTCAGTGGTCGGGTTGTAGATAAGCAGTTCAAAGGTCATTGGTTCGCCAGTTTTAGCGTTCACCATCACTTTATCTTTCAGCTCCCAACCTGCGCTTTTTAACAACGCAAAAGCGGTTCTCATTTGGGTACGGATACGTCCACTGCCGTCCGTCACTGGCGGTTGATACTCTTCAGTAAATACTCTGGGTGGAATCGCTTGTTTAACTGGGTTGAGAATAGCTAACTCTTCTTCGCTGGGTAAGCCTTTCGCTTCATAGTCAGTGTTTTGGAAATAACTGCGAGTGCGAGAGTATTGGCTATAGAACATGTTCTTGTTCATCCACTCAAAATCCATCGCATAGTTCAGAGCTTCACGAACTCGCACGTCTTGGAATACCGGTCTTTGCGTGTTGAACACAAAACCTTGTGTACTGGCGGGCGCATTGTGCTCAATTTCTTCTTTCTTGATAAAGCCATTGTCGAAGTTAACGCCAGTGTAAGATGTCGCCCAAAATTTAGCTTGGCTCTCCTGACGTAAATCAAACTCACCTGCCTTAAAGGCCTCAAGCATCACCGTATCATCTCGGTAATAGTCATATTGAACTTGCTTGAAGTTGTTGCGCCCAACATTGACGGGGAGATCCTTGGCCCAGTAGTTGTCATCCAACTGATACGTCACGCTCTGACCCATTTTGTAGTCCGAGATTTTGTATGGGCCGCTACCTACTGGTGGCTCATTTAAAGGCTCTGCGAAGTTTTTGTCTTTCCAGAAATGTTCGGGTAACACTCGGGTTCCTTGAGCAAAGCTAAACAACTTTTCTCTATTGGGTTCCGACATTTCAATACGCACGGTCAGTGGTGCTATCGCCTTAACGGATTTGATCTCTTTGTAATAGACGCGGTACTGAGGTACGCCTTCAGTCATGAACTTGTTGAAGGTGAATTCCACATCGGCTGCGGTAATGGGCTCTCCATCCTGAAAGCGAGCTTTAGGATTAATGTCTAACTCAAGCCAGGTGTAATCATCGGAATAGCGAACTTTTTCAGTGATAAGGGGGTAATAAGAGTCAATTTCATCGGTTGGTGAATACATCAAGGTGTCATAAAGTTCACCTGTGTATATCGCAGGCACACCGCGTGAAGCATAACGGTTAAAATTATCGTAAGTACCGACCTGTCCGTAAGTGATTTTTCCGTACTTGGGAGCATCAGGATTGACGTAATCAAAATGAGTAAAGTCTTGCGGATACTTTGCTTCACCAAATCCAACCAATCGAGTGGTTTCGATAACGTCCGCCAAAGCAAAGTGGCTAATTGCAGTAAGCACAATCCCTAAAACAAGTGGTTTGGCATTTCCCATTCCGCGAATCCTTCTATTTATCAAAATGACACTGAGTTACCCGACGCCATATTACATAGCTCATATCCGGATAATGCAGGATATTATTAATAATTCAGTCACTTGGATAAGTATAGAGAAGTTTCCACAGAACGAAACCGCCAAAGCGTTAGCAAGTTGCAACAAATCTACATTTCAGCGGTTTCTTATGTTCATGTCTCACGCTTTAGAGATATCAGAGCATTTCTTGAGCAATCAAACGCAGCAAATAGGTTTCGCGCTCAATACTCATCCCCTTTTTCGGGCTTTCTAGAATGGTTTTTTCGTTGTGAGCTATCGCTTGGTGAATATTAATCCAACGAGGTTCCATGCCATTGCGTATTTCGTAGTCTTCAAATTTGGTGTTGCCCAGTTCGCGATCAATCTTGCAGGTGTAGCAATACGAGATCATATGCATCACATCAAAATCATTTTTGTACCAAGGGCGAAACTCCTCGTAGATACCATAAGGCTTGATGGAATGGATATTCTTTGCTCCGGTTTCTTCTTCCAGCTCGCGTACCAAACCCGCAAGCACATCTTCACCGTCATCTAACCCGCCACCCGGAAGTGTGTAGTCATGATATCGCTCGGTATACAACATTAAGATATCTTCGCCATCAATCACAATCGCTCTTGTTGCTTTGCGTTGTAGCACTGTGTACTGGCTTAAGCGTTCGACATCAGGATGAACGGCAGTTTGTAAATGTCTCATGGTGGTTCCCTTAAATTTCTCGGCGCGAATTCTAACATAAAAAAGCCCCGTTAAACGGGGCATAAGTCACTTGGAACAAGCCTTGATTTCAACCATCTGCGGTGATTCGCTTAATCAACTCTTGCTCAACTTTCGGTGCGAGATCCACATCGATCTGACAAGTCCCCGCTGCGTGGTGACCACCGCCTCCATATTCAAGCATTAGCTCGCCTACGTTGGTTTTTGAGCTGCGATCAAAGATGGATTTACCTGTGGCAAACACGATGTTTTGCTTTTGGAAACCCCACATTTTATGAATTGAAATATTACACTGCGGGTAAAGGGCATAAATGATAAAACGGTTGCCAGCGTAAATCACTTCTTCTTCGGTTAGATCTAACACCACCAGATTTCTATACACGGTGCCGCACTTCATAACTTGCTCTTTAAACTTGTTTTCGTGCTCTCGATACAACTCGATCCGTTCTCTCACATCAGGCAGATCGAGAATTTGCTCAATGGTGTGGTTACCACAGTAATCAATCAGATCCATCATCAGGTTATAGTTTGAAATTCTGAAATCGCGAAACCGCCCCAATCCAGTTCTCGCATCCATCAAAAAGTTAAGCAGGTTCCAACCCGTAGAATCCAGTACTTCATCACGTGTGAACTGAGCGGAATCACCTTTGTCCACCGCTTCCATCATTTCCAACCATGCTTCAGGAAAGACATCCAGCCCACCGTAGTAGTCCCATACCACTCGCGCCGCAGAAGGCGCATTTGGATCGATAATGTGATTAAGTCTGGGTTCTGTATTGCGAATGGTTTCAGAAAGGTGGTGGTCAAATATCAGAAAGGCGTTTTCAACATAAGGTAAGTTGGTGGTGATATCGTTTTCTGTTATCGCTATCTTGCCGTCTTGCATATCTTTGGGATGCACAAACTTGATGTCGTTAATTAAGTTAAGTTTTTTGAGAAACACTGCGCAAACCAATCCGTCAAAGTCACTTCGGGTGACAAGCCGATATTTGTTATCCGCCATTGGTTAATCCCCTAAATTTTTTATACTCGTCATTCTTCCCCTCATGCTTTCACCGCTATTGATGCTCAACTCAAGAAAGCACTATGCCTTAATTTTAGACAGCATGTTTTTTTTAACAAACTTAAGACAATGGTTTTTAAAAAAATATTCTACAATTTCCATATGGCGTAATCACTTGAAGTTACAGCTCGTTTCTAAATGGTCGCGTTAAGTACACATTTGTGAATGTGAAGAAGAGTACATGACGGAAGGCCAAACCGCTGAAACACCAAGCAGAACCAATTTAAAATAAACTCAATAAGCCCATGGAGATACCCGATGAAAAAACACAGTTTTGTGATTTCAGCTTTAATAGGTAGTGCACTACTTGTTGGCTGCTCAAACGAACCAGATGAATACGCTGTGAAGGAGTATGAAGCAACCACGAGCCCTGCCTCACTCTACTGTGTACAGCAAGGCGGAAAACTCGCAATGGTAACTGAGAACGATAAACGTGTAACATATTGTGTGCTCTCAGATGATGAGAAGGTCGAACAGTGGGAATACTACGAAAACCGCCAAGAAAAAGATAAGCAATAAGTACGCAGCTATTCACTCAGTCGTGAGTAAAAATCCACCTGCATAGCAGGTGGCTTTGAATGGCCCCCTATAAGGGGGCTATAACACATCAAGTTATAAACTAGCGTCAGTGTGCGCTTTAGTATTCAACTTCTACGACAAAGAGCATCCATTACACTCCGTATTTTTGCCGAATCATAACCTTTAAGCGTTATTTGTATACTCTATCCCTTAACCTTAACGCCTTTCGGGCAAAGCCCAAAAGGACAATCACCACCTTCATAGAAGGTGGTTTAGGGTAGAAAACAACAAAGGCAGCTAAAGCTGCCTTTTGTTTTAGTGCCCTAAAGAGCGAAGCAAATCATCAATGTGTTTTGGTCCGATTGGCCGCACACCGGAAGGATTAAGATCTTTGATTGAGTAATAGCCAGTGATGATATGGTCCATATTTACCGTATCAATAACACCGGGCAAGCGTAAGATTTGCTCCATATAAGCAGATAGATTTTTGTAATCTGCAATACGTTTGAAGTTAGTCTTAAACAACCCATGATAAGCGGCATCAAAACGAATCAGGGTGACAAACGTGCGAACATCGGTTTCTGTTAACTGATTGCCCACCAGATAATCTTGACCTTCCAGACGTTGTTCAAGCTCGTCGAGCATTGAGAAAACGCCGGTTACCGCTTCTAGATAAGACTCCTGAGACTGCGTAAAGCCCGCTTTATAAACACCATTGTTTAGCAGGTCATAGATACGAAGATTCAGCTCATCAATTTCACTTGTGTATTGCTCTGGGTACAAACGAACATCTGACGGCACTAAGTGTTCGAATGCGGTATCTAACATACGCAATATATCTGCGCTCTCGTTATTTACCATCACATTCTGTTTCATGTCCCACAATACAGGAACGGTCGCACGACCAGTAAAACGTGAATCCGCTCGGGTGTATATTTCATGGAGGTAGTTCGAATTAAACAGTGGATCAGTGTCAGAACCTGCGTATTGCGAAAAGCTCCAGCCTTGGTTAGTCATCACAGGGTTCACCACTGTAACTTCGATGTACTCATCTAAACCTTTAAGCTTACGAGCCATCAATGTCCGTGAAGCCCAAGGACAAATATAAGCAACGTATAGACGATAACGCCCCGCTTCAGCTTTGAAACCACTAGTACCAGTTGGGCCAGCGCTGCCATCCGGTGTTATCCAGTTACGAAAACTGGAGACTTGTCGAACAAAACGTCCTTTCTCGTCAGCTTTCTGCATTGCTTTCCAATCTTTTGTCCATTTACCGTCAACTAACATGGCAACCCCTTATCTGAATCGAATCAATTTATCTAACCTTCTAAATACTGGATTCAGTATGATTACCATCGCGAATTAGAGCAATGACGTATTCAATGAGAAATAATCAACAATACGTTTATAAATTTATACCTATGATGAAGTGACAAAAGCCAACAGCGCTGGCCACTGTTGGCTTTAGATATAAAAGAACGAATATCTTGGTTAGTTCATATCAGGTGTAAACAGACCACGCTTCATATAGAATTTAACCCAAAGCGCACCAATGAAGCTGATAAGCAGCAAGATACCGCCCGCAACGCTGTATACCATTTGTGTCATCTCTTCAGATGGTGAGTTATGAAGCGCGACATACCCCATAGCAACGATGCCGAGAATCTGTGGAATGGGGAAGAAAGGCGATTTATAAGGACGATTTTGATTAGGCAGTTTCTTACGTAATACAATCACGTCAATATGTGCCACCATGTAAGCCAGTAACCAGCTTGTGGTTGCAGCAATAACCAACACAATCAGTGAATCAATATTAACCAACATGAACGCTATCGCTGTGCATGATGCAATCATAACCACACCAGCCCACGGAACATCGTAGCGGTTCTTTGCTTTTAGCTGAGGGAACGCTTGTCCTTGCATCGCCATGCCGTGCAACATTCTAGGAATAGAAGCCAGAATCGTATTAATCGTACTGCATGTCGCCGTCAGTGCCATCACAGTAGCGACTAACAAACCGCTTTGACCAAACACACCATTTGCATAATTCAGGTAAGGAATCGGTGACGTAACCAATGTTTCAGTATCCAGATACAGCGTGGCACCGTAAGCAAATGCTAGAAAAATGGCAAATATCATCGTCAATGACCAGTGCATGGCACGCGGTATATTCTTTGTCGGATTCTGCACTTCATTGATCATTGGACAAATAAACTCAACACCAACCATCAGCCACATCGCTAATGCGATTAAGCCGACAAAACTGCCATCCAGCACACCGCCGAAACTCCAGTCAACACTGTCTCCATTTAGAACTGGATGTGGTTCACTAGCACCAGTAATAGCAAAGATTCCAATCAGAATAAGTGCACTGACCAATACAAACGCTAACATATTTTGAACTTTCGCAAACACGTCAGCACCAATCAGGTTGGTGACACTTAAAATAACCAAAATCGCAATCGGCACTAACTTTGCGGGGAATAAACCCGGCAGTAATTCTGACAACATTGCATCTACCAAGAACATTTCGACAGGTAATGCCAAAATCGCGACCACCACATAACCCGAAAAAACAGACACTATTGCCGGAAAGTGACCTATCGCTTTCTGCGTGTATGTGGCTAACGTGCCTTCTTGAGGAAACATCAGAGACAGTTCCGCAAAACTCATCGCGTTAAATTGCGCCAATATGTATGCACAAACCATCGCTGCAACAAACGCCATTCCACCGATACCGATACCCTGCGTTGCGGAGATCATCGCGCCTTGCACAATGACAAGGCCGATGCAGATCGCCATCATGGTTGGTAATCCCATTTTATTGATTTTTGTTTTATCCGCTGATCCTCCAGCGGTAGCAATTTTGCGTGAGTATATAGTGTCGCTCATATCCAAATTCCTTTTGTAAATAGAGTCTTATGACCTAAACCAAATGTTCAATCTATAGTCTGTCAAACCGATAAGGTGACGGATCTATGATTGGGTTCATACCGCTAACTAAATCTGCAGCTAACTGCCCTGCCGCAGGTCCTGTACCAAAGCCATGCCCTGAAAAACCCGTCGCTATGGTTAATCCCGGAATATCCTTTATCCGATCAATAACAGGGTTTGAATCTGGTGTTACATCGATTTGTCCAGCCCAAGCTTCTTCAATCTGTGCGCTATCAAACGCTGGCCAGGCTTTACGTAAATTGGTTAAGGCCTCCTGATTTAATCCACTATTATGTAATGGGTCAATAGTTCTCACTTTCTCAAAAGGTGAGCTTGAACCACTGTCCCAACGTCTTGAAATTACTAAATCTTTTAAGAAATAATTGCCGAGTGAAACACGCAAATAACTTCTTTGGTTCTTAAGTTGGCTGAGGTATCGGTGTCCTATTAATAGATGGTCGAGACATAAAGGAGCATCCAAAGCACCACGTTGAGTTATGATGAATCCGCCGTCTTGATGTTTGCGGAAAGAGAAGTTTGACGCACCAACAGCAATCTCAGTTGGACCTTCCATTGGCTTAGTGCGCATCACTGAGCAGATAAGCGGCAATGTCGGAAGAGAAATGCCTTCGTTGTCCAAAAAGCGACGTGACCATGCGCCACCAGCTAACAATACTTGTTGACATCGAATCTCGCCTTGTTCAGTGACAACGCCTGTCACTTTCCCCGCAGAACGTGTTAGTCCTCGTACCGCACAGTTCTGAACTAAAAGAGCGCCCTTGTTAACGGCTGCTTGAGCCATAGCACTAGTTGCAATCGCTGGTTCAGCACGACCATCTGAAGGAGTATAGATCCCCCCCAACCATTTACCTTTTCCGCCCTGCACCATATTGTCGACATCAGTAGGCGTCAACATACGAGAATCCAGTTCCAGAGACTTAACCGACTCCAACCAGCTTTCATGCATCACCAATTGTTCTTCTGAATCGGATAAGAACATGATGCCTGCTTGTTTATAACCAACATCACGTCCGACTCGTTGTGACATCTGAGCCCAAAGTTTATCTGCCGCTTGTGCCAAAGGTACATCATCAAAATGTCGGTTTGTCTTGCGAATCCAACCAAGGTTTCTTGACGACTGCTCTCCGGCTATATGTCCTTTTTCAAGCAACACTACAGGTATATTTCTTTCTGCCAAGGTCAGTGCTGCACTAACACCAACAATTCCACCACCAATGATCACTACACTAGTCGACTCTGGAATCACATCTGTAGTCTGAATTCGTTCAAGGGTTTTAGTCATAATCCTTTATCCTAAAAAGGATGAGGCATCGCCCCATCCACACTCCATTACGCTATGACGATTTGTTGTGTTTCCAAACCTGAAGCACCTCGGTACGCGGTTATCTCTAACTCAACTTTGTAAATGGTTGAGCCCAAAGGTGGACACGTAACTGTCGTCGCTGGGTTTATTCCTCTGAATTTAGTGCCAATCAGTTCCATAACAATCGATACATCTTCTGGGTTTTGAATAAACACACGTGACATCACAACATCATTGAGCGAACTATCTAGCGCTTTTAGAGCTCTTTCGATATTGCTAAATACTTGCTCAGTCTGCTCAAGCACACTTTCACTAATCAATTGTGTTTCGGGATTACGCCCTGCTGTGTTCGATACATAAATCCAATTGTCGACGGCAACGGCTCGTGAATAACTGCCCATTTCTTCGAACTTTGAACCGGTTTTAACTTTGACGTTCTGCGCCATGCTGATTTCCTAAATGAAAGTGAAGTACTAATAGGTTTTTGTTGATGGTTGTAACTAGCGAAACGTTTCAATTAACGCAGCTCAGGTTCGTCCCAAAGATTCAGTTTCACGCCAATACCTTGTTCAATTGCGTTGCGATAAACAACCGTTCCCCAAGCTACGTCTTCAACAGGTAAACCGCCTACCGACAAAATGATGATCTCCTCATCGTTTTGACGACCAACCGCATCCCCAGCGACGATTTTGCCTAAATCTTCGAACTGCTCTTTTTTCATTAAGCCTTCTTCAATCATGTCCATAAAACGAACGCCAATGATTGGAATGTATTGGTGCGCCGGTTTTGGCACTTCTTCAAACCATGCGTCATAAAGGCCAGGGTTATCCGCTACTTTGCGAACATCTTCTTTTTCAAGATCGGAATCTAAGCGGCAGTACGCAGGCATTGAGAGGAATGCTCCCGGTTTTACCCACTTGCGTTTTACTTCTGGATAGCTAGACACATCACCAGTCTCACCGGAGTTGCAGTAAGTAACGATGTCAGCATCACGGACAACATCTTCAATGGTATCAACAACTTTTACTGAGGTAATTTGTGGGTAGTTAACGTGAACCCAGGTAGTAAAATCATCAAGACTCTTCTTACCGCGCCCTTTAACTTTGAGCGTATCGATTAGCGGGCATGCAGCCATGAAAGCCGCTACCGATGTCTTACCCATTACACCCGGACCTAATAAACCAATCACTTTTGAATCTTTACGTGCAAGGTAACGAGCACCTACCCCCGGAACAGCGCCAGTGCGGTATGCGGAAAGCAGGTTAGCGGACATATGAGCCAACGGAGCGCCGGTGTCAGCGTCGTTAAGCGTGAACATCAAAATCGAACGTGGTAGACCTTTTTCTCGGTTGGCGATATTAGAGCCATACCATTTCACGCCACAGGTTTGGAAACTACCGCCTAAGTACGCTGGCATCGCCATCAAACGGCGGTCTGGAGAGTGTTTTGGCATGGTTGCAAATTCAGGCTCTTCCGGGAAAGTGATCATTGCACCATGAGAGTCGTTGTTTGCTCCCGCCATACGGTAATCTCCGCGATATAGCAGTGCGAACATCTCTTCCATCGTGTCCACACATTGAGGCATGTTGGTTACGCCTGCTTCGATCATGTCCTTTTCAGAGAGATAGATAAAATCAATTTTCGTGTTTGCTGACATACATTCACCTGTATCCATAGGGTTAATTGTTAGTCCTCTCTCGTAGCCTTCCCATCAACACAAAAGTTCAAACCTTAGCGTGATTTTTGTGACTCTTCCTTGAGTGGATAACTCGATACTAGTGAGCGATTTTTTGTGCGTATTGTATTTTTGCGACACAGATAAAAATCTTTTCCGCCATTTTTAAATTCTGATTTTTGGCACACTTGCTGCTAATCACGAAAACACTAGGGAAACAAAATCGTTACGATTTTTTAATATTTAAAGCAGACGGAAAGGCAAGAAATCATGTTAAGTTCATCTCACTCCTATCAGGTGGCGAACATACACTCCAAACAACCTTGGTTTGTTCTCAGCGCCGAAAAATATGCCACGAACTTAACGACGGAGAATCCCGTTATTTCTCATTTCTACAGCTTTGAAGTGGGTAAATCTCAAGCCCCAACGACAGCCATTCCAGACGGTTGTGTTGACCTGCTTTTTGATTGTGATTCCGACAGCCCTATGGGTTTGGTTTGCGGTACAACTTTGGAAGCGACCGAAGTCGCTTTTAACCAAGACCATCGCTATTTTGGTATGCGTTTTGTACCAGGTTTTATCCCCGACTTTATAGAAATTTCAGCTCCAGAATTGACCAACAAACAGTGCAATATTGTCGATGTAGTCTTGAATTCTCAGGATCTGGTTGAACAAATTGTTAGTGCCAGTTCTTTTCAAGAGCAGGTACAAATCGCCAAACAATTTATGCGTGGAAAACAAGGTAGAAAGCCCACCAATTTAACCCATCAAGTCGCCGCCAAAATTTGTCATGAGAAGGGAAATATTCAGGTTCAGGATCTAGAAACATTTACGGGTTATTGCAGCCGGACTCTACAACGCCAGTTTCGCGCAGATCTCGGGCTCACACCCAAAGCATTTTGTCGTGCAATTCGCTGCCAATCTGCCATTTACGATATAAACCATCTCGATAAAGTCGCTTTTTCTGACCTCGCTTTTAACTTAGGTTTTAGCGATCAATCCCACTTTCTCCGTGAATTTAAAAAGCTGGTTAGCGCGACTCCACTTGAGTATCAGAACCGAGTAAAGCAGAAGACTTATCTCGATCGAATTCAGTGTTATTGAACTTATTTGGGGCAACAATGCTCAAATTACGCACAAAATGTGTGCTTTTTATTTCTAGAATCACCCCCGATATCTGGATGTAAAATTTCGTAAATGACAATTATTATCATTGATAAGCTGTATTTTTATAGCTAAAGTAGCGTCGCAATCAATAAAAAAACGAATATATTTTTATAAGTACGAAAGAAGTTACTATGCAGAAAAATCAAAATAAAAGAAGCGCTTACCCGTTAACGGTTATTGACGCTGAAAAAATTTCACCCAGCATTCAAAGAATTACATTACAAGGTGATGCTATTGCTCACTTTGGAAAACAAAACGAAGGCGACTACATCAAACTTCTGTTCTCACCAGAAGGTTCAACTCAACTCTCAGATTTAGATGAAGACGCAAGACCAATCATGCGCACTTATACAATCCGCGAGTTTGATGAACAGAAAAACAGCATTGTGGTCGATTTTGTCCGCCATATCACTCATGACCCATCGTCTGGATTTGCCGCCCGTTGGGCAATGAATGCAAAAATAGGCGACACCATTTCGATTGCAGGACCGGGCCAAGGACAATCCACGAATCCAAATGCAGATTGGGTATTTCTAGCTGCTGACATGACTTCACTACCAGCACTGGCGGTAACACTGGCAAACCTAGATAAAAATGCGTGCGGTTATGCAGTTATTGAGGTTAACGAACATGAAGATGTGCAAACACTTGAAGCACCACAAGGCGTCAAAGTAATTTGGGCCATTGCTGAGTACGGCGATAAATTGGTTGATCTGGTCAAAGCTCAGGTTTGGCTAGAAGGACAATGTGCCGTTTGGTGCGCGTGTGAGTTTGATTCGATGAAAGCCCTGCGCCAATACTTCCGCAATGACAAAGAGATAGACAGAGATTTCATCTATATCAGCAGTTACTGGAAAAATGGCGTGAGCGAAGATGGTCACAAAGTGATTAAACGACAAGACGCGGAAGAACAACACTAGTTTTCGAACGGCGAACAGACAGATAAAAATAGCCTGCTAATGCAGGCTATTTTCTTTCTTAGGATTGTTTATCTGGAGAGTTGAGCGACTGATTCGATACTGATAGCGTCATGACGCCAATACTCGATGTCGCAACATATTGCGTCACCATTGGCATCATAATTAACCCTCTCAACAACCATGGTTGGTGTACCATCGGTTGCTCGCAGTGCTTGTGCAGTTTCTCCCAGCAGTGAGCTTGTCGAAATGCGGTAACGTACCGACTGGTATTGCGTCGAGTAGTGTTCTTTATAGAGTTCGGTTAATGACTGTGACATGTCGTGAGACAAAAGATCAGGGAACAACTCAGGGCGAATATAGTGAGTCACAAATACCACAGGACGAGCATCAAGGTATCGCACTCTGTCCACTCGATAGATATCCGAGAAGGGTTTTAATCCAAGCAGTGCTGATGCTTGTTTGTTGGCGATCATCGCTTTCGCTGCAATCAGCTCAGTTTTAGGCACACGGTTTTGCGCCTCAGCCATCTTATTGAAATTAAGCGTTTGTGTAGGGTCATAACGTAGTGGATCTGGGGAGATAAACCAGCCACGTCGGTCTTCACGGAATACACGCCCTTCAGCTTCAAGTAGCGATAACGCCTCACGCAGTGTTACGCGAGTAGTATCAAATGACTCTGCCAATTTGCGCTCAGAAGGTAGCTTCTGTCTTGGAGATAACATGCCAGCGTCGATTTGTTCAACGATGGCATCTTTAATTTTCACGTATTGCACAGTATTCCTTTCACCTACATCTTGTGAGCACACCCATTTTTGTGGATGAGAATTACGCTAACAGAATACTACGCAACTCATGCAAGGATTGCACTTCATAATGCGCATTAATCCCTTCGGGTCTTTCATGTTGATGCACGTTCAACCAACAGGTTTCGATACCAAAGTTTAAGCCACCAAGGATATCTGAATGAGGATTATCCCCCACCATCAGTACTCGCTCTTTGCTCGGGTTACCCATTTTCTCCATTGCATGCTGGAAAATACCTGCATCAGGCTTAGCGACGCCCACTTCTTCTGATATCACAACATGATCAAAGTATTGAGTCATACCAGTTCTTTCCAAACGAATAGCCTGAAGTTCAGTAAAACCGTTAGTAATAATGCCAAGCTTCGCTTTGCCATTTAGTGCATCCATCAGCTCTTTTGCACCCGGTAGTAAAGTGCAGATATCGGCCATCGCTTCTAAGAATGCGCTGTTCAATTCCGCTGTGGTGGTCTCGAGTTTCTCTGCCCAAGCTTTAAAGCGGATATGCTTAAGTTCTTCGGCGGTAATGGTTCCGTTTTGATAATCGACCCAAAGTGGCTTATTAACCTGCTGATAATGATGAAAATCTTGTTGTGTAAAATTCACGCCTTTGCGTTCAAACATTAACTGCATGCCTTTTAAAGCATCGAAATGGAACAAGGTTTCGTCAGCATCAAATAATATCCAGTCGTACTTCATATCTGTCTCCTCAAAAACGGTGTGCCTAGTGTAGATTGTTTTCCATAAAATGATAATCTCTATCAACGGAAACTTGTTGTTAATTTAGAGGCAACAATAATCATGGACAATACTTTCTCTACCATCCCTATTTTCGTTGCTGTCGTCGAATGCGGGAGCTTTTCGCTTGCTGCCGAAAAGCTGGGCGTAACGAAATCGGCTGTCAGTAAACGGGTTACCCAGTTGGAAGATGAGCTTGGTATACGACTGCTCAATCGTACAACAAGAAAGCTGAGCCTGACTGAAGCAGGCAAGCGTTACTATGACCATGTTTCTCAAGCACTAGCTTTGGCACAACAAGGGATGGACGCCGTTACCGAGCTGCAAGGTGAGCCTAAAGGTAAACTTAAGATAACCGCCCCAATGTCTTTTGGCGTGCTTTACATCGCCCCTATCATTGCCGAATTTCTTGAGCAGTTTCCAAAAGTCACTATCGACCTACAACTAGAAGATCAAATGGTCGACTTAATCGAAGGAGAGTTCGACCTCGCCATTCGTATTGGCAACCTACCTATCTCAAATCTGGTGGCAAAGCGTCTAGTCAATTGCAAAAGCGTCTTGTGCGCATCACCTGAATACATAAAGCGTAATGGCTCACCGAAAAAGCCCTCTGATTTGATCGATCATAACTGCCTTGTTTACTCCTATTTCAGAGGCGGCAGTGAATGGACATTCGAGCAAGCGCACAACGAGTTTAAAGTGATTCCCAAAGGGAACTTTATTGTGAACAACAGTGAGGCGATCCGCCGCGCGCTCATCGAAGGTTTAGGTGTGGGTCAGTTGCCTACCTTTCTGGTGAGCAAAGACATCTTGTCTGGAAAATTGCTGCCCATAATGACGCCCTATTCTTTGCCCGAACACGCTATTTATGCCGTGTTTCCTGAACGTAAGCATCTTCCACATAAAGTAAGGGCATTTATGGAGTTCGTTGCGGACAAATTGGGCAGAGACAAACCGGTTTGGGACGAAGGTATATTCTGAGTCACAACAATAAAAGGTGAACGCGAGAAAAGGCCTGTTCACTGATTTAGCACAATAAACATCAGCGATTAACGACATATAAAACCTGTTAACCACTGTTTAGAGATCAATTGGATTAGCAATGAAACACTTCCTACCTTCATCTGTAATGCTTGTTCCGTTTGTTGTAAAACATTACCCAGATAGTGACACAGAATCCCAAAGTGAAAGTGAGCAAAATTCGAGCTGTGATCTGTGCGACGATCTAACAACCAATCCTCAGCTAAAATTATCTACCGAAAACCAAGTCAAAGCGAAAAAAGGTCGTAAGCTTAAATAAAGTCCTGCTTAACAAAAGGAATAAGTCGATGAAAAAAGTAGCCGTGATTTTAAGTGGCTGTGGTGTCTTCGATGGCTCAGAAATTCATGAAGCTGTCTTAGCGCTCCATGCCATTGAGAAGCAAGGGGCAAGCTGGCACTGCTTTGCGCCTAATATCGAACAACTGCATGTTATCAATCACCTGACTGGTGAAGTGATGACAGAAAAGCGCAATGTTCTGGTAGAGGCCGCTCGGCTTGTTCGAGGCAAGATAGACGATGTAGAAAAACTCAAAGCCGACGACTACGATGCGTTACTCCTTCCCGGTGGATTTGGCGCGGCAAAAAACTTAACTGATTTTGCAGTTAAAGGCACAGAGTGCACCATTAATGCTCATGTTGCGTCTGCTTGTCGAGCATTCGCTCAATCTGGTAAACCAGCCGCGTATCTGTGTATCGCCCCCACCATTATTCCAATGATTTATGAGCACGGCGTGCAAGGCACAATTGGGAATGACAAAGATACCGCCATCGCTTTCAATCACATGGGGGGGGATCACATCAACTGCCCAGTAGATGACTTCGTCTATGACCATGAACACAACGTTCTTTCTACGCCAGCTTATATGTTGGCAGGCAGTATTTCAGAAGCCGCATCAGGTATCGAACGTCTGGTTGAGAAGCTAATAGAGCTGGCATAGTCAATACCGCTGGCATAAATGGCTCGACGTTATAGAATGACAACAGCAAGGTGATCATCTCGGTCACCTTGCTGCTTTATAAAGGTTGTTAATCATTTCCAGTGAGTAAATATTATCCGAGACTTGACACAAATCAGCATAATTTTGAAAATCACCGCAATCGAACAATCCTCTCGCAAAAACACTTTACATCGATTTATTTCTAGATAACATGCCAACGCAAACGTTTGCTCAACTAAACATAAACACATTCTGAGGATTTTATGCTATCAGACATCGACATTTGCCGTTCCACCCCATTGAGCCACATTGATGCCGTTGCTGAAAAAGCAGGATTACGTGCTGAAGAGTACGAAAGTCACGGCCATTACAAAGCAAAAGTCTCATTAAAATGTTTAGAACGATTGCATGAAAAACCCGTAGGCAAGTTTGTATTGGTAACGGCCATCACACCGACACCGCTCGGTGAAGGTAAAACTGTTACAACCATAGGTTTAGCGCAGGGATTAGCAAAATTGAATCAGTCGGTTTTTGCTTGTATACGCCAACCTTCTATGGGGCCTATCTTTGGCGTTAAAGGTGGTGCTGCAGGTGGTGGTTATTCGCAGGTTGCTCCAATGGAAGAATTAAACCTGCACTTAACTGGTGATATTCATGCGGTGACCGCCGCCCATAACCTAGCCTCTGCCGCTATCGACGCTCGTATCTACCATGAGCAGCGTAACGGCTATGAAGATTTCGAACGTCGAACACAGCTTAAAGCGCTACGAATCGATCCACACCAAGTGGTATGGAAACGTGTTGTTGACCATAACGATCGCGCGCTGCGCATGGTAACGGTTGGCCAAAACGAAATGGGTAAAACCATCAATGGTTATGAACGTACTGATGGTTTCGATATTTCCGCAGCGTCTGAACTTATGGCAATTCTTGCCTTGGCTTCCGACCTTAAAGACCTGCGTCAACGTATCGGCAAAATTGTGATTGGCTACAGTTTTGATGGTAACCCAGTGACCACAGAGGATTTGCAAGTCGCTGGCGCGATGACGGTCAGCATGAAAGAAGCGATCAAACCAACGTTAATGCAGACTTTAGAAGGCGTGCCTACCCTTATCCATGCAGGACCTTTCGCAAATATTGCACACGGCAATTCATCGATCATTGCCGATGACATCGCGACACGTTTAGCCGAATACACAGTCACAGAAGGCGGTTTTGGTTCTGACATGGGTTTTGAAAAAGCCTGTAACATCAAAGCAAAAGCATCGGGTAAAACACCCGATTGTGCTGTTATTGTGGCAACCTTGCGCGGTCTGAAAGCAAACTCAGGTCAATTCGATTTACGTCCGGGTCAAGCTATCCCCGACTCATTGTTCGCACCAGATCGAGTTGCTTTAGTCGCAGGCTTTGAGAACTTAAAGTGGCACATCAACAACGTTAATAAATACGGTATTCCTGCTGTTGTCGCGATTAACCGTTTCCCCCAAGATACTAACGAAGAACTACAGCAGCTTATTGAACTTATCGAGGCTTTGCCAAACGATGTTGAAGTGTCGATTTCAGAGGGTTTTGTTAAAGGTGGTGAAGGCACGAAAGAACTTGCAGAAAAAGTCATTAAACAGTGCGAGAAAACCTCTTTGTTTGAGCCTTTGTACCAAGCTGAAGATACGCTGATGACCAAGATCACCAGTGTTGTCACCAAAGGCTACGGTGCAGGTTCATTTATGCTGAGTTACAAAGCTCAAATGCAATTAAAGCAGTTGAACGAACAAGGCTTCGAAAACCTGTCAGTCTGTTTCGCGAAGACGCCGCTCTCTATTACCACAAATTCATCAATTAAAGGTGCACCAAGTGGATTTGAAGTGATGATTCGCGAGCTCAAACTCTGCGCTGGCGCTGGCTTTGTTTATGCGCTGTGCGACAACGTCATGACCATGCCCGGCCTACCAGACAGGCCCGCCTTTATGTCATTAGACATCGACGAACACGGGCATATTATTGGTTTGAGTTAACCCACCCAATCAAATTCGACAAGGCGGCGTTGCAACCCAAGCTGCCTTTTCTTTATCGATAGATTTATTTCTTTCGTAAACAGTTTGAAATTTTTCACTTCGTGTGCCGTTCTTTTCTTATATCGATAATAAAAATGGGTAAGAAAAGTCATGAAACGCTCAACAGCACTATTACTACTCTTCGCAGCAATACCTTTATCAATTTTTTCGTTCAGTCATGCCACCAGCGAAATGACATCGACTCACGCAGATCCAATGAAATCTGGTCAAACGGAAGTTGCTACCTTGGCGGGTGGTTGCTTCTGGTGTACAGAATCGGATTTGGAAAAACTTCCGGGAGTCGTTGACGTGGTCTCTGGTTACGCTGGCGGAAATGTTGACAACCCAAATTACAAACAAGTTTCCTCAGGTAAAACCGGACACATTGAAGTGGTTAAGGTGACTTACGATCCCAAAAAAGTGACTTACGAACAGGTACTGGACCAGTTTTTTCGACATATCGATCCAACCGATGACCAAGGATCTTTTGTCGACCGAGGGAACCAATACCGCCCTGCGATTTTCTATCACAATGATGAGCAAAAGCAGATTGCTGCGAACTTCATGAAAGAAATCGAACAAACAGGCATTTTCAAAAAACCATTAAAAACTGAGCTGATTAAATACACCAAGTTTTGGCGTGCGGAAGAATACCATCAAGACTATTACAAAAATAACTCGCTACGTTATAAGTACTATCGTTACGCTTCGGGACGTGACCAGTACCTAGACGAGATTTTCGGTAAGGACAGAGTAGAAAAGCCGGTAACGTTACGAGAAATTATCGACAAAACAAAAGCTCTCAACAGTGTCAAAGCATACACTCGCCCGTCTAATGAAGAGATCAAATCAAAACTGACCGATCTACAGTATTACGTTACTCAAGAGGAAGGCACCGAACGTGCTTTCCAAAATGAATACTGGGATAACAAGCAAGCAGGTATCTATGTGGATATCGTTTCTGGAGAACCTCTGTTTTCTTCCACCGATAAATACAAATCAGGGACAGGCTGGCCAAGTTTCACCAAGCCAATCAGTTCGGCATACATTGTGACTCACGATGACAACAAACTGTTTTATACCAGAACCGAGGTTCGCAGCCGCTTTGCAGACTCTCATCTAGGCCATGTGTTTGATGATGGCCCAGCGCCGACGGGTTTAAGATACTGTATGAACTCAGCCGCGATGCGTTTTGTACCAGTCGAAAAGATGCAACAAGAAGGTTATGCGGAATGGCTTTCTCTGTTTGAGAAATAGTTTGTCTGACTAGATAGCATCCGGCTATATAATTTGCCCAGTCTAGCTCTGACTGGGCTTTTTATTGTTCGCGTTAACGTAAACCGTGAAGAAATTCAGCGCGAGTTGCAGGGTTGGATTTGAAGATACCGCCGAGCGCTGTGGTTGTGGTTACGCTGGTTGCGTCCATCACACCACGAGATTTCACGCAGTAATGCGTAGCATCGATAGTAACTGCCACATCCTCTGACTCTAGTAGAGCTTGCAGAGCAACCAGAATTTGCTGTGTCATACGCTCTTGAACCTGAGGACGCTGAGCAAAAAAGCGGACAATGCGGTTGATCTTAGACAGACCAATAATTTTGCCACGAGGAATATAAGCGACAGCCGCTTTACCATCAATCGTCACTAAGTGATGTTCACAAGTGCTGGTTACTGTGATGTCTTTCACCTTCACCATTTCACTCACATTCATCTTGTTTTCAATCACAGTGATTTTAGGGAAGTTGCTATAGTCAAGCCCTGAAAAAATCTCATCCACATACATTTTTGCAATACGATGCGGCGTTTCTTCTAGGCTATCATCGGTCAGATCAAGACCAAGTAAATTGAGGATTTCACGCATGTGACTCTCAATCTTTTCTTTCTTCTCTTCACGACTCACCGTATTTGGCTGCATTGGCGTTTCCAAACCACGGCGCTCTAGCGCATCTTTTACTAACTTTGCTGATTCGCTAAGACCTGATGACATTCACATTCCTCTTACTTTACCCCTTTCGGATGGCTGACAAGGATACTCGGATTCTTACATAATTACACCCCTATTTTATAGGTGGAAATACTGCTCCTATCTGCGAAAGCAAGGTATGTCCCTGTCAGTAAAAAGGGCATATGCAAATAGCTCTACTATGTTAGAGTATCTCCCAACAAAAAAGACTACAGGAATAACGAATGGGCTGTTGTGACGCTCCGGGCTTAATGCCTCTTGAAGAAGCTTTAGAAAAAATGCTGGCTGGCATTAAACCAATTCAATCGACACTTCAACTTCCACTCGCAGACGCCATCGGCTATGTACTTGCAGAAGACATTCTTTCACCTATCAACGTACCACCATTCGATAACTCTGCGATGGATGGGTACGCGGTTAGAATCAGCGAATTAGCGCACAACCAACCTCTGCCTGTAGCGGGTAAATCGTTTGCTGGGCAGCCTTTTGAAAGCGAATGGCCGCCAATGACCTGTGTACGTATCATGACCGGCGCGCAAATTCCTCAAGGTTGTGATGCGGTGATCATGCAAGAACAAGCGACGGTCACCGAAGACGGTGTTACTTTTTGCCAAACTCAGGTTAAACCAAACAACAATATCCGCCCTGTTGGCGACGACATTCGCCAAGGCGACATCGTTCTCAACAAAGGTGCTCGTCTGACCGCTCGCGATATTCCGATGATCGCGACCTTAGGTGTTAGCCACGTCACTGTCTTCAGAAAACCAAAAGTCGCCTTTTTCTCTACTGGTGACGAGCTAAAACCATTAGGCACTGAGCTTAAAGCTGGCGAAATCTATGACAGCAACCGTTATGGTATCAAACCGCTGATCATTAACTTCGGTTGTGAAGCCATTGATTTAGGCATTATTCCTGACTGCCCTAAAACGCTTAAAGAGACATTTGAAAAAGCACAAAGCCTTGCCGATGTGGTGGTAACTTCAGGTGGCGTCAGCGTTGGTGAAGCAGATTTCACTAAAGACATTCTTGATGAAGTGGGGCAAATCGGTTTTTGGAAACTGGCGATCAAACCAGGTAAACCCTTTGCTTTTGGCGCTCTAGGTGATGCTTGGTTCTGTGGTCTGCCAGGCAACCCTGTTTCTGCAGTATTAACGATGTATGTGCTAGTTCAACCTATGCTGGCTAAGCTAGGTGGTCATTCGCAATGGAAAGCACCCGAATCGATTCCGGCGATTACTCGTACTGCATTCAAAAAAGGACCGGGCAGAACGGATTTCCAACGCGGCATTTACACCATCGAAAATGGTCAGTTTGTTGTAGAAACGACGGGGAATCAGAGTTCAGGTGCCTTCCGCTCTATGAGCTTAGCCAACTGTTTTGTGGTACTTGAGCGTGAACGTGGCAGCGTTGAAGTGGGTGAAACCGTCAACATTCAACTGTTTAACTCAACGTTATATTAGGCTCGAGTATGGAAATCCTAAGCGACGCAGAAATGCTGCGTTACAACCGCCAGATCATCCTTAAAGCATTTGATTTTGAAGGACAGGAAGCGCTGAAGCAGTCTTCGATTCTGATCCTCGGTGCTGGTGGCTTGGGATGTGCCTCTAGCCAATATCTTGCAACTGCTGGTATAGGCAAACTGACGCTGATTGATGACGATAAAGTGGAGTTGTCGAACTTGCAGCGTCAGGTTCTTCACCATGATGCGGATATCGGAAAGCTCAAAGTGGAATCCGCAGCGCAAGCGTTAAAAGAACTTAACCCAGAGCTTGAAATTGTTACCGTAGCGAAAAGACTTACTGATGAAGCCCTGTTAAGTCTAGTTCAGGACCATGATTTGGTGTTGGATGCCAGCGACAACGTAGATACGCGTAACCAGCTTAATCGCCTTTGTTACCAGACCAAAACACCGTTAGTTTCCGGCGCTGCCATTCGCATGGAAGGCCAAGTGAGCGTGTTTACTTATCAAGATCAGCAAGAGCCTTGCTATCAATGCTTAAGTGCTCTGTTTGGAAGTAATGCGCTTTCTTGTGTTGAAGCGGGTGTCATGGCGCCTGTGGTTGGCATTATCGGCGCGGTTCAGGCAATGGAAGCGATTAAGGTCATTGCAGGTTTGGGTAAGCCAATCCAAGGCAAAATTCTGATGCTTGATGCTATGACCATGTCTTGGCGCGAAATGAAACTGATGAAGCAACCTCACTGCCCTACTTGTAGCAGTTAAAAGCGACTGTGTATGTCTTCAGCTAAAAAACTGACCATGCTGCTGTTGCTGCTCACCTTATTACTGGTCGCCATGCTTGCATTGCGGCCAGAGCGTACTCAAATCGAACTCCAAGTTCATCTTATCGATAATACACTTACACAGTCACTGGACGGTCAGAGACGCTATTTCCTCGTTGAGTCAAAAGATACCGGAAAGCAGCTCATCAACGTGCCACCCACCACGAACTGTCAAGTTGGTGAAGTGATCACTGTGCGGAAAGTATTAACCGAGCAGCAAGATATCTATTACCGTTTTATTTCTTGCCCTTAATTGAGTACCTTAATGGACTAAGTTTTACGTGAACCCAACTAAGGATTTGTTGAATGTCACCACTTGTTTCACCCGAATGGCTTGTCGAGCGTTTGGAAGATCCTCGCCTAGTTATCCTAGACAGTAGCCTAGAGTTTCAGATCCCCTCTGAATCAGAGAAAGACTGGGTAAATAAAATCCCTAATGCCCGTCGATTCGATTACGACAAAGAGTTTTGCGACATTGAATCATCACTTCCGCATATGATGCCAAGTGAAGAACGTTTCAACCATCTTGCTCAAGAGCTAGGAATCAATAATGATTCCATCATCGTTGTTTATGACAACAGTGGCACTTTTGCCTCCCCTAGAGCGTGGTGGATGTTCAAAGCCTTCGGTCATTCGCAGGTTTACATCCTTAATGGCGGCTTAACCGAATGGAAAGCACAAGGTTACAATGTCACTCAGGAGTATCTCACGGACACTCCGAAAGGCGATTTTAACGGCACGTTGCAATCAAATTATTTCGTTGATGCTGAATACGTAAAAGCAAAAATTGACGACGAAGCAAGCTTAACTGTCGATGCTCGCTCTCGTGCTCGCTTTCTTTCCCAAGTAGCCGAACCAAGAGTTGGTCTACGCAGTGGACATATTCCCAACTCCTGCAATCTACCTTTTGCTGAACTAATGGATGGGCATAAACTCAAGACAGCCAACGATTTGTCTGCGATTTTGAAATCAACCCTCACCAAAGATGCTGATGAATACGTGTTCAGTTGTGGTTCAGGCGTTACCGCTTGTATCGTTCTGTTAGCCGCGCTGGTGTGTGGTTACGAAAACCTTTCTGTTTATGATGGCTCGTGGACCGAATGGGGATCTTCTCCGGACCTGCCAATAGAAACAGCAAACGACACTGATAACGTTTAAAGCAAAGATTAAACATTCGCAGAAATTGTTATAGACTGCGCCCGATTTTAATTTTAGAAACCTGTTCAGGTTAGTTTTAAAAGGTAAAAAAATGAACCCAATTATTGCACTGTTGAAAGAGAACAATGTAAGCAACGACAAAATCCAAGAACTATTCCAAGCGTTAACGCAGAATCCACTTGCTGCAATGGCGATTGTCGGCCAACTCGGTTTACCTCAGGAGCAATTACAACTGCTGATGGGTCAGGTAATGCAAAACCCAGCTCTAATCAAAGAAGCCGTTGAAGAACTAGGTTTGGATTTTTCTAAAGTAGAAGAAGCAAAAGCGAAGCTGCAACAATAAGCTTGGTTTGAAAAGTGCCAGAAACAAAAAGTACGATTAACTGAATATAAGGCCGCCAATTTGACGGCCTTATTATTTGACAAAGAAGTGCTCTAAGCTTGCGAAAGCGCTCTGCTCTGTTGTCGATAGTTCATCAGACAAATCACGACAATAACGGCAAGAGCTATTAAACGATTGAGATCAGATAAGAACAAAACTCCGAGCGCCATACATAATAGGACCGCACGTTGCCACATCAGCAAAGGAACAAACAAACGCCCTTCTATACCGCCAGCGAAGGCGATAAACAGACTGATGGTAGCGATGATAGCTATCGCGAAGTGCAGATGCTCTCCTTCCACCCAAATCAATCCTGAAAATGCCATCATTGCCGGAATTAGGAAGAAACCCTGTGCCAGTTTAAATGCCTGAACGGCTGAGCGCATCGGTGATGCATTGGCTATCCCTGCGCCTGCAAATGCTGCAAGTGCAATTGGTGGTGTTACGTTAGAGGTTTGTGATAACCAGAACACTATCATGTGCGCAGCCAGAAGGGTCACACCGAAGTCCATTAATGCCGGAACCGCCATGATCGACAACACGATATAAGCGGCGGTAACTGGAAGCCCCATACCCAAAATGACGGCAGCAAGCGCGATAAGAGCTAACGCAGACCATAAATAGCCGCCAGACATCGCGATCAGAAATTGGGTAAATTGCAAACCAATCCCCGTTTGACCAACCACACCGACTACAATACCAGCCGTAGCACATGCAACCGAAATAGGCAGAGCCAGAAGCGCACCTTCTTTTAATCCTTCCAAGAAAAGCTTCACAGTAATACGACTGTGTTTGCGCGTCATCGCAGCTAAAAGAATTGAGGCACAACCAATCACACCCACCAATACTGGCGAATAGCTCATCATCAATAGTACGGTGATAAGAATAAGTGGTACCAGATAATGCCAACCACTGCGCAACACTGTCGCAATTTTTTCGGTTTGAGTCATTCCCTGAAGATCTAACTTACACGCCATCAGATGCACATAAAGCAACGTACAAGCGAAATACAAAATGGCTGGGGCAATCGAAACAATTAAGATCTCGCTGTAAGGAATACCAGTAAACTGCGCCATAACGAACGCACCAGCACCCATTACTGGAGGCATAATCTGCCCGCCTGTTGATGCGGCGGCTTCAATCCCCGCTGCTTGTTCAGACTTATAACCCAGTTTTTTCATCATAGGGATAGTCAAAGCGCCCGTTGTTACTGTGTTGGCAATCGCTGACCCAGATATTGAGCCAAGGGCAGCTGATGCGATAACACTTGCCTTCGCCGGGCCACCACGATATTTACCTGCAACAGAAAACGCCATATCGATAAAGAACTGACCCGCACCCGTTACTTGTAAAAAAGCCCCAAACAGAACAAACATAAATACCACACCAGCGGCAATCGCTAACGGCGCACCGTAGACACCATTTGTGGAATAAATGTGGAAACGGATGATCTCTTCAACACTAAAACCTTTGCTCGCAATATTGTCTGGAAGCACATCACCAAATATGGCATACACCAGAAACAGCACCGCGATGAACACCATCACCAAACCGACTGTTCTACGTGTTGCTTCAAGTAACAGCAGAATGAGAACAATTCCTGCAGCCTGATCAAGCGACTGCAAACCGTCCAGCAAAAAGCTGATGTCGTCATAATCAAATAATGCAATCTGAGTTGATGCCCAGCACGTGAGCGCCACACACAATAAATCTAAAATTCGTCCCAACAAGTAAATAGCAAACGGCTTTCGGTCACTAAACAGAGGGTAAACCAAGAACACAAGTGCCAATACCCAACTGACGTGTATCGGCCGAAAAACAGGGGCTGACAGATTGGCCAGAATGCCCTGCCAAATCTGAAAAACAGAAAGAGCGATAGCCGCAATCGCGGCTATCGTAACAATGACATTGGTAATTTTTTGGTTACGAGGATGAAATTCACTCATCACTTACTCCATGTAACATTACTTATCGTCCATTTGGTTTGAAGGAAGTCCAACTGTTCACAGTCAAGACTTCCCACCAAACATTACAACGTTTTATTTCATTTGTTCTTTGCGATATTTCTCTGCACCTGGGTGAAGAGCGATACCTTGCAGCTTAGTCATATTCTCAATCGTGGTGAATTTAGTTACATCAATCACTTGGCGAATTTTGTTGATATTTTCAAACGCCACTTTTGTCATGTTGTACGCCATGTCTTCACTCATATTTTTGTTAACAACCAATACGTTCCATACCGCTGGCGCTTTAAAGGCAGGCACTTTGTTGTAAGAATCCGCAGGGACATCAATTTGAATGTATGAAGGATAATCTTGAGTGATTTTCGCCAGTTCCTCTTCGCTAAAACTTAAGATGCGGATATCACGAGTCAGAGCGAGTTCGGTAATCGCCCCCACTCCCACACTGCCTACAACCACACCCGCATCAATTTGATTATTCGCCAGCGCACTGGTTGTCGCGGTGTAGTTCAGTGATTGAGCTTTGATGTCATCTTCAGTGATACCCAAAGTATTTAAGATGTTAACCGCACTCACGCGAGTACCTGAACCCGGCGCACCCAGTGAAATACGTTTGCCTTTTAAGTCCGCAATCGAGTTGATATCAGATTTAGCCGGAACGATGAACTGCACCACGTTTGGATATAGAGCAAAGAGAACAGATACATCCAGTTTTTTAGGGAAAGGTTTAACACCGCTCGCGGCTTGAAGTACAACGTTACCTTGTGCAATACCCACTAACTGTTTGTCTGTCGATACCTTAATGGTGTTTTCAACCGATGCCGCGGTTACTTCTGCGCGCATATTAAAGTCTGATAAGTTTTCGCTCCAAATCTTAGCCAGCATACCGCCCAATGGATAATAAGTACCACTTTGACTACCCGTACCAATAGTGTAGTTTTCTGCCATTGCAGGCAGAGAAAATGCCATTGCTACAGCTAATAAACCAGTCCTTAGTTTTTGATACATAAATGCTCCTTCAAAATGTGATTCTAGGGTTGTATATGTTTAATGTTTCCATATTGTTATGAAATGGATAATGAGAAATAGCAATACGGCTTACGGCGAAATGAGAGTTTGATATGCAAATATGCTCTTGTTTAAAAAACAGTCGTGATATTGACCTCACTCTCAAAAAGCAGTGATGAAGGGTTATATTTCAATCAACAAGATTTGTTCTGATATGAAAAAAGGAGGCCATAGCCTCCTTGCGAACTGATCTAAAACTCATTTTATCTCTGTGAGCGAGAGATACTGCTCATCTGCTCGTCCAAGTTCAAAACGGTCAGAGCATTACTGACACTGGTCGCTATTACATCAATCGCGCCAGTACGCAAAGCCCCTAATAGTGCAAGTGGCTTACTGTTTTCCGCTGCAATGGCTACGACTTCTGAAACCAAACGGAATTCATCGATACTCAAACCAATCACTCGGTCATTCATTACCGTATTGGCAATTTCGCCCTGAACATTGAAAAAGTCGTGACCAGCAAAATCCCCTACCACGCCTTGTTGCAGGCGTGATTGAACGACTTCTTCTGCTGTGAACCAACCAAGATCGACCATGTAACTGTTTTCACTCATGTCACCAATACCAATCAAAGCCATATCGGCTTTTCGTGCCAAATCGAGTGTTTGCTTAACGGTCGCGTTCTGCATAAACGCTAGTTTTTGATCTCGGTTCTCTGCGTATGCTGGTGCGTACAAGGTTTCCGATGAGCCACCGTATTTTTTTGCGAGCTGACGACAGATATGGTCGGCATTAAACATACCGCCACGAGGGTGAATACCGCCAATACCACAGACAAACTTACAATCACGAGGAGTAATAACGCCCACATGATGAGCAACCGCGGAAACATTTCGACCTTGCCCTACACTGACCACCATGCCGTTTTTTAACGTATTGGTTAGATAGTGGGAGACTAATCCAGCTACCTGCTGACGCTGCTGTTCTTCGTTAGGTTGGTCCAAGGCGATAAGCGCTCGCTTAACGCCAAAGCGTTCAATTAAACGTTGCTCTATCTTGGCACTGAATACTGGGTGGTATTTCACCGTGATTTCAACAATACCTTCATCTCGTGCTTGTTTGAGCAAACGACCGACTTTGGCGCGAGAGAGTGCGAACTTCTTAGAAATCTCTTCCTGAGTTGCTCCATCTTGGTAGTAAGCAACTGAAACTTCAGTCAATAAGTCTGTATTTTCTAGAGAAATTTCTGGGGTTGGATTGTTCATCATCGACTCTTATCTGTGAAATTGTGCTCATTATATTTAAAACTGAGCATCCGCTCATTGACCTAGCATATGTTACACCCATGCAAGCGTGCAACATTTGCTCAGCAAGATTACATATTCTCACTCATTTTTTGAGAGATTGAGCATACTAAGAACGTATAACAAGGCCTACGCAATCGTTTCGTCTTATTCACCCTTTGAACACAAGTAAATTAATGTTGATTTAGGTCACTAGAAATGAGAAATCACAATTGACATTCACCGCAGATCAGATAAATATGGACACATCATTTACTCACAGATTGAACATATGTTCATTGCAAATGTTCGAGCTGTGAAAAACATTATGTTTATGTGAATTGAACAGTGTTGTTGAACTTATATGTAGCGTTAAAGTAGCTACAATGTTTTCTAACCTGTTTGCAATGCCAAGCCACTATTTTTGTCGTACTAAGTGACACTTTTGTCTTGTTACATGACATTGTCTTGCTCTGTGACTGGCATATTAAACGGCAGGCAAAGCCCAACGAGAAACGAGAAATAGGACGATCGAAATGAGCAATAAATTAGAGCAACTTCGTAAACTGACTACCGTTGTAGCAGACACCGGTGAAATTGAAGCAATCAAAAAATACCAACCAGAAGACGCAACAACAAACCCTTCTCTAATTCTTAAAGCTGCTCAAATTGCAGAGTACGCGCCACTTATCGATCAAGCTATCGAATACGCGAAAACGCAAAGCAATGACAAGGCTCAACAAGTTCAAGATACTTGTGACATGCTTGCAGTTAACATCGGTAAAGAAATCCTAAAAACGATCCCAGGTCGTATCTCTACAGAAGTAGATGCTCGTCTTTCTTACGACACTGAAGGCAGCATTGCTAAAGCTCGTCAACTTATCAAAATGTACAACGATGCTGGCATCTCTAACGATCGTATCCTTATTAAACTGGCTTCTACTTGGGAAGGTATCCGTGCTGCAGAAGTTCTAGAGAAAGAAGGCATCAACTGTAACCTGACTCTTCTATTCTCATTTGCTCAAGCTCGTGCGTGTGCGGAAGCTGGCGTATACCTAATTTCTCCATTCGTTGGCCGTATCATGGACTGGTACAAAGCAAAAGAAGGTCGCGACTTCGCAGCTCAAGAAGATCCAGGTGTTCTTTCTGTTTCTACCATTTACAACTACTACAAAGAGCACGGCTACAAAACTGTTGTTATGGGCGCAAGCTTCCGTAACATCGGTGAGATCCTAGAGCTAGCTGGCTGTGACCGTCTAACAATTGCTCCTTCACTTCTTGCTGAACTAGAAGCAGCGGAAGGTGAAGTTGTAGCGAAACTTGTTGACTCTAAAGGCAACAAAGCACGTCCAGCAGCGATGACTCACGCTGAATTCCTATGGGACCACAACCAAGATCCAATGGCAGTAGAGAAACTTGCAGAAGGTATCCGCAACTTCGCTATCGACCAAGGCAAACTTGAAGCGATGATCGAAGCTAAGCTTTAATTCAAATTTAAGAAGCGAGTGAAAACTCGCTTCGCTTTTTATACTTGTTTCAAATTGAGCAGAGTTTAAAATTCTGCTCTCAATATTATTCAAACTTAACTGAGTGACGACTATGAATCGCAAACAATTGGCTAACGCAATCCGTGCCCTAAGCATGGACGGTGTTCAAAAAGCTAACTCTGGCCACCCAGGTGCCCCAATGGGTATGGCGGATATCGCTGAAGTACTTTGGCGTTCGCACCTAAACCACAACCCACAAAACCCAAACTGGGCTGACCGCGACCGTTTCATCCTTTCTAACGGTCATGGCTCGATGCTGATTTACTCACTGCTTCACCTGACTGGTTACGAGCTTTCAATCGACGACCTTAAAAACTTCCGTCAGCTTCACTCTAAAACTCCGGGTCACCCTGAATACGGCTATGCACCAGGTGTTGAAACGACCACAGGCCCTCTAGGTCAAGGTATCACTAACGCTGTAGGTATGGCGCTGGCTGAGAAAGCGCTTGCTGCTCAGTTCAACAAAGAAGGCCATGAGATTGTTGACCACTACACGTACGCGTTCATGGGCGACGGTTGTATGATGGAAGGTATCTCGCACGAGGCATGTTCTCTTGCAGGTACTTTAGGTCTGGGCAAACTGATTGCATTCTGGGATGACAACGGTATTTCTATCGATGGCCACGTAGAAGGTTGGTTCGCTGACGATACGCCAAAACGTTTTGAAGCGTACGGCTGGCACGTTATCCCTGCGGTTGATGGTCACGATGCTGACGCAATCAACGCCGCGATTGAAGCAGCGAAAGCAGAAACAGGTCGTCCTACTCTAATTTGTACTAAAACCATCATCGGTTTTGGTTCGCCAAACAAAGCCGGCTCTCACGACTGTCACGGTGCTCCACTAGGCGCTGATGAAATTCAAGCGGCACGTGAATTCCTAGGTTGGGAATACGCACCATTTGAAATCCCAGCAGATATCTACGCGAACTGGGATGCAAAAGAAGCGGGCGCAGCAAAAGAAGCGGCATGGGAACAAAAATTCTCAGCATACGCAGCAGCGTACCCAGAGCTAGCAGCAGAATTCAAACGTCGTGTGAACGGCGAACTTCCAGCTGAGTGGGAAGAGAAAGCAAACGCTGTGATTGCTGAGCTTCAAGCTAACCCAGCCAACATTGCATCACGTAAAGCATCGCAAAACGCACTAGAAGCGTTTGGTAAAATGCTACCTGAATTCATGGGCGGCTCGGCTGACCTTGCACCTTCTAACCTCACCATGTGGTCTGGCTCTAAGTCAATCACACCAGAAGATGCTTCAGGCAACTACATCCATTACGGTGTTCGTGAATTCGGTATGACGGCTATCATGAACGGTATCGCGCTACACGGTGGTTTCGTTCCTTACGGCGCAACCTTCCTGATGTTCATGGAATACGCACGTAACGCACTGCGCATGGCGGCACTGATGAAAGTGCAAAACATCCAAGTGTACACGCACGACTCTATCGGTCTTGGCGAAGATGGTCCAACTCACCAACCTGTTGAGCAAACCGCTTCTCTGCGTCTGACGCCAAACATGAGCACATGGCGTCCATGTGACCAAGTCGAATCAGCAGTCGCTTGGAAACTGGCTATCGAGCGTAAAGATGCGCCTACTGCGCTTATCTTCTCTCGTCAAAACCTAGCACAGCAAGCACGTTCAGCAGAGCAAGTGGCTGACATCGCTAAGGGTGGTTATATCCTGAAAGATTGTGCAGGCAAACCTGAGCTAATCCTGATTGCAACAGGCTCTGAAGTTGAATTGGCTGTTAAAGCAGCTGAGCAACTAACCGCTGAAGGCAAACAAGTACGCGTAGTTTCAATGCCATCAACAGATGCATTCGACAAGCAAGACGCGGCTTACCGTGAAGCTGTACTTCCATCAGACGTAACTGCACGTATCGCTATCGAAGCAGGTATCGCGGATTACTGGTACAAGTACGTTGGCCTAAACGGCAAAATCATCGGTATGACCACATTCGGTGAATCTGCACCAGCGGGTGAGCTATTTAAGATGTTCGGCTTTACGGTTGAAAACGTACTTGAGAAAGCTAACGAATTATTGGCTTAATCAGGTTCACTAAATAGTAAAAATCCCTGCTACGATGCGGGGATTTTTTATGCCTGTAATACACAAAGAAATTGAGTTACTAATTTATCTTAACAAAGATACAATATGATATACATCACAGTTAAACCTAACCTGTTCACCTAACAATAAAAAAATAAGACCGAACAAAAATCACACTTCCATGCCGGTCAATACCCAAAACAGGCCAAACTTCACATCAAAGCAAATAAATTAAAAATATTAAAACAAAACACACCTCACAAATAGGCTATTGACTTGTAATAAAAACAAATTTTGTAAAAACATTTCGTTAAATACTTGTGACAGAAAGTGGTAAAAATCTATTTGACACTGATATTAATGCTACATAGTTCACAAATCGCTTACTATTTCCAAACTGTACTTCCCTGTTGATAATGAGTCTATCAACAACGCATCACACGGGAAGCAAACATGCTGTATGACCTAATTGACCATGACCTGATCGACGTTATCGACCATCAAGATTGTCAATGGGAGGAGGCCGTAAAAGTCACCACTCAATATCTTGAAAATAAAGGTTATGTAACTGCTGATTACTCAAAAGCGATCATTCAATCGACTATGGATAATGGTCCATATTATGTGCTTTGTCCAGGAATCGCGATGCCTCATGCTCGCCCAGAAGCCGGCGTACTGAAAACTGGTTTAGGTATACATGTATTTACTCACCCCGTTGATTTCGGCTCTGAAATGGGGCCGGCAAATGTTCTATTAACACTCGCCGCCAAGGATTCAGACACACATATTGCGGTGATTCAAGCGCTTAGCGAAATGCTCGTCGACGAGTCCAATATTGTGAAACTTTCAGCCGCATCTTCTAAACAAGATGTACTAAATATTATAAAAACTTATTAAACAGAAGGAACATAACGTGACAACAAATGTGAGAGCTAAAGTGCAAGCCTTCGGGGGGCATCTGACCGCCATGGTTTTGCCAAATATCGGCGCCTTTATTGCGTGGGGCTTTATTACTGCATTATTTATCCCAACAGGCTGGACACCCAATGCCTACTTTGGCGAACTGGTAGGCCCAATGATTACCTACCTACTCCCACTATTGATTGGTTACACCGGTGGCCAAATCGTTGGTGATAAACGAGGTGCTGTAGCAGGTGCGATTGGTACTATGGGTGTTATCGCAGGTGCAGAAATACCTATGTTTGTTGGTGCGATGATCATGGGCCCTCTGAGTGGCTGGGTGATTGTTCAAATCGACAAAAAACTTGAACATAAGATCCCTTCAGGGTTCGAGATGGTGGTCAATAACTTCTCGCTTGGTATCTTTGGCATGATCATGTGTTTGTTCGCTTACGCCATCGTTGGTCCAGCGGTAACGGCAGCAAACCTTTTTGTTAAGTCTGGAATTGAAGCGCTTGTCGCGACAGGCTTTCTCCCTCTCTTAGCCATTATCAATGAACCTGCGAAAGTGCTGTTTTTAAACAACGCTATTGACCAAGGTATTTACTACCCACTAGGTCTACAAGCTGCGGCTGAAACAGGTAAGTCAATCTTCTTTATGGTTGCATCAAACCCAGGTCCAGGCTTAGGCATGCTTTTGGCTTATGCCAAATTCGGCCAAGGTCTAAGTAAGCGCTCGGCACCTAGTGCAATTATCATTCATTTCTTTGGTGGTATTCACGAGCTGTACTTCCCGTACGTACTGATGAAACCAATAATGATTTTGGCGATGATTGCAGGAGCGGCTACAGGTATAGCAACCTTCAACCTTTTAGGCGGTGGTTTAGTCGCAGGTCCGAGTCCGGGTTCTATCTTCTCTTACTTAGCCTTAACGCCGAAAGGTAGTTTTATCGCTACGATTGCAGGGGTTACAACAGCAACAATCGTCTCATTCTTTGTCGCAAGTGCCATCTTAAAAGTGAGTAAAAAGGAAGCATCCGAAAAAGAGTTTGAGCAATCAGTCACTGATATGAAAGAAATGAAAGCAGAAGGTGTCATCACCAAATCAACTGCTGAACCTAAAAAAATCAAGTTCGTCGCATTTGCCTGTGATGCAGGTATGGGATCTAGCGCGATGGGTGCTTCGACCTTTAGGAAGAAACTCAGTGATGCTGGATATAACGTGGAAGTTAAAAACTTCTCGATAGAGAAAGTACCACCTCACGCAGATGTAGTGGTCACGCATGAGAGCCTTGAAAACAGAGCGGTAAGTGCCACAGGACTACCTGTTGTCACTATTAAAAACTTCCTTCATGACCCGGCACTCGATGAACTCATCGACACCATTAGTCAGCAAGCTTAATTTAAATCATTATCGGGGCCGATAAGGCCCCTATATCCTGGAGAATATCATGGTTCAAACGACTGCAGCTGTTATTTGTGGCGAGAAAAATGTTCGCTTAAGAACGTTTGATCTTCCAGAAATAACCGACGATGAGTTATTGGTTAAAAATATTTCCAATAGCATCTGTCTATCTACATATAAAGCCGCACTGCTTGGCAGCAACCACAAGCGAGTTCCCGAGAACATTAATGAAACCCCTGTTATGACAGGCCATGAATATGCGGGAGTGATTATCAGAGTAGGCGCTAATCTACGAGATAAGTATCAACCAGGACAACCATTCGTATTGCAACCAGCAATGGGGCTACCAACGGGTTACTCTGCTGGGTACAGTTACGAAACCTTTGGGGGTAATGCTACCTACTCTATCATCCCCAAGATTGCTATCGACCTAGGCTGTGTGCTTCCCTATAAGGGTAGTTACTTTGCGAATGCATCATTAGCAGAGCCGATGTCCTGTATCATTGGTGCATTCCACGCTAGCTACCACACTACACCTTATGTTTATAAGCACCAGATGGGTATCAAACCCGGTGGCTCGCTTGCGCTACTTGCCTGTGCGGGACCAATGGGAATTGGAGCCATTGATTACGCAATTAATGGTCCAGTAAAGCCTAGTCTTATTGTGGTAACAGACATTGATGAACAACGATTAGCAAGAGCAAAAAGCCTGATTCCTATCGATGCGGCCAAACAAAATGGGATAGAGCTTCATTACATCAACACTGCCAAACTAGAGAAACCCGTTGAGTTCCTTAAACAACTTAATCAGGGTAATGGTTATGATGATGTGATGGTTTATGCTGCAGTACCACAAGTACTAGAACAAGCGGATGAACTACTTGGGAATGACGGATGCTTAAACTTTTTTGCTGGTCCAACAGACAAACAATTCAAAGTGCCATTTAATTTTTACAACGTCCACTATGAGTCAACCCATATTGTAGGAACTTCAGGTGGTTCAACAGGCGATATGCTCGAATCCATTGAGCTTTCTGAACAGAATAAGATTAACCCTTCATTCATGATTACTCATGTTGGTGGGTTGGAGTCAGCACCACATACCATTCTCAACCAATTGGATATTCCGGGCGGCAAAAAGTTGATTTATCCACACATTAATATGCCACTAACGGCGATTACTGACTTCTGTTCACTTTCTGACGTTGACCCATTCTTCGTTAATCTTGACGCGATATTGGCTGCCAATAACTACGTTTGGAACGAACACGCGGAAAAAGAGTTACTTGAGTATTACGATGTCAGTCTTACAGTTTAGACACAACCAAGTGTGTGGTAGCCTTGAGCTGCCACATTCTAAAAAGGTTAATCAACATTTGTCACGAGAAGAAGAGTTGCTTGATACGATAGAGCAGTGTGAAAGTGCCACCTGCTTTCTTCGGCTATCAAACGAAATTATCAACTTAAAGCTGAAAGAGTTACTGCCTAAAGTTTTCGTTCAAGACGAGTTTGTCATGCAAAATGCCGTTGCACCGCTCATCGAAAAGGATGGTCCGCTGGTAACAACCAATGTTGTGTCTAAACTCGTTTTTGCGATGGGAAAGCTCTCTGTCGAAACTTATGCAGACATTGATCTATACGATCAGATGCTCGACTACGTACTCAAGCAACCAACCAAGCTGCGTTTTGATGACGATATGGTATACGACTTTATTACCAATCAGTCGACCTTATCGAAAGGTGAAGACAGTTTCTATCTGGATTCTATCAATCAGCTTAAGTTTTCTTCATTCGAGTCTTTTTCACAAATGCGCTATGAGTCTTTGATTAAAACCGTACTCAAATTGTCTTGTGAAATGCTGATTGAACGAATTGAGAAAGAGATTTTAGAGTAAGGCATTAGCCATGAAAGTTACATTGAATGTGAGTGGTTTTGACACTCATGCTGTATTTCCTGACAGTGATGTCTCATTGGTTCACAGACCATTAGTAGAGAAATTCACACGCTTATTTCAACAAAAACAAGAACGTATCGTAGTGTTCTTGTGCGCTCCTCCCGGTAGTGGTAAATCAACACTTGCTGCATTGTGGGAGTATCTATCTTATCAAAGCTCGCAACTGGAACCTATTCAAGTCCTGCCATTTGATGGGTTCCACTACCCAAATGATATTCTTGATAGTAACGCTATCGAACGCAACGGAGAGTTAGTCTCACTAAGGGAAATCAAAGGCTCATACGAAACCTTCAACTTAACGGAACTGATCGGCAAATTGAAGCAACTCAAAATAAAGGACCCTTTTTGGCCATACTATGACCGCAATCTACACGATCCCGTTGACGAAGCTATTCACGTCAAAAACAACGTTGTTATTGTAGAAGGAAACTGGCTGCTTCTAAATGAACCTGTTTGGAACGGTTTGCATGAGCTTGCCGATTTTACAATTTTTGTCGATACCGATCCTGCATTTCTGCAGCAAAGACTTGTCGACCGGAAAGTTCGTGGCGGTAGTCGATTAGCAGACGCACAAGCCTTCTATAAGAGCTCAGACTCTATTAATGTCAATAAAGTGCTCTCTTGTTCAGTGCCTGCCGACCTGACTTTGTACATGAACCAAGATGGTTCGTTTGAAATCAAATAACTCCATGAGGAGGCTCTATGAACATCGTTGTTGATAGCCACACACACACTATCGCTAGTGGCCATGCCTACAGCACGATTATCGAAAATGCCTTTGAGTCAAAAAACAAGGGGTTAAAACTTCTTTGTACCACGGATCATGCTCCTGAAATGCCAGGAGCCCCCCACTACTGGCATTTTAACAATCAAAGAATTTTACCCCGCTTTCTTCACCAAGTCGGAATTTTACGTGGTGTTGAAGCTAATACACTGAATATCGATGGTGAACTCGATTTACCACCGTCTTCTTACCAACATTTAGATTGGGTTATCGCGAGCTTACACGAACCTGTCTATAAACCCGCTTCAGTTCAGCAACATACTCAAACTCTGATCAACGTCATCAAGAGTGGTAAAGTCGATGCCCTTGGTCATCTTGGCAACCCCAACTACCCTTTTGAACTTGTTCCTGTACTAGAATGCGCCAAACAACATAACGTAGCCATTGAAGTAAACAATACTTCTTTAACCGGAAAAAGCCGTAAAGGAAGTGATGTGCGTTGTAGTGAAATCGTCAAATTAGGTGCAGAAATTGGTGTTTATTTTACAACAGGCTCTGACGCACATTTTTGCCATGAAATAGCACGTTTGAATTTAGCCTCCGCACTACTTGAGAAGTATTCCGTTGATGAATCTAAGGTAATTACTACCTCAACATCGAGATTTCTTAACTTCTTATTGTTACGTGGTAAGCCGAGAATTGAAGAGTTTAGCTCACTCTATTAAAGGCAAACTTGATGACTTGACTGCAAAATACCGACAGTTGAAGGTATTCAGTTTCACTGTGGCAAACGTGGTTGAGAAAGCAAACATAATCAGGTTCAGAAGATAGTCAAATCCCCGCTACAATGCGCCACGTAGCGGGGATTATTTTATGTTCAAAGCAATGCTGCTATTGAGCTATCCATTCCGATGGCACATTAGTTTCAATCAAATCCAATAGCGCCAGTAAGCGTCTTGGAACCAACCCTTTTTGAACATAATAATGAATATCCGTAGTTCCCGTTTTCCATTCAGACAAGCATTCGACAATCCGATTTGGGTGATGTTTTGAATAGCCAGCAGCGATAGGGTCAGGTAATAGCCCTATTCCATGGCCATTCGCAATAGAGTCAATCTGCAGCACCAAATTGTCGCTTTCGAATCGACTCTTCATCGGCTCCAAATAATAGGTTCGTTGATCAGATGTGGATATCGTTACGCCCGTTTTACGCACAGAACCGAAATCGATCCAAGGGTGTCCATTAAGATCTTGAGGATGTTGAATTTCTTCAACTTTTCTTAAGTAATCTGGAGAGGCATAAACACCATATCGCCATTGACCTAGAGTCTGTTTACGCCATTCCAGATCGGGATACTCACCCAGCCAAATGACCAAGTCTGGCTTAGTACTGTTGGAAGCAAATTCGCTTTTTAGTCGAACACGTACTTTGGGGTTATCACCAAGAAACATATTCAATATGTTGTTAAGCCAACCACGCATCAGGGCGGGATGACAAACAATGGTCAACTCACCTGACACCTTATTATTTAAACCTTGGATGGCGTCATAACTTTCATCTGCTATCTCTAACATCTGCTTACTGTAACGAGCAAAGACTTGCCCTGCCTTGGTCAGCGTTAAGCGATTTCCCTCACGCACCGTGAGTGCTTGCCCAATATCAGCCTCCAATTGTGCCAGACGTCTGCTGACTGTTGATTTCGGCTGATTCAGTGCCTTAGCGGCAGCCGTTAAACTTTTATGCTCTTGCAAGGCCTCAAACGCTCTCATTGATGTCAGATCATGCATTTATATACCTCGTAAAAGTTCCATATTCGAGACAAAGCGTTCCATAAATCTCTCTATCCCCCACCAATACAAATGTGAATAATTACCACTTACTAATGATAACTATTATCACAAAATAAGGATGAACATGTCTACACTTAAACGTCAGGCGCTTTTTGTTGGCGGAACTGCCATTATTACTGCCCCATTCGCCTTTGCAGCCGATGCTGGTATCAATACTACAGAGACCATGGTCGTGACTGCCGCAGGCTACGAACAGGTTCAAACCGATGCCCCAGCCAGTGTCACACTCATCACTCAGGAAGAGTTGTCGTCGAAATACTATCGAGACGTGACTGATGCACTTTCCAATGTGCCAGGCGTAGTGGTAACAGGCGGAGGAGACAGCAAGGACATCAGCATTCGCGGCTTAGGCTCGCAATACACGTTAATGCTGGTTGACGGACGACGCTTGTCTTCTCGTGAGACTCGTCCAAACAGTGACGGTCCAGGTATTGAAGCGGCTTGGCTACCACCATTAGAAGCGATTGAACGTATCGAAATTATTCGCGGGCCTATGTCTACTCTTTACGGCTCCGATGCAATGGGTGGTGTCATCAACATCATTACGAAGAAGTCCAATCTTGAGTGGAGCGGTAATGTTCAACTCAGTACGCTCCTGCAAGAGAACCGAGACTCAGGTGATGAGCAAAACACCAATTTCTTCGTTACAGGACCTCTGACCGACTCACTCTCATTACAAGTTTATGGTCAGAATATACAACGCGACGAAGACAACATCGAAAACGGCTATCAAAATAAAACATTGCGTTCGATAGGCTCCAAGCTCAATTACCAGATCAGTGAACAACAAGAAGTGTCATTCACTGTAGAAACAACCAAGCAACAACGCAGCGGAACTGAAGGATTAACGGTTGCGGATGGCGAAGACGATGAGCTGAACCAATATGATCGCACGTCATTCGCACTCAGCCATTTAGGACGCTGGAATGCACTGGGTCAGTCAGACAGCTACATTCAGTACGAGCGCAATAACAACAAATCTCGCCAAATGTCGCTGGAAAATACGGTTGCAAAATCAACCTTAGTGATGCCTTTTGAGATCAACACTGTCAGTGTCGGTATCCAAGGTGAACACTCAAAACTTAACGATGAAACCAGTAATACTGGCGGCACTATTACCGAGCTAAGCAACAGCCAAGGCGCAATATTTGTTGAAGATGAATGGCGAGCTTTGGACAACTTTACCATCACAGCTGGCGCCCGTGTTGATGTTAACGAAAACTACGGCTCTCACCTTAGCCCTCGTTTGTATGGTGTATGGAACATTGCTTCTGAGTGGACATTAAAAGGTGGTGTCTCAACTGGTTTTAAAGCGCCTCAGTTACGTCAAGCAAGTGACAATTGGGTTCAAGTTAGCCGCAGTGGCAACTTATACGGTAACTCTGACCTAAGTCCTGAAACAATGGTCAGCCAAGAACTGAACCTTATTTACAATGCTGATTCTGGTTTGCAGGCATCACTTGGTCTATTCAACAATGATTTCAAAGATAAGATCACCAGCATTGAATGTTCAGCATCAGTGTGTACTGGTGATACAAGCTTACTGGGCCGTCCGCCTCGTCTATATACCAACGTTGATGAAGCCATAACTCGTGGTGTTGAAGCTTCGTTAGATACGCCAATCGGTGAAAACTGGATATGGGCAGCTAGCTATACATATACCTACTCAAAACAGCTTACTGGTGATATGGCAGGTTCGCCTCTTACTCAGCTACCTAAGCACTTATTCTCAACTCAGTTAGACTGGCAAACAACCGAGCAGCTAAACAGCTGGGCAAAAGTGACTTACCGAGGCAAAGAGTCTGATCCTTCAAGCTTCAGAGATACAGACACAGCGCCTTCTTACACCTTTGTTGATGCTGGTATTACCTATCAGCTCACTGACAACACAAGATTAAAAGGTGCAATCTACAACTTGTTAGACGCTGATATTAGTTATGAAGAATATGGCTACGTTGAAGATGGACGCCGTTATTGGCTTGGTTTAGATGTAAACTTCTAAGCTTCTTAATTAACGGACATAAAAAATAATTAACGGAAATAAAAACGGAGACTCTAAGTCTCCGTTTTTATTTCTGAACGTTTGTTACTTCTCTTCGAAACGTGCCGCGAGAGTAATGAAATTATCCACTTGTTGTTTCATCTCTCGGCTATGCTCACTGACAATACTCGTAGCAGCAACGTTTTGAGTAGCAGCTGATGCGATAGAGTGAATATGGTGGTTCACCTCTTGAGTCAAACCGCGCTGCGCTTCAGCAGATTTCGCCATATCGCCCACTAACGTTTGCATGTCTGAAAGCATTCGTTCAACTTCATAGAGTCGATTACCCGTTTCCTCAGCAACTAAACCACACGCCTGAGTTTGTATTTGGCTTTCTTGAATCTCATGCTGCCAAGACTTAATGGTGTCTAGCATCGCAGATAAACTGTTTTGAATCTGGTGAGTCGCCTTTTGCGTTCTTCCAGACAAAGCACGAACTTCATCAGCAACAACCGAAAAACCTCTGCCCTGTTCCCCTGCTCTTGCAGCTTCAATAGCAGCGTTAAGTGCCAGTAAGTTCGTTTGAGCTGCAATACCATCGATTTCTTCCATCAACTGACTGACCGCATTGGCTTGCTCATTCAATTGATGTGTTGTGCCTGTTGCTCGTTCAGCTTGCTCTGCTAAAGCCATCAGATCAGAGTGCGTCTGTTGAATGGTTTGCTTCGTTTTCAAACATTGATTCTGCGCTTGATCTAACAAAGCATAAGCCTCATTGGTGCTGCTGGAAACCGCATCAGCGGCGGATTCTACCGAATCGGTTGCACTCATTACGCTCTGAATATCAATGTTTTGCTGTTCCAACGCTTGGTTAACTTCAACACAAGTTTGGTTAAGTTGTTCAGAAGTCGCATAAAGCGGCTTCGCCGAATCCACCATGCGCCCCAACACGGTACGAATACGTGCTGAATACATACGCAGATGATAATCCGCATAGGAAAACTCACTGTTGCCTGAATAAATAAGACGGCTGATACTGTCGTATTTATTCTTCAGCTTGTTAATCTGGCGAGGTGTTTCAATCAGTTCATTTCTAAATAGCAACGCTAACGCAGCAACAGGCAATAGACCAGAAATTAACTGAACAGCGCTGTTTGCAGACGCCAAATAAGCTAATGATGGTGCAGATAATGAGCCCGCTAAAATGGCATAACGAACAGAACCAGGCAAAGTTAATGAGAAACTCTTACCGCTTTTCTCTGCTTTACACAACGCTTTATAGGCTTTACTTGCGGTTTCAACGCGTTCACGTTTTGGTTGAACACGGACTGACTGATAACCGGCTAGCTTCCCATTTTCGTAGATAGGGGTGACGTAGGCATCAACCCAGTAATGACCGTTGGTTTTAGTACGGTTCTTAACGATTCCGCGCCATGGATGACCTTTTTTTAAGTGACTCCACATATCGGCGAATGCCGCTTTAGGCATGTCAGGGTGACGAACGATATTGTGGTTCTGCCCTAACAACTCACTTTCAGTAAATCCGGCTATGCGACAGAAGGTTTCGTTACAGTAGGTAATAACGCCTTTAAGATCTGTGGTAGAAACTAGTTGATCTGTCTTTCCGACTGGAACCTCCAGATCTGAGGCAACTTGATGAACTGACATACTTCTCGATATCTTATACGTTATATTTTGTGAGGGAATGTACACAAACGTTAATAATGTTTCAAAATTATTATCGCATTTTATTCGATAACTGAGAGTGCAATCAATTTCCTTTAAAACGATGAGGATATTAAACAAAAATCCCAGCCGAAGCTGGGATTTAGAGTAGATGAAGGAGTTATTGACTATATGAATAATTGAACAATTAATTATTTGAAACGATGAATAACAGTTCTACTCTGCGGTTACACGCTCGCCCTTCTGTTGTGCGGTTTGTACACGCAGGGATGTATTCACCATAGCCACGTGTATAGATAGCATCTTTAGCTACTCTGTTCTTGATCAGCGTTGTTTTCACTGTGTCTGCACGTTTCACAGATAACGAATCATTAAATGTTGGTTTACCAGTACTATCCGTGTGTCCATCGATCACGACATCGATACCTTGTTGTCTGGAAAGAAAGTCACTCATCATTGATAACCAATGGTATGACTCTTGTGAAACTTTAGAAGAACCTGTTTCAAATTGGACAGAGTCTTTTAGGCGAACCATAACATGGTTGCCAGGCAGCACTTCATAGTCCACGCCGTTGTGTAGCAGAAATTGTTGCAAAGCTTCGTAACTGCTGGTGCGAACTTGGCCCAATGGACCACGAACACCTGAAGTTGCGCTGCGTGATGGCGCTACCCACTCAGGATTACGGACATCCATTTCGCCTTTCGGTGCCGCATCTAATAAATTGTTGCTGAACATACGGTCAGTTTGTAGAGAACCACAACCAGCTAATATCAACATCAGTGGGAAAACTAAAAATTTCATCGAATACATCACCCTTCAATCTAACTACATACATTTATCGGCACCATTTATAAAACTTTATAGAAAATTGATAACAATTTGTTTATCCGTGGTTTGCGTCACATCATTAAGCCGTTAGAATCTAAGCTAGTGTTTTTTAAAGGCGAATCTAATATGAAAAAATTGCTCACTGGCTTTATAAGTCTGTTTTCCTTGGTATTTTTACTCTCTGGGTGTAGCGACAATTCAACACCAATCGAAGGAGAACAATACCAACTATTGCCAGCGAATCTTTCTACCTATCGCTTAGCACCTGTGACAGAAGTGTTCTCACTCACTTGCGGTCATTGCCGAAAAATGGAAACTATCATTCCTCAACTTGAACAGTTGACGAACGAACATTTTGGCAAGCTGCACGTAACCTTCAATGAAGGTGCAAAGATCGGCGCTATGATTTACTACACAGCAGTAATGCAGTTAGATGGCATCCCAGATACTGCAATGATGGATGAATTATTCGCTGCTGTTCAGATGGGTGAAGGTGCAACACTGACCGATCGCCAAGCTGCGATTGAAAAAGCGTTTACTGACCGAAACCTAACGACCCCTTATCACTTAACTCAAGAGCAGCAACAGTCAGTGATGGGCATGATGAAAATCGCAGACAAAGCGTCACGTGAAGGTCAAATCAATGCCGTTCCAACTTTTGTGGTGAAAGGAAAATACCAAGTCCTAACCAGCGGCCACAAAGATGTGGAAGGTATTGCAAAAACTATCAGCTACTTACTCACTCAACCATAAGATCAATAACCATGTATAAAATCGTTTTTCCTATTGTTATTTTTGTACTTGCAGCATTTTTCGTATACCGCACTTGGACAAACCATAAAGCCGGTGAAGAGCAACTTGCACTTGGTCAGGCATTCTTAACCGAGAATGCCGCTAAGCCAGATGTTCACACCACTGAAAGTGGTTTGCAGTATCTTGTTCTTGAAGAAGGAACAGGTACGGTTCATCCAAAAGCAAACAGCAAAGTAACGGTTCACTACGAAGGTAAACTGCTAGACGGCACTGTCTTCGACAGTTCTTACCAACGCAATGAACCAATTACATTTGGCTTAAACCAAGTGATTAAAGGCTGGCAAGAAGGTGTTCAGTTGATGGTTGAAGGGCAAAAAATGCGTCTTTTCATTCCTGCAAACCTTGGTTATGGCAAAAGTGGCACTGGCCCTATTCCGCCGTCAGCAACCCTGATCTTTGACGTAGAATTAATTGCGATTAACTGATCACCGGCACTTTGTTAAAAGCCAGCGCTTTGTAACGGCTTAAAAACCGGACAGTGACAAAAGAGCCGCCTCAAGGCGGCTCTTTTTATGGAAATGAAGTTATGCCTTATATGGAAAGAACTGCAATCCGTGTTCTGTCACCATAATGCAATCCATACCACCTGCATGCGCAGCTTGTTTGCCGAGATCGGTATCTTCAAACACCACGCACTCTTGAGGTTCTAATCCCAATAATTCACACGCCGTTAAAAACGTTTGTGGGTGAGGCTTATGATTTTCAACATCTGTCGCCGTGACTAACGCATCCAACTTATCAAGCATATTTACTCGGGTCAGTAGTTTAATGGCACTTACTCGTTGGCTCCCAGTACCGACCGCCAACTTCTTCTTACCTAAGTTCGCTTCAAGCAGGCTCGCAGTGTCTGTAATCAAATCGCCGCTTTCATCAATTTGACTAAACGCCTCCATCTTGTAATCAGAGACAGCTTTTGGGTCGAGTTCAATGCCATACGCTTTACTCACCTCAACAGCAATTTTTATACTCGGCATTCCGCCCATGCTTTGCAGCCATTTTGCATCAAATGGAAAGCCAAATTTCTCAGCGGTAACACGCCAAGCTTCGACGTGTGCAGGCATCGTATCGATAAGGGTTCCGTCCATATCAAAAATCAAACCTTTGTACTTTTCTACGTCTATAGTCATCCGACCAAGGCTCCTGTCATAAAACTTTAATAATTGTCATGCATATATTAGCCGACACTAACTTATAGGGGTCCGTTTTCCCCTGCACTCACGACGATAATAACAAAAATATCTATAAACTTTATTAACCAGGTAAACATATGAATATTAAACAAAAGCTGTATTCATTGGGTGTTATTGCTGTCTTGGGCATCATTACCCTTCTAATTAGTTCTAATTACTTCGCTAATACGACTCGTGAATTAACTCACGCCATCACTTTAGTCGACAAGCTTGAAATTCGATTACTTAATTTGCGCCGTAACGAAAAAGATTTTTTACTTCGCAGCAGTACAAATTACCTAGATACATTCAAAAAGAACAGTGAACATTTTTTAAGTTTAGAATCTGAACTATCGCTCATTCTGTCTTCCAATCAACTAGAGTCATCGACTGCTCTGCGAAATGATCTTCTTTCTTACAAAAAAGGATTTGAAGATCTAGTCGCCGCTTATGTTCAACTAGGTTTAGACAAAGAATCTGGTTTACTTCAAAAGTACTACGCACTCTTCAACCAAGCTTTTAGTAACGCTAACAAAGAAGGTCAACTAGAGCTAACTCTATTTGATAACAATGTTCGCTCAGGAACGATTAATCCGCAGGGAGAAATCGCATCAATGTCCGAGCTTATTGCGGCAGCAAAAACAGTTACGCTACAAGAGCAAAAAATCGGCCTGAAATACAATGAAGGTTTGTTGGGCAATACACGCAACCTTTCACACAATGTTGAAGAGCAATTTAAAACGTTTTCTGAAACATTGAGTAAAGAAGTGGATAACCGCCGTTCTGAAATCGCGATGATTGAAAACAGTATTACTGTATTCGTGATTATCGTTATCTTTGGACTTATCTTCCAGATTAGCCGCACAATCAACATTCGCGTTAACCGTATGTTGACTGTTATTCACAATATTTCTGATACTAACAATATCGGTTTGCGCTCAGACATCACGGGCAAAGACGAACTTGCATCGGTCAGCCACTACTTCAATAAACTGCTCGATAAATTCGAGACGTTGATTTCAGGCTCTCAGGCGAAATCGAACCAGTTATCTACCAGCACTGCAGCCATGCACAATGAGTTGGAAGAAGTACTGCGACACTTTAATGCACAAGCTGAACACACCGCTATGATGGCAACATCCGTACAGGAAATGGTTTCCGCTATCGGCGAGATCTCAGAAAGTACCAGCGTGGCAGTTGAAGGGGTTCAACAAGCCTCACACAACGCAGAGAACGGTCGCTTGGTGGTCGATTCGACCGTGAACAATATTGAACAACTCTCTAAAACGTTGGAATCTAGCCAGCACTCAATTACGTCTTTGAACAATCATGTTGAGAAAATTGGCGGCGCCGTGAACATCATTCAGGGAATCGCTGAACAGACGAACCTTCTTGCACTTAACGCGGCCATTGAAGCAGCACGGGCGGGCGAACAAGGCCGAGGTTTTGCAGTGGTAGCCGACGAAGTTCGTTCTCTGGCAACAAGAACTCACGAGTCGACCGAAGAAATCACTAAGGTCGTTGCAGCCATTCAGTCCCAAATGGGTCTAGTCGTGAAGGACATTGAACAGTGTAATTCTCAGAGCCAAGAAACCTTGATGGATTCCCATAAACTTGATGAAAGCCTGAGCCTGATTATTTCAGATATGAGTAACATTCAAGCAAACTCTGAACGCATCGCTTCTGCGATAGAAGAACAAGGCATTGTGATGAACCAAGTCAGTGAGTCGATCACTGAGCTTAACTCTATCTCAGAAGACAATATGCATTCAGCCCAGCAAGTGATGTCTGAAGTGGATATGGTCTCTCAACAAGCCAAAGAGATGGATAAAGCCGTATCTGAATTCACCACGAAACGCTAATAATCCGTAAAATTCGCTATAAGAACAGTAAAGCCCAGCAAGTGCTGGGCTTTTTGTTATAACTAGACTATCCAAATACTTCTATTTATTCGATGGACGCCAGCATCAGTTTTGGTGTTTTCCAAGCGTAAACGAATTCTGGTACTTCAGTTCCACAAGGTGCTTTCCATAACTTTTGTAATTGATGTTCACCACCGATGTGATCGTAAAAGTCGATAGCCTGTCTGTTTTGTTCCAATACTTCCAGATAAACGCCATTATCTGGGAAGTAGTGATCAATCCACTTTGCCATTTCGCGAATCAGCTTCTTGCCGAGTCCACGTCCCTGATATTCAGGGTCAATATGCAGTGATTCAATAATACTGCCACGTTCAAAATCGTGATTTCCAAACGCACAAATAAAACCAACTAACTGGTCTTTTTCTTCCAACAACAAAATATGCTGATTAAAAGGTGGGTTGGTAAGGCGAGTTTGCCAAATCACAAGTCTGTCCGGCAGTGCTTCATTATCGAGATAATCTTGCTTCAATAAACCTTGGTAATGTGTTTTCCAACTACGAACATGAAGAGCAGCGATTTTTTCATAATCACTATATTCCGCTATCCTAATTTCCATTTATTAGTCCTTATAACTTCCTGTAAGGATTTCTAGTACCCATTCATACTATTCATTTAGGATGAAAAAGCAAAACATACTGGTCACAATTTTGCTAAAGTTATTTGACTTACACGTGTTCGCTGATAATCTAGCGCACACTTGTAAGCCCAAAGGACTTTATCATGACAACTAAGCCGCCAGTTATATGGCTAAATGTCGCAATATTCTCACTCAGTTTTATTTTAGCTGCGGTTGTTACACCGTGGTTTGGTTGGCATTTTGGCTTCGGTGCTGAGCACTGGGTTTGGCTGATCGTCTGTTTTGCTTTCTGCAACCTGTCAATTACCATGGGCTATCACCGCCTATGGTCACACAAGACTTTTGAAGCCCATTGGCTAGTTCGTTTGTTGTGTGCTCTCGGAGGTGCATTTGCGTTGCAAAATAGCGCACTGCATTGGTCTTCCGATCACCGAGTACACCATAAGTTTGTCGACCAGAATGACAAAGATCCCTACTCAGCAAAGAAAGGCTTTTGGTATTCACACATCGGTTGGATGCTGCGTCACTACAACCAAGCGGTGTATGACGACTACAGTAACTGCCGTGATCTACAAAAAGATAAGATTGTGATGTGGCAACATCGTTATTACGTGCCTCTTGCTGTGCTTATGAACCTTGGTGTGCCTCTACTACTTGGCATTATCTATAACGATATTATCGGTATGCTGCTGATGGTTGGCGCTGTTCGTCTGGTACTTAACCACCACACCACTTTCTTTATTAATTCTCTGGCGCATATTTGGGGTTCACAGCCATACACCAATAAGAACACCGCAAGAGACAACGGCGTTTTGGCTTTCTTCACCTTTGGTGAAGGCTATCATAACTATCACCACATCTTTGAAAATGATTACCGAAACGGTATTTATTGGTGGCAGTACGATCCAACCAAATGGCTCATCAAAGCTTGCTCATGGGTAGGCTTGACCAAGAAACTAAGAAAAGCCCCAGCACTGAAAATTGAGAAGGCACGCGCACAAATGGCGCTTGTTTATGTGCAAAGCAGAATCCTGTCACTGCCAAACCACGTCGTATTAATGAATAGCTTTCAACATGAATTTGATGCTTTCATCAGCGAACTGCACAATTACTACGATATTAAAAGACAACTGCTTGAAAGTAAGAAAAGCCTAGCATTTAAGAAGTATGAGCGTTCTATGCTCAAGGTTCGCTACGAGCAAGTTAAACTCGATTTTGTTGAAAAAAGAAACCGCTGGAACCGAATAGTTTCACAATACGCTTAATTCTCCCTCTCTTTTAAAAAAGTGGCGCATTTGTGCCACTTTTCTTTTTTAACTCCTTAACATTAGAAATTCTCATACAAACGATAATATTATCTAATAAATTTATTTCTTAATATTATTCGGAGTTATTATTCACAAAAAGAACAATACCCTGTAAATGATAGTTTAATTTTTATTGCTTTAGATCATTCAAAGTGCAAGTTGAACTCGTGCCACAGAGAAGTTTCGAGTAAATTGCCGTAACACTTTGCAACATTTACTTTTAACTTTACTCGCATCATTCTCATAGATTGGAGACTACTATGCTTGAACTTCTCATCGGGTTAGTTGTTACGATTGCTGTTGGATACCTGATCGTAAAAGGCTACAAAGCAGCTGGCGTACTACTGACTGGTGGTCTTGTGCTACTCATTCTCACCGGTATTATCGGTCATACTGTATTACCTAAAAACGTTGCTTCAACGGGCAACTTGCTTACAGACTCATTAGAATACGTGAAATTCATGCTGCAAAACCGAGGCGGTGGCTTGGGTATGCAAATCATGCTGTTGTGTGGTTTTGCTTCTTACATGACTCATATCGGTGCAAATAATGTTGTGGTAAAACAGTTTTCTAAACCACTTTCTTTTATTAAATCACCTTACATTCTGCTTGTTTCTGCATATATCGTAGCTTGTTTAATGTCACTGGCTGTAAGCTCTGCAACAGGTCTAGGCGTGCTATTGATGGCTACCTTGTTCCCTATGATGACAGCGATGGGTATCTCACGCCCAGCAGCAGCAGCGGTATGTGCTTCACCAGCGGCAATCATTCTTTCTCCAACGTCTGGTGACGTTGTTATTGCGGCAGAAAAGTCAGGCTTGAGCCTAGATGTGTTCGCGGTACAAACCGTTCTTCCTGTGTCTATCTGTGCGATTATCGTTATGGCGATTACCGCTTACTTCTGGAACAAATATCTGGATAAGAAAGACAACACGCCAATGGAACGAGTTGATGTGTCTGAAATTGAAGTTAATGCACCAGGTTATTACTCAATTCTGCCATTCCTTCCAATCATTGGGGTGTTCCTGTTTAACGGTAAAACCATCGAAGGTTTATCTCTGGATATCTACACCATCGTTGTCGCTTCTATTTTTGTCGGTGCTTTGGTTCATTACGTATCTCGCAAGTTCAACGGCAGAGAAGCTTTAGAAGATCTAGAAGTTTGCTACGACGGTATGGCTGATGCGTTTAAAGGCGTGGTAATGCTATTAGTGGCAGCAGGCGTATTTGCACAAGGCTTGATGTCTATCGGCGCTATCGACAACCTACTTCACCTTGCAGAAACTGCGGGCGCAGGTGGCGTTGCACTAATGCTTATTCTGACCATCTTGACGGTTGCCGCAGCAATCGCAACAGGTTCAGGTAACGCACCTTTCTACGCATTCGTGGAACTTGCACCGTCATTGGCTGGAAAATTGGGTCTAAACCCAGCGTTCCTAATTATTCCAATGCTACAAGCATCAAACCTAGGCCGTACTATTTCGCCTGTATCAGGTGTTATCGTTGCAACTTCAGGTATGGCGCACTTAAGCCCGTTTGAAGTAGTTAAACGCACCTTCCTACCAGTGATGACAGGTTTGATTACCGTAATTATTGGTACTACGGTTCTTGTTCCTATGATGGCGTAACATCAGCCGAACTTAACCATGAAAAGACCAGCGATTCGCTGGTCTTTTTGTTTTCAATCTCTGCACATTTTTTCATTTATATTAGCTTTCACTTGACCTGAATCAACGGAGTGTTCGTACACTACTTTGGAGGTAGCGACTATTCTTATGCACACAGATAATGTGGTTATAATTTTAGTAGTGCGTTTTATACAGGGTTGGCGTATGAAAACTTCTCGTCCAAAAATTTCCGAAAGCCGCCGTCGCTTCTTAAGAGATGCTTCTAGAACTGCAGTCGGTGTCGGTGCAGCCGCATCGCTCCTCGGATTGCAATCTTTGCAAAGTCAGGCAAGAGAAACTTCTGGTGTCCCGATTCGCCCACCAGGTGCATTACCAGGTAACGATTTCGAGAAAGCCTGCGTGCGTTGCGGCTTATGCGTTCAAGCATGCCCATACGATACGTTGAAGTTAGCTTCGCTTCTTTCACCTGTTGCTGCGGGTACGCCGTACTTTACTGCCAGACAAATACCTTGCGAGATGTGCGAAGACATTCCTTGCGTGAAAGCCTGCCCCAGCGGTGCACTTGATCCTGCACTGACCGATATAGATGATGCAAGGATGGGAACTGCAGTACTGATCGACCAAAAGAACTGCCTTAATTTTCAAGGCCTACGTTGCGATGTTTGTTACCGCATCTGCCCTGCTATCGATAAAGCCATCACCCTTGAAACCATCCGAAATGAAAGAACAGGTTTTCACGCCAAATTTATTCCCACCGTTCATGCCGACTACTGCACAGGTTGCGGTAAGTGCGAAGAAGCCTGTGTGTTAGATGTGGCGGCAATAAAAGTGGTCCCAACTGAACTGGCTCAAGGCCAACTCGGTAAGCACTATCGCCTAGGATGGGAAGAGCATTCTGAAGTGCGTATCGACACCGAAGAACACGGTGGCGTTCCAATTAAACCATTTAACGGCAACCAGCTTTAGGAGGTGGATAATGGCTAAACATTTGGCTAAAGACGCCGGTAAAGCGGCAATACAAAACTTGGGTTGGTGGAAAGCGCATCGCTTTTTGATCCTTCGCCGAATTTCTCAGTTTTCCATTATTGCGCTGTTTATGGCAGGCCCAACGTGGGGAGTGTTTAGAGGAAACCTTTCGTCTAGCACTCTGTTTGATGTTGTTCCTTTTACAGATCCACTCTTGCTGTTACAAACCATCACCGCAGGGCATCTTCCTGAGTTCACGGCAATTTTAGGTGCCCTGATTGTTGTCGCACTGTACGCCGTGATCGCAACAAGAGCGTTTTGTGCTTGGGTTTGCCCGCTGAATATCGTGACTGACTTAGCCGCGTGGCTACGCAGAAAACTGAACCTAAAAGCGAGCTATTCATGGCCAAAGAGTCTGCGCTATTGGTTGATTCCGGTACTGCTGATTGGCAGCGCCATTTCCGGAAGTGCGTTATGGGTGTGGATTGACCCTGTTTCTGCCCTGCACCGCGGCCTGATATTTGGTATGGGAGCTGGCTGGATGCTGATTGTACTTGTCTTCTTACTCGATCTGTTGCTGGTCGAACATGGCTGGTGTGGTCACTTATGCCCGTTAGGAGCGACCTATGGCATTATCGGCAAACAGAGCATTATGCGTGTCACCGCCACTGACAGAAACGCCTGCACTAAGTGTATGGATTGTTTCAACGTCTGCCCAGAACCGCAAGTTCTTAGAGAGCCGTTAAAAGATGGCGACATCAGAGTGATGGATCAGGATTGTATTAGCTGCGGACGTTGCATCGATGTGTGTTCTGAAAAGGTATTTGAGTTTAAAACTCGCTATTCGAAACAATAACGACTGCCAAAATTGCAATCTGTTGCTAAACAAAAAAGAGAAAAAAAGAGGCAATTAGCCTCTTTTTTGCATCTGATAAGCCTCGATTTTTATCTCAGATCGCCGTAGCGTTCCAGATAAAGCACTGTTGCTGCAGTGCGCGAAGGCACTCGTAATTTCTTCAGCAAACTCTTCATGTGCACTTTTACTGTCGCTTCAGAAATAAACAGGTGATCGGCTATTTGCTTATTACGATACCCTTTTGCCACTTCCGCCAGAATTTGAGATTCACGATCAGTCAAAGAGTCAAATACGTCAGAGTGGCTCTCACGCTCACGAAGATATTTCGCGACGACGCTGCTGTAAGCTTTCTCACCAGAAGAAGCTTGTCTTAGCAGTTCAATCAGTTCGTCAGGCTCAGTATCTTTTAGCAGATAACCATCTGCTCCAGCTTTCACTAGTGCTTCAATGTCTGCGGCACTGTCCGATACGGTCAGTATAACGATAGTTGAGCTACATCCGTCGGTGCGCAGTGCCTGAAGTGTATCAAGCCCAGACATGCCCTTCATGTTCAGGTCGAGCAGGATCAAGTCCGGTTCATCTTCATGAGCCAACGCGACGGCTTCAGTACCGTTACTTGCTTCAGCGATCACATCAAAATCGTCTTCTAAGCTCAATAACTGATTAATGCCTCTACGCATTAGCGGGTGGTCATCCACCAACATTACTCTAATCTTCGTCAACGTTAATGTCCTTAGACTGTTTAAATTTCAAAGTTATTCTGCAACCGGAGTTCAGAGAAGAATTCACTGTCAGCTCTCCGTTCAGGCGGGCTGCTCGCTCTTGCATTATGCTTAAACCATAGTGGTTAAGTTTTGCATCGTGTTCTTCAAACCCGACACCATTATCTTCGACCACGACAACAACATCGCCGTCAACTTGGTTACACTCCACGACTATTTTCGTAGCGGCTGCGTGCTTAATGGCGTTAATCACCGCTTCTCGGATCAACTGCATTAAATGCACCTGCTGATGCGCATTCAACTCCAGCGAGGATAGATTATTGGTTAACTCAATTGACGCACTGGTGTGCTCTTTCAACTGATTGATCATTTCCAATAACGCTCGCCCGAAATTACCTTCTTTAATGGTTAACCGGAATGTGGTCAGCAGCTCACGCAACTGAGTATAGGCTCCGGATAAACCCTCATCGATATCTTTAATAATGTCTGTTGTCTTCTCACTTTGCGGCGTTTGGTCTAGCTTGTTCATGACACGCTTAAGTAACGAGACCTGAATTTTTAAATAAGAAAGCGACTGAGCAAGAGAGTCATGTAGTTCACGCGCGATGGTCGCACGCTCTTCCATCAGGAGCAACTGCTCTGCCTGTTTCTGAGCTTTGTTAAAATAAACAGCGCGTGAAAGCATCTGTACAAAACTATCAATCAGAGCTTTATCCGGGCATGGTAACCCCGCCCGCCAGTACAGTCTTCCTAACGTCTGTCCATCCACCATCAATGGTTGCTCGTGGCAGTTGTTATTGCAATTGCTGTCACAATAACCTTCATTTAAAACAATGCCTTTGCCCGCCTCTTCATCTATTTCGAGGCGAACAGCATCAATCCCTTCAACACTAACGATTTGTTTAAGTAACGTCTGAAAATTCTCTTGGCTAATTCGAGAAGCCGTTAACTGTTGAGACGACTCATAAAGTACCTGCAATGACTGGTTTGCATGTTGGAGCTTATGGGTCTTCTCATTCACCGCATTTTCAAGCCCGTGATACAGCTTGCCTAACTCATTCGCCATGTCATTAAATGTGCGGGTCAATATCGCCATTTCATTACGGCTGGTTGTTTTCAACTGCACATCAAAAGATCGGTTCTGTACCTGTTCACTCGCCACAACTAAATTACGCAGCGGGCCTACAACTTCTCTTCGAGTATAAATAACAACCAACGCAGAAACCAAAAATACACCGCCAAGGCCTAAGCCCCCAACCCATGCCAGTTTGATTAATTTACTTTCAGAAAACTGCTGCAGTTTAAACACAAACACATCAATTTGGCTGACGAACCCCGCCACAAGGTTCAAATATTCAGCACGTTGGTCACTTTTCAAGATTGTTTTCAGTTCTTGCCAGCGGATGATGATGTCGTTGTAATCGGACTGAATATCTTCAGGCACTGTCCAATGTTTTAACGCCTGCATAGACGGAGAAAACAGTGACTGTTCGAAACTTTCAATATGACTGACATAATCGATGGAGGAACTCTGAATATCGTGCGCTAAACGATAGCTTTGCATACGCATCGAACCTGAAACATTGACCGCTTCTGCGTCATTCAATGATGATGCTAGTGTTATAATCGCGAAGCTAATTGTTGCAAACGACATCATCACAATGCTAAACATTGCCTTGGCAATTGTGCCAATCAGCGACCTTTCTACTCTTCTAACCAAACTGGTGCATTTCCTTCATTTTGACGTCTATCGTCTTTCTTAAATTTTGAATCACAGTCAAACACTATCAATATGTGATCACTCTCGCTGGAAATAATTGATCTAAAACAACGCTTACCCCCAATTACCCCCTAATGGGTATTTAAGAAAATAGCCTGAAAACTACAATTTTCATATGGATAAGTGAAAATTGTGGCTTAACAACTTTGAGCTACAATTTACCTATCGCTTACAAAATATAAGGTGATTGTAGTGGTCGATTTAGCCAGACGTCGATTGTTCTCGCGTAAAACTGTTGAAGACTCAGCAATAATAATGCCTTGGGTTAAATCAGCGGCTTCTTTTACCGACGATTGTACACGTTGCGGCAAATGCGTTTCTGCTTGTGAAACCAATATCATCATTAATGGTGACGGTGGTTTTCCAACCGTAGATTTCAGCCGAGGCGAATGCACATTTTGTTATCAATGTGCCAAGGTTTGCCCGGAGCCTATTTTCCTTCCACAGTCCAATTCACCTTGGCAGATTAAAGCGGATATCAAACAGAATTGTTTGGCGTATCAAAACGTTGAATGTCGTAGCTGTGGTGAAACATGTGACACCATGGCGATTCAGTTTAAGTTGCAACTCAACAAAGTTGCACAACCAGTTATCAATGTTGATGACTGCAGTGGTTGCGGAGCATGTGTTTCTGTATGCCCAACAGCAGCTATCCATGTAAGCAACACAATATAAAAATGAGAGTAATGTATGTCACTGAATGAAGTGCACATTTCAAGTTTGGTGATTCATGTGCTTCCACAGCATCTTGAATCAATAAAGGCTCAAATCGAAGAATTCGAGAATGCAGAAGTCTACGGTGACAGCCCTGAAGGTAAAATTGTGGTTGTTCTCGAAACCGAGAATCAAGGTTTTATTACCGACACAATTGATGCCATCAACAATTTACCTAACGTGCTAAGCACTGTTTTGGTTTATCACCAAATCGAAACAGATTTAGAGCAGTTGGACGAAGACACTGGAATTCAACAATCCCAAACAGAGGATGAAGTATGAAAATGACAAGACGAGCGTTTGTGAAAGCAAACGCAGCAGCATCAGCTGCAGCTATCGCTGGAGTAACATTACCAGCTTCTGCTGCGAACCTGATTGCTAGCACAGATCAAACCAAAATTACCTGGGACAAAGCGCCTTGTCGTTTCTGTGGTACTGGCTGCTCGGTTTTAGTGGGTACACAAAATGGTCGTATTGTGGCAACTCAGGGTGACCCTGAAGCGCCAGTAAACAAAGGCCTAAACTGTATCAAAGGCTACTTCCTATCTAAAATCATGTACGGTAAAGACCGTCTTACTCAACCTCTGCTTCGTATGCGCAATGGTGAATACGCTAAAGATGGCGATTTCACACCTATTTCTTGGGACCAAGCCTTCGACATTATGGCTGAGAAGTGGAAAGCATCTCTTGCTAAGAAAGGCCCAACAAGCATCGGTATGTTTGGTTCTGGCCAATGGACAGTAATGGAAGGTTATGCGGCAGCTAAATTAATGAAGGCTGGTTTCCGTTCAAACAACATCGACCCGAACGCTCGTCACTGTATGGCATCTGCGGTAGTGGGTTTCATGCGTACTTTCGGTATTGATGAACCTATGGGTTGTTATGACGACTTAGAAAATGCGGACTCTTTTGTACTTTGGGGTTCGAACATGGCCGAAATGCACCCTATTCTTTGGAGCCGTCTAACTGACCGTCGCTTGAGCGAACAGCATGTAAAAGTAAACGTGCTGTCTACATACTATCACCGTTCATTTGAGCTTGCTGACCACGGTTACATTTTCCATCCACAATCTGACCTAGCAATTGCCAACTTCATCGCGAACTACATCATTCAGAATGATGCAGTAAACTGGGACTTCGTGAACAAGCACACCCACTTCAAACAAGCTGTGACTGATATCGGTTATGGTCTGCGTGATGAGCACCCGCTACAGAAAAAAGCAAAAAATGCTAACAATGGCTCAATGAGCAACATCTCTTTTGAAGAGTACAAAAAATCAGTTGCACCTTACACCGCAGAGAAAGCGGCTGAAATGTCGGGTGTGAGCGAAGAGAAACTGATTACACTAGCGAAACAATATGCGGATCCAAATACCAAAGTAATGTCACTTTGGACCATGGGTATGAACCAGCATACACGTGGCGTATGGATGCAAAGCCTTGTGTATAACCTACACTTGCTGACGGGTAAAATTGCGACTCCGGGTAACAGCCCATTCTCGCTAACAGGCCAGCCTTCGGCTTGTGGTACTGCTCGTGAAGTAGGTACCTTTGCTCACCGTCTGCCAGCAGACATGGTGGTTGCAAACCCTAAACACCGTGAAATCGCAGAAAAAGTGTGGAAACTACCAGAAGGTACTATCCCACCAAAACCAGGTTTCCACGCGGTTCTTCAAGACCGTATGCTGAACGATGGCGTACTGAACTGTTACTGGGTTCAATGTAACAACAACATGCAAGCCGGTCCTAACATCAATGAAGAACGTCTGCCAGGTTACCGTAACCCAGAAAACTTCATTGTAGTTTCAGACCCATACCCAACAGTAACAGCACAAGCAGCAGACCTGATTCTGCCAACGGCAATGTGGGTTGAAAAAGAAGGCGCTTACGGTAACGCAGAGCGTCGTACGCAAGCTTGGTACCAACAAGTCGGTACTATCGGTGAATCAAAATCTGACTTATGGCAGCTAATGGAATTCTCTAAACGCTTCAAGATGGAAGAAGTGTGGCCAGAAGAATTACTAGCAAAAATGCCTGAATACCGTGGCAAAACCATGTTTGATGTGCTGTACAAAAACGGTCAGATCGACAAGTACCCAGTGAGCGAAGCTCGAGAACTAAACGATGACGCGCACCACTTCGGTTTCTACGTGCAAAAAGGCATTTTCGAAGAGTACGCAATTTTCGGTCGCGGCCACGGCCACGATTTAGCACCTTACGATATGTACCACCAAACTCGTGGTCTACGCTGGCCAGTAGTTGATGGCAAAGAAACACTATGGCGCTACAAAGAAGGCTCAGATCCATATGCGAAGAAAGGCACAGGCTGGGATTTCTACGGTAAACCAGACGGCAAAGCATGGATCATCTCTGCTCCATACGAAGCGCCACCTGAAATGCCAGATGCAGAATACGATTTATGGCTATGTACAGGCCGTGTTCTTGAACACTGGCACACCGGTACTATGACTCGCCGTGTACCTGAACTTTACAAGGCCTTCCCGGATGCTGTGTGTTTCATGCATCACGAAGATGCTGTCGCACGAGGTCTACGCCGTGGTGATGAAGTGGTCATTGCTAACAAACGCGGCGAAGTTAGAGCGCGTGTAGAGACTCGTGGTCGTAACAAGCCGCCAAAAGGCTTGGTATTCGTACCATTCTTTGATGCTCGCATTCTGATCAACAAGTTGATCCTAGATGCTACCGACCCACTTTCAAAACAAACGGACTTCAAGAAATGTCCGGTTAAAATCACAAAAGTGGCTTAAGTAAAGCAAGCGTATAAAGGCTGCCCTTCGGCAAAATCTTCGGGCAGCCACATTAAAGAATTTAGCCATTAGGCGGAGAATGTAATATGAAAAAATTACTGGTTGCACTGTTATCTGTAGGTGCTGTTTTGTCCGGCGTAGCCTTTGCGCAAGCTGAGTTGGATCTTCCAGGTGGAACAGGTGGTTTGGAATCTTTGCGAGGTTCTAGCCTTCTTGAAGAAACGCGAAACGCTGATGAAATGAAGAAAATTCCTCGTGAACAATCTTTAGAAGCGGATTACGTTTATCAGCCGCCACTAATTCCACACTCAATTCGTAACTACGAAGTCAATAAAGATGCGAACAAGTGTTTATCTTGCCACAGCTGGAAAAACGCCAAAGATATGGGCGCAACGAAAATTAGTGTAACGCACTTCCTAAACCGTGAAGATGCAGTACTTGCTGATGTATCACCTCGTCGTTATTTCTGTTTGCAATGTCACGTTCCTCAAGCGGACGCTCAACCTTTGGTTGAAAATGACTTTAAGCGTGTTGAATCACTTCGCTAAGCAAACCAAACAATAAGAGGCGATTTATGAAACTACTTAAAGCGTTTTGGAGTAAGTTAACTAGGCCAAGTAAAGCGGCTGCTGGTGTTATCTTATTCTTGGGTTTTTCTGGTGGCTTGCTATTTTGGGGCGCATTTAACACAGGTATGGAAATGACCAATACGGAAGAGTTTTGTTCTGGTTGTCATGCTCCTATCGTTGCCGAAATCCAAGAGACAATTCACTACTCTAACCGTTCAGGGGTTCGAGCAATCTGTTCAGACTGTCACGTACCACACGAATGGACAGATAAAATCATTCGTAAAGTTCAAGCATCAAAAGAGCTGTTTGCACATTTCGTAACGAAAACTATCGATACTCCAGAAAAATTCAAAGAGCGCCGCGCGCACTTAGCAGAGCGTGAATGGGCAAGGATGAAGAAGAACGACTCTCTCGAATGTCGTAACTGTCACCAATTTGAATTTATGGATTTCTCAGAGCAAAGTGAACGTAGTGTTCAACAACACTCTACTGCCCTAGCGTCTGGTGAAAAAACATGTGTAGACTGCCACAAAGGTATCGCACATAACCTGCCAGATATGCACGGCGTAGAAGGCTGGCAATAACAAGGAGCACAGAAATGAGTACACTTGAATCCATTATCTGGCATGTTCTAGGTTACAGTGCTATGCCAGTCATTATCCTAGGTGGATTTGTCGGAGTCGCGGCCGTTTCCATTGGCATTCTGTCCCTGACGAAAGATAAAGAGTCGTAAACGCAAGTTATCTCTGACGATTTTTTACTTAACTTTACCCAAATCCGGTGCCCAGCACCGGATTTTTTATTTTAGTTAAAGCTAAATTAACAATATGCGATAAATTGAGATCTGGTACCCGTTCATTAGGTAACTTTTGCATTAGCTTTTACTTATATAAAAACAAAATCAGGGATAGTGACTATGGCTAGCTACAGTTGGATTCAACGATTACTTATTGTTCCCCCACTCGTCTTGGGCGGTATTGTTCTCTTTGTCGCCCCCAGCATGAAAGCCGAACCGCCGAAAACAGAACAAGCTGGAGGCACAAAAGTCGTCCGAGTCATAAAGATAAAACCTCTCGCCATTCAACCTAGTGTTATCGGTTATGGCTATACCCGCCCAGCACAAGAGTGGCAAGCTCAAGCTGAAGTCGAAGGCAGAGTTATTTGGGTCTCTGACCATTTTAAGAACGGCGCATTTGTGACTAAAGGTGAATCTCTTCTTAAACTCGACGACTCCGCCTATCAACTTGCCATCACTAAGCTCAATGCAGAGTTAGATGTCTCCAAACTCAAATATCAAACCATAGGCGTAAGTTATTCGATTGCCGAGCAAGACTACAAACTGCAAAAAGAAGAGTACGAACGCAGCGAACGCTTAGCCAAGACTGGACATCTTTCTCAGACTGAAAAAGACAAAGCCAAACGAGATCTACTTAACAAACAACAGTTGCTGCAAAACCTGAAGAATGAACAAGCGATTACGGTTGCGGAACAACAAGTATTAAATGCTGAGCTGGAAATTGCTCGACGTGACCTTAGCCATACTGAAGTCAAAGCACCTTATGACATTCGCATCACCGAAACCAATATTGATGTCGAAGAGTACGTCAATAAAGGACAAGCGCTGCTCCAATCCGATAGCATGGGCTCGGTAGAAGTACTTGCCCAGTATTCGATTGGCAAAATGCGGCCACTGCGCCGAACGAGTCAGTTGCAAAGCTTCGATAACTCTCTGCACAGCGATTTAGAAGCCACGGTCACTTTAACCACAGGAGACAGGCTGATTCACTGGCAAGGTGTTGTAGACCGAAGTGGCGGCTTTATTGATGCTCAGACACAGAGCCAAACCCTGATTGTCCGCATTCCCGAGCCTTATCGCCAAGCGCAGCCGGGAAAAAGGCCACCTTTGATTCGCGATACCTTTGTTAAAGTCACGCTAAAAGCGCAACAACTGGAAAACCAGCTTATTGTGCCTATTAATGCGATTCATAGCGGTAATGTCTATGTAGTTAAAGACAACCAGCTCGCCATTCAACCTGTTGAAATCGATTTTACTCAGGGTCAAATTGCAGTTCTGAAATCAGGCGTCAGCGAAGGTGACATGGTGGTCGTCAGCCAATTACAACCAGCGGTAGAGGGTATGAAGCTTAAACCGCAACCCGATAAAGCCATGATGCAGTGGTTAAGCCAACAAGCAAAAGGAGATGAATGATGATCGCCTACTTTGCTCAGCACAAAACGGCGGCCAACGTTTTGATGATTGCTATCTTGCTGCTTGGGATTTACGCCCTGCCTAAAATGCAAAAGGACACCTTTCCTTTAGCGCCGACCACTAATATTGAAGTGAAAGTCAGCTATCCGGGTGCTTCGCCTAAAGAAGTGGCGGATGAGATCTGCATTCCTCTTCAAGATGCGATGGATAAGCTAGATGGCGTTCATGAGTTCACTTGTGATGCACGAGAAAACGTGGCAATTGGCAATGTGGAAATCAACCGCGGCGAAAATATCGATGTTCTAACCAGTGAAGTACAGCAAAAAGTGAATGCGATTAGCGACTTCCCAGAACGCTCCGAACAACCAACAGTGACAAAACTCGACCGCATTGCTTCCGTTGTCAGTATCGCAATTACCGGCCCTATGTCTGATCAAGACCTCTACTGGTATGCAAACAAAGTAAAACAAAGTCTTAAAGCCAGCCCAGAGATCGCCCAAGTCACCATCAGTGGTTTCTCTGAGCAAGAGATAGAAGTCTCCGTACCAAGCGAAACCTTAAGGCAATTTGGTCTGAGCATTTCTGATCTTTCAAATCGAATTCAGCAAGAGAACATTAGTATTCCTGCGGGAACAATGAAAAACGACTTATCAGAATCCAGTATTCGCTTTGACCAACTAGCTAAACAGGTGGATGACATCGGGAACTTGATGATCAACAGCGCCACTCAACTGCGTTTAAAAGACATCGCAACCATAGAGCAAAAGTTTGCCCTTGAAGAAGATAAGATTCTGTTTGACGGACAAAGAGCGGCGTTACTGCAAATCTCAAAGAACCAGAATCAGGACACCCTCAAAGTGCGCGAAGCTGTTCAGCGCCTCATCGACAAAGAACAAGCAATGGCTCCTCAAGGGGTTGAGCTCACTATTACTCAGGATGTAAGTGTCAATATCAAAGAGCGTTTGCGTATTCTAGGCAGCAACGGGGTTCAAGGTTTGCTCCTTGCGTTCTTAGCGTTATGGGCATTCTTCAATATCCGCTTTAGTTTCTGGGTAACCGTCGGTCTTCCCGTCTCTTTTCTCGGCACACTGTTTATCATGCTGATACTCGGTTACACCATCAACATGATGACCATGGTCGGGCTGATTGTCGCCATCGGTATTCTGATGGATGATTCATTGATTATTGCTGAGAACATCGCAGCGAAACGTGAAGCTGGCATGGCTCCAGTTCAAGCCGCAATAGAAGGAACAAAGCAAGTATTACCGGGTGTAATCGCCTCTTTTGCAACCACCATCATGGTCGTTGGCCCGTTGATGTTCCTAACCGGAAAGCTCGGTGACATTCTTCGCTATATCCCGATCGTACTAATGATGACTCTGATCGTGAGCTTAGTCGAAGCCATGTTCATTCTGCCTTCACATTTAGCTCATCATCCTGACGTCGCCAATGGCAACCGCATTCGTAGAAGAATCACCGCTGGGTTTGAGTTCGTTCGCGACAAAGGCTTTGTTCCCCTTTCCGTCATCGCAATGCGTGCCCCCTATTTGAGTATTGGTATTTTGCTGTTTGTCGTCGCCGCGACCACTGCCACTTTCCCTGCGGGTTTGTTCAAATTCAAAGCTATGCCAACCCTAGAGAGCGACACACTTCAAGCAAGAATATTGCTTAATCAAGGCAGCTTGTTATCACAAACAGAAAGTGTGGTGAGCAAAGTTGAAAACGCCTTAAAAGAGATGGATAAGGAGTATCAAGAGAAGTTCGGTGAGCCGTTAATCAACAGTATTACGGTTATGTATAACACCAACATCGATGCCTTTGATTCTGGTCCACATATGGCAACGGTTAGTGCAGACTTGCTACCCGCTCAATTTCGTCAAGAAAGCATCAAAGACCTCATCCAAAGTTGGAAAAGCAAAGCTGGCCCTACTGCTGATGTTATTGCTCTGAAATTTACAGACAAGGAACGTGGCGTTGCAGGTATCGGTATTGATATCCGAGTTCAGGGAAACGACCCACAAGAACTCTATGCGGTGAACTTAGCTTTGATGAAATGGCTCAAACAATTCGACGGTGTATTCAATCTTTCTTCCGATTTGCGATACGGACGTGACGATATTCAAGTCACACTCAAAGACCAAGCTGGCGTATTGGGCGTTACCGCATCTCAAGTCGCACAAACACTACGCAACGCGGTGAAAGGCAACAATGAACTAACAGTGTTCCAAGACGGAGAGATCGTCGATATTCGCATCCGCCAAAGTAACTTCCTGCATCAAGCAACGCTTGACGACCTGAATGATCTTGTTATCACCGCCAACAACGGCAAACTTATCCCATTAATGGCAGTCGCTGATTTAACCCAGTCTAAAGCCTTTTCGCGGCTTAACTTAGTTAACGGTACTCCAACCGCAACAGTACAGGGAAACATCAATACTCAAGTGGCGAATGCTCGTGAAATCATGCAGCAGTTTTACAAAGAGTTTGTGCCTAAAATGGCGCAGAAATACCCCGAAGTGCATTTCACTTCTCAAGGGCAGGATAAAGAGAGTGCAGACACTGGCTCGTCACTGCTCACCTATTTTGCACTTGGCATTATTGGCGTGTATCTGATACTGGTATTTTTGTTCAAAAGCTTCGTTCAACCGTTTGCGGTTTTGCTTGCCATTCCAATGGCTTGGATTGGCGTTGTTTGGGGACACTTAGGATTGGGAATAGATTTGACGATTCCGAGTCTGGTGGGCTTTGCCACCCTTGCGGGTATTGTGGTTAACGACAATATTCTGCTGGTCACTTTTGTGAAAGACAAAGTGGCAGAAGGTCAGGAGCTACGCCAAGCATGTAAGCTAGCCATTCATGACCGATTCAGAGCCATAGTGATCACCTCACTCACTACCTTTGCTGGCTTATTACCTTTGCTGACCGAAACCAGTACTCAGGCGCAATTTTTAATACCGCTAATTGCCAGCATTGCCTTTGGTCTGGTGAGTGCCACATTGCTTGCTGCCGTAGTGGTCTCTTGTGTGCTGCTCATTTTAAATGACATTAACCCCAAACTTTGTGGCAGTGATTTGACATTAGAAAACGCAGAGCACGCGTAATAGCGTGCTCTGGAAAACTTTATGTACTTTGGAAAACTTTAAAATTCTTTGGGAAATGCTGAAAACTAAAGCGTGCTGAGGAAAACGAGCATGATTGGCGTGAGCACCATGGACACGAAGTAGCTGGTAATCCAACTGGTATTCGCCACCTCTTTGTCCAAACCATAAAGCACTGCTGGTAGCGTGCCCATAAATGCTGTGGGCATCACTGCCAGCACCAAACACACCTTCGCGACCAGTTGTCCTTCAACCTGCCAAAGGTTAAACAGTGAAAGCATGACTAAAACCACCAGCACCGCACATACAGAGCGGGCAATGGTCGCCGTCAATGCCACTTTTTGCCAGCGCTTTCCACCTTTCAGATTAAAGGTTAGCCCCACAGAAGCTATCAGCAAAAAAGTACCCACAGGGATTGTCCAGTGACTCACTGAAAGCAGAAATTCAGGACGTTCAATCCCCGCTACATTGAGCAGTAAACCAGCAGAGATCGCGCAAATAGCGATGAGGAAAATCGGGTCTTTCCACACTTGTTTGTTTTGTGTGGACTTGAGCGCTTCATCTTGAGATTTGGATTTTGCGTATGGGAAAACCAGACCAAAATAGGTCAATTCTTCAAACAGTTTAAACAGAGCCATCATAGCCACGCCGTTTTCACCAAATGTGATGAACAGAACAAGGTTACCCAGCGCGCCAATGTTGTAGAGCGCCGTCACAGGTACAAGCGCCCCTGTTTGCACAGGCGTTAAGCGGTTCTTCTTTGCTACAACAATCCCGACCAAGGTACCCGCGGCGATCACACCTGCGCCTATAAAAGGCAGATACAATAACTCAGTGCGAATATCACTTAGCTGCCATAAAGAGACAAAGACACTAAACGGAATCAATGCCATCAGCGCTACTTTGGTTAAAACCAAACTAACAAAAGATGAACGCTGTTTGAGATAACGTTGGAGAAATAATCCCAGCACAAAACCGCTAAAAATAATGCCGAAAGTAAAGACGAATGGGTTCACAAAGATAGACCTTACATCTAATGCACAGACGCGTTTAGTTATCTCAGCTTAGCTAGCTCATTACAATGCTTTTTGAAAAATTATTTCATATTTAAATAAATTATTTCACCAATGACATGACTGGATATAAACATTCAACATAAACAAAGGGAGCATTTCGCTCCCTTTGCTTTCACTTCTGACCCGTATTTATAGCCAACGGATGTTGTTATTGTTTAACAGTAGTGAAATGAGCAACAGCATTGCGAATAGCTTTAACCATTACATTAACGCCAACCATCACCATTACGCTTGCGACTAGTGAACCGAGGCCAAACTCACTCACTGCGCCAATCGCTTCTGCGCCTTGTACTAAGCCATGACAAGCACTGAACGCTGCAATACTGATCATAGAAAGCCACTTAATTGCCCCGGTTTTGCGGTATGCATACAAAGCCACAGGCAACGCAATCAAAGAGCCAGCAACCAGCGATTCCACCATTGATGCATTCGACCATTCAACGCCAACAAAGAATCCGGCCATTAACGCGGCAGCAAAACAAGCAATAATTTGCGCCGATTTTTTGTAGCTATAACTTGCCGCAAAAAAGCCAATCAAGACCAGTGCAGCAAGATGATCAATGCCCGTTAACGGGTGCAAAAATCCTTCAGAGAAACTCGCGTGCATTGCGTGCCCAGTGTGGGCAAAGCTTGGTGAACTTGCGGCTAATAACGCGGCAGCAGAGATGATTTTGCTAAGAGATAGTTTCATTTAAAAATTCCTTTTCTTACAACAGCCTGTTAATGCGGCTCTATTAGATCTGTTCGGTGTTAAATCTGCTCTGTATTAGAACTATTCAGTGACGACGACATTCACTTCACGCTCTGCCAACATGCCTTGCTGAACGATAAAATCGATGACCGTTTTCAAACCGTCACCACGAATTAAGTTGGTAAACACAAACGGTTTATCACCGCGCATTTTCTTCGCATCTCTGTCCATCACTTCAAGTGATGCGTTAACCATCGGCGCGAGATCAGTTTTGTTGATGATCAGAAGATCTGACTTAGTGATACCCGGCCCACCTTTACGTGGGATTTTGTCTCCCGCACAAACGTCAATCACATACAGCGTCAAATCAGAGAGTTCTGGACTGAAGGTCGCGCTCAAGTTGTCACCGCCACTTTCTACCAGCACCAATTCCAAACCCGGATGACGATGTTGCAACTCATCGATAGCTGCGAGATTCATAGAAGCATCTTCGCGAATTGCAGTATGGGGACAACCGCCGGTTTCAACCCCCATAATGCGGTCAATATCCAGCGCTTCATGACGCATCAGAAACTCAGCATCTTCCTTGGTGTAAATATCATTCGTTACCACCGCAAGATTGTAGTGTTCACGCATTGCCGAACATAACTGACGTAACAACGCGGTTTTACCGGAGCCGACCGGGCCACCGACGCCTACTCGTAAACATTGTGTGCTCATATTTAACTCCTAAATAATCTTGAATATTGAGTCTCATGCCATGCACTCACCATGGCAAAATTGGGTAATGTCAGCCCGATGTTGTCGTCACTGACGGATAAACCTGTTTCGATCGCCTGTTCAATCACAGGCATCATTTCGATTAATACTTTCTGCGCAGAGGTCTGTCCTAGCGGAACGGTTTTGCACGCCACCGTGACCTGATTTTCTAGCCAAGACCAGAGCCAACCCGTCGCCGCGACTTCAAGTGGCACGTTAAAGTGCACACAAGCTTTGGCATATAGTGGTAGGTAACTCATGCTGCGCGCTTTACTGTCTAGCTCAACGTTTAAACTGGCCAATAAGCGATGAAGAGTTTGCCCTAGTTTCTGCTCCTCCATCACCAGCTCTGCGGTTTCACGGTTAGCCAGTAACACCTGCTGCCAATATTCGATTTGGTTTACATCGTTGAGTTGCCATGCCTGATAAAAGCGCTTTAACAGCGGTAGTTCCAAATTTGCCTGCCCGCTTCTCAGCAGCGGAGACAGCCATGCCTTTAAGCTCGCTTCATCCTTCACCCATTGCAGTTCCACCGCACCTTCCAAGCCTTGGCTATAGGCAAAAGCACCTATTGGCAGACTCGGGCTACTTAAATGCAGCAGAGATAACAACGCTGAAATCTGCATTAGTGATGGTGCTCCCCATGGCTTTTGTTGTGCGATTCAGTGTGCAAATGATTATGGGAATGACCATGAGAATGGCTGTGCCCATGTGAATCGCTATGTCCATGAGAATGACCGTGGTCGTGATCGTGCGACTGATGATCATGTGAATGGTCATGCTCATGCCCGTGATGATGACTTTTACCACTGCCATGATAAGCGCCATTTTCTGGCGTGAATTCTGCCAATTGGGCTTCACACACCAGCCCCATCATTTCCACCATTTCTTGCAGTACATGGTCGGGTTGGAATCGCAGCCAACACTGACCTATCGCCATAGGCACATGACGGTTACCCATGTGGTAACACGCCTTAGCAAAGGTTTCCCAATCATCGGTTTTCGCTGTCACTACGGCTTCTTTTTCCGCAACCACAACCAATACTTGTCCGCACTCGGTGTGCAGATAGTCACCATGTTTAAGCACATCTCCACGAGGTAAAAACACACCTACATCCAAACCAGATTGACTCAATGTTCTGAATCGACCTTTCTGACGCAGTGCAAATGGCAAAATCACCTTATCCAACACTGCTCCATGGAAATGGTCGGAACGTCCTACAACTTTCAACATACAACTCTCCTTAGTTCGGTTTCTCAGAACAACGAATAACGCTGTGCCAGAGGCAGTTCCGTTGCTGGGTCGCAAGTTAACAACTGTCCATCCGCTTTCACTTCATAGGTTTGCGGATCGACACTGATCACCGGCATGTAGTCGTTATGAATCATGTCGTTCTTGGTTACGTTACGACTGTTTAAACACGCAGCTAACTCACGTTTCAGTCCTAGTGTTTGCTGCAAGCCGTTCTCGATTGCCGCTTTGCTGGTGAAAGTGACTGACGTTGCAGCGCCCGCAGTGCCAAATCCGCCGAACATATAGCGATAATGCACAGGTTGAGGTGTTGGAATGGATGCGTTCGCATCTCCCATTGGTGCAGCAGCAATAAAACCGCCTTTAATAATCAACGCTGGCTTAACGCCAAAGAAAGCCGGTTTCCAAAGTACGATATCCGCCAACTTACCTACTTCCAATGAACCGACAGCATGAGAGATGCCATGCGCAATAGCTGGGTTAATGGTGTATTTGGCGATGTAACGCTTGGCGCGGAAGTTATCCGCCTGACGCTCTTCATCTTCTGGCAATAAGCCGCGCTGCACTTTCATCTTGTGAGCGGTTTGCCAAGTACGACAAATCACTTCGCCCACTCGACCCATTGCCTGCGAGTCAGAAGCAATCATCGAAAAAGCGCCTAAGTCATGCAGAATGTCTTCTGCTGCAATGGTCTCTTTACGGATACGAGAATCAGCAAACGCTACATCTTCAGGAATGTTGGGATCAAGGTGATGGCACACCATCAACATGTCGAGGTGTTCATCCACTGTGTTTACTGTGTATGGACGAGTCGGGTTAGTGGAAGAAGGAAGCACATTCGGCTGACCACAAGCGACGATAATATCCGGAGCATGACCACCACCCGCACCTTCCGTATGGTAGGTGTGAATCGTACGACCTTTGAATGCCGCAAGGGTATCTTCAACAAAGCCCGATTCATTTAACGTATCGGTATGAATCGCGACCTGAATATCGTACTTTTCAGCCACTGCCAAGCAGTTATCAATCGAAGCCGGTGTCGTTCCCCAGTCTTCATGCAGTTTTAAGCCACACGCACCCGCTTCAAGTTGTTCTTCTAACGCTTGCGGTAAACTGGCGTTTCCTTTACCAAGGAAACCAAAGTTCATCGGCATTAAGTCTGTACTGCGCAGCATCTGAGCGAGGTTCCAAGCGCCCGGTGTACAGGTAGTGGCGTTAGTCCCCGTTGCTGGGCCTGTGCCGCCGCCCAACATAGTCGTTGTGCCTGACATCAGCGCTTCTTCGATTTGCTGCGGACAGATAAAGTGAATGTGCGCGTCAATCGCGCCTGCCGTCACAATATGACCTTCGCCAGCAATCACTTCTGTGCTGGCACCGATATGAATCGTCACGTTCGGCTGAATATCTGAATTACCCGCTTTGCCGATTGAGTGGATCTTGCCATCTTTAATACCGATATCGGCTTTAACAATGCCCCAGTGATCGAGGATCAGAGCATTAGTGATCACGCAGTCCACCACTTCGTCGCGGCATTTCTGACCTTGTCCCATGCCATCGCGAATCACCTTACCGCCACCAAATTTCACTTCGTCGCCATAAGTCGTAAAATCCTTTTCAACCTGAATCCACAGCTCAGTGTCCGCTAAACGAACTTTGTCGCCGGTTGTCGGCCCGTACATATCGGCATACGCAGCCCTAGATATCTCTGCCATTTTTATTTCCTATTCCTTGAAATCAGACCTTACCCATCACTTCTGCGCGGAAGCCATACACTTCTCTCGCGCCATCTAACTCAACCAGTTCTACGTTGCGAGTTTGTCCCGGTTCAAAACGAACAGCCGTTCCCGCAGCAATGTTCAAACGCATTCCTTTGGTTTTCTCACGCTCAAAATCGAGTGCTGGGTTGGTTTCAAAAAAATGATAATGGCTGCCTACCTGCACAGGTCGGTCACCGTGATTCACCACTGAAATACTCAAGGTTTTACGCCCCGCATTCAGTTCAATGGGTGCAGATTGCAGTTGGTATTCTCCAGGCTTCATAACGCCTCCTACTGAATCGGGTTATGAACGGTGACCAGTTTAGTCCCGTCAGGAAAGGTGGCTTCAACCTGCACTTCTTCTAGAAGCTCTGCAATGCCGTCCATAACTTCGCTTTTGCTTAATAAAGTGCGTCCTTCACTCATTAACTGAGCCACAGTTTTACCTTCTCGCGCACCTTCCATAATGGTTGCGGAGATATAAGCACTGGCTTCTGGATAGTTGAGCTTGATACCTTTAGCCAATCGGCGCTCAGCCAATAACGCCGCAGTAAACAGCAGCAGTTTATCCTTGTCTCTTGGTGATAATTCCATATCGTCCCTCTGAAAAATGGTTTAAATCAGGTGTTCCAAATCCTTGGTGGGCAAGGCTTTATGCCCATCAATAGCGGTCGCAGAAGTTGCCAACATCCACGTAATTGTTGTTGTGCCTGTTCACTGCAATCGCCCAAATAGCGAACCACTATTACCCCTAGGCGATGGGTAACGCTCAGTGTCGTTTGCTTTGAATCTAAGGAATGTCTTAATGCACTAACCGCAGAATCTGCATCTTCAATACCAAACACCACCAAAGTTCCAGACACCAGATGATGGTTGAAACCACTCATGGCGGTGAGAAGCGGATCGTCCGCAGACAGAAATTGGCGCTCAAGCAGAATCGGCTTATCTTCCAAATAGACCGCCAAACGCTGTTCAACGCTGCCGCTAACAAATGGCAGATGACTTTTCGGTCGACCTAAACAGAACACGTCAATGCCGACGAATTTCGCCTCGCCATACAAGTTCACTCGTGTAGAAAGTTTGCCGTGCGCACCGTCAAACACGATGGTTTCCATAGGCATCCATTCACAACGGGCACTATGCACATCAATATGAACCTGCTGACGCTGTGCGCCGCCTTGGCTGTCAGCTCGATAGATTTTTCCCGCAGAAGGTGTGGTGATCAGCGCGTGGCTGCCTTGTGCACATTCCACCTGAATGCTTAAGTCATCGCCAGAAACCAACCCACCCGGCGGATGCAGCAAATAAACGTGGCAAACCTCCTGCTCTGGGTAGAATGGACGCTGTACACGCAATGGGCCTTGAAACGCCATTTGGTGCATTCGAGTTTTCTCGCCATCAAAATCAAAACCCAGCGAGAGAAACGCTGGCCAGTGGCGCTCGGTTTGACTGATGAGATCGAACTTAGACATAAGATTCATAGCGCTACACCGTTAGATATTCTTTGACCAGAGCATCATTGAGTTCTGTCATCTCACCTGCCGCCACTTGGCGTCCACGATCAAGAATGCAGAATCGGTCAGCCACTTTTCTTGCAAATGGTAACTTCTGTTCGACCAGCAATACCGTCAGACCAATTTCCTGATTTAGACGGCGGATGATGTCGCCAATCTCAGTCACTACGTTAGGTTGTATACCTTCTGTTGGCTCATCCAGAATCAGTAGTTTTGGGTTAATGACCAGTGCGCGACCGATCGCAAGTTGCTGCTGCTGACCACCTGAAAGGTCGCCGCCACGACGATGCAGCATCTCTTTGAGCACAGGGAAAAGCTCATAGATAAAATCCGGTACATTTTTGCTCTTATCGCCGCGCACGGGTAAACCTATACGCAGGTTTTCCTCCACCGTGAGCAGAGGGAATATTTGGCGACCTTGAGGGACATAACCGATCCCCAAAGGCGCACGTTTTTCCGCTGATAATCCAGCAATGTCTTGCCCAAAATATTCAATTTGACCACTTTGTGTCGCGAGCAACCCCATCACACATTGCAGTAACGTGGTTTTACCCACGCCATTGCGTCCCATCAGGCAGGTGCATTTACCCTCTTCAACATTAAGGTCTAAGTCCCACAGGGTATGGCTTTGTCCATAAAACTGGTTTAATCCTTTCACCGTTAACATGCTTCTTCTCCCAAATAGACTTCAACCACTTTGGGGTTGCTTTGCACCTGATCCATGGTGCCTTCGGCAAGTACAGAGCCTTGATGAAGAACCGTAACGTTTTTGGCAATCGAGCGAACAAAATCCATGTCGTGTTCAACCAACACAATGGTGCGTTCGCCAGCGAGGCTGGTGAGCAGCTCGCCGGTTCTGTCCATTTCCTGATGTGTCATTCCCGCCACAGGCTCATCCACCAGCAACAGTTTCGGGTTTTGCATCAGCAGCATACCAATCTCTAGCCACTGTTTTTGTCCGTGAGATAGCGCGCCAGCGAGTAGAAAGCGTTGAGGCTCTAAACCAATTTGTTTCAGCACATAATCGATGTAATCAATGTCTGACGAACTCAGTTTGGCAAACAAGGTCGAACGAACGGTTTTCGCTCCAGCCATTGCCAGTTCAAGGTTGTTAAACACGTTTTGGTTTTCAAATACCGTTGGTTTTTGGAATTTACGACCGATTCCCGCTTGAGCAATTTCCGGTTCACTCAGTTCAAGCAGATCAATATTCTGCCCAAACCAAGCACTGCCACTGTCTGGGCGAGTTTTGCCAGTAATAATGTCCATCATGGTGGTTTTGCCCGCGCCATTAGGACCGATAATGCAGCGCAGCTCCCCTTGATTGATGTACAAATTGAGATCGTTTATCGCTTTGAAGCCATCAAAACTCACTGTCAATCCTTCAAGGTAAAGCAAGCAGCCATGACCAACGGTCAGCATTGGATTTACTTTCGGCACAAGGAAATCATAAACATGTTCACGGTCAGTCATTGACCTTGCAAAATCTCTCAAGCTCATGCGTTTGCCTCCTTGGTTTTGATAAGCCCAACCACACCTTTTGGCAGGAACAGCGTCACTAACACAAACATAGCGCCGAGGCTAAACAGCCATACCTCTGGTAGCGCAGCGGTTAAATAGGTTTTGGCATAGTTCACCGCTAATGCACCCACCACCGCGCCGTACAAAGTTGCGCGACCACCCAATGCAACCCAAACCACCAGCTCAATCGAGTTCAAAGGAGAAAATTCAGAAGGATTGATGATGCCTACTTGCGGTACATACAAAGCACCGGCAATACCAGCTAACACAGCCGAAAAACAGAAAATCGCTAACTTGATGTATTCCACTTTGTAACCCGTGAATCGGGTACGAGATTCCGCATCGCGCACCGCCATTGCTACGCGCCCTAAACGGCTCACCACAATAAAACGACACGCCAGATAACCAAGACCAAGTGCGACACCCGATAAAATGAACAACGCGATTCGTGTTGAGTTAGCCTGTAAATCAAAGCCCAGAAGATCTTTGAAATCGGTTAGACCGTTGTTGCCACCAAAACCCATTTCGTTACGGAAAAATGCCAACATCAATGCATAAGTCAGCGCTTGAGTGATGATTGATAAATACACACCTGTTACGCGAGAGCGAAACGCCAACCAACCAAAAACAAACGCAAGTACACCAGGTGCGAGAACGATCATTAAAGCTGCAAACCAGAACTGGTCGAAACCGTGCCAGAACCAAGGCAGCTCTTTCCAGTTTAAAAACACCATGAAATCCGGCAGTTCAGGGTTGCCGTAAATGCCACGATCACCGATCTGACGCATCAGATACATACCCATTGCATAGCCACCCAAAGCAAAGAATGCCGCATGACCTAAGCTCAGAATTCCCAAATAACCCCACACCAAATCCACAGCAACAGCGAGTAATGCATAGGTAAGGTACTTCCCCATTAGCGTGACGGTATAGGTTGAAATATGCAGTGCACTGCCTGAACCCACTAGCATGTTCAACACTGGAATCACACACAGAGCCACTGCCAAAACCAATAGAAATGTCATGGTAGAGCGATCAAATAACTTCGGTTGATACACCATGATTATCCCTCCGCAGAACGCCCTTTCTGAGGGAATAATCCTCGGGGCTTTTTCTGAATAAATAGAATGATGAACACAAGCACTAGGATTTTCGCCAGAACGGCGCCAGCCCAAGGTTCAAGAACTTTATTTGCCACGCCTAGTGACATACCCGCGACCAGCGTTCCCCACAAGTTGCCCACACCGCCGAATACCACCACCATGAAAGAGTCGATAATGTAAGCCTGACCTAAGTTCGGTCCTACGTTGGTTAGCTGACTTAACGCAACGCCCGCAATACCCGCAATGCCCGAGCCTAAACCGAAAGTCATAGCATCCACCCATTCAGAGCGAACTCCCATCGCACGTGCCATACTGCGGTTTTGCGACACAGCGCGAACCTCAATACCCAAGCGGGTGTAGTTCAAAATCAAGTACAAAAGTGCAAACACAATCAGACAGAAAACAATGATGTATAAACGGTTTAACGTCAGGCTAAGCAGAGGGTTTATCTCAATCACACCTTGCATAAAATCCGGTGTTGAAACCGATCGGTTTAGCGGAGAGAACACTGTGCGAACCGCTTGTTGCAGAATCAGGCTGATACCGAATGTTGCTAACAGTGTTTCTAATGGTCGACCATACAAAAAGCGAATCACGCAACGTTCAATCAGTACACCAGCAACTGCTGACACAACAAACGCTAAAGGGATGGAGATAAATACAGATAAACCGATGTGTTCTGGCATTAGGGTTTGAACCACATAAGTGGTGTACGCGCCCAACATGATGAGTTCGCCGTGTGCCATGTTGATGACGCCCATAACACCAAAGGTAATCGCAAGACCAATCGCTGCCAACACCAATACAGAACCAAGACTTAAGCCGAAAAACAGGGTTTGCGTCATGTCCGCCACTTTCTCGCGCTGCTCAATATTGCTTAACGCGATACGCGCAACACCAATGAGTGCACTCTCAGGGTTCTCACTAATAAACTGATTAAGCGCATTACGAGCCGTTGGTTGGTAGCTGGGTTTGAGAGTATCAATCGCTTGAGCAAGGACATTGTCATCACTGCTGTTTTTCAAATCATAGATAGCCAGCGCCGTGGTTCCTAAGTCTTTCACTTTGGCATCTGACTCTTTCACTAAGTGATCTTTAAGGAATTGATAACTCTCTTCATCCATCGAACCCATCAACTGGTTAATCGCGTCAACACGCTGGTCCGAGTTAGGATGAGAGATGCTTAACGCGGCGATTGCCGATTTTAATTTGCCACGCAAACTGTTGTTGATACCGATTTTTTTAATCGCTCGGGAACTTACTGTCGATTGAGAATTTGCCGTCGATGTATCGCCATCATTGGTCGAAAGAAGTGGCTGAATAGTGACGTCACTGCCCTCTTTGGCTTTAATGACCACCAATGTTGAGCTTGATTTCTCAACATATAAATCGCCATTCAATAGCAGACTCAGAACGTCAACCGCTCGCTCGTCACCACTTTGTAAGATGCTATCCACACCCGATTCGATTTGATTGAATTTGAGTGTCGAAATCGCTTGTAAGCCTTCATCGAATGAAGCGCTCGTCTCGGCTTGCGCCAAAGAAGTCACACATAAGGCTGTCACCCCAAGCAACCACACCAGAGCTATTCGTCTGGTATCGCTTACTATGGAATACATTCGCTTAATTAAGACCATGAGTAACCCTTTCTGACTCGGCTATTCGCCCAGCCTCTAAAATCCATTTCTTGCTTTATCAAGCAGAGGATAAGTGGGGCTTTCGCACCCACTTATTTCGTTGCGTCTGGCTAATTTCGTAAAACAGCAGGAAGGTCTGTGTTACGAATTAGAAGTTCTGACCAGAACATTTACCTGTTTTAACGTTGTAGTTACCGCAGCTAAGTGGCGCGCGCCAATCTGAAATCAGGTCTTTAGAACCCGGTAAGAAATCAGACCAAGCATCACCCGCAACCAAACCAGCCGTTTCCCATACTGTTTGGAACTGACCGTCATCTTGGATTTCACCAATCAGAACAGGTTTAGTGATGTGGTGGTTAGGCATCATGGTTGAGTACCCGCCAGAAAGGTTAGGAACAGACGTACCAATGAGCGCGTTTTGCACGGCTGCTGGATCTGTAGTGCCTGCCGCTTCAACCGCTTTCACCCACATGTTGAAACCGATGTAAGTCGCTTCCATTGGGTCGTTCGTGGTGCGTTTGTCGTCTTTAGTGAATTTGTGCCACGCTTCGATAAACTCTTCGTTCGCTTGCGAATCCACGCTTTCGAAGTAGTTCCACGCTGCTAAGTGACCGACAAGTGGAGCTGTGTCCATGCCGGATAGTTCTTCTTCACCCACAGAGAATGCAACCACTGGAATTTGGTCAGCCGTTACGCCTTGGTTACCCAACTCCTTATAGAAAGGTACGTTTGCATCGCCATTGACGGTAGAAACAACCGCTGTTTTCTTGCCCGCTGAACCGAATTTCTTAATATCAGAAACAATAGACTGCCAATCAGAGTGGCCGAAAGGCGTGTAGTTGATCATGATGTCTGATTCCGCCACGCCTTTATCTTTCAAATAGGCTTCAAGGATTTTGTTGGTAGTACGAGGGTAAACATAGTCTGTACCTGCAAGAACCCAACGTTTCACACCTTGATCCATCAGGTAATCAACCGCTGGAATTGCCTGTTGGTTTGGCGCTGCGCCTGTGTAGAACACGTTTTTCGAAGACTCTTCACCTTCATACTGAACTGGGTAGAACAGAATGCTGTTCAACTCTTCAAATACTGGCAATACAGATTTGCGAGATACTGAAGTCCAGCAACCGAATACTGCTGATACTTTGTCTTTTGAAATCAATTCGCGCGCTTTTTCTGCAAATAGAGGCCAGTTAGACGCTGGGTCAACAACCACAGGCTCTAGCTTTTTACCAAGCAAACCACCCTTTTTGTTTTGCTCTTCAATCAGCATCAACATTGTATCTTTCAGTGTGGTTTCACTGATTGCCATAGTGCCTGACAATGAGTGCAACACACCGACTTTAATCGTGTCTGCTGCTAGTGCATGTGCACTGAGTAGTGACGCCGCCAGTACTGCCGTGGAGAGGAATTTCCGTTTCATTTTTCATCTTCCCTTGATTAATAAATGGTTCAAACTTACACCCCCAATGACAGACATCAGTTACAGACATCAGAAGCAAGCTCCGGAAAAGTATCGGTGAGATAGAGAGTTAGCGGTATGCGCGTATTGCGCACTTTGTCTACGTCAAACTACGCATATTAGATTTGAACAAATCGAGCTATACTCGCGCGAGCGACCTATAAAATGAAATGGTTGAAATTTCCAGACTTGCAAGGAGTGTAAGTCACCGCTTTAAGGATGAAGAGACAATGAGATGCAGAAGGTTCCGATAACGCGCAGGCGTTATAACACACTGGTTGGCAATGAATTACTGGAAGATTTCGCGCTGCGTTTTACCGCCAAACGTGCAAGGAAGTGGTCCGCAGGCTGGATAGCCAATACCGCTTTGGGCATCGTTTCGTTTCTGGTTCTTGAAGCCATCGGTGGCACTATCACTCTCAACTACGGCGTTATCAACTCGCTTTGGGCGATAGTCGGTGTTTCTCTGGTAGTCATTTTAAGTGGCATACCTATCTGCTATTACGCCGCCAAATATGGTGTTGATGCCGACCTACTTAGTCGCGGTGCTGGGTTTGGCTATATTGGCTCGACCATAGTGTCGCTCATCTACGCTTCGTTCACCTTTATCTTTTTTGCCCTCGAAGCCGCCATTATGTCGATGGCGATAGAACTGCTGTTTGGTATTCCGCTGTTTTGGGGATACATCATCAGCGCCGTGATTGTGATTCCTCTGGTTGCTTTGGGTATTTCCAATATCGGACGATTTCAGATGTGGTCGCAGCCGCTTTGGCTTGCGATGCAGCTCATACCTCTGTTCTTCGTTTTCTCTCATCCAGACAGTCAAATTGACCAATGGCTCTCTTACGGTGGCTTAGTTGGACACAGTCCAGAGTTTGACTGGATATTGTTTGGTGCAGCCTCGGCAGTACTGCTTTCGGTTGTGGCGCAAATTGGTGAACAGGTCGATTTTCTGCGCTTTCTTCCCGCACAAACTCCATCAACTAAATTGCGTTGGTGGGCAGCGATGCTCATCGGTGGACCCGGTTGGATGCTGTTTGGCGCCTTGAAAATCGCACTGGGAAGTTTCTTAGCGTGGCTTGCTGTCAGCCACGGTATTGCGCCAGATCTGGCGGGCGACCCGGCTCATATGTATGTAAATGTGTTCGGTTATATGACGGATAACACCAAACTTGCCCTTATTTGCGCCGGTTTGTTTGTCATCATTTCCCAGCTGAAAATTAACGTTGCCAATGCTTACGCAGGCTCTCTGGCTTGGTCTAACTTCTTTTCACGTTTAACCCATCACCACCCCGGTCGCGTGGTATGGATGATTTTCAACGTATTGATTGCACTGCTGCTAATGGAACTTGGCGTCTATCAACTCATTGAGCAAACTTTGCAAATCTACTCGGTTCTGGTGCTCTCTTGGATTGGTAGCATAGTGGCTGACTTAGCCATCAACAAACCGCTCGGTCTTAGCCCCAAACACATCGAATTTAAACGCTCAAAGCTTTACGACATAAACCCTGTGGGCTTAGGTTCAATGATCATTGCGTCCCTGTTTGGGTTCGCGGCCCACTTTGGCGTGTTTAATGATGTGATCAAAGCGTTCGCCTCATATCTTGCGTTCATATTGCCTTTTGTCACTGCGCCATTAATTGCACTCGCGACGCGCAGTCGCTACTACTTAGTCCACGATGAAATCATTGTTCACCATGGACATCAAGAACATGAGTGTGTGGTTTGCCAGCACACATTCGAGGAAGAAGATATGGCGATGTGCCCTGCCTATCAAGGTCACATCTGCTCACTTTGCTGCTCTCTCGATGTTCGTTGTCATGATAAGTGCCGCCCGCAAGCCACCTTTCACGCACAGGTTAAA